>CAZGOY010000089.1:0-1902 GCA_964527565.1 uncultured Sulfuricella sp. | reverse complement strand
GTATCGAGCAGGTCAATCAGGCCATCACGCAGATGGACGAGGTCACCCAGCAGAATGCCGCGCTGGTGGAAGAAGCTGCCGCTGCCGCCGAATCGCTCGAAGAGCAGGCGCAAAACCTCTCCACTTCGGTCAGTGTGTTCAAGCTCGACACCAAGTCCGGCATGGGCATGGTAGCTGCACGCCCCGCCGCCAGACCGGCCGCCGTGGCGCATCATGCTCCGGCCCATGCTCCGGCCCACAAGCCCGGCCCCGCCAGGGCCGCAAAACCCGCCAAACCCGCCGGGGATGACGACGAGTGGCAGGAGTTCTAACAGGATAAAAACTGGACTGACATCCATCCAGCAAGCGTAGGGTGCAATCCGCGTAGCGCATTGCACCGGAACCGCGAACATCCGGCGCAATACCCTTCGGGGATTGCGCCCTACGGTAGCTAAAAGGCCAAAAATTAGGCTGATAATCAAGCTATACTGGAACCCGTAACGGTTTAATAAAGCAGGCACCCAGAAATCAAGGAGGTAATAATGACGCAGACATCCACACAGGAAGCCATCGCCGGGACGACTGTCCATCAGGGGAACGAATTTTTGACGTTTACCCTGGGGAAGGAGGAATACGGCATTGAAATTCTCAAGGTGCAGGAAATCCGCGGCTACGACGCGGTGACCACGCTGGCCAACACGCCGGAATTCATCAAGGGCGTCATCAACCTGCGCGGCATCATCGTGCCCATCGTCGATATGCGCCTCAAATTTCATCTCGGCAGCGCCGAATATAACCAGTTTACCGTGGTCATCATCCTCAACGTGGCCAACCGCGTAGTGGGCATGGTGGTGGATGGCGTTTCCGACGTCATCACCCTTAACCCTGACCAGATAAAACCCGCCCCCGAATTCGGCTCGGCCATCGACACCAAGTACGTGATGGGGCTGGGCACCGTCGATGAACGCATGCTGATCCTTGTCGACATCGAAAAGCTCATGACCAGCCGCGACATGGAGCTGGTCGACGTGGCCATGGCATAACGGATTCTGAAAAATCTTTAGGAGGCAAATAAAATGGCAAGCGGAAACATGAAAGTAGGCACCCGGCTGGGTTTGGGTTTCGGCGCGGTAATCCTGCTGCTGGCGATTATCGCGGGCTTGAGCATCAAAGACTTGCTGAACTTGAACGGCAAGATTGACGTGATCGTCAACAACCAGTTCCCCAAGACGGTCTACGCCAACAACGTCATCGACAGCATCAACATCATCGCGCGCGCCATGCGCAATTCCCTGCTCGTGGATGGAAAGGATAATATTGACCGCGAACTGGCGCGCATTGTCGATGAACGCAAGAAGATCGGCGAAAACCTCGACAAGGTTGGCGCCCTGATGTTTACGGAAGAAGGCAAGAACCTGCACAAGAAGTCCATGGAGGCGCGCGCCAATTACGTCGGTTCGCAGGAGCAGTTCATCAAACTGGTGCAGGAAGGCAAGCGCGACGAAGCCAAAAACCTGATGCTGACAGAAACGCGCGCCTTGCAGAACAGCTATTTCGACGCTGTCAGTAAGATGGTCACGTTTTCCGCCGACATCATGACCAAGCTGGGCCAAGAGGCTGAAAAAGCCGTCAGTAGCGCCCTACTCGTCATTTCCGTCCTCGGCGTCATCGCCTTGCTGGTTGGGGTAATCACCGGCTTTGCCATCACCCGCAGTCTACTCAAGCAACTGGGCGGCGAGCCGGATTACGCAGCCGATGCCGTGCACAAGATCGCCGGTGGCGACCTTTCCATGGATATGCAAGTCAAATCCGGCGACACTACCAGCCTGCTGTATTCGCTGAAGGTGATGCAGGACAGCCTGCGCAAGATCGTTGCCGAGATCAAGTCCATTGTTGAAGCCGCCGCGCTTCGCGGCGACTTCA
>CAZGOY010000088.1:0-2299 GCA_964527565.1 uncultured Sulfuricella sp. | reverse complement strand
CCCGAAATTATGCCTGGGCAGGGATGCGTTTTGGAGGTTTTTCTACAGCGTCAACGATCTCGGCAAGGGTTATCACCCAGTCGAAGAGTTCGGGACCGAAACTGCTCATTTGCAACAACTTCGACAGCAGCAGGGCCGGGAGAAAGACACCTACCCCGAGCAAGCCAATGCTCAGAAGCAAGCCCAGGTAATTCGGCCTGATGGCAATTTCATCCGCGTCGTCCATGATCCCCCTTTGTATCTGGTTGTAATATTCTGGTTTTCATTGTCAGATATGCCCCCATCGCTCCTCCTGTGGCAAATGCACTGCTCGTCGGCCTGTGGCCCAGGCTGCGGCGTATCTACATCACCGACCACATGCTGGAAACCTTCAGCGTGGCCGAAATCCGCGCCATCCTCGCGCACGACGTGGGCCGGTACGTTGCGATCAGTCCTCGGCTGCCTTGCGCACTTCCGGCGCGGGACCGTGACTGCCGGAAATACGGTCCATCAGCGCAAACAGCACGCCGGAGATGACCAAGGTAATATGGATGATCACGACCCACATCAGATCGTGATCCGAGTGCTGGCCGACGTTGACGAAATACTTCAGCAACTCGATACCGGAAATGGCGACGATGGATCCGATCAGCTTGAGTTTGAGGTCGGAGAAGCTGACATGCCCCATCCAATCGGGACGATCTTCATGGTCGGCGGTATCGATCTTGGAAATGAAATTCTCGTAGCCAGCGAAGATGATGATCAACAGCAGATTAGCGACCAGGGTGATATCCACCAAGGTCAGAATCGCGATCATCGCATCGCCGCCGCTGCCTTCGAACACGACAGGCAACGCGGCGACAAATGCTTTGACGAACTTGATCAGCAATAAAACGATACCGGCGATCAGCCCGAGATAGAAAGGCGCCAACAGCCAGCGGCTGTTGAAGATGAATAATTCAAAACCGTGTTCGATGCGTTTCATGGCTATCCTGTGATTGAGTAAAAATGGATGTTTGCGGTGCCGCTGCAATGCTTATATTGTACGGACTCTTCATTTTGCTACTTTACTTGACTTGAATCCGTGCCGCTATTTTCAGCGCATCAATCGGGCCCATTCCGGTGGCACCCGAACGATGCGGTTGCTCCAGTTGGAGCGCCTGTTGCCGGGCGCAATTCGCACCTGCTGAAAAACAGCCCCTTTGCACGGCGCACGAAACATCTGGAGTTGGGTTAGAATTTCGGCTTTTCCCCGGAGCCGCCCACCATGCCTCAAGCCCTGTTCAATTCCAGCCTGCACAGCCTGCCGCTGCTCAACCGCGGCAAGGTGCGCGACATTTACGAGGTGGATGCCGAGCGTCTGCTGATCGTCACCACCGACCGCCTGTCGGCCTTCGACGTGGTGCTGCCTTCGCCGATTCCCGGCAAGGGTGAGGTGCTGACGCGGATTTCCGATTTCTGGTTCGCCCGGCTCGGTCATATCGTGCCCAACCAGTTGACCGGCGTGGCTCCCGAATCAGTGGTTGCCGCCGATGAAAGGGATCAGGTGGCGGGCCGCGCCATCGTGGTGAAGAAATTGAAGCCCTTGCCCATCGAAGCCATCGTGCGCGGCTATCTGGTCGGCTCCGGCTGGAAGGAATACAAAACCAGTTCCAGCGTGTGCGGCATCCCCCTGCCTGTCGGCCTGCGCGAGGCGGACAAACTGCCCGAGCCACTGTTCACCCCCTCCACCAAGGCAGAAGTCGGCGCCCACGACGAAAACATCAGCTTCGACCAAGCCGCCGGGCTGATGACCCCGGAACTCGCCGCCCAGGTGCGCGACGTCGCCATCCGTCTCTACAAGGAAGCCGCCGAATACGCCCTGACGCGCGGCATCATCATCGCCGACACCAAGTTCGAATTCGGCCTTGACGACGCCGGAGTGCTGCATTTGATCGACGAGGCGCTGACCCCGGATTCATCGCGTTTCTGGCCCGCCGACCTGTACGCGCCGGGTTCCAACCCGCCCAGCTTCGACAAGCAGTACGTGCGCGACTGGCTGGAAAGCGTGGGCTGGAACAAGAAGCCGCCGGCGCCGGAACTGCCTGCCGAGGTGGCTGCCAAGACCGGCGAGAAATACCGTGAAGCGCTGACCCGGCTGGCCGGGTAGGCTCATTCTATAGGTTGGCGTGTTCCCCTCTCCCGCAGGGTGCAATTGAAAGTGTTGGTTGCCATTCAAGCGGCCTGAGCATTCCAGCCCGTGCAATCCGCGCAGCGCATTGCACGGGAACCGCGTAACCTCTGCGGGTCATCTCCGGCCTTGCGGCCTCCCCATAACCTC
>CAZGOY010000087.1:0-2644 GCA_964527565.1 uncultured Sulfuricella sp. | reverse complement strand
GCGCTACCTTCTTAAACTCGGCTCGTTATTGTCTTGACAGAGGGGTCCACTATAGTCCGTCGGCTGCGCCGCTGCTGGAATAGCCATCCCAACCATTACGCCGTTGGCCGATAGCAGCATGAGGCGCCAGGAATGAATGCGGGTTCGAAGAACGTATTCGTCGGATTTCACCCCGATGATTTTTTCCTCGATGGGGTCGCCGTATTGTCCGACTTCATCGCTTGCCACTTTGGCAATTTGAATCGGTAAATCCTTACGCCGGGGAGCGACGCCGCCCAGGACTTGGAGAAATTGCGCCCAATTGCCCTGGTCTGCCGCCTCGAAGGCATCCTTGAGCACCCCATCGGGAATTTCTTCACTGGCGCGGCGTAATTCCCGCCACAGACCGACCGGCACGCCGCCGAATTGCTGGAACTTGGGGATCCGTGGCCTCAGGGTCTTGGTTCACCCAAAGGTGGGCGGCCTTCCAGATGGATAGAAATTCCGTTCCTTCCTGGTGCATGCTCAGGTTGCCAAAATATGGAATTCCGTAGCCTGCACAATGGGGCGGACATGGCGGTTTTCCCGGCGCATTTCCACCAGGCCATAATGAGACATGGTTTTGAGCGTGCGGGAAAGGTTGCCGGGTTTGCGTCCCGTCAAATGGGCCAAGCCGGTGAGAGATTCGGGCTGGGCGTCACTGATGGTTCTGAGCAATGCGCGGTTTTCATCGCTCAATACTTCGGCCAGCGATTTCATGGAGGTGAACCAGATTTTAGGCTCATCCGGTTGTGGCTTGTATTCGCCAAGGGCGATAGCCATCAGCCGTTCACGAATCTTCTCTTGCGGCATGATGCCGATAGTTACGGTGGTAGTCATTTTCTTGCTTCCTCTAAAACACGGTCAACCTCAGCAAAGAAGTCAGCCAGGAGTTGGTTGGCATCCTTGAATTCGTAGGGGATACCTTTGTCGGCCACATGGCGGTGCTTGTGGTCATAGGCAAAGCGTTGTCCCGCATGTTTGAACTTCTTCGGCGGTTTCACGGCATGGCTGTTGTCATAGCCCATGATCCGCTTGCCGTAGGGTTCGTGCAGGGTCAAGGCGTAGCGGATGCCGTGAGGCACTTCTGGGGAGGGCGGCACCTGCCACGCTTCAACCTTTACCCAATACCCGCTGCCTTGGTCGATGATGTAATCGTTAAGGTCAAGCAGGGTTTCCAGGCCAGATGTGCTTCGCGTGATTCACTTTATCATCAGATGATAATTGCGCAATGGGTTATTGATGAAAGCAGGCCAGAAGCTGTCTGGTGATTTTCTGCATCGGATCGCGCAGCCGTTCTACGTCGAAGATGATATAGCCTGCCGTTACGTCATTGCTCATTTTGTGGTTGACCAGCCGCTTGAGGGCACCACCGGCGTGCAAAAGTAAGGAAATCTCACTTTATGCCAGAGGCTGCGAACAATCAAGCCGTTGCCCGGATGGATTCATTGAATGCCCGGCACGTTGTTGCCGGCAAACGTAGTGGTAGGAGCGACCTCCTGGTCGCGAACCGCTGAATTCGCGACCAGGAGGTCACTCCTACCGTCGTTTCAGGTTGACTGACAAGAGTGCGGGGGACGCACCCTTGCGCATTCAACACCTATCATCCAGGATCACGCCAGGTCGAAGCGATCCAGGTTCATCACCTTGTTCCAGGCCGCCACGAAATCGCGCACGAACGCTGGTTGCGCGTCGCTGCACGCATAGGCTTCCGCGATGGCGCGGAGTTGGGAGTTCGAACCGAAGACCAGGTCGACGCGGGTGCCGCTCCATTTGACTTCGCCGCTCTTGCGGTCGCGCCCTTCGAACAGGTCCGCGGCGTCCGAAACGGCCTTCCACTCCGTACCCATGTCGAGCAGGTTGACGAAGAAGTCGTTGGTGAGCGTTTCCGACCGCTTGGTGAAAACCCCGTGCCTGGACTGGCCGACGTTCGCGTTCAGCGCGCGCAGGCCGCCGACCAGCACCGTCATCTCGGGCGCGGTGAGCGTCAGTAATTGCGCCTTGTCGAGCAGCAGCTCCTCGGCGGAGACGGAGTACTGGGCCTTCTGGTAGTTGCGGAAGCCATCGGCGAACGGTTCGAGCACGGAAAATGAGCCTGCGTCGGTCTGTTCCTGCGAGGCGTCCATGCGGCCCGGCGTGAACGGCACCGTTACCGCATGGCCGGCTTTCCTGGCCGCCTCTTCGACGCCGACGCAGCCGGCCAGCACGATCAGGTCGGCCAGCGAGACTTTCTTGCCGCTCGCGTTGAACTCGCTCTGGATGCCTTCGAGCTTGCCCAGCACTTTGGCCAGTTGGCTTGGCTGGTTGGCTTCCCAGTCCTTCTGCGGCGCGAGGCGGATGCGCGCGCCGTTGGCGCCGCCGCGCTTGTCGGAGCCGCGAAACGTTGATGCCGAGGCCCAGGCGGTCGAGACCAGTTCCGAGACGGACAGCCCGGACGCCAGCACTTTGGCCTTGAGGGCGGCAATATCCTGGTCGTCGACCAGGGGGTGATCGACGGCGGGGATGGGGTCTTGCCAGAGCAGCACTTCCTCGGGCACTTCGGGGCCGAGATAGCGCGCACGCGGCCCCATGTCGCGGTGGGTCAGCTTGAACCAGGCGCGGGCGAAGGCGTCGGCGAACTCGTCGG
>CAZGOY010000086.1:0-3248 GCA_964527565.1 uncultured Sulfuricella sp. | reverse complement strand
GGCTTATCTAGCAACCCCCCCGGCTTATCTAGCAACCCCCCCGGCTTATCTAGCAACCCCCCCACCGATTCCGGCGCGGTGACGGGCGAACCGACCAAGTTTGACGAATCCCAGCGCCGTGGCCTGCTGGATGCATTGCCCGGTTCTTTGGCAGCGAAACTGGGTGCTGTCGGCTTGCGCCATCCGCCCCAGGAAATACGTGATCTTGTTGTGTCCCTGTGCGGCCTGCGAGACTGGCGAGTGGATGAGCTTTCCATCGTATTGCGCCGTAACCCGGAAGTCGTGCGGCAGAACTACCTGCGCCCCCTGATGCGGGATGGCCGGTTGGCGATGACCAATCCGTATGAGCCTAACGATCCGCAGCAGGCATATCGAGCAGTAAAGATGGTCAATAATGAATAGTCATTTGAAGGATCAGCAATGCCCAACCCCGTAGATGACCTGACACTCGACCTGTTTTCCGGCGGCGCCGTGCCGCCCCGCGACGTGCCGCCGGACGGCGGGACCGGCGATGACGGTATTTCCCTGCCGGTTTTTGCCGAGCGCGCCTATCTGGCCTATGCCATGTCCGTGGTCAAGAGCCGCGCCCTGCCATCCGTCGAGGACGGCCAGAAGCCGGTGCAGCGCCGCATCCTGTTTGCGATGCGCGAGCTGGGCAACAAGTCCGATGCGCCGTTCAAGAAATCCGCGCGCATCGTCGGCGATGTGATCGGCAAGTATCACCCGCATGGCGACAGTTCGGTGTATGAGGCGGCGGTGCGCATGGCGCAGAATTTCACGCTGCGCTACCCGTTGATCGAAGGGCAGGGCAATTTCGGCTCGCGCGACGGCGATGGCGCCGCCGCCATGCGCTATACCGAAGTGCGCCTGTCGCGCTTCGCCGAGGAAATCCTGCTCGCCGAACTGGACAAGGGGACGGTGGATTTCAACGACAACTACGATGGCAGCTTCAGGGAGCCGCGGCTGCTGCCCGCCAGGCTGCCGGTACTGTTGCTGAATGGCTCCACGGGTATCGCCGTCGGCATGGCCACGGAGGTGCAGCCGCACAACCTGCGCGAGGTGGCGCAGGTATGCAGGATGGTGGTCGCCGACCCCGCAACCGCAGACGAAGAGATCGTCGATTGTGTCAGCGGCCCGGATTTCCCCGGCGGCGGACAGGTCATTTCCTCCCGCGAGGACATCCGCAAGGCTTATGAAAGCGGGCGCGGCAGCATCCGCATGCGGGCGCGCTGGTCCGTCGAACAAATGGCGCGCGGCCAATGGCAGGTGGTCATCACCGAATTGCCGCCCGGCACCAGCACCGCCCGCTTTCTGTCCGAAGTCGAGGACATGACCAACCCCAAGGTCAAGGCCGGTAAAAAGGCCCTGACGCCCGACCAGCAAGCCATGAAGTCGGCAGTGCTGGCGGTATTGGAAACCGCGCGCGACGATTCCGACAAGGACCACCCGGTGCGCATCATCCTGGAGCCGCGCTCCTCGCGCCAGACGCCGGACGACATGATGGGCGTGCTGCTGGCCAACACCTCGCTGGAATGCAATGTTTCCATGAACATGGTGGTCATCGGCTTGAACGGCAAACCGCAGCAAAAAGGGCTGGCGCAACTGGTCCGCGAATGGGCGGGTTTCAGGATGGCCGCCGTCCTGCGCCGCTTGCGCCACCGCTTGCAGGAGGTCGATAAGCGCATTCACGTGCTTGAAGGCCGCATGGTCGCCTTTCTCAATATCGAGGAGGTGATCCGCACCATCCGCGAGGCCGATGACCCCAAGATCGACCTGATGGCAAAATACAGCCTGACCGAAATCCAGGCGGAAGACATCCTGGAAATCCGCCTGCGCCAGCTTGCGCGACTTGAAGGCATCAAGATCGAACGCGAACTGGCCTCCCTCAGGGAAGAAAAATCCGCTATCCAGCACCTGTTGGACAACGAAGGCGCGCGCCGCAAGCTGATCGTTTCCGAGATCGAGGCGGACGCCGCGAAATTCGGCGACGCGCGCCGCACGCTGATCGAGGCCGCCGAGAAGGTCACCGCCTCCAAGGTCGAAACGCTTGCCGATGAGCCCATTACCGTGATCCTGTCGCGCAACGGCTTCATCCGCTCGCGCAACGGCCACGGCATCGACAAGTCGATGTTGAGCTGGAAGGACGGCGACAACGAGCTGGCCGTCATCGAGACCCGCACGATCCATCCCGTCATTCTGCTGGATGCGCAGGGCCGCGCCTATACCGTGCGCGCAGCCGACCTGCCGGGCGGCAAGGGCGATGGCGCCCCGGTGGCCAGCCTGGTCGAACTGCAAAATTCGCGCATTGTCGCGATGCTGTGCGCGGCACCGGAAGAGCGGGTGCTGGTCGCCACCAGCGGCGCATATGGATTCGTCGCCAAGGTTGCCGACATGGTCTCGCGCCAGAAGGCCGGCAAGGAATTCCTGCGCGTCGAAGCGGGCGAGCAGGTGCTGAAGCCGTCGCTGCTGGGCCCGGCAACCCATGTGCTGACGCTGTGCCAGAAAGCCAACAAGATGCTGATTTTCCCCTTGAGCGAGGTCAAGGAACTGGCCAAGGGACGCGGCGTGATCCTGATGCAGCTGGAAGAGCAGGATTTTATGGTGCTGGCCCTGCCGGTGAGCGCCGGCGAAAGCCAGCGCTTCGCCACGAAGCGCGGCGAGAAAAAGCTGGAATGGCCGCAACTGGAAGCCGAATTCCTGCAGCGCCGCGCCAGAAAAGGCAAGGCGGCACCGGGGTTTTTGGTGGTTTAGGGGGAGTTGGATGCCGGATTATCGAGAGGGCTATTCATGCTTGACAAGATAAAAGGCCTGGGGAGCCAGGTGGCGAATACGGCGACCGATACGGTCGATGGGATTACCTCCACGGTGAAGGGCGGCGTGCAGTCGTTGGCGAACACGGCGACCAGCTTGACCGACGCGCTCAACGAGAAGGCCGTGCGCGCCTCGACGGCGCAAATGTGCCGCATCCTCGAGATTGCCGTGGAGGAACTCAAGAACCGCCCCCTTTCGGCGCAGCCGGTTTCGCTCACCGCGACGGTGAACGTCGGGATCGCCGCGCTGGAAATGCAAATCCACTTGCCCCCTGCCGAGGCGGATGGAAGCGCTGTCGTTGACCCGGTGGCGTTGCCGGAAGGCGGCTCCCCGGAAAGCGCGGGCGCCTGAGCGCCCGCCGCGTCAGCAAGAAAAAGTGGGCAGATTTATTTTCCCCAGGGATGGGAGGGATAAATAAATCTGTCCCCTTTTGCCTC
>CAZGOY010000085.1:0-4957 GCA_964527565.1 uncultured Sulfuricella sp. | reverse complement strand
CGAGCCGAGCCGAGCCGAGCCGAGCCGAGCCGAGCCGAGCCGAGCCGAGCCGCTAGGTTACGTAAAATACCGGGGCGGGATTTGGTGATCCGCTCTGTTCTCCCCCCGCTTTCCGAATTCCTCAGATCGCTGGCGGCGCTGACCGCTGCCGTTACGGCGCTGCTCGCGCTTCTTCAATACAGCCCTGAAAAAAAGACGGCGTGCTCGGTTACAGAGACCGGCTGCGCGGAATACTGCTGCATTCTTATCGCTCCCGGCAACGGAAGCGATGTCGCAACCGCCTCACCCACTCAGGCGAAGGCGCCGGGGCAGAAGGTACAACGTCAACCAAGGGTGCGCGCAATCACCACGACAACTCAGGGGAAGGCGCTGGATCGTCAACGGGGGACTTGCAAGGATGGCAAAGATGATTGACGTCGGCTCCCTCATTTCGGAGGCCGGTAGTCTTTTCGGGAAGATGGGCCACTTGCTCGCGGCATCTCTCCGGGGTGAAGCGCAACGTGCGTTTTGGTGGCCCTTCTTCATCTTGATATTCCTGTTTGCCGTTCAGGGAACGCCCGTGCGCACAGCCGCCTTGCGGAACATCCTATTCGTGCTCACCGCCGCCATGCTGGCGCTGTGCCTGGTTGGCCTGTCGGCGCTGATTCCCGACCAGCCGTCCATGCTGTCGGCGGCGCTGTGGCTATCAGCTCTGTACGGGGGTACATGGTTGCTCGGCAAGCTCGCCCTCGCCAACCGCATTGCAGGAATGCGTGACGCCCGTTATGCCTTGCTGCCCGCCGCCGGAGATGGCGCCGGTTTGTTGTCAAGTCAATCGCGATTCGTGGAAGAAGTCCTGATTCCCGCCGTCATGGGGAGGGGGGGGTTTCGCGCCGTTGGAATTCACGGCGGATGGGGAAGCGGCAAATCGCGCATCGTCGAAGGCTTGCATGCCCGGCTTCACGGTAGCGGGGCCGTATCAGTGCAAATCAATATTTGGGAAAACCAGAACTACGATGACTTGCAATGGGGGGTTCTCGAATCCCTTTACACCCATCCCCGCACGCTGGCGTCCCACGCCTGGTTATCCTTTCCCCTGTTTATGCCGCTCATGCGCTGGTTTCGTAGCGGTCTGGTCAAATTCAAGATTGCGCTGCTCGGCAGCGAAATTAGTGGCGACGGCCAATTGCGTCTGTACTGGCAGGGCTATTTGCAAAAGGCGGTGGCACGCCATGCCCGCGCGGGGCGCCGGGTGGTGTTCATTCTTGACGAGATCGACCGAGCCACGCCCGCAGCCGTGCAGGCAGCGATAACGTTAATCCAGCGCTCGCTGACGCTCGAAGCGGTTTCTGTCGTCGTTCCCTACGTGCCGGAGCAAATCCGCCACAAGGCATTCAATCCCATGTTTGCCTCCAGCAGCGATATTCGCGCCACGGCTGCCGCCTGGCTGATAGAAAACCTTCACGAACCTTATGGCGGCACGACGGTGAGCTACGCCGGAAGCCAGGAGGCGGAAACGGATGCTTTTTATCTCAGACTGGCCAAGCGCTGGGTGGATTCGCCGGAACTGCAGAACGATTACTTTGCCTGGATGGAGGACAAATACCTGCGTACGCGCTACAGCGTGCCGCCGATTGATAGTGAAGATGCCGAGGACATCCTGCGCCTGCCGCAGATCGCCAACCTGATCCGGGAAAATTGCGGCGACAAGGCTTCCGAAGCCGTGGAAGCGCTCAAAATCGCGCTCGAGAATCTGGCGAAGCTTGGGCAGGACTTGCCTATCCGTGCATTGCTCGGCGAAGCGATGCATGTGTTTAGCCTCAAGCCCGGCAGCAAGGGGCTGTCCCCCGCCGCGCAAATCGCCCTGATCGTCGGCCTCGCCATCAAAAATCCTGATTTTCGGGAGGAAACATTGTGACCGGCAGCGAGATAAACCATACGCTATCCCGCCTCTCTGTTAGCGGGCAGCGGGACAATACCCTGCGCATGCAGCAAAAAAACGATCCGGAAAAAAGCGAAATTCACAAGGATATTGTTTCGCAGGACAAGGGAGAGCGCGGTTCGTTTCTGACGGATTGGTGGGATTGGGTGCTGAATAGAACGGGGCTGGCCGAGAAGGTCAAGAGCGACGCCTCCGGTGCAGTGCTGCCCTGGATCGAGATGCATATTGACATGTCGCGCTTGGTGCTGGACGAAAAATCCCGGCGACAGCTTCATGAAGTGAGCGATACGCCGCTCCAGGGGGCGGCGGGTGACTTGCCGGAACGGGCCGGCGGCCTGGCGGAGGAGTCTTTTTCCTATTCTCCCGATGCCTGGCGCAATTTCCTGCGTGGACGTGTTGCCGCCACGCTACGCCGGTTCAAGGAGGAAGATGTCAAACCTGAAACGCGGATCGATCTGCTGCTGCAAGTAATCAAGCCGGCGCGGGGAAAACTCGGCGCGCGCTTCCTGCGGTCAGTCCTGCCCGTGGCATACAAGGAACTGCAAATGCAGATGGCGGATGACAGGCAGCGCCGTGAATCGGGGTTCTACAAAACCTGGGGCGCGCTTGCCGACCATCTGACCAAGGAGTCCGATACCCGTTTATTGCGCTGGGCCTGCTTCCTGTATGCCGGCCTGCTCGCCGAACTGGAAGAGCTGCGCCATATCAAGCGTGGGGCGCGCGTTGAGCGGGCCTGGCTGGATATTCTGGAGGCGGATGCCAACAACCTCGCCTCGGTGCTCGACGATCTGGGGGAATATGCGCACACGCAATGGCTGCTGCGCGTTTCCGCTGCCGCCGCGCTTGCCGGACTGCGGAAACGCCGCACCGCGCCGGTGGATGAAAGCGCGCTGGCTTCCGCCATCGCCCCGCTTCTCGCCGCCGTTCCCGGTGTGGCGCCGCAAAAAAAGCACTTGGCGAACGTTGCGGAGGCAGTAGCCCACCTGTTCAACATTTCGCGCTGCTGGCTACCGCACGGCAAGGAGGGCGCCGCATTGCCTGGATCCACCTCAAGGGAAGCGCCGAATAAAGGGTTGCGACGGCGCATTGCGGCATTACGCGGTGCGCGCACCCATGCCGATCTCCCTGAAATGGCTCGCAAGCCCCGTCCGCAGAGCGCCGCACGCCAAGCACAGCATCCGTCTCGCTCATTTCTTCAGCGTTTCCCAAGAAGCACCGCAAAGCCGCAGGCCTCCCATGCCCCGGATGAAATTCTGCTGGCTCCCTGCCTGGGAGTGCTTTCCGCAACGCTTGCCGCCGTTGCGGCGCAGGATACGGACGGTAAAGCCGTCGTTGCGCTATTCAATACCGGAAATCTGCTGAATCGTATCGAAACTGGCGGTTACGTACAGCAAACAGCCATTGCGCGTGCGATTCTCAATGCCGCCGGAATGTATTGGGCGCTCAAGGATGCCGACAACTTCAATGAACTTGTAGCCGCCGCCAACAAAAAACACGGCATTGACTGCGCGGTTAACTTCCTCGGGGCGCTGGCCGATTTTGACGATTTTCCTGCAGAAGTCCAAGCGCCTTTGGATGAATTTGCTTCCGCAGTGTGGATGTTGCATCCCTTCGGGGACAACGAGAAAGATTTCCGCCGCATGAAAATATCGCTTGAACTCCTGGGCGGAACCGAACCCGATCCGGATTTTGAAGTAATAAAAATCCCCGCCCGCTTGTGCGAAAGGCTGGGTGTGCTGGTCGCATCCCTTGCCGCAGGCAATTGCCGCGCCTGTCTGGAAAGCTGGCACGCTTTCACTGGTGCGCCCACCGCCGAAACCCTGTCCAGTCTTCTGGCTTCCGTGCTGGGCTCCAATTTTCATATTGAATACCCCCCATCCATGCAGCGTGCCCTGCACGAAATCCAAGCCGTGATCGATCTGTCCGAAAGACCGGCGAATCTGCTCGACGACCTGCCGGAGCCATTAAAGGTCCTTTCCATGCCGAATGGCGGTGACGATACCGGCACCGCGCTCGCCGATGTGCTTGCCGCCAATGTTTCCGCCATCGCGCGAATCAGCCGGGGCCAGGCATGAAAATGGTTTTCCCGTTTTTTTCCTTCCAGGGAATTTCCCTGTCGCAACCCAACACGAGGTTCAAAATGAAATTGCGCGCCACCCTGTTCAGCTTCGTCATCATCGTCGGCGGTTTTTCCGCCGCCCACGCCGCCGGCCTCAACGACACCGGCATCGTCCTGTGCGGCAATGCCGCCAGCAACGCCGTCGATTGCAGCAGCGCCGACCCCGCCGGTTACCCGCGCCAGGATGGCCGCTTCGGGCGCGCCGCCATGGATGCCGCCGGAGTGCTCTACAAAGTGGGCGCCAGCTCCTCGCTGGGTTTCGATTTCACCAAGATCGCCAACAACGGCACGGAACTCGCGGCAAACGCCGCGCTGGGCAGCGGCGCGACCGACTGGGCCTGCACGCGCGACAACGTCACCGGCCTCACCTGGGAAGTGAAGGTCAACGACAACACCCACCTGCGCCACAAGGGCCACACCTACAGATGGTACGACACCGACAGCACGCGCAACGGCGGGAATAGCGGCAGCGTGGGCACAAACACCTGCAACGCCACCCTGCCATCCAGCCAATGCAACACCCAGGCCTACGTCACCGCCGTCAACAGCGCCCAACTGTGCGGCTACAGCGACTGGCGCATGCCGCACAAGGACGAACTGCTCGGCCTGGTGGATCAAAGCAAGCAGGAAAGCGGCGCCGCCATCATCGACAGCACCTACTTCCCCAACGCGACCACCGGCTGGCATTGGACGGGAACCAATTATGCGGGCAATCCGGCCGATGCCTGGTTCGTCGATTTCGACTATGGCTACGACGCCTACGACTACAACGGCGTCGATAAGACCTCTGGCACTGTCGTTCGTCTCGTACGAGGCGGACAGTAATTGACCCTTTTAAGGTTTTTTTCGGAAAGGCACCGCAATGGCGCGCTATGACCACCTGCCGATATGGGCAGCGGTATCCCCGGTGGGAGCGG
>CAZGOY010000084.1:0-5175 GCA_964527565.1 uncultured Sulfuricella sp. | reverse complement strand
CGCTACCTTCTTAAACTCGGCTCGTTATTGTCTTGACAGAGGGGGCCACTATAGTTGGCATGAGTAACATCAAGCAACGCCGGTTGACCGAATTGCGCTTGGATAGCCATCCCACCTTGTTTGTTGGGCAATGTGTTCCGTTCTATTTCTGTCCGCGTTCGGTGATGTTGTTCTTGATCCATCGCCGTAATGCTGAGTTGACCTACCAAGGTGGGCAAGCTCAGATCGTTCACCTTGAGGCCGATCTTAACGAAACTGTGACCTGGGCGAATGCGAATAATCGTCGCTGGGCATTTACATTGTCCAATGCGGGATCTCGTTACTTTGAAGATCGGGCTGACTTGGCAAGGCTTCATGAAATCGACTGGGATGCAGTCCAAGCTCGGATGTGGAACCAGTGCCGGGAAGAGAAGCAAAGTGAATTTCTGCTTGAAGACAGTTTCCCGTGGGGGCTGGTCAGGCGCATTGGCGTCAGCAACAATATCGTTTACGGGCAAGTTTTGAACGCTTTGCAGCAACAAGAACATAAGCCAACGGTCGAAGTGAAGACCGATTGGTACTACTAACGCGAGAGATTGCCATGATTGAATTGACGAGCGGCGACATTTTGAAGGACGAGGCGGAGGCCATCGTCAACACGGTGAACTGTGTTGGCGTGATGGGGCGTGGCATTGCCCTGCAATTCAAGAATGCTTGGCCGGAAAACTGCAAGGCTTATGAAGCAGCCTGCGCGCGTGAGGAAGTGCGGCCAGGTCAAATGTTCATTTTTGAAACCGGGCAACTGACTACGCCGCGCTATATCGTGAACTTTCCGACCAAACGCCATTGGCGTGGCAACAGCCGGATTGAAGACATTGAATCGGGTTTGGTGGCGCTGGCTTTAGAAATCAGGACGCGCGGTATCCATTCGATTGCGATTCCACCGCTGGGTAGCGGCCTGGGTGGCCTGAATTGGGAATATGTACGTCCGTTGATCGAAAAATATTTGTCCCCGTTGGCGGATGTGACGGTACGCATCTATGAGCCCAAGGGGGCTCCGCAAGCCGACAAAATGCTGCACAGCCGGGAAGTGCCCAAAATGACGCCGGGCCGGGCCGCCTTGATCGAGTTGGTCAGTCGCTACATGAAGGGGCTGCTCGATCCAACGATTTCCCTGCTGGAGGTGCATAAGCTGATGTACTTCATGCAGGTGGCCGGTGAGCCGTTGCGCCTGAAGTACATCAAAGGGCCGTATGGCCCCTATGCAGAGAATTTGCGGCATGTGCTTCGTTCCATCGAAGGGCACCTGATTTCAGGCTATGCGGATGGCGGCGATGATCCGGGAAAACCGTTGAACTTGGTGCCGGGTGCTGTCGAAGATGCCAATGCGTTCCTGGAGGCTCATCAGGAAACTCGTGCTCGTTTTGAACGAGTGGATGCCCTGGTTGAGGGCTTTGAAACCCCCTTCGGTCTTGAGTTGCTGGCGACGGTCCATTGGATCATCCAGCAGGAGCCGACAGTCCGTAATCAGTCGGATGTTGTTGTCCGTACCCATGCCTGGAATGAAAGAAAGCGCCAGTTTTCTCCGAGGCAGATCGGCATTGCGCTGAATGTTCTGGCCGTCAAGGGCTGGATACACCCTGTAGCAACCGCGTAATCAAGGGCGAGCTTCGGGGTCGAGAAGGGGGCAAGATCAAGTGTGGGGCCGCGCACTTCAAAGTCCTGGCCGCTAATGGCGAAGCGGCTCTTTATATGGTCGCTCGAACATTCGACGACGCTCTCTCGAAAGCATTGTGATGGCCTCGCTCAGTATGGCATTCAGACGGTGACTGATAGAATCCTCACCGTTGAAACATTTTTGGCTAGGGATAGGCATGGCAGCAACGCTTTACGACGAATCATCGATCCAGGTGCTCAAGGGGCTGGAGGCCGTGCGCCAGCGCCCCGGCATGTACACGCGCACCGAGTCGCCCACCCACATCATCCAGGAAGCCATCGACAATGCCGCCGACGAAGCGCTGGGGGGGCACGCCAAGCGCATCAGGGTGACGCTGCACGCGGACGGCTCCGCCTCCGTCGAGGATGACGGGCGCGGCATCCCGGTGGGCATCCACCCCGAGGAAGGCGTGCCGACCGTCGAGGTGGTGTTCACGCGCCTGCACGCCGGCGGCAAGTTTGCCAAGGCGGCGGGCGGCGCCTATGCCTTTTCCGGCGGGCTGCACGGCGTCGGGGTGTCGGTCACCAACGCCCTGTCCACGCGCCTGGAGGTGCGGGTCAAGCGCGAGAAGCGCGAGCACCGCATGGTCTTTGCCAACGGTGAAGTGAGCGAGCCGCTGGAAGCCGTCGGCGAAGTCGGCGCGCGCACCAGCGGAACGGCCATCCGCGCCTGGCCGGACCCCCAGTATTTCGATTCCCCGAAAATCCGCCGCGCCGAACTGGAGCGTCTCCTGCGCGCCAAGGCGGTATTGCTGCCCGGCGTCAGCGTGACCCTGGCCGACGAGGAATCCGGCGACGAGAAAGTCTGGAAATACGAAAACGGGCTGCTCGATTACCTGAAGGAAATGCTCCCGGAAGACGGCTACGTCAGCCCGGCATTTTTCGGCGAGCGCTACGTTGCCGGGGCCGACAACGGATTCTCCGAAGGCGAGGGCGCGGCCTGGGCGCTGGCCTGGACGGAAAACGCCGGCGGCGGCGAATCCTACGTCAATCTCATCCCCACGCCCCTGGGCGGCACGCACGAGGCCGGCCTGCGCGCGGGAATTTTCGAAGCGTTGAAGGACTTCGTGGCGCACCATGCCCTGCTGCCGCGCGGCCTGACGCTGCAAGCCGAGGACGTATGGCGCAACGTGCGCTACGTGCTGGCGGCCAAGGTGCTCGACCCGCAATTCCAGGGGCAGACCAAGGACAAGCTGACCAGCCGCGAAACGTTGCGCTTGATCGCTTCGCGCATCAAGGATCCGCTGGATTCCTGGCTCAACCACCACATCGAGGAAGCCAAAAAAATCGCCGAACTGGCGATCAAGGCCGCCACCAGCCGGCAGAAATCCAGCAAGGTGGTGGAAAAGAAAAAATCCTCCGGCGTGGCGGTGCTGCCCGGCAAGCTGACGGATTGCGAAAGCCGCGACATCACGCGCAACGAGATTTTTTTCGTGGAAGGGGATTCGGCCGGCGGCAGCGCGAAGCAAGGGCGCGAGCGGGAAATTCAGGCTATTTTGCCCCTGCGCGGCAAGGTGCTGAACACCTTCGAAGTGGCGCGCAACGAGATTTACGGCAACAACGAGGTGCACGACATCGCCGTGGCGCTGGGGATCGAAGCGCATGACGCCACCGCGCCGGACGCCGTCCTGGACAACCTGCGCTACGGCAAACTGATCATCATGGCCGATGCGGACGTGGACGGCTCCCACATCCAGACGCTGTTGCTCACCCTGTTTTTCCGGCATTTCCCCAAGCTGGTGCTCAATGGTCACGTTTACGTGGCCCAGCCTCCGCTGTACTGCATCAAGGTGGCGCCCCAGGGCAAGGGCAAGGCGGAGCGTCGCCTGTACGCGCTGGACGAGGACGAGCGCGAGCAGATGCTGGAGCGCCTGCGGGAGGACAAGGTGCGCGACGACGCCATCCACGTCGGCCGCTTCAAGGGGCTGGGCGAGATGAATCCCGAGCAGCTGCGCGAAACCACCATGCACCCCGACACGCGCAGATTGCTGCCGGTGAAACTGAGCCTGGCGCAGATGGAAGAAGCGGAAAGCCTGTTCACCTTGCTGATGGCCAAGGGCGAGTCGTCGGGGCGGCGCCAATGGATGGAAGCCAAGGGCGACCTGGCCGACGTGGATTTATGAAACAACAAAACTGGGTGCAGTGCGAGGAGATGGCGTGACTGCTGCCGAATTGCTGGAAAGTCTCAACCTCCTCGACGAGCACGAGCGCATCGAAGCCAAGCGTGCTTCCGAGCCCGGCAAGTCTGCGTTGGAAACTGTCTGCGCCTTCGCCAATGAGCCGGGGCTGGGTGGCGGCTGGGTCGCGCTCGGCGTGGCGCGCGAAGAGATGGCGCTCGAATTCGCGTACCAAGCGGCCTACGAGGTGGAGGGCATCACCCATCCCGACAAGCTCTCGGCCGACATTGCCAACCAGTGCCGCGACATCTTCAATATCCCCTTGCGGGTGGATATTTCGACCGAGAATATTCAGGGCAAGAATGTCGTCGTGGTCTTTGTCCCCGAGGCGCAACCGCAAGACAAACCGATCTTCTTCAAGGCACAGGGATTGCCGCGTGGCGCATTCCGGCGCATCGGCAGCACCGATCAGCGCTGTACTGAGGATGATCTGGCGGTCTTCTACCAAGGGCGTCAGCAGGAAAGCTTCGACGCCGGCATCGTTGCCGATGCTGCTCTCGACGATTTGTCGCCTGAGGCTATGGCCGATTACCGAAAATCTCGTGGGGATGCCAACCCAGATGCTGAGGAATTGCGTTGGTCCGACGAGGAACTGCTCCAGGCACTCGGCAGCATTCGTCGCGATCAAAAGGGCGAATGGAAACCGACCGTTGCCGGCCTGATTCTGTTCGGCAAGCCATCGCCCCTGCGCCGTTGCTTCCCCATGACCCGCGTCGACTACATCCGCGTGCCAGGCCGCGAATGGGTGCCCGACCCCGACCGGCGCTTCGATACCGTCGAACTGCGCGACCCGCTGTTCCGCCTGATCCGCCGCGCCCAGGCCGCCGTGCTGGACGACTTGCCCAAGAGCTTCGGCCTGACTGAAGGCGAACTCCAGCGTCAGGACAAGCCGGTGATTCCGTTGCGCGTCATCCGCGAAGCCTTGGTCAATGCGCTGATGCACCGCAGCTACCGCAGCCGCAGCCCGGTGCAGATCATCCGCTACGCCAACCGGCTGGAAATTCGCAACCCCGGCTTCTCCCTCAAGTCGCCCGAGCATTTGGGCGAGCCTGGCTCCCAGCCGCGCAATCCCAAGATTGCGGCGGTGCTGCACGAGACCCGTTTCGCCGAAACCAAGGGCAGCGGCATCCGAGTGATGCGGGAGAGTATGGAACAAGCCGGTCTCACCCCGCCGCTTTTCGAATCCGACCGGGGCAACGACCAGTTCGTCGCCCGCTATTTTTTCCACCATTTCCTCGGCGAGGAGGACATTGCCTGGCTCACCCAATTCCGCGACCTGCACCTCTCCGACAAGGAGGCCAAG
>CAZGOY010000083.1:0-5402 GCA_964527565.1 uncultured Sulfuricella sp. | reverse complement strand
TGTCAGAATGCAAAATTATCTCACTATTGGGGGCAAGTCCGACAGGCTGCTAGCGCAGAATCACTCGCGATTTATTCGTCATGCTGGCGATGGTGCAAAGCTGATTTCATCCAATGACGACAGCGGATTCACGTTTCGCGGGCGCTTTATCAATGCTGACCAAGCCTGTGGCGTCGGCTTTGATGTTGCCCAGAAAGCGCACAACGCCCTACGGTGGCTGATTGCGCGGCAAGCTTATCGAGACAAAGAGGGCAATCAGGCCGTTGTCGCTTGGGCAGTATCCGGTAAGAGGGCGCCCGATCCGCTCGCCAACACCTTTGATTTTCTCGAAATGGAAACGAAAGAGCCGGAAGCCATGTCAGAGCAAACTCCTCATGGAAACGCAGGACAAGCCTTTGGTTTACGTCTGAAAAAAAAGCTGGCTGGATACCGGGTCGAACTTGGCTCGACCAGTGAAATTGTCGTTATGGCGCTGGATTCGGCCACTCCCGGTCGAATGGCAATTACCTATTACCGGGAACTTACCGGTTCCGAGTTCCTGGATCGAGTCGAGGCGTGGCATACCAGTCATGCCTGGCACCAGAACTTCGGAAAGGAAACAAAATTCATCGGCGCGCCCGCCCCCAGAGACATCGCCGAAGCCGCATTCGGACGCCGTCTGGATGAAAAGCTTCGCAAAGCCACGGTGGAACGCTTGCTGCCTTGCATCGTCGATGGACAGCTTATTCCACGCGATCTGGTGGAATCGACGCTGCACCGGGCCGCCCATCGCATCGGCCTTGAGCATTGGGAGTGGGAAAAGAACCTCGGTATTGCTTGCGCTTTATTCAAGGGTTTACACAAAGAAAGGGAGTACAAAATGGCATTGGAGGATCGAAGGACTCGTGATTATTTGTATGGTCGGCTTCTGGCGATTGCGGAACACATCGAAGATCGAGCGTTGTTTGTAGGCGGTGAGAAGCGGGACACCAGTGCCGCAAAGCTGATGCAACGCTTCGCCGACCACCCGTTTTCAACCTGGAAAACCATAGAGCTTTCGTTAAGCCCCTACAAATCCCGCCTGCGCGCCAAACGCTCGGGCTTTCTTGCAGCTATGGAGAACCATCTTGATGAAGTCGTCGCTTTGTTTCAAGGTGAGGATTTCATGAACGACAGCAAACTGACTGGAGAATTCCTCCTGGCCTACCACTGCCAGCGCCAAGTGCTGCGCGCCAAGCCCGAAATGGAACATGACGAAAACACCGAATCCACCATTACCGAAACCAATTAAGGGAGCCATCATGAGCACACTGCAAAACAAAATCGACTTTGCCGTCATCCTGCGCGTCACCCACGCCAACCCCAATGGCGACCCACTGAATGGCAATCGGCCCCGTGCCGACTATGGCGGTCATGGCGAAATTACCGACGTTTGCATCAAACGCAAGCTGAGGGATCGCTTGTTGGAAAGCGGGCAGAGTATTTTCGTGCAGTCGGATGATCGAAAAGTGGACGACGCCAAAAGCCTCAAGGCCCGCGCCGAAGCGGCGCTTGGCAAGAAACTGGGTTCCGGCGAGACCGCCAAGCTGGCTTGCGAAACCTGGTTCGACGTTCGGGCATTCGGCCAGCTATTTGCGTTCAAATCCGACAAGAAGAGTAAGGCAGATGCCAATGCGGAAGGCGATAGCGGCGTATCCATCGGCATTCGCGGCCCCGTCACCATCCAGTCGGCATTCAGCCTGGCCCCGGTCGATATCAGCAGCACCCAGATTACCAAGAGCGTCAGCGGCGAAGGCGACGGTAGCAAACGCGGTTCCGACACGATGGGCATGAAACACCGGGTAGATAGCGGCATCTATGTGTTTTACGGCAGCATGAACCCCCAGTTGGCCGAACGAACTGGATTCAGCGATGCCGATGCCGAAGTCATCAAGCAACTTCTGCCGAAATTGTTCGAGAACGACGAATCCTCCGCCCGACCAGCGGGGAGCATGGAAGTCTTCAAGGTGGTGTGGTGGAAGCACAACTGCAAGTCGGGGCAGTATTCGTCCGCCAAAGTTCATAAAACGCTCAGGGATAAGCTGCAACCGGATGGTAGTTTTGAGCTTGACGCACTTGACGGACTACCCCCTGAAATTCTGGATGGTTTCTGATCGGGCATGAAACCCTGGTGATGAGGAAAATTAAAATGAACGAAATCCTGTTTCTAGTGGAACAAGCGCCGGAAGGCGGCTACACCGCACGTGCGCTGGGGGAATCGATTTTTACCGAAGCGGATACGCTGCCAGAGTTGCGGCGGCAAATTCAGGACGCTGTGCTTTGCCATTACGAGGAAGGTGGCGCTCCCAGGATCATTCGCCTGCATATCGTGCAGGAAGAGGTATTGGCGGCATGAGGTTGCCGCGAGATATGACAGGCGCGGAACTGGCCGTGTGTTTGTCGAGACTGGGGTATGTTCAAACGCGCCAGACGGGTAGCCATGTTCGCCTGACATGCGGTTCGCCACGGCAACACCATGTCACCATTCCGTTGCATGACCCGTTGCATGACCCGTTGCGGGTGGGAACACTTGCCGCCATTTTGTCGGATGTGGCTGAGGAACACGGCTTGGCTCGCGATGTCCTGCTGCAAATATTGTTTCGATAGGCGCCATGGAAATCATCCCCCTTTCCGCCCTCCAGCACTGGAGCTATTGCCCGCGCCAATGCGCGCTGATCCATGTCGAGCAGGCGTTCGAGGAAAACGTCCACACCCTGCGCGGCCAGGCCGTGCACCGGCACGTGGATGAACCGGGGGTCGAGGAAGGCGCCGGGCACCGCGTGGAACGTGCCCTGCCGGTGTGGTGCGAGCGGCTCGGGCTTTCCGGCAAGTGCGACGTCGTGGAATTCGGGCCGGATGGCACGCCTTATCCCGTCGAATACAAGCATGGCATCAAGCGCGCCAAAATTCACGACGATCTGCAACTTGCCGCCCAGGCCGTGTGCCTGGAGGAAATGACCGGCAAGGCGGTGCCCAGGGGAGCAATTTTTCACCATGCCTCGCGGCGGCGGCGCGAAGTCCTGATCGATGCCCCTCTGCGCCGCAAGCTGGAAGAAACCGTTGCCGCCGTGCGCGCCATGCTGGCAGCCGGAACCCTGCCGCCGCCGGTGAACGACGCACGCTGCCGCGAGTGTTCGCTACGGGATATTTGCCAACCGGAAATCCTTTCCGCTATGGGAAAACGCCGGCAACTGCGCGCCTCCCTGTTCCAGCCGGAGGAAGAATCGTGCGCCACCTGCTGAACACCCTCTACATCATGACGCCCGGCGCCTACGCGCACCTGGAAAACGATACCCTGCGCATCGATGTGGAGCGCGAAAAGAAAATGCAGGTGCCCTTGCATCACCTCGGCAGCGTGGTGTGCTTTGGCGACGTGATGCTCACCCCATCGCTCATGCACCGCTTGGCCGACGACGGCAAAACGCTGGTATTGCTGGATCGCAACGGGCGTTTCAAGGCGCGGCTGGAGGGTGCGGTGAGCGGCAACATCCTGCTGCGCCAGGCGCAACACCGCAATGCAGCCGACCCCGGCTTCGCCCTGGAAACCGCCCGCGCTGTGATTGCCGGAAAAATTCGCAATGCCCGCCAGATTCTCCTGCGCGGCGCCCGCGAAGCGGCTGAAGAAGGCGACCGCAATGCCTTGAGCGATGCTGCCGAGGCGCTGGGTCACAGTGTCAGAAATCTGCCTTTTGCCACGGACATCGACATCCTGCGCGGGCTGGAGGGGGATGCCGCCAAACGTTATTTCGCCGCCTTCACCCATCTGGTGCGCCCGGATGCACGCGAGTCCTTCACGCTCGCAGGCCGCACCCGCCGCCCGCCGCGCGACCGCATGAATGCCCTGCTCTCCTTCCTCTACGCCATGCTGATGAACGATTGCCGTAGCGCGCTGGAATCCGTCGGACTTGATCCCCAGCTCGGCTTCCTGCATGCCGTGCGCCCCGGCAGGGCCGCGCTCGCGCTGGATTTGATGGAAGAATTCCGCGCCGTGCTGGCGGATCGTCTGGCACTCACGCTGGTCAATCGCGGACAAATTGCCGCCAGGGATTTTTCCCAACGCGAAGGCGGCGCCGTCATGTTGGAAGGCGATGCCCGCAAGGCGGTGGTGATTGCCTACCAGGAACGCAAGCAGGAGGAAATCACGCATCCCCTGCTTGAAAGCAAAACCCCGCTCGGCCTGCTCCCGCAACTGCAAGCGCGCCTGATGGCGCGCGCCATCCGTGGGGAATTGCCGGAAGGTTACTTGCCCTTTTTGTACCGCTGACCATGTTGATTATCGTCACCTACGATGTTTCCACTGAAACCGGTGCAGGCCGCAAACGCCTGCGGCGCGTCGCCAAGGTATGCGAATCCGTGGGGCAGCGCGTGCAGAAATCCGTATTTGAATGCCGTGTCGATCTCATGGGCTATGAAGACCTGGAACGGCGCCTGTTGAAAGAAATTGACGAAAAGGAGGACAACTTGCGGCTTTATCGCCTGACCGAGCCGGTAGAATTGCATGTCAAGGAATACGGCAATTTCAGGGCCACGGATTTCGATGCCCCGCTCGTGATCTGATGCCCGGCAATGATCGGAAAAATGCGCGAACCCCCAGCGGCCACGAAAACAGCGGGGTTTCGCGTTGAATTCAACATATTGAAAATGTTACCTTCATGCGTTGCAAAAGCAGTTTTCAAACCGGCGGGAACGCTGCGACTCGCCGGTTCGCGCAAACCATCATTTTTCGTGAATGGTGGCAAGCACCTACAGCAGCGCAGTAGCGCCCGCCCTTCGGGGTGGGCGAGGATTGAAACAGTATCGTGTCGCCCTTCGCTTTCGCATCGCTTGAGGTAGCGCCCGCCCTTCGGGGTGGGCGAGGATTGAAACCCCGTCGTGCCGGTGCCAACCCTCCGCAGCGTGCCGGTAGCGCCCGCCCTTCGGGGTGGGCGAGGATTGAAACCGTGTTCTGCTCGGCCCAGCACTTCGCATACAGCAGGTAGCGCCCGCCCTTCGGGGTGGGCGAGGATTGAAACGATAATCAACAGATGCGCAACCTGTCAGACCGATGTAGCGCCCGCCCTTCGGGGTGGGCGAGGATTGAAACAGATATAAAGCCCGTCACACTGTACAAAACCGGCGTAGCGCCCGCCCTTCGGGGTGGGCGAGGATTGAAACTGGGTATTACGCTGTTGAAATTCAAGGGGAAGTTCGTAGCGCCCGCCCTTCGGGGTGGGCGAGGATTGAAACATAGTCAGCTTCAAGGGGCCGCAGGAAGCCCTTGAGTAGCCCCTCCAGGAAGTCGCTGTAGGCCGTTTCTGCCTGCGCGGCATCCTGTGCGGCCAGCGGATATGCCTGAGCGACGAACGGGAGGTTGAGCGTCTCGCATAGCGCCAGCATTCTTTCGT
>CAZGOY010000082.1:0-5588 GCA_964527565.1 uncultured Sulfuricella sp. | reverse complement strand
GGTGATTCCCGGCACGGACTTGGCGTGGATGAAGCCGCGTCCGCCGTTTCTGTGCACGTGTTGCGGTGCGCCGATGCGGGTCGTGAGAAGACGGGCCCCGTCGGCGGAGCATCGACCGCCCGCTTCGGGCTTTGCCGGGATGGCGGAAATGTAAGCCGTCTCAGCCCGGCGTCACGCTGAGCGCATTCGGGCGCAACGGGCACGCTCGGCCAAAAAACAGGCAAAAGCCGCTGATTTGACCGCTAAAACCGCTGAATCAAGCGCCGCGCCGTCGCAATGACGGTGTGCAACACCCGTTCCAGACGGGCTTCCGCCGCTGAAGACCCTTGGGCGCGGTGAAATGCAAAAAGATATTTCCAGGGGAATCCATGCCGTCAGAAACCGGGCTTGTCCAACAACCGATTCAGATCGTGGCTCGCTTCGCGATCACGATCTAACCTTAATCGTTGGGCAATCCACGCATCGGCATGGCCGCCGTTCTCCAAGCCTAACCAACCCTCAAGGCGTAGCGCCATTTCCGGGGAGATTGCGGCACGCTCATTCAACACGCGGGACAGCGCGGCGCGGGTAACACCAAGCTGTTTTGCGGCATCTGTCACGGTTAGCACCAGCGCGGGCAATACGTCCTCTCTCAAGGTTGCGCCGGGGTGCGGCGGGTTGTGCATTCTGCTCATGGTCATCGTCTCCTAGCAGCACGGCATCCTCGCCCTCAAAAGCTGTAAATCAACGTGCAAAACTGACCAGGCATCCGGGCGATGAATTTTTCTTCGCCGCGAACCGGCTGCATCGTCAAGGAAACAATCTACTGACGCGACATTTCAGGATAGGCGGGAAGTCATGCATCCGGCGCAATACCCTTCGGGGATTGCGCCCACATCCCTAGCGCCCGATTTGCTCCCGGATTGCCTGCTTGATGGGCAACCCCATTTCCGCTGCGCTACGGAACACTTGAAATAATGTCGTCATCGCCCCCCCCCCGCTTTGAGTAGTGCCCATGCGTTGTGTCACTTCGCTTTGTGAAAGGCCGGCACCGGCGCGGGTGTCGGCATCGGCCAGCATTTCATGCTTGAGGATTTCCAGGGTTTTCACGCCACCGTCAACTCATGTGCGGCGGAATGTGAGGGTCATGCGAGCGCCCGGACTTTTCCCAAAATCTTTTCAGGAACAGCACGATACCGACATCAACAAGTGATGCCGCGATGAAGGCGTAGCCGATCAGGGGCGCGCTTTCCGCCGGAAACGGGCCGCGAGCGCCCATGATCAGCCAGATGCCTGCGGCAAAAAAGCCGACGCTGGCAAGAGAGATCACCGCCAGAACAATGCGTTGGTTGGCGGCCAGAAAGACAGGTGCTGGAGCTTGCCGCTGTGTGCCTAGGTAAGTGTAGTCCTTGGTCATGCTTTCCCCTTTCCCGTAACGTTGGATGATCCGCCTAGATTGTCCGTGGAATTTCTACCAATAACCTCCTGCGCCTGCCTGTCGGCGAAATAGCTGGAGCGCACCATCGGCCCGCAGGCTGCGTTGCAATAGCCCATCGTTTCGGCGGCGCGGCGGTAGGCGTCGAATTGCGCCGGTTCGACGAATCGCTCGACCGGCAGGTGGTGTCGGGTGGGTTGCAGATACTGGCCGATGGTGAGCATTTCCACGCCGTTTTCGCGCAGGTCGCGCATCACTTGCAGGATTTCCTCGTCACTTTCCCCCAGCCCGACCATCAGGCCCGATTTGGTGACCGCTGCGGGATAACGCCGTTTGAATTCGCGCAGTAATTGCAGCGAGTGGGCGTAATTCGCGCCGGGGCGCACCCCCCTGTAGAGGCGCGGCACGGTTTCCAGATTGTGGTTGAGCACGTCGGGCAGGGCGCTGCCGAGAATGTCCAGCGCGGCTTCCAGCCTGCCGCGAAAGTCCGGCACCAGGATTTCGATACGCGTGGCGGGCGCGTTTTCGCGCACGGCGCGCACGCAATCGACGTAATGGCGCGCGCCGCCATCGCGCAGGTCGTCGCGGTCGACGCTGGTGATGACCGCGTATTTGAGTTTCAGCGCCGCGATAGAAGCGGCGAGACGGGCGGGTTCGGCAGGGTCGGGCGGCAGCGGCGTGCCGTGGGCGACGTCGCAGAAGGGGCAGCGGCGCGTGCAGATGCCACCCAGGATCATGAAGGTGGCGGTGCCGTGGTTGAAGCATTCGCCGATATTCGGGCAGGAGGCTTCCTCGCAGACCGTATGCAGTTTTTTTTCGCGCAGAAGCTGCTTGATTTCGCGGTACTTCTCGCCGTCCGGCACCTGCGCGCGTATCCACTGCGGCTTGCGCAAGGGTTCGGCGGAAACCACCTTGACCGGGATGCGCGCGATCTTGTCAGCGCCCTTTTGCGGGGAAAACACCATGACGGTCAGGAATGGCGGGTTACTTGTTTTCCAACCACTGGTTGACTTGTTGCAGGTCTTCCTCGGCAAGCGTGCCAGTTGCCTGTTTGAGCTTGAGCTGGCTCATGATGACGTTGTAGCGCGCCTGCGACAAATCGCGCTTGGCGCTGAATAACTGCTGACGGGCGTTGAGCACGTCTACGCTGGTACGCACGCCGACCTCCTGGCCGATGCGCGTCGAATCCAGCATGCTCTGGCCGGAAACCACCGCCTGCTCCAGCGCCTTTACCTGGGCAATGCCACTGGTGACGCCAAGGAAAGCCTGGTTGCTTTGCAGGGCAACCTGGCGACGGATCTGCTCCAAGTCTTGGCGCGCCTTGTCCTGATTGGCCACCGCCTCGCGGATGCGCGAATCGACCAGCCCGCCCTGATACAGCGGCAGGCTGAACTGCAAGCCGATGTTCTGGCTGGTGGTGGTGCCGGTAAACAGATGGCTGGCATTACGGTTACTGCCGTATCCGGCGACCAGATCAACCGTGGGGTGATGGCCCGCGCGGTTTTTCTCGATTTCGAGGTTGGCGATTTCCAGGGCAGCGCGCTGGATTTGCAGAGGCAGATTTTGCTGCTCGGCTGCTTCCACCCATTTCACCATGTCGTTGGGTTCGGGATAGGCTAGCGGCAATTTGCCGCCCAGGGTGGCGAGTAATCCGGGTGCGTGCCCGGTAATTTGCTGCAGGGCACGTTTCTTGATTTCCAGGTCGTTGAGCGCGGCGATTTCCTGCGACAAGGTGAGGTCATGGCGTGCCTGGGCCTCATGGGTGTCGGTGATGGTGGACACGCCGACTTCGAAATTGCGCTTGGCCTGTTCCAGTTGCTCGGCGATGGAGGTTTTCTGTGCCCCGGACAGCGCGACGTTGTCCTGCGCCAGCAGCACATCGAAATAAGCCTGCGCCACGCGCACCAGCAAATCCTGGCGGGCGGCGGCGAACTGCGCTTCGCTGATGCTCACCTGGTTTTTCGCCTGTTCGTACTGCACTTGGTTCTGTTTGCGGTAGAGCGGGTGGCTGAGGTTGAGGCTGAAGCCTTCGTTGGTATATTGGCGGCTGATGGTCGGCGTGCTGACGTCGTTATAAATCAGGGTGGCGCCGAGGGTAATGGTGGGGCGCAGCAAGGCCAGCCCTTGCGGCAGTTTTTCCTGGCCGGCCTGCCAAGCGGCGCGCGCCGAGGCGAAGGCGGCATCGTGTTGCCGGGCCTCGCCGTAAACGTCGAGCAGATTGGCCGCCTGCGCGGCAGGAAATGCGGCCAGAAGCAGAAGTGCCAGAGAGTAACGCTTCATGATGGTGACTTCCTTCGCCAAGTAATTGGCCACTAACTTAGCACTGACCGACCGGTCAGTCAATACGCAGAAACCGGTTCAGAAAACGAAATGCTCTACCGCTTGAGCATTCTTCAGGGGGGGGATGCAGGTCTCGAAAATGTCCCGCGCCTGCCAGTTATCCGGGGTAAGCCGGGTAATCAGGCGGGCTTCCATCACCGGGCATTCGCCGACCACGGCAAACAGGCGCGCGCCGACTTTCAGGCCTTTCAGCCAGACGTCCGGTAACACCGGAAGGGAACCGGTCATCACCACCAGATCGTAGTTCTCCACGCCGCTCCAGCCGCGCGCCGCGTCGCCGGTTTCCAGGGTGACGTTGGTGATGCCGTGCTGCGCCAGTTTTTCACGGGCGCTTTCGGTGAATTCCGCGACAATATCAATGCTATGCACCGAACCCGAACCCGCCATGCCGGCCAGCAAAGCGGTCATGTAGCCGCTGCCGGTGCCGATTTCCAGGATGCGTTCGCCGTCGCGGATGCCGGTTTCCTGCAGGATGCGCGCTTCCAGCTTGGGGCTCAACATCCTCTCGCCGTGCGCCAGCGGGATGTCCATGTCGGCCAGCGCCAGCATGCGCCAAGCGGGGGGCACGAAATCCTCGCGTTTCATCTTGAAAAGCAGATCCAGCACCTTCTGGTCCAGCACGTCCCAAGGACGGATTTGCTGCTCCACCATGTTGAACCGCGCCTGTTCCATGTCCATTTTGTGTCCCCGCCTCAAGCCAATAAACCTTGCAATTATTCCACATTTCCATTACTTTCACACACCTTGCTAGGGGTCTCCGCATACGGAGTGAGATACACCCTTCGAACCTGATGCGGGTCACGCCGCCGTAGGGAAGCACCGTGCTCCTTACGCTGTTATCTTCAAGGAGCATCCATGAACGACCTTTCCACTTTCCTCAACACCACCGCCCAAGTCGACGAAGCCGCGGTGCAGCCTTTCACCAACTCGCGCAAGGTTTACGTGCAGGGATCGCGCCCCGACATCCGCGTGCCGATGCGCGAAATCAGCTTGAGCGACACGCCTGCCAGCATGGGCGCCGAAAAGAACGCGCCGATCTGCGTCTACGACACCTCCGGCGCCTACACCGACCCGGCGGTGAAGATCGACATCCGCCAGGGTTTGCCGGCGATCCGCGCGAAATGGATCGAAGACCGCAACGACACCGAACAGTTGACCGGCCTGACCTCCAAATACGGCCAGCAGCGTCTCGACGACAGCAACCTTACCGAACTGCGCTTCAACCTGCACCGCACCCCGCGCCGCGCCAAGCCGGGCATGAACGTGAGCCAGATGCACTACGCGCGCCGCGGCATCGTCACGCCCGAGATGGAATTCGTGGCCATCCGCGAGAACCAGCGCCGCGAGGGCCTCTCCGATCTGATCCTCTCCCAGCACCGGGGCGAGAGCTTCGGCGCGGCGATTCCCCAGATCATCACCCCGGAATTCGTGCGCGACGAAATCGCCCGCGGGCGCGCCATCATCCCCGCCAACATCAACCACCCGGAACTCGAACCGGCCATCATCGGGCGCAATTTCCTCACCAAGATCAACGCCAACATCGGCAATTCCGCATTGGCATCCAGCATCAGCGAGGAAGTCGAGAAGATGGTGTGGGGCATCCGCTGGGGCGGCGACACGGTAATGGATCTTTCCACCGGCAAGAACATCCACGAAACCCGCGAATGGATTATCCGCAACAGCCCGGTGCCGATTGGAACAGTCCCGATCTACCAAGCGCTGGAAAAAGTCGAAGGCCGCGCCGAGGAACTCACTTGGGAAATTTTCCGCGACACCCTCATCGAGCAGGCCGAGCAGGGCGTGGACTACTTCACCATCCACGCCGGGGTGCGCC
>CAZGOY010000081.1:0-5916 GCA_964527565.1 uncultured Sulfuricella sp. | reverse complement strand
CGGTGGTGTGGGAGGGCTAACGGGCGACATCCCGTTAGCTCGACCCGATCGCGCTACTTCACCCTGGCGGTGACCCCGATGGTGCTGCTGTGCGGCGTGTTCTACCCGGTGGAGCAGTTGCCGGGCTTCCTGCAACAGCTTTCCGCCTTCCTGCCGCTGTCCCACGCCATCGACATGGTGCGTCCGCTGATGCTCGGGCAGGTGCCGCAGGGCATCGTGCGCCACGTCGGGGTGCTGCTGCTGTACGGCGCCGCCGGCTACTACCTGGCGCTGGCGTTGACCAGGAGAAGATTGCTGAAGTAGCGTAACGGTATTTCCCTTTAACCTCTTGCCGTCTATTCGCCATGTCACACCATAAAGTCAAGATCGTCCATCTGGAACAATGTCAGCCGCCGCCCCGCCTTTCTCCAGCGCAGAAAAAATTCAACGGCTTGATCCAGAAAATCGACGCGCAGAAAAAGCTGCTGCTCACCTGGCAGGAAACCCTGTCCCAATGCCAGCAGGAGGTTGGCGGGAAGCTCGCTCCCCTGCGCGAAACCTATGCGGGGCATCAGGCCGAGATGGTGGCTTTGCTGGATAGCTTGTCCACTAGCCACAAATTCACCCGCAACCAGCAGGAAAAGATCGCCGACCTGATTACCCATATGTGCGAGGAACTGATTAACCAGCACGGGCGCGACGATTTGAAACCGCTTTACAACCGTTACAGCGGGTACGATTTCGACGAAGCCGCCCAGGAAAGCAATGAATTCGCCGGCGAATTTCTGAAGTCCCTGTTTGAAAAGGAATTTGGCGTCAAGCTGGACGATGATGAATTTGACTTCAATGACCCCGAGGGGACCTCCGCAAGGTTGCAGGAAAAAGTGCGGGAACAGCAGCAACAGGAAGAGGCATCCCGCTCCAGGCGCAAGAAAACCGCCAAACAGCTGGCCAAGGAAGCCCGCGAGCAGGAAGAGGCAGCCAGCGCCAGCAAATCCATCCAGGCGGTTTACCGGCAACTGGTAACCGCCTTGCACCCCGACCGCGAGCCAGACCCGGCGGAACGCGAACGCAAGACCGAACTGATGAAAAAAGTGACGGTGGCCTATGGAAACCGGGATTTGCTGCAACTGCTGGAATTACAGTTGAGCACCGAACAAATTGACCAGGGCAAGATCAACAACATTGCCGAAGACCGCCTGAAGCATTACAACAAAATCCTGCAATGCCAGTTGGAAGAGCTTCTGGATGAAGTGATGGGTACCGAAATGACGATCCGGGAAATGGCGGGAGTCGCACCGTATGAAGCGCTCTCGCCCAAGCGTCTGCGGACCCTGCTGGACCAGGACATCCGCCTGCTACGCGACGAAATCAGCCGTATCCAGCACGATCTGCGGCAGTTCCGGGATGTGAAACAGTTCAAGGCGTGGCTCAAGGGATACCAGTTTTTCGAACCTGATTTCGATCCGTTTTTTTGAGGGGCTGTCCGTCTGGGGGCGGCATAAATTTTTCGCCAATACCGCAAACCGTCCACGCTCCAAACCGGGCACGCCATATTTGATGACGTTGCCCGCATTTGCGTTTATTGGAATAACGCATACAATAGTGCTTGTGTCTGTCAGCGTAGGAGCAGGAGAAAATGCAAGCAATCGATACCGCCATGGCAAAACGCTTGGTCGAAGCAAACGCCATTCAGGGTGCGTCTATCGTCGGGATGCCCGGCGGATGGGGGGTCGTCGTTAAATACGGCACGACTCAAAGCCCGCTCGCGGCCCAACGCAGTCAGCGGGTGCGTATGTGGCGCAGTTTGGACAGCTGCTTTGCCTATGTCAGGAACGAACTGGGCATAGACCGTTTCGACGGGTTGGACGGGTCGAATCACACGGATGAGGGAGGCACCGTCCGTCGGCGGACGGACACGGCGGCGCGAATGAAGAGCGCTCATGAGGCAGCGGCACACGCCCAATGGCTAAATGACAAAGTGGCTGCTTCGCTTGCCGATTCATCGCCGGGTTTTACGCATGAGCAGGTTATGAACGATGTCCAGGCGGTGATCGACGCAAAGCGGCAGAAACATGTCGCCAAGGCTTGAGTGGCGCAACAGCGCGAGGGCTGATCTGATTGAAATAGTCAGCTTCATTGCTGACGATAATCCCGGTGCCGCCCAAGCGCTAAAAGACGAAATCGAGAACAAGGTGGCGTTGCTGCCGGAGAATCCAAAGTTGTACCAGAGGTCGCGGCTGGTTAAGGGGATGCGTGAGATCGTTGTGCGGGACAATTACGTCGTGCTTTATCGGGAAAGCCGGGCGCGTATAGAGGTGGTAAACGTGTTCCATGCACGGCAGCAGCGTCCTTGAGTAGATCGAGGGTGTGGATGTGGACAGCTACATTGAGTCACAGATGGGGTTCGAACGTGCTGGCTGGTTTTCGCGCCGGTGCGGCCAGCCCCCCGTAGCAGGCAGCGGGGGGCTGGCATGCTGCTTGCCGCGCTGGCCAGCTACTTCCCTCCCGCTTTTCCCTCCGCCACCGCGATGGCATAAGTGGCGTGACAGGCCACGCATTTCTGCATCAGTTGCGCCACCTGTCTGAGGGTGTGCTCGCGGTCTCCCAGGCTGTCGGCATCCAGCGCGATCTGGTCGAAATCGCCATGCACGGAAAAGCCGAGCTGCTTGAATTCCAGCGGCAGCTTGCCGATCAGCGGCGTGCGGATTTCCACCGGGATATTCTTGACCTCGTCCATCCCCGCGCTTTTTGCGGCTTTGGCGGCGCGCGCCATGTCGCCGGCGAGGCTCGCATCGAGGATCGTCTGGACGCTGGAGAGCATGGCGCGCATTTCCGCGAGCACGAAATCCCGCTCGGTATGGTTGAGCAGCAGCTTGCTGCGCTGGTCGGTGGAACCGGCATCCGGCTTGGCCACCTTGCCGATCACCACGAAAAACACCAGCACGGCAACCAGGGCGGCCCCCAGCAGAAAAGCCACATAGGGGCACCAGGCGCGTTTTGTTACGTTGGACATTAGAAACTTCCTTTCAGGTTGAGGGTGATATTTCTGCCGGGCATCTGGATTTCCTGGCCGGAGACGCCCTCGGTGAGGTGCTCATGGTAGCCGCGGTCGAGCAGGTTGTTGACGGCCAGACGCAAAACGGCCTGTTTGCCGATTTTGTAGGCGCCGCCGAAATCGACGGTGGCGTATCCGGCGGTGGCGTTTTCCGTGCCGTTGCTGAACTTCACGGCGGTGCGGTCCTGCCGGTCCACCGCGCGCAGGCGCGCCCAGCCGCTCCACGGCGATTGCGGGCGCCAGGCCAGGCCGAGCGACATTTCATGCGGCGGCATCTGGTAGAGCGGTTCGTCGTCGGACTGGTTGTCGCCGCGTTGCAGCGTCAGGGTGGCGCGCGTGTAAAAGTTCCCGGCGGCGATGCGGTGCTCGAATTCGCCTTCCAGCCCGCTGATGACCACCTTGGCGAGGTTCTCGGTCTGTTTCACCGGCAATCCGGTAGCGGCATTAACCGTGCCGGTGATGCGTCCGGCGATGAAATCGCGGATTTCGGTGCGGTAGAGGGCGACGGTATAGCGGTTGGCGGCAAGATGGCCCTTCAAGCCGGCCTCGGCGGTGGTGCTGATCTCCGGGTCGAGTTGCGGGTTGCCGAGGGTGTAATAGCCGTCGCCGCGCGCCGAGTCTTCGAAGCGCTCGCGCATGTCGGCGGCGCGGAAGGCACGGGAGACGTTGAAATAGGGGTTGAAGAACGAAGAATGGTTGTAGATGGCGCCCAGCGACCAGGACAGCGCGTTGACGTCGTGATCCAGCCCGCTGGTACGCGCCGCCGCGCCCATGCCCATCTGCCGGGCCGTGCCGGAAACCCGGTCGTAGCGTGCGCCGAGGGTGGCCTTCCATTTGTCGAGGAGGATTTCATCCTGCACGAACAGGCCGACGGAGCGGATTTCCGCCTGGTCGAAGGGATCGGTGCGCATGTTGTTGTTGAACAGCGGCGCGTTGGTGTCGGAATAGCGTTCCGGGTCGCCCTTCATCACCCAGCCGTCAATGCCCGCCAGCAGAAGGTGGTTGGGCGCCGGGGCCAGGCGGACTTTCACGCTGCCGCCATCGGTGTTGAAGGAAACGTTGTTGCGCACGGTATCGCGCTGCAAGACGCTGCTCCAGGCGTTGATGCTGCGCTCGACTTCCTGGCGGTAGACGTTGGCCGTTACCGCCGGTGCCGCCGCGCCGCCCAGCTTGGCTTCCCAGGAAGCGCTGGCGAGGCTGCGGCGCTGCTCGGGCGAGTGGATGGTGTTGGTGCCGAGGCGGGCGTTGGCAAACTTGGCCGAACCCGGATACCACACGCCGTCGTCTTGCTGCTCCTGCAATTTGAGGCGCAGCGTTTGGCGCTCGTCGAGCTTGAAGGTGTAATTCAGGTTGGCGCTCTGGCGGCGGAAGCCGGTGTGCGCCACTTTTCCGCCTGGGGCGTCGTAGTCGTCGTAATCGCGGGTGGCGAGGCCGATGTCGAGGGCATGGGCCGGGCCGGTGAGCGCCAGGCTGGCGTTGGCCTCCTTGCCGTTGTTGACGCTTTGCAGGCCTGCCGCGAGGCTGCCGCGCGCTTCGGCATTTGCGGTGAAACGCGGCTGGGGCGTGATGAAATTGACCACCCCGCCCATCGCACCGCTGCCGTAGAGTACCGAGACCGGGCCTTTCACCACTTCGGCGCGTTCCAGCAGGCCGGTGTCGAGCAGCGAGGCGATGGCGCCCTGCGGCTGGGCGGAATTGATGCGCACGCCATCGACCATCACCACGATGTGTTCCTTTTTCAATCCGCGGATCACCGGGTTTTCGCCCCATGCACCGTCGGAAGCCACCGCCAGCCCGGCTTGTCCGCGCAGCAGCGCGCCGGGGTTGGCCGCGCCGGATTCGGCGATGTCGTTTTCGCCGATGACCGTCAGCGCATGGGGCGTTTCCAGTGTATCGGCGGCATAGCCCTTGGCGGTGACGGTGACGGCCTTGAGCTGCGCCTCCTCCGCCGTCGCGGCGGATGCCAGGGTCAGGAGCGAGAGGAACGCGATCTTGTCGGTCAGCTTTTTCATGTCAGATGTCCTTTTCATGCATGTTTTCTGGCTGGCTGGGACATTCCGTCCGGCTGGCTGGTGGGGGGTAAAGAGATGCTCAGTTTCCGCTGTCGGCCAGTTCCGCCAGGCCGCGCGCGAAGGTGGAAAGGCCGGAGCGGTTGAGCAGCACGCAAGGCTTGCCGTATTGCTTGCACAGGCGCTTGACGACGTAATAGGCGCCGTGGCTGACGTTGTCGGCGGGGCAGATCACCGCGTCCGCCGTCGACAGCAGGGATTGCAGGCGCTTGGGGTTGTCCTCGATGCCGCCGTCGTGGTGGATGAAGCGCCCGTTGCTGCGCTCCACCAGCACCCGGTATTGATCGGCCAGGCCGGTGCGCCCGCCCACGCAGAGGATGCAGCGCCCGGAAAAATCCCCGCCGCTGCAGTTTCCCGCGCGGCTGTCCTCGCAGCTACGGCATTCCGGCGGCGTGAGCGCCTGGGTCAGCATTTCCTCGGCGGCAGACAGTTCTTCCTGCAATCCGGCGATTTTCTCCAGCAGCGCGGCGGCATGGCGATCCTGTTCCGCGCCGCGTTTCTCCGCCTGCACGGCGCGCCGCGCTTCGGCATCCAGGCGCTGTTCCAGTTCCGCGATCCGCTGTAGCGCGTGAGGGCGGGGAGGGGCGCTTGTTTCCCGCAGGCGCGCTGCGCTCTCGTGCAGCCGCTGTTCAATCTCCGTCATGCGCTTCAGGCGTTCGTGCAGGGCGCGGATATCGCCGTCCCGTTCGGCCAGTTGCGCGGCGCTTTTTTCCTGCTGGCGTTGCAGTTGCAGCAGCAGTTCGCCCTCGGCGCTTTTTAGCCTGAATTTTGCATAAGAAGGGCGAACTACCAAGTAACTATTTGATATAA
>CAZGOY010000080.1:0-6577 GCA_964527565.1 uncultured Sulfuricella sp. | reverse complement strand
CCAAACATCACCAAACGTGAAAATCAGAACATCAAATTAGGTGACCACACTCACGCGGGCAGGTGGAATGGCAAGGTGACCTCGACCGTTTGCGCGCCAACCGCTCGGAATAAAAAGACCGCGACTTCCAGGCCATAGCCCGCTTCTTTCCGCTTCGTTTGACGGCGGCGAACTGAATCGCTGGAACCCTTCGCCTACAGCACCTTGACCTGCACCAGTTCTTCCCCCTGCGGGTCCACCACGTGTACGGCGCAGGCGATGCACGGGTCGAAGCTGTGGATGGTGCGCAGGATTTCAAGCGGCTGTTTCGGGTCGTGCAGCCGCTGCCCCCGGAGCGCCGCTTCGTAAGGGCCTTCCTGGCCGGCGGCATCGCGCGGCCCGGCATTCCAGGTCGACGGCACCACCGCCTGGTAGTTGTCGATGATGCCGTCCTTGATGACGATCCAGTGCGCCAGCGCCCCGCGCGGCGCCTCGGTGTAGCCCACGCCCTGCGCCGCCTTGGGCCAGGAGGACGGCTCCCACAGGGTTTCGTTGAAGGTGCGCACGTCGCCCGCCTTGATGTTGGCCAGCAGCTGGTCGTACCAGCCCTGCATGGCATCGACGATGATCTTGGTTTCCAGCGCGCGCGCGGCGGTGCGCCCCAGGGTGGAATAGAGCCCGGCGAGCGGCAGGTCGAGTTTCTTCAGCGTCATCTCCACCAGCTCGCGGGTCTGGGCATGCCCCGTGGCGTGCAGCATCAGCACGCGCGCCAGTGGCCCCACTTCCACCGCATGACCTTTCCAGCGCGGGGATTTCATCCAGGAATAGGCGGCCTCGGTGTCGAGGTGCCGATAGGGCGGCTGGGGGCCGGTGTAATTGAGCGTGGTTTCCCCCCGGTAGGGATGCAGGCCCTGCTCCTTGCCGCCCGCATAGTCGTACCAGGAATGGGCGACGAATTCCTGGATATGATCTTCGGCGTTCAGGTCCACGGCGTGGATTTTCGACAGGTCGCGGTTGAGGATCACGCCGGAAGGAATCAGCAGACTCGCCGGATCGTCCATGCCCTTTTCGGGAAAATCGCCGTAGGTCATGAAGTTGCCGATGCCTTCCCCCTGGCTGGCCCACTCGCGGTAGAAACCGGCAATGGCCAGCGTGTCGGGCAGGTAGACCTGATCGGTAAAATCGCGCATCTGGACGATCAGGTTCTTGACCTTTTCCAGCCCCACCATGTTGAGCGCGGTGGCCCCCGCTCCACCGCGATGATGCGGCCCCTTGCCGCGCCCCGCATGCTGGGGGTGAACGCTGATGGCGCAGGGAACGCCTCCCACCACGAAGTTGGGATGGGGGTTCTTGCCGCCGAAGATGGCGTGCAGCTGCGCCACGTCGCGCTGCCAGTACAGGGCCTCGAAATAATGGGCAACCGCCATCAGGTTGGCTTCCGGCGGCAGCTTGTAGGCGGGGTGTCCCCAGTAGCCGTTGCTGAAGATGCCCAGTTGGCCGGATTCGACGAAGGTCTTGAGCTTCTTCTGCGTGGCGGCGAAATAGCCGGGAGAGGATTTCGCGTAAGCGGACAGCGCTTGCGCCAGTTCCGAAGTTTTCCGGGGGTCGGCCTGGAGCGCCGAGACCACGTCTACCCAATCCAGCGCATGGAGGTGATAAAAGTGCATGACGTGGTCGTGAACATATTGCGCGCCGATCATCAGGTTGCGGATCAGTTGGGCGTTGGGCGGAATCGGGTAAGCCAGCGCATTTTCCACCGCCCGTACCGAGGCGATGCCGTGCACCAGGGTGCATACTCCGCAGATGCGCTGGGCGAAGGCCCAGGCGTCGCGCGGGTCGCGCCCGCGCAGGATGATTTCCAGGCCGCGCACCATGGTGCCGGCGCTGGAGGCGCGGGCGATGACGCCCTGTCCGTCGATCTCCGCCTCAATGCGCAGGTGCCCCTCGATACGGGTCACGGGGTCGATGACAATACGCTGGTTCATGAAGTTTTTTCCTGTTTGAGGTGGTCGGCCACCAGTTCGGTGAGGCCGATCACCTTGAAGTCCATGCCGTAGGCTTCCAGTCCCTCTTCAATGACGATGCGGCAGTTGGCGCAGGCGGTCACCAGGGTGTGCGCCCCGGTGGCTTCCAGTTGCGTCTTCTTGCGCTGGAACGCCTTGGTCATGAGCGGCTCGGCGCGCGGGTTGGCGCTCACCCCGCCACCGCCGCCGCAGCACCAGTTGAGCAACCCGGCATCGTCCATTTCGCGGAAATCCGCCGCCACTTCGGCAAGCAGCCGCCGCGGTTGCGCCATCACGCCGCCGCGGCGCGCGATCTGGCAGGGGTCGTGGTAAGTGAGCGCCTCCTCCAGCTTACCCTCGGTCTTGAGGCGCCCTTCGGCGCGCAACTGGTCGAGCAACTCCAGGATATGCACCACGGCAAAAGGGTAGGGACGCCCGATCAGGTTCGGCCCTTCCCAGCGCAAGGCGGTGAAGGCGTGACCGCATTCCGGGCTGATGACGGCTTTTACCCCGAGACTTTCCGCGGCCTTGACGATGCGCAGCACGATCTCTGCGGCGATGTCGGAAACCCCGATCTGGATGCCGCTGTTGGTGGCCTCGAAGGCTTCCGAAGAAAGCGTCCAGGAAACCCCGGCCTGTTTGAAAATGCGTGCCAGCGCGCCGAGGTATTCGGGGAAGTTGATGATCTCCATGGAGGACAGCAGTGCCAGGTAATCCGCACCGTGCCGGTCGATGGGGATTTCCAGCCCGGTTTCCGCTTCCTGGGCGCGAATCTGCGTCTGCAAGGCCGGCAGCTTGAGGCCCATCGGGCTGCCCAGTTCCAGGGTGCGCCTGACCGCGCCCACCACCCCCGGCGGCGCATGCCCGGCGGCGGCCAAGCCTTCCCGCGTCTTGCGCACCATGTAGGTAATATCGTTGCCCATGGGGCACACCAGGGAACAACGTCCGCACAGGGTGCAGCTGTCGTAGACCAGCGGACTCCAGGCCGCCAGTTCCTCGTCGCTGAGTGTGTCGGCAAGGCCCAGGCGGGCGGCGAGCCTGCCGAAGAAGGTGTATTCGCGGCGCCACACCTTTTCCAGCGGCTTGAGCTTGTAAATCGGCGTGTAGCGCGGGTCGCCGGTTTCCGTGTAGAACAGGCAGGCTTCGGCGCACATGCCGCAGTGGACGCAACTCATGAAGAAGCTGGCGATGGGGGCGTCGATCACGGTTTTCAGCGCGTTGTAGCCGCGTTCGAAAGAGGCGCTCATGACGCGACACCCTTATGCCCTGCGATGTCGCCGTTATACCAGCGGGACGGAAAAATGCTGGCGAAATGGATCAGCTTGGTGAAGGGCATCAGCGCCAGCAACAGTTCGGCGCTGAGAATGTGCAGCGCCAGCATCAGGGTGTAAGGCAGCGCCTGGTGGTGAAAGGCGAGATAGCCGGACAGCATCGGCAGCAGGATCAGCACCAGCGTCAGATAATCTCCCGGCGTGGACAGGAAGCGCTTCACCGGGTCCAGGTAACGGTGCGCCATCATCAGCAACAGCACGACCAGGGTCAGCAAGGCCACGGCATCCACCCACGGCGTAGGCAGGGCGGGCCAGGACAGCCCCAGCAGATTCCTGGCGATCTGGATGTGAGGGGCGAAAAACAGCAGGCAGGCGAAGAAACCCAGGTGAAAACTGTAGCCCAGCACATAGGTTGCCAGCGAGCGGCGCCAGACGCTGGGCGGGGAGAGCGAGCGGGTCACGATGGTGCGCCAGCCGGAGCCGGGGCTGCCGATGCAGGGTGGCGACAGGTCGCGCTTGCGCCCCAGGCTGAACATCTCGAAGACGCGCAGGATTGTCCCAAACAGGAAAATCCCCAGCGCCCACTGGAAGGCGGGGCCGCGCGCCCACAGCAGCAAGTCGGTTTCACTCATGATTTTGTCAAATCATTGGCCGTCACCGGCTCACGCTCCGCCTGTGCCGCCGCCTTGGCGCGGCGGTTGTAGAAAGTGATTGCCGCACCCGCCGCGGCACCCGTCGCCGCCATGCCCAGCGCGGCCCTGTCCGCCGCCGGCAGCGGCACGGAAAGGGCGCGGTAAAAGCCGCCCGCGTCCCAGAAATCCGGCTCGGAACAACCCAGGCAGCCGTGGCCGGATTCGATGGGAAAACTCACCCCCTGGTTCCACTTGGTGGTGGCGCAGGCATTGAAGGTGGTGGGGCCCTTGCAGCCCAGTTCGAACAGGCACCAGCCGTTGCGGGCGCCTTCGTCGTCGAAGGTTTTGGCGAATTTACCCTGGTCGTAAAACGGGCGGCGGTAGCAGCGGTCATGCACCGATTCGCCGTAAAACAGCTTCGGCCGCCCCAGGGCGTCGAGCTCGGGAAGGGTACCGAAGGTCAGGTAATGGGCCAGCACGCCGGTTATCACCACGGGAATCGGCGGGCAGCCGGAAATATTGATGACCGGTTTGTCGCGGATGATCTCCGACACCGGCAGCGCGCCGGTCGGATCGGGATGGGCGCGCGCAATGCCGCCGAAAGCCGCGCAACTGCCCACCGCCACGATGGCGGCCGCTCCCCGGGCGGCTTCCTTCAGCATTTCCAGGTTGCTGATGCCGGCGATGGTGGAATAGGCGCCGCCATTCCTGACGGGAATGGAGCCGTCCACCACCAGCAGGTATTGGCCGAAGGAATCCTTCATCGCCGTTTCGCGCGCCGCCTCGGCCGCTTCGCCGGAAGCCGCCTGCAAGGTGTGGTGATAATCGAGGGAAATGGCATCGAAGATCAGCCCTTCCAGGGTAGGGGAATGGGAGCGGGTGAGCGATTCGGTGCAGCCCGTGCACTCCTGGAAAGACAGCCAGATCACCGACTGCCGCCGCGCCTTGCCCAGCGCTTCGGCGATGGCGGGGGCCATGGTCTGCGGCAGCGCCATGAGCGCAGCCAGGGTGCCGCAGAACTTGAGAAAGTCGCGCCGGGAAATACCCCTCACCTGCAACAGCGACTTCAATGAAGCATGATGGTCAGCCACCTTATCCTCCCTCATCATTCATCATTTGCCTGCCATGCCTGGATCAGTTCCCACGCCCTGGCACAGGCGGCCGTCAAGGCCTGCGCCACCGGCGCGGAGGGTGCCTCGCCCCAGGCCACCGTCTCAGGCTGGATGCCGATCAACGCGCGCCGCTGCGGCAGGCTGCCGGTCAGATGGCTCACCGCCAGCAGGTCCAGCAAGCCCACTTCATGCACGCTGTGCTTGCGGCTGGCGCCGAGAAACGCATCCATCCCGGTCCCGGAAAACACCGCCACCGTGCCGGGGCGCCCCCCCAGTTCAGCGGCATCCAGAACGATCAGCCCATCCGCCTCGCTGACCGCGCCCGCCAGGCTGAAGCTCAAGGTGCCGCCGTCGAGAAACGCCACCCCGGCCAGCCCGCGGCACGCACTTTCCAGTTGCCGCATGGCATGCACGCCGGCCCCTTCATCCCGCAACAGGGTGTTGCCGATGCCGAGCACCAGTATCCGCATGGGCGACGCGGTGATTAACCCAGGGATTTCACAAAAACGCCGCCTTGCCGGGTCTTGCGGCATTCACGAAATATCCGTACCTGTCTCACTGAACATTTCTTCCAGCGAATTGGCTTCCAGCACCCGGTCGCCCCAGGTTTCCAGCTCTTCCAGGCGCGCTTTGGCCAGGCGCGCAAGCACCTCTGCCGGAAGCGCGCCAAAGCGGCGCGCCAACTGGCGCTGCAACAACAGGCATTCGCCGCGCTGCATTCCTTGCTGCATTCCCTGCTGCATTCCTTGCTGCACGCCCTTGCGCGTCGCTTCTTCAAACCAGCCTTCCATCCGTTCTGCCAACATGGTATCTGCCTCCATCAAGTCGTTGATTTGTTCGATTTCGCCGGTCTGCGCCGGGGTCTTGCGGCGTAGCAGGCTTTTGATCCACACCGTCGCGCGCGGCGTGCCATTCCGGCAGGCCATTGTAGAGCACCAGCGGGAGGATGGGCGGCAGTTTTCCGTCGGCCAGTTCGTCGCGCTTGACCAGGTCCTGGGCGAGCAGGCCGACATACACCAGCATGCGCAGGGCCATCCACGGGTCGGGTTCGCTCTGGAATTCCAGCACCAGATAGACCCACAGCCAGCGGTCTTTGAGGCGCACGCGCCAGACGATGTCGTCGTGCCGCTGTTTGAGGCTTTCGCTGACGTAGCTGGCGTTGATGTGTTCGAGGGTGGTGAAGTCAGCCTCATTGATCCATTCTCCGCTGACGTAGCCGATCAGCAGGTCGCGCACCATTTCAGGGTGCGAGAACAGCAGTTTGTAGCCGGTGTCGTGGTCGTGCGCCATGCGCCGATTGTAGCGCATGGCGGGCGGGTTGGGGCATTGACGGCGGTGTGAACCTCAGCGTGGGACATCCACCCGGCATTGCGCCGGATGGGAATGCCGCCGACCCGCGTTCGCCCGGCGTTAAAACCCCGCTGCCTGCGCCTGCGGCAGATAATCCGCAATCGCGCCGATATCCAGCAACTGGTTGCCGCTCAAAGTGCCGATGTAGTACAAGCGCCCATCCTTCTCGCCCAGATAGCCTGAATTTTGCATAAGAAGGGCGAACTACCAAGTAACTATTTGATATAATT
>CAZGOY010000079.1:0-6685 GCA_964527565.1 uncultured Sulfuricella sp. | reverse complement strand
GATGAAGAGAGGGCGGTGGGTATGGGGGCCACCGCGATAGCGGTTTAGTTCAACGTTAAGCAAGGGATAAAAAGCAAGGGATAAAAAGGGGACAGATTCTGAGGTCTCCCCTCAAATCTCCAGAGCTGCATGGTTGCATCGAAGCCGCTGAAGCGTAGCCTCGAATTCGCGAAGTGTAAAAGCGGCGAGTTCAAGCTGAACGAGTTGCCGCCCCAAGGAGATCGGGGAAGAAGTGGCGCTTGTCCTGCTATCCGCACCTGAGGCAATGGCGTATTACCCCAAGGTCGGGTTTGAGAAAATTGAAAATGGGTTCATCATCAAACGCACCCGCTAAGCCTGAGCCATTTATGGATTTAGTAAACTGTCACCGTAATTCGTGGAGTTCAGCGGCGCACCCGCTGGGACGGCATGTTAAAAGCGGGGTTTTCGAGGCGTTCAGCGAGCCACACCTTAATAATGGATTGTCGGGTAACGCCGAGCTTTCCCGCTTCTCGATCTAACGAGTCAATCATCCACGTAGGGAAATCGACGTTCACGCGCTTTTGTTCCAGCAAAACTCGCTTCGCTTTGGATAAATCCAGAGAGGCGGTAATGCCCTCGCCTTCATCAAACTGCTTATCAAATGCTTCAGCTTTCATATAGCGCTACCTCCTCGGTTCGTGACCGACGAACAGAAATTAGTCGGATATTTACGCCTCTGTAAGTGAGGACGGCTGACCAGTGTTTTCCATTGATAAGCCCTATCACCAGATATCGGGGTTCATCTTCTGTTTTTGCCGGGATTTCTAATAGCCTCGGGTCATTCCATAGAAGCTGTGCATCAACGAAGTTGATGCCGTGCTTGGAAAGGTTTGCCTGGCTCTTGGACTCGTCAAATTCAAAGGTAAGCATGGTATAAAAAATATACCATTATTGGGTTTATTTCAAGTGCCGGGTTCCACGTTGCGTAACGTGGTGGGGAGAGCCAGGTACAACGATCCTAGGTAAGCGCACCATGCTGAAGGTGCGCGGCAATTCGTGAATTTAGTAAACTGTCACCGTAATTTCGAATCATAGGGCATTTCGTTGGGATGGGCGGGATAAATAAATCTGTCCCCTTTTATTCTTTTATTTAAATCGTCCCCTTTTATTTCGCCATGGCGGGCTGAAGGCCGCGCACCGCGCCAAGTCACCGCTGGATCGCGGCGGCGTGCAAACCACCCTGCGCCAAGTTGCATTCTAAAACTTCTTTCCAGGGGAGTTCTTGCTGACGACTGGACCGGGCCTGTCCGACAACCGGTTCAGATCGTGGCTTGATCGCGCAGGGTCTGCAATGCCAGACACAGATCCTGCCAGGCCTTGGCCTTTTCCGGCAAGGCGCGCAGCAGATAGGCTGGATGATAGGTGACGATCAGCGGGATGCTTTGGTAGCGGTGCACCCGCCCGCGCAGGCGAGCGATGGCCGTGTCCTCGCCGAGCAGCGTTTGCGCGGCAAATTTCCCCAGCGCGACGATCAGCTTCGGCTGGATCAGTTCAACCTGGCGCAGCAGGTACGCCTGGCACTGCGCCACTTCCTCCGGGGCGGGGTTGCGGTTGCCGGGCGGACGGCATTTGAGCACGTTGGCAATATGGACGTTGTCGCCGCGTTTCAGCCCGATGGCCGCCAGCATGGCATCGAGCAGCTTGCCGGCCTGGCCGACGAAAGGTTCCCCCTGCGCATCTTCATCCGCGCCGGGCGCTTCTCCGATGAACAGCCAGTCGGCGCGTTCGGCCCCCACGCCCGGCACGGCCTGGGTGCGGGTGACGTGCAGCGGGCAGGCGGTGCACTGGCGGATGTCGGCAAGCAAAGTCGGCCAGTCCATGCTCATCACGACGGCATGTTGCTTATCCCGGACGGACTCTGGAAAGGAGGCAGGCTCCGGCAAGGCGGCGGGAGGCGGTTCAACGTAAGCCGGTTCAATCGGGGCGGGTTCAGCGGAAACGCTTTCCGCAAGCGCAGGCGGCGGCGCGCCACGCAAACGCCAGCGCGGCCCCAGCCCCATTTCCTTGAGATAGCTGTCCTGACGGGTATTCATGGCCGCTGTTTCGTCAATATCCTGTGCCGGAAAGAAAGTGCAGACTTATTATCCCAGATATTCCGTTTGACCCGGATATTTCATAAAAAGCCATGCCCACGTCAGGCTATCGTCCGCCAGTCCAGCACTTCATCCTGTTGCGCCAGGGCGATCCATTCCGGCGCGCAGTTCAGCGCTTCGGCAAAGGCGGCGCGCGCCAGTTCCGGGCGGTTGTTTTTCTCGCTGAGGTGCGCGGCCACTACGTGCTGCAATTTGCCGTGCGCCAGGCGGGCAAGCAATCGCGCGGCGGCCCGGTTGTCGAGATGGCCGTAATTGCCCGCCACGCGGCGTTTCAGCGAGGGCGGGTAGCTGCCGCTGCGCAGCATGTCGCTATCGTGGTTGCTTTCCAGCACCAGGGCGTCGCAGCCCCGCAACATGGCTTCGATGTGCGGCGTGACGATGCCGGCGTCGGTGAGGACGCCGAGACGCCGCTGGCCGTCGCCAAAGACGTACTGCACCGGTTCGCGGGCATCGTGCGGCACGGGGTATGGCTGGATTTCTAAATCGCCGATGCCGAAGGCGCTGTGGTCGTCGATGCGCTGCACGGACAATGCGGCGAAATGGTCCGGCAGGTTCTTTTCCGTGCCGTGCGTGAGCCACAGCGGCACGTTGAACTTGCGCGCGAAACGCGCCGCGCCGCCAGCGTGGTCGCTGTGTTCGTGGGTTATCAGGATGGCGTGGATGGCGGAGGGTTCGAGGGACAGGCGTGCCAGGCGCGAAACGGCATCGCTCAGCCCGAAGCCGCAATCAAGCATGACGCGGGTGCGCCCGGCTTCGACAACCAGGGCGTTGCCCCGGCTGCCGCTGCCCAGCACGGCAAACCTCATCCCAGACAATCCATCGGGATCATTTGAGCTGTTCGTGGAGCAGCGTCAGGATGCGGTCTGTGGTTTCGCTTTTTCCGGCGATGCCGTCCTTGTTGAGGACGCGCACCAAGCATCCATCGCCGTTTTCGGTGATGTGGATGCGGAATTGTTCGTTGCGGTTCAGGCCCTTGTCGCCGCTTTTCCAGAATGCCAGCTTGGAAAGCAGGCTTTTTTCCTCCCTGGCGCCGTCCGTTTCGGGATCGACATAGCGCACGAAATACATGCCCTTGGAACGGTCGCGGTCTTCCACCGTGAAACCCACACGGTCGAGCGCCAAGCCGACCCGCCGCCAGGCGCGGTCGAACGGATCGACCAGGGTCAGGCTGCCCGCGCCTTCGGCGGTGCGGGTGATTTGGGCGCGCTGGCGCGTCTCGTCGGCGGCAACCTGTGTTTTGGCGCGCGCTTCGTCGACGCCGAAACGCACCATCAGGCGGCGCAGCATGTCGGCTTCCAGTTCCGGGTCCGCCGGACGCGGCTGCCAGACGGTGCGCCCGCTGCTGCTTCCGGTGACGTTGCCTTCAAATACTTCGGACATGCCGCGATGGCTGATGTAGATTTCCGTCACGCTTTCGCCGGAACGCTCCAGGCGGGTGCGGAACTTGTCGCGTTCGGCGGTCGAATACAGGCTGTCGAGCACTTTGCCCAAGGTGCTGCGAATAAAGTCCTGCGGAATGCTGGCGCGGTTTTCCGCCCAATCGGTCTCCATCACGCCGGATTCCGGGGTCTCGATCTTGATGAGGAAGCCCAGTTCCTGCCAGAATTCCTTGACCACCGGCCACACCTGTTCGGGCGTGGCGTTCACCACCAGCCAGCGCTGTGTGCCGGAACGCTCGACGCGTACCTTGTCCACGGAAGGCAGCAGGTTGCCCTGGCTGGCCTGCGTCACCTGGGGTTGGCCGCCGCGTTCCTTGCTGTAGGTGGAAAAGGTGGCGCTGCCCTGCGGGCTGACGTCGGGCACCGCATAGCGGTCGTCGGCGGAAAGCGCCGTCAAGTCGGGCGGCACCTCCAGCGGGGGCAGCTTCCCGGAGGATTTGTAATCGACCTTCTTGCTTTCGAGCATGGAAAGGGACCCGCACCCGGCGCTGGCCAGCGCCAGCGCGGCGACCACGCAATACCGCAGAAACTTTCGGCTTGTCATCACGATCCTCGGTAAATGGTTCAGCAGGAGATGCCGGCCTGCCGCATGGCAGCCTTCAGGACATCATGGTGGGTTTCGGAAAGTGGTGTCAGCGGCAGGCGGATGCCTTCGCCGATCAACCCCATTTGCTGCACCACCCACTTGACGGGGATGGGGTTGGCCTCGACAAACAGCTTCTGGTGCAGCCCCAGCAGGCTGAAGTTGATCTCCCTGGCGCGTGCCAGGTCAGCGGCGAAAGCGGCAGCGCACAGATCGTGCATCATTTTGGGTGCGACGTTGGCGGTCACCGAAATCACGCCGTGGCCGCCCATCAGCATCAGCGCGAGGCAACTGGCGTCGTCGCCGCTGTAAACCGCGAAGTCCTTGGGGGCGCGTGCCAGCAGGTCGCTGCCGCGCTCGATGTTGCCGGTGGCGTCCTTGATGCCGACGATGTTGGGAATCTGCGCCAGGCGCAGCGCCGTGTCGTTGGAGAGGTCGCACGCCGTGCGTCCCGGCACGTTGTAGAGAATGTGCGGCATATCGACGGCTTCGGCAATCGTCTTGAAATGGCGGTACAGCCCTTCCTGCGTCGGCTTGTTGTAGTAGGGCACCACGCTGAGGCTGGCCGCCGCGCCGGCTTTTTTCGCATAGTGCGCCAGTTCGGTCGCCTCGCGGGTGGAATTGGCGCCGGTGCCGGCGATAACCGGAATGCGCCCGCCCGCCTGGGCGATGACCGTGTCGATCAGGCGGCAATGCTCGTCGTAATCGACCGTCGGGGACTCGCCGGTGGTGCCGACCACCACGATGCCGTCCGACCCCTGTGCGACGTGAAAATCCACCAGGCCGCGCATGCGCTCCCAATCGAGCGATCCGTCGGCGTGCATGGGTGTGACGATGGCAACCAGACTACCAGTGAGCATGAATTCTTCCCGCAATTTTGGATGGATGATGTTCGGGCAGGCTTGGGAAACGCCCCACGGCACCGCGCTTGTTTACTCAAGCGCCAAAGTTTACCCGAATATGACTGTGCTTAGAATACTTCATAGAATCGGCATTATCCGCCCTGCAACGGCGCGGCGGCTCCGACGACGAGGCAAGCCGCGCTTCATGCGGGAATCCCTTCAAATCCCGCCCCTCAATAACGCGAAGAAATCACGGCAAGAAGCGGAAGGGCTCCATCTCGACCGATTCGAGCCGGCTGCCCAGCAGAACCAGGCGTCCTTCGAGCCGGTTGTCGCCGGTATCGCTGAATTCGAAGCGGTAGGTGCGGCGCAGCGCCATGCGTCCCATCGCGTCGCGCCCGAAGGCCAGGGCGACGCCGGAAACGGTGTCGTCGAGAAATTGTACCCCTGCGTCGGCACAGGCGCGCTTGCCCGCATGGCGGGCGGCCTCAAGGGCGCGCAGGCCATCGAACACGAACCAGCCGACGGCAGCCAGAAAAAGGATCACAAGCAAGTCCACGAAATCCATGACGGCGCACGCTACCGGGTTATGGCTTCTTGCCGAGAGCGCCTTCGCTGCCGGACAGCAGGTTACGGATATTGCTTTGGTGACGCCAAACCAGCAGGATGGAAAGCAGCGCCACCGCGCCCACCAATACCTCCGAAGACAGCAGGAACCAGGCGTACAGCGGCGCGCACAGCGCCGCGACCAGCGCGGACAGCGAGGAGATGCGCCAGCCCAGCGTCATCGCCAGCCAAGTGCCGAACAGGGCCAAGCCGAGCCAGACATTCAGCGCCAGCAGGATACCCAGCGCGGTCGCAACACCCTTGCCGCCGTGAAAACCGAAAAATACCGGATAGACGTGCCCGAGAAATACCGCCAGGACGCATGCGGCCAAGGCCAGATCATCCAGGCCATAAAGCGGCGCGAAATGCAGCGCCAGCCACACGGCGAACCAGCCCTTGGCGGCGTCTCCCAGCAGGGTCAGCGCCGCCGCCGCCTTCTTGCCGGTGCGCAGGACATTGGTCGCTCCCGGATTTTTCGAGCCGAAGGTGCGCGGGTCCGGCAGGTCGAACAACTTGCTGGTAACGACGGCAAAGGAAACCGAACCGATCAGGTAGGAAAGCAGGACAAAAACTATCGTGGCCATGGGGAATCACTTAGAATGACGGACTTTTTGCAATAATCTCGCCATTTTACGGCACAACACGGCTACCGCCGCAAGCACCCATGGATAAAATCTTTCTTGAGGAAATCAGGCTCGACCTGGTTATCGGCATCTACGAGTGGGAGCGCCAGGTCGCGCAAACCATCCAGCTTGACATTGAAATCGGCTTGCCGCACAGCCGCGCCGGACTCAGCGACGACGTGGCGGACACCATCGACTACGGCGCCGTCGTGGCCCGCATCCGGGAAAGCGCTGCGGAAAAGCATTTCAATCTGGTCGAAGCGCTGGCCGAGCATGTCGCCCGGCTCATCCGCGAGGATTTCGGCGCCCCCTGGGTGCGGGTGAAGGTCGCCAAGCTGGGCATGTTGCGCGGCGTCAAACGGGTGGGCGTCATGATCGAGCGCGGCGAAAGCGCCTGATTTCAGCGCCCGCCGTCCATCAGTTGGATCGGGTCGAGCTAACGGGATGTCGCCCGTTAGCCCTCCCACACCACCGGACA
>CAZGOY010000078.1:0-7443 GCA_964527565.1 uncultured Sulfuricella sp. | reverse complement strand
ACCAAACATCACCAAACGTGAAAATCAGAACATCAAATTAGGTGACCACACTCACTCAGGATTCAGCCCCGCCTTTTGCTTGTCGGCATATTCCGCCAGCACAGCCGCCTTGGTGGGTTCCAGTACGCAGTCGAGACGGCGCAGCACGGTAAACGGCAGGATCACCTTGCCGTATTCGGATTGCTTATAGTCACCACGCAGCAGGTCGGCGACAGACCAGATGAATGAAGAAAGTGCTTGCTGGTTCATTGATGAGTCCGGGAAACACGATTTACTCAAACCCGCCTGAAAGCAGCAAACAGGGGATGTCGCAAGCTGTTGCTTTCAGTCGAGAACCAAGGAAACCAGGCCATCGGCCAGCTTGGGCTCGAACCAGGTTGATTTCGGCGGCATGACTTCGTTGGCGTCGGCCACCGCCATCAGGTCTTCCATGGTGGTGGGAAACAGGGCGAAGGCCACCGCCATCTCGCCGCTATCCACGCGCCGCTCCAGCTCTTCCAGCCCGCGAATGCCGCCGATGAAATCGATGCGTCTGTCGCGGCGCGGGTCGCTGATGCCCAGCACCGGGGCAATCAGGTGATTCTGCAGCAGGCTGACATCCAGGCGCGCCACCGGGTCGTTCTGGGGAACCCGTGCGGGACGGATGGTCAGACGATGCCAGCGCCCGGCCAGGTACAGCCCGAATTCGCCGTGAGCGGCGGGCTTGACGCGACTGGCGGCGCTTTCCACGGTGAAGTTTTGCGCCACGCGCTCCAGGAACGCCGCTTCCCCCAAGCCATTCAAATCCCTGACCACGCGGTTGTAATCCATGATCTTCATCTGGTGGTGCGGGAAGATCACCGCCAGGAAGTAATCCCCATTTTTTCCACCGGCACCCGCAGCGCGGCGCGCGGAAGCGACCCGCGAGGCTGCGGCCGAGCGGTGATGGCCATCGGCAATGTAGAGTGCGGTCATGGTGTCGAAGGCGGCGGTGATACGGGTGAGCAGGTGTTCGTCGCGGATGGCCCAGAGCGTGTGACGAATGCCGTCATCCGCCGTGACATCGGCCTCCGGCTGGCTGTTCGTGACCGCAGCCAGCAGTTCATCCACTTGCGGCGCGGCGGGATAGGCCAGCAGCACCGGGCCGGTCTGGGCATTGAGCGCTTCGATCTGGCGCACGCGGTCGTCTTCCTTGTCGGGGCGGGTAAATTCGTGCTTGCGGATGCGGTTGCTGTCGTAGTCGGCCACCGAGGCGGCGGCGACCAGCCCGGTCTGCACGTGCCCTCCCATGGTCAGACGATAGGCGTAATAGCAAGGCTGCGCGTCGCGGGTCAGCACACCGTTTTCCAGCAGGGCTTTCAGGTTTTCCGCCGCCTTGGCATAGACTTGGGGGGCATAAGGATCGGTATCCGGCGGCAAATCGATTTCCGGCTTGGAGATATGCAGGAAGCTCCACGGACGGCCCGCGGCGCGCGCGCGCGCCTCTTCGCTGCTCAGGACGTCATAGGGCGGTGCGGCGACTTCGGCGGCGCGGCCCGCGGCCGGTCTCAGGCCGGCAAAAGGTTGAATCAGGTGCATGAAAATTAAATCCCGGCGAAATGGTTGCTGATTATAACAACGTCAGAGTCAATCCCCGGCGCGTTACACGGCCACCGGCGCCTTGATCGCCGGATGCGGGTCGTAGCCTTCCAGGGTGAAATCCTCGTATTTGAAGGAAAAAATATCGTCCACCGCCGGGTTGATGCGCATCGTGGGCAGGGAACGCGGAACGCGCGCCAATTGCTCGCGGGTCTGGTCGAGGTGGTTGAGATAGAGATGCGCATCGCCCAGGGTATGCACGAAATCACCGGGGCGCAGGCCGCAGACCTGCGCCACCATCAAGGTCAGCAGCGCGTAGGAGGCGATGTTGAAGGGAACACCCAGAAAAATATCGGCGCTGCGCTGGTAAAGCTGGCAGGACAGCTTGCCGTCCGCCACGTAGAACTGGAAAAACGCATGACAGGGCGGCAGCTTCATCTTGTCCACATCGGCCACGTTCCAGGCGGATACGATCAGGCGGCGCGAATCCGGGTTGCGGCGGATCTGCTCGACGACCTGGCTGATCTGGTCGATGTGCCCGCCGTCCGGCGTCGGCCAGGAACGCCACTGGTAGCCGTAGACCGGGCCGAGTTCGCCGCTTTCATCCGCCCATTCATCCCAGATGGATACGCCATTTTCCTTGAGATAGCGGATGTTGGTATCGCCGCGCAGGAACCACAGCAGCTCGTGGAGGATGGATTTGAGGTGGCACTTCTTGGTGGTGACCAAGGGAAAACCCTCGGCCAGGTCATAGCGCATCTGGTAGCCGAACACGCTGAGTGTGCCGGTGCCCGTGCGGTCGTCCTTGCGGTGGCCGTTTTCCAGCACATGCCGCATCAAGTCGAGATAGGGACGCATTGAGGATTCCTGTTGACGGTTAGGGGGGGCAGATCAAAAAAGCTCGCCATCCTTGCGCCACTGCGAGGGTTTCAGATCTTCCCCGAACAGCCCTTTTTTCTTTTCCGCCGGTTTGGGCTGCACCTCGTGGGATGGGGCGGGTTTATCCGCATGAAGCGCAGGTGCCGCCGTGCCCTTGCCGCCGTCTTCGGCGGCATGGGCGGAGTCCTTGGCTTTGGGCTTCTCCTGGGGATTATCCGCAGAAGCAGCGCTTTCTGGTGCGGGCTTCCTGGCGGGCGGTTTTTTCACTGCGGATGGCGCGCTCTTGTCAGCGGCGGCGGATTTCTTCGGCGTTTCGGCAGCCGGTGCCGGAGCCGCCGACTGTTGCGCGGCGGCTTCGGATGGCTGAGCCTCCACGGATGGCGGCAGCGTGTCTTCACGTTTTCCGCCGGATATTAGCACCGCAATGACAATCATCACCGCTAGCGCGGCCCCCGCGCCCAGCAGCAAACGCTTGTCCAACGGCTTCCCCTGGGGCTGCGCAGCGGCCGCGCCAGCCTCGGGCGGCAGCGCTTGCGGCTGGGGGGCGCTAGCGGCAACAGAACGCGGCCTGATGGCGGTGATGGTGGTTTCCACGTCGGAATAAAAAGGCTTGCCCTCCGCCGCCATGCGGATGGTATCGAGAAACTCCTGGCCGGTCTGGAAGCGGTCCTCGGGACGCTTGGCCAAGGCCTTGCGCACCACGCCGTCGAAGGCGGCGGGAATCTGCACGTTGAGCACCGAGGGCGGGTTGGGCGTATTGTTGAGCACCTGGTACATGATGGTGGTGGTCGATTCGCCGACGAAGGGCTTTTCGCCGGTGAGCAACTGGTAAAGGATCACCCCGGCGGAAAACAGGTCGGAGCGTCCGTCGACATGCTGCCCCATGAACTGCTCCGGCGACATGTAGTTGGGCGTCCCCAGCACCGACCCGGTTTGCGTGAGATTGGAGGATTCCAGGCGGGCGATGCCGAAATCGGCGATTTTCACCTGGCCATCCGCCATGACGATGATGTTGGCGGGTTTGATGTCGCGGTGCACCACGCCATTGCGGTGCGAATAATCGAGCGCGGAGAGCAGTTGCGACATGATGTTGAGCACGTCCGCCATGGCAAAGCGGGCGTTTTCGGTAAACAGCGCCTTGAGTTCCTTGCCCTGGATGAATTCCATGGCGATATAGGCGGTTTCCTGGTCTTCGCCGTAATCGTGGATGGCGACGATGTTGGGATGGCTCAGTCTCCCCCCCGCCTGCGCCTCGCGCTGGAAGCGGGCCAGCATATCCTGCGCCTCGCCTTGATCGAGCACTTCCTTGCGGATGGTTTTCAGCGCCACGGTACGCTGGATGAAGGGGTCGTATCCTTCGTAGACGATCCCCATGGCGCCGCGGCCGAGTTGGCGGCGGATCTCGTATTTGCCCAGTTTTTGCGGTTCGCTCATTTTCGAAAATACGCTCAGTTTTCCGGAGGAGAAGACAACGCCTGCCAGCGCTCGCCAATCAGGCCTTGCAAGGGCTGGAACTTGATCTTGTAGGCCATTTTATCACTATTGGCAATCCAGAAACCCAGGTACAGCCAGGGCAGCCCCAAGCCGCGGCACAGCGCCGCCTGCCACACGACGTTCCAGGTGCCGAAGCCGGCCTGCGGCAGGCTGGGATCGTAAAACGTGTAAACCGCCGACAGGCCGTCCGGGAGAATATCGATGACGCTCACCATGCGCAGAACGCCGTCTTCACGGAATTCGATCAGTTGCGTGGCGACATTGCTGGACAGCAGGAAACGCCGGTACTGTTCCTCATCCTCGCAGTCCATGCCGCCACCGCCGTGGCGCGTGGCCTGATAGCGGCGATACAGGTCGTAGTGCTCGGCACTGAAGCGCAACTCGACCGGATGTGCGCCCAGCCCTGAGAGGCGCTTCCAGATACGGCGCTGGCTGCGGTTGGGCGTGAAGGCATCGACATCGAGGCGCACCGGAATGCAGGCATGGCAATCGACGCATTGCGGGCGGTAGGTATGCAGCCCGCCGCGGCGAAAGCCCATGTGCACCAGTTGGCCGTAAACGCGCCCATCCACGCGTTCGCTGGGCGCCGCCATCAGCGAGCGCGCCATCCGTCCCGGCAAATAGCTGCACGGATAAGGCTCCGTCAGGTAGAACTGCAAAGATTGCCGGGACAGGTCATTCAACAAGGTCATGGTCGAAGCTCCAGGGGGAGGGTACTTCTGGAAGGGCCGTCAGTTGCGCCAGGTGCCGGGAAAAATCGGCGCGCGCGATTTCGCGTGCCCCCAACGAGGCAAGATGCGCGGTTTTCATCTGACAATCGATCATGCCGAACCCCCAGCGCTGCAACTGCTTGACCAGATGGACAAAGGCGATTTTCGAGGCATCGGCGCGGCGGCTGAACATCGATTCGCCGTAAAACATGCGCCCGATGGCGACGCCGTAAAGCCCGCCTGCCAGTTCGCCGTCCACCCAGGTTTCCACCGAATGGGCATGACCGCGCTGGTGCAATGACGCATAGGCCGCGATCATGGCCTCACTGATCCACGTCCCGCCCTGACTGCCACGCGGCGCGGCGCAGGCCCGCATCACATCCCGGAATGCGCTGTCGGTGCGGATTTCATAATCGCGATGCCGCAAAGTTTTGCGCAAGGAACGCGACACCTTCAGCTCGGCGGGAAACAACACCATGCGCGGGTCCGGGCTCCACCACAGCAGCGGGTCGCCCTCGTTAAACCAGGGAAAAATGCCCCGCCGGTAGGCTTCGAGCAGGCGTTGCGGCGACAGGTCACCCCCCGCGGCCAGCAGCCCGTTCGGTTCACGTAGCGCCGCCGTCAGCGGCGGAAAGGGCGCGTTGCCGGTCAACCAGCCAATCATGCGGCCAACTCCCGCGCCCATCGTCCATAAAACCCACCCTCAGGCGTCCGTTTCAATCTCATGCTCATGATTTCCCGCCACGGCATCTTCCACCACGTCGTCGTAAAGAGTGTGGACATGTTCGAACAGCGACAGTTGCTCAACCGGCGCCTCCGCTGGCGCCGCAACGGGTTCCTCATCTCCTCCAGCCTGCGGCAACAGTAGAAAATTGTGGATATCCAGCCATTTCACTTCGCCGTGCGGCAACAGGGTAAACAAGTGTTCGGCGGCCTCCTGCGTCAGCATTTCCGCCCGGTCATTTTCCAGAACGAAAACCGAGCACTCGTGGATTCCGCCATGCTGCTCCAATATCTGGCGGCGGTCATGCAAGGTCAGCAGGGCGTTGTGCAGCCCAAGCTTGCTGGCGGGATGCAGCGAGTAATCCACCCAGTGCGGATCGCCATTCGGCTTGCGGAAATCGGGCAGCAGGGAAGACCAGTAGCGAACGGCGAATTTCATCGGCATGAGCGCCATCATAGTGTGATGGTTGCCCCCCTTCAAGAGCGCACCGGAAATAGCATCGTCGGCCGGGCACGCCGTGCCCGAGGCTTTTGCTGGGTGGACGTTTTGGGGCTTTTCTACAGCGTCAACGCGCTAGCCCAGGGGCGCGAAGCCGGTTTGCCGACGTAGCGCCCCTTGGAGCGGCGGGTTGGACGACAAGTTGCTCACTTAAGGTAGTCCGCACAAAACTTCTGCACAAACAGGAGCATGTGCTTCACTTGCGACTCATCGTATTTATCAAAATGTCCATGCGCTGCGTCGTTACGGAGATTAGCCCACGAAGTAATCTGCTTCTGCACCAGCGGCCCATACACACTTTGTTTAGTAATGGCCGCATTCAGTGGATCCAGCGTCAGGGGCTTTCCCTTCGGCCCGAGAACTGCAATTTTGTTCGCCTCGGCGATCTTGCGAAGAGAGTCTTCGAGGACAGCCCCGAGAATTACCGCAGCTGCGTCTTTGTATCCCTCATTGAGAAGATGTTCGCCCATGTCCAGAAAGTCCGCGAATACCTCCGCCTGAGCGAGGCTTTTAAAGTTCGAGAGCATTCCAGACTCAAGGTCACTCGCGACCGCTTTAAGGATGCCGGCCACATCGCTAACGTGCCGATAGTGGTTGCTGTGCATCGAGTTGAATGCGGGAATGCGAATTGCAGTTTGAAATGTGGCGAAATAGTGGCTGTCGGCTCCATACAGTTTTGTGATGAGTTGTCCACCTCTGGCCGCTACTCCAAGTAACTCTTGGACTCGTTGGTGAGGGAGGTTGCTAGATGCAACCGACGCGTCAGAGGAAAGCTTCTCCGCAATCTCAATCAGCGTTTGCACTTCTTTCGTTATGATCGGATTCATGGTTATCTTGTTGTCCAATGTGGAGCTAACCGGCGCGGGCGGCTTTATCGCCCGTGTCCGCGTTGAGCGCCGGGTTAGCTTTCCCTGTGCGGATTACGATGCGCTCAAGCATGTGTTGGGAGAACATCATCATTTCCTCCATTTCAAAGCGCTTTTCTTTCGACCTCTCTTGCATTTCCCACATCATCGGGTGATGAGCCAATCGGTCAATGAGTTTTACGAATCGGTGCAGCGCATCAGCGGCATCGGGGTGTCCAGATTCCAACTTTCTATAAACTTCGGCCCCCACCTCGTATAGCCAAGGAAAATCTTCTTTGAAGAAGCTGCCAATGATTAGCGGCCCGAGGTTGTCGCCAAGCTCTTTTCCTGCCACATGCAGCATTTCATCCATGAATTTCGGGTGCATCCGCCGCATGCGTTTTCGACTCATTGAGTTTTCAGGATCGACCCTCCGTTCAATACGACCGGGCAAGTCTTGGAACATTACTTTGATTTCTTCAAAAATCTTTGCGACAGAAGTCTCGTCCTGTTTGTCGTCCGAATTTTGATCTTGAGGTAACTTCTGCTTTTCGAGCAGTGGTTGAACCTTCTGCTTGAAGGTCTCAACTTGCATCTTGACCACATCACGGTCTGGTTCCGCCCCAGGGATACGGCCTACAAGTTGAATAACAAGACGTGTGAGCGAGTCCACTTCATCGTCTAGCAGCCTGTCGGACTTCGCCATTTCGGCAGACGGTTTTTTGATGCGCGGCGC
>CAZGOY010000077.1:0-7771 GCA_964527565.1 uncultured Sulfuricella sp. | reverse complement strand
GGATTTTGCAATGTGCGCGATAGCGTGGTTCGAACAAGCTCACCGTGCCTACCTCTTGGCCGGTGAACGTCCGTATGCGAATACGCACTAAGCGCCCATTTCCGTGGGCTTCATGTCCAGGCCGAGCGAATCCGCCGCCTTCCCGATAATCTCCCGGCGGCATTCCCGGTAAACCTCCCTTGCCCTATGCAACACCTCCTCTGGAACGGCGATGTGGGCGTAATCGACCGGCGTCCTGTCGATGGTTCCGCTATGAATGCGCGCGGAGGAGTCGCCTTTTCTGGCCTTGCCGGTATGGCTGAAGATTTGGTAGCGCTCGCTCAACGGCGACTCCAGTTCCAGCCAGTCCGATAGCTTGGAAAGCAAGGGCTCCGGCGCGCGTTGAAACAGTTCGGCATCGAAATAGTAATAAGGCTGACCAGCCGACCGGCTGAAGTCGGCGAGCGCCTGCACGCGCGCGATGTAATAGTTCGCCGCCTCGACGGGAGAGGCATAGGGGTCCGCGATCTCTTTTTGCGCGAACAGCTCGACAATGCTTTTGATGGTGTGTTCCGGTTCCAGCAGCGAGATCAGTATCTTTACATTCGCCAGGCCCAACTGTTCGGGTTTGAGCAAATAGTCGTTGTGCAGCAGCTTGTCGAAAAGATAGCGGCTGCGCTCCTTGAGCGTATCACCTTCCAGGAACACCTCCAGTTGCCTGTCCAGCGCGGAGATGTCCTCATAGCTGATGTGCATTTCATAATAGCCGTTGATCTGCGGGTGCGAGCCGAGAATATGCCCTGCCAGGGTGGTAAAGGCGCGCATGTGGCTGAGCAGGAAAATTCTGGCGTGGCGTTCGGATGGCATATTCATACAATTTGGACCAGTCGGGTTGCTGGATGGACGGCCACAAGTCTAGCATTCGGAGAAGCGCCATGGCATCCCCCGGAATCCGGTAGAATCCGGGGCAGAACTTTCCCCCGGAAAAATCCGTAAGCCTATTTCGACACCGTAATGGCCAAATCCAAGACTCTCTACTCCTGCACCGAATGTGGCGGACAAACGCCAAAATGGCAGGGACAATGCCCGCACTGCCTAGCGTGGAACACGCTGGTGGAAACGGTGGCGGAAAGCGCGCCGACGGCAGCGAGCAACCGTTACAACGCGCTGGCCGCGAACGGCAAACTGCAACGCCTTTCCGACGTGGAAGCGGCGGAAGTGCCGCGCCAAACCACCGGCATCGCCGAATTCGACCGCGTATTGGGCGGCGGCATGGTGGACGGGGCGGTGACGCTGATCGGCGGCGACCCCGGCATCGGCAAATCGACGCTGCTATTGCAGGCCCTGTGCCATCTGAGCGCCACGAAGAACGTCATTTACGTTAGCGGCGAGGAATCGGCGCAGCAGATCGCCCTGCGCGCCAGGCGGCTCCAGCTTGATGCCAGCGCGGTGCAACTATTCGCGGAAATCCAGCTGGAGCGCATTCTCGCCACCTTGACGGCGGAAAAACCTCAAGTCGCGGTGATCGATTCGATCCAGACGGTGTATTCGGAAGCCCTGCAATCGGCTCCCGGCAGCGTAGCACAGGTGCGCGAATGCGCGGCGCAACTGACGCGCTTCGCCAAACAGAGCGGCACGGCGGTGGTGCTGGTCGGGCACGTGACCAAGGAAGGCGCGCTGGCCGGGCCGCGCGTGCTGGAGCACATTGTCGATACCGTGCTGTATTTCGAGGGCGACAGCAATTCCAGCTTCCGCCTGATCCGCGCCTTCAAGAACCGCTTCGGCGCGGTGAACGAGCTGGGCGTGTTCGCCATGACCGAAAAGGGCCTGCGCGAGGTCAGCAACCCGTCGGCGCTGTTCCTTTCACATCACGGCCAGGAGGTGGCGGGCTCGTGCGTGATGGTGACACAGGAAGGCACCCGCCCTCTGCTGGTGGAAATCCAGGCGCTGGTGGACGAGGCGCACGCGCCCAATCCGCGCCGCCTCTCCGTGGGCCTGGAACAAAACCGCCTGGCCATGCTGCTGGCGGTGCTGCACCGCCATGCCGGCATCGCCTGTTTCGACCTGGACGTGTTCGTCAACGCCGTCGGCGGGGTGAAAATCACCGAACCGGCGGCGGATCTGGCGGTGTTGCTGGCCATCGTTTCCTCGCTGAAAAACAAGCCGCTGCCGGGCAAGCTGGTGGTGTTCGGCGAAATCGGCCTGGCCGGGGAAGTACGCCCCATCCAGCGCGGCCAGGAGCGCCTCAAGGAAGCCGCCAAGCTGGGCTTCACCCGCGCGGTGATCCCCAAGGGCAACAAACCCAAGCACGTTATCGAAGGCATGGAAATCGTCGCCGTGGAACGGCTGGAAGAGGCCGTGGCGTATTGCCGGGGGTAATTGTTATCCATCATCCCGCCTGGCCAAAGCCGTTAATAAGGAGAGGAACATGAAACGGGCCGATATCCGCCGCACGGACTGGCGCAACGATAGCGCGTCAACCCACCGGGTTGCTCTGCAGGAACTGGATCAGCGCCAGGAATTTTGACTGGGCCTCGCCGGTCGGATCGACGATGCTGTGGCTGAAATAGTTCGCGATGTTGGCCGCCGTGATCTCCGTATTGAGCGGGTCGTATGTCGTACCGTTGGCGCCGCCCGCCGTGTGTCCCATCATGCGAATGAACGCGACCTGGCTAATGCCCGCGGCGGCCTCGGTATTGCCGCTGGCCACGGCCTTGTCGTACAGCGCCTTTTCCGCCGGACTGAGGTTGGCGAACGTATTGACAAAACCTGCGGCCTTTTGCAGGTAGTCCAGCTCATCGGCGGTGAGCTTCTCGGGAGGCTTGCCTTGCGCGGTGATTTCAGCCAGCCGCTTGTCGTTGGCACGCACGTAATCCTGCTCTTCCTGCGTTCTACTCGGGCCATCCTTGCCCTTAATTGCAGCAAGCCGCGCCTCGACCGAAGGGTCGTTGCCCGCGGCAGCGGAAGAAGACGAGGCGGCAAGCGCCTCGCGCGCCGCCTGGGAAATCCGCACGGTATCGGCAGTATTTGCCGGTGATGCGGCCAGGTATTGCCGGACCGATGGCGAACGTGCCACTGCGGGAGGGAAAAGAAAGGCGGAAGTGGATTGGACATTCATGGCATGCCTCCGTTTTGGATGCCACAGGGCGGCGCAATTAGCATGCCAATCACGGCGCGCAAGCCAGGACGGGAGATGGCGTTCTTCCCCCGTGAACTGACAATTCAAGACTTGATCACGATTTTGGTGTGAGGAACGGGAAGTTCCTTACGCTTTCGCATCGCTGGACAAATTGATCGACGACTTTCTGGCCGAGGTCGCCGCAAGGAGAGGAATATGAAACAAGCCTACATCCGCATCGAGCGCGACGAAAGCGCGGCGCAGGAACGCATCCGGCAGGATTTCCTCAGGGCGGTGCATGGCGGGGAAGAACAAGGGGCGCATTTCAGCTTCCAGTCCCCGGCGGCATTGTTTCGCGTGCTGACGCCCAAACGCTGGCAACTGATCGAAAAACTGCAATCCACCGGCCCGACCAGCGCGCGCGGCCTGGCGCGCCTGCTCGACCGCGATGTCCACCGCGTCCACGACGACGCCCGCGCGCTAATCGAATTCGGCCTCATCGAAAAAACCGCCGAGGGCAAGCTCACCGTGCCGTTCGAGCGGATACACGCGGAATTCGAAATGGCTGCGGCGGCGTAGCGGAAAGCAGGTAGTCCCGCATCAATTGTGACGACAGCGTCGACACAATCTGCTCACCGTATTCGGCGCGTCCATATTGAAGCACTTCTCGCCGAATCCGCTGCCCCACCCGCCGGGAAGCATTTCTAGCACAGGTGAGCAGTCCCCTTTCCTTGATTGCCAAACCGTTCCAGCCACACACCCGGCTCGCGATGCTGATGAAAAAATGAAACCACCAGCAACTCATTCGGGCTTGGTAGATAGATGAGCATGTAAGGAAATTTACGAAACAGCACCCGACGAAATTCTTCTTCGATGCGCAAATGCCCAAGGGGATTACGGACTGCTGACGCCACTGCCGCGTCGGCGGCACGGGCAAATTCAAAACCAAGTCCTACCGCTTTCGACTCGTACCATGCCTGTGCCTCCAGAAGCTCTTGTTCTGCCTCTGGACGAAATACGACCAACATCAGGTTTTACTCGGGAATAGTTTCGATCGAACCTGTTCCCACGGGATAGACGTGGAAGGATCGGCGCGATGCGCCGCGAGACGACGATGCAACTCTGCCTTTTGAGCCTGAGACAGCCCAACGGCATCGGGCGCTTCCGCAGCAATGCTATCCCAAATGTCCTCGACGAGCTGAATGCGCTCGGAAATAGACAGTTTCATGTATTCGGTGGTGGTAGTTTGCATATCCGTAGTATAAGTCGAGAAAAAACACCCTAAATGGCAGGCACAAAAACCTGTGCCCACCCCTCCTGCCTATCAGGCCGCGACCTCAAGATATTCAACGATGCTGGCCGGTTGCGGAACATCCATGCCATCTTCGCGAAGCCCTTCGATATGAAATTCGATAGCCTCACGAATTTCGTTTTCTGCCTCCTGGAAAGTCTGCCCGGTGGCAACGCAACCCGGTAAATCCGGGACATAAGCCGAATAGTTGGTTTTTGTTTTCTCGACGACGATGGCATAGCGCATGGATTTATTCCTTCGGCAGGTCTCACACATGCGGCGTAAAATAAATCTGTCCCCTTTTCCTGCTGATGTGTGTGCCCGATTTATACCCGGGACAAGAGGTTTGTTCCAAGGATGTAAGCGTACAAGCTAGCTGGAAAAAACTCAAAATGTACACTTTTGTATATCACATTGCTATCCGCTATCGTTCGGCTGGTTATAAGCATAGGTTGTTCAATATTTGGGTTTTTAGCGACGAATTCGACGCAATTATCCAACTCGGCACGTGCCTTGTATGGACGATCACTCCACTTGACCTCAACCGCCCAATTGGGTTTCTGTTCGACGCTATCCAAGGAAACGATGTCAATCTCGCCGGTATTCCAGCGGGCATAGTAAAGTTCAGTTTGCTGACTGTGCTGCCATTGGCTATATATCGCGGTTTCTGTAAGCGCCCCCATCGCCTCAGACGTTGTATCCAGTTGACCAAACAGCGCCGCACGCATTGAAGGATTGTTGAGATATACCTTGAAACACATGGCGCGCTTGAATCGCTTGGCATTCTGGTCAATCCTTTCAACTTTTCTGATCAGGAATGCCGCTTCAAGGTATTCGAGGTAGCGCTTGAGGGTGTTTTTGGCGACACCAGATGATTTGGACAGCCCCTCTAGACTGACTTCATTCCCGGTATTGTAGGCCAGCATTGTGAAAAGGCGGTTCAACTCCTGAATATCGCTGATGCCGTATAGACTAGGCAGATCGCGCAGCAAGACTTTATCAATGATGTCGCTCTTGATGTATTGCCCTGGATCGCGGCGTATCGACTCGGAGAAGACGGCCTCGGGATAGCCACCGAAATTCAGGTAATTAACGAATTCCTTGTTGAGTTCCTCGACATCGCGGGCAAAATAGTCAGATAGGGAAGTGTCACTTTTCTTTACGGATGATCCCACCAGTTCATCTTCTCTACCGATGAACATCAGATATTCGGCAAAGGTGAGCGGTGGCAATATATAATCACTAAAGCGCCCGGCTCCTGATTCGTTGCTCTTCAGGCGTAGCGCCGCTGCGGCAGACCCAGTGGCGACAAAGCGGTAATCCCGGTAGGAATCCACCAAGGACTTCAAGTGGACTTCCCAATTCTTCAGGTACTGGATTTCATCAAAAAATATATATAGGGTGGAATCTCGTTTATGGGAGAACAATTCTTGGAAATAACCCACCAGTCGTTCCAATGCGAGTCCGGTGTAGATAGGAGTTTCCAGCGAGAGATAGAGAATTTGGGATGGATCGACATCTGCATCCAGTAATGCGCGGATAGCGTGAAAAACCATCACTGTTTTCCCGACTCGGCGCGGCCCCATGAGGACTATAGCCCTGTGCACGCTGGTGTCGGCGATGGTTTGACGGAAAGCTTCGAAATATTTCCGGCGTGGCGTCGCTTCATAAGCCACCTTTCCTTTTACCCCAGACTCCCACCAGGGGTTATCGAATTTCAGTCGTGCAACGATATCCTTTTCAGCTATTTCAAGCATGACCACTCCTTGAGCTTAACTCGTTTTGAAAAGTATACGGGGCAAAACAATTAAGATCAATCTGTTGATCTTAATTGTTTTGCCCCGGGGGATTTTGAGTACAAACCGATGGTATGTCTGGTCACAACAAGACTATTTCCCCGCCGGGCTGCCCCCGGTATGCGTGGGCGTTGCCATAATTGACAACAGTCTGTAGCGTCACCATAATCATTCGTGTGAAGGCAACGCTCATATACAAAGCCAGCCGGACTTACGACGACGGCGCGATCATGGAAATCCGCGTCTGGAAAGTGCCGTCGAACGTGCCGGGAAGCAACCATGCATTCAAATACCGCCTCTTCTACGGCTATCCTGGCCGACGCGTGATCGGTTACGACAACGAACGCGGCAAGGGCGACCACAAGCACCTGGAAGAGCGGGAAGTTCCTTACGCTTTCGCATCGCTGGACAAATTGATCGACGACTTCCTGGCCGAGGTCGCCGCAAGGAGAGGAACATGAAACAAGCCTACATCCGCATCGAGCGCGACGAACGCGCTGCGCAAGAGCGCATCCGGCAAGATTTCCTCAGGGCGGTGCATGGCGGGGAAGAACAAGGGGCACATTTCAGCTTCCAGTCCCCGGCGGCGCTGTTTCGCGTGCTGACGCCAAAACGCTGGCAACTGATCGAAAAACTGCAATCCACCGGCCCGACCAGCGCGCGTGGCCTGGCGCGCCTGCTCGGCCGCGATGTCCATCGCGTCCACGACGACGCTTGCGCGCTGATCGAATTCGGCCTCATCGAAAAAACCGCCGAGGGCAAACTCACCGTGCCGTTCGAGCGGATTCATGCGGAATTCGAAATGGCTGCGGCGGCGTAGCGGAAGGCCGGTCAGGCCAGCCGGTTCGGGTTAGATGCGGGGTTTGCACCGTAACCCGACCTTCAATATCTTAGTCGAGTGCCGCCAGTGCCGCCTCGGGGGCCTTATCCAGCACCTTGAGCAGCGCCTTGGCCGCGCCGGTCGGGCAGCGCTTGCCTTGTTCCCAGTTGCGGATGGTTTCGAGCGATACATCGATACGTTGCGAAAACTCCGTCTGGCTCAACCCCAGGCGCTTTCTCACCCGACGCGCAAAGCGGGCCGCGTCCAGCATGGCTTCGGTCTCGTCCGCGGCTTTTTGCTTGGCGATCTCCTCCTCGGTGGTGGCATCCACGCGGGCCGGGTCTATGCGTCCCGGTGTTGCAGCGGGGTCAATCGTTACGCGTGTTGTCTTCATAGTGCCTTACCTCTCGTTACCCGTATCAAGGTGGGGGAGGAATCATACGGTTGCATCCGGCGCAATGCCCTTCGGGGATTGCGCCCTACGCTCGCTGGGTTGAATCCGGGCCCATTAAACATTACCTGTACGGTAGTCATGATGGTTCCTTTTTGTCTTGTCGCAATGCTGAGGTTGCACAGGTTTTAGTCCGTAGGGCGCAATCCCCGAAGGGTATTGCGCCGGATGTGATGTTCGGTGCAATGCGCTACGCGTATTGCACCCTACATTTTTTATCTCCCCCGCCCCACCGCATTCCTGATTTGCTCCAACTCGTAACTCGATCGGGTCGAGCTAACGGGATGTCGCCCGTTAGCCCTCCCACACCACCGGA
>CAZGOY010000076.1:0-8046 GCA_964527565.1 uncultured Sulfuricella sp. | reverse complement strand
TCGATGCTGCGCTGGCGCACATCGCTCAGCGGGTTGCGGCGGATTGAAAGTCCGGCTTGGGTGAACAACGTAAACCTTCACCCCAGAAATTGCGTAAGTGAATATCCCGGTTGAATGATGCTATGCTTCTGCAAGTGAGAAGTTCTGAGAGGTGAGGCCATGGCGACGATGATTTCCGAAGTGTATGCGGCTTTTCGCGCTGCAGGTGTTGACGAAGAGCATGCGCGCAAGGCGGCGGAGGCCCTATCGAATGAGGCTTTGGCAACCAAAGCTGATGTGGGTCGCATTGAGCGGGAATTGCTTGTCATCAAACGGATGCTGGGCGTTGTGGTTGCCGCCACGGCGATTCCATTGCTGAAGCCGCTGTTGGGTTGACGATGGGCGTGTCGACAAACGGACTTCTCAACTTGTCGAGACCTCCCTGATTGTTGTTTTCATTGCGGAGGGGATTTTAACGGCGGAAAACCCGGTTAGAATCGGCACGATCATTTCCCGTCAGGCGAGAATCAGGCCGTGAACAGACGCATTCCCTTCCTTCTCCTTCTTGTGCTGGCGCTGTTTTTTTCCGCCCTGGCGCGCGCGGAGCCTGCTGCCCTGCACCTGGAGAAAGCACGCCATTACGCAACCGGTTACCTGTCCCTGCTCGCCGACCCGGCGGGCCGCCTGCGCATCGAGGAAGTTTCCTCCGCGGAACTGGCGGGGCGCTTCACCGCCCTGCCCGGCAACATCGCCCAGGGCTTCACGCACGACGCGCTGTGGCTGAAAATCCCCCTCGCGCGCGCGCCGCAAGCGCCGGCGGAATGGTGGATGGAAATCCAGTCCGCCCTCTACGACGAAGTCGAGGTGTACATCCCGCGTCCGCAAGGCGGATTCGAAATGCACCGCGCCGGCGACGCCTTTCCCGCCGGCAGCCAGGCATTCCGCCACACCACGCCGGTGTTCCGCCTGGCGCTTCCCGCCGGAGAAACCACCACGCTGTACGTGCGCATCCGCACGGTCAACACCACCGCCGCCGCCATCGTCTTCTGGCAGCCCCAGGCCTTCAGCGAGAGCGCCGCCGACGGGCACTGGGCCTTCGGCCTGTATTACGGCGTGTGTCTGGCGCTGTTCTTCGCCAACCTGTTTTTCTGGGTCATCACCCGCGATGCGCTGTTCGGCCTGTATGCGCTGTTTTCCCTGATGGTGACGCTGACCTCCGCCGGCTCGGAGGGTTTCCTGGCGCAATACCTTTACCCGGATTGGGGCGGCGTCAACGATTATATCGTCGGCGTCAGCCTCGCCCTGGCCCTGCCCACCGGCTGCATTTTCCTGGCGCGCGCCCTGCGCATGGAAGCGCATTACCCGCGCTTCCGCAAGTTCTACGTGGGCGGCGGCGTCCTCGTCGGCGGCGGCGGCGCGCTGGGCGTGATGCTGGGTTACTACCCGGAAGTCATTCCCGTGGTGCAGGGGGTCATCCTGCTCTACCTGCCGATCCCCATGGTGGTCGCCGCCCTGCTCAGCCTCAAGGGCGAAAGGGGCGCGCAACTGATTCTGGCCGCCTACCTGGTATTTCACAGCGCCATCGCCCTCCGCGTCCTGCGCAATTTCGGCTTCCTGCAACCCAGCTTCTTCACCGACCGCAGTTTCCAGATCGGCGCGCTGATCTACCTGTTCCTGATGAACGTGGCCGTGGGCTGGCGCTACAACGACCTGCGCCGCGAGAAGAACCATTCCGAAGCCGCGCTGCTGCTGGCGCAGCAGGAAATCAGCCTGAAGCGCCGCACCGAGGAGGAGCAGAAACGCTTCATCGCCATGGTTTCGCACGAATTCCGCACGCCGCTGGCCATCATCGGCGCCACCACCGAACGGCTCGCCCTGCGCCATACCGGTGGCGAGACGCCGGAAAACACGGCCTGCGCCAAGATACAGCGTTCGGTGGAATGGCTCACCGCCCTGCTCGACGAATACCTCACCGAGGAACGCCTCGAACTGCTGGGCCAGGGCATGCGGTTGGCGCGCGCCGACCCTGCCGCACTGCTCGCCAGCGCCGCCGCGCGGGCACGCGAGATATCCGCGCGCCACGAAGTGGCCCTCGACAGCACCGGCCTGCCGGTCACCTTTACGCTCGACCCCGACCTGATCAGCCTGGTCCTGCATACCCTGGCGGAAAACGCCGTCAAGCACACCCCGCCCGGCACGCGCGTCCACCTGCGCGGTGCCGCCACCCCGGACGGCGGAATCGCGTTCGATATCTCCGACAGCGGGCCGGGCGTGCCGAAAGACGAATTGCCCCAGCTCTTCAACAAGTTTTTCCGCGGGCGCCAGTCCGGCCAGACCTACGGTTCTGGGCTGGGGCTGTTCCTGGCCCGCAACGTGGCACGCCTGCACGGCGGCGACATCAGCGCCGCCAACCGGCCCGGCGGCGGCATGACGTTCCGCGTGGCCTTGCCCGCGCCGGTAAATGTGACAATTCGTGAGAATTGAGCGCAAGGCGCTTCAGTAAAATGAAGACCTTCCCTTTCCAGCACACGGATAAAACATGCCGCGCATTCTCATCGTCGAAGACAACCAGGCCTATGCCGACGAAGTGGCAGGCTACCTGAGCGGAAACGGGCACGCGGTCAGCATCGTGGGCGATGCCGCCGGGTTGTGGAAAATTCTGGCGAGCATCAGTTTCGACATCGTGCTGCTCGACCTGGGGCTGCCCGACGAAGACGGCTTCACGGTCATTCACCAGTTACGCCTGATGCACCCCGCCATCGGCCTGGTGGTGCTCACCGCACGCGTGCGCACAGACAGCCGCATCGACGGCCTGCGCCTGGGCGCCGACCATTACCTGACCAAGCCCACCCGACTGACCGAAATCGAAGCCGTCATCAACACCTTGAACCGGCGGCTTTCCCACGCGCCGCACCCCGCCGCCGCGCAGCCGGAGTGGGTGCTCAACGCGGCCCGCCGCCAGCTGGAAAGCGGCAACGGCAGCAAGACCGAACTCACCGAGAAGGAATTCGCCTTCCTGCACCTGCTCTCGCGCACCCCGCATTCCCTACCGCGCGACACGGTGCTGGCGGCGCTGGGCGAGAAGGAAGGCCCCGACGCCGGACGCAAGCTCGACATGCTGGTTTACCGCCTGCGCAAGAAGATCAGCGCCGGACTCGGCCAAGAGCTTCCCCTGCGCACCAATTACGGCGGGGGTTACAGCCTGGCGGCGCCGTTCACGATCCACTGAACGGCACTTCGGCCTGGAGAACACCGGTGAAACAAAATGAGAGTTTCACCGCCCCGCTTCGCTATAAAATCCGCGCCTTGCACCGCACCGGACCAGACATGTCACTTTTCACACGTCCATCCCCCATTCCAGCCGTCGTCATCCGCCCGCCGCTTCCCCGCTGGCTGGTGGCGTTGCGACTGGGCGCGCTCCTGCTCGCGCTCGTGCTGTACGGTGCGGCCGCCTTTCGGGCCGGACAATCCTTTTCCCTCCATTCCGCCCCCGTTCTGGAGGCTGCCGCCCCCCAGCCCGGCGTAGCCGCCGCCCCCGCCGGGGAAAACGCGCCGGAAAGCGCGCCGCCCGATGGCGGGGAAGGGCTCCAGATACGGGAATTTTCCGCTTCCCGTCCCGCCGTTACCGGCAAGCGCCTGCGCTATGACCTGACCTTGTCGAATGTGGGGCGCAAGTTCAGCGGCGCCCTGGAATTCACGCTGACCGGCAAACTGAACGGCACCGAAACCGTCCTGACCCATCCAGACACGGCGCGCCCGCAGGATAAAGCGTCGGCCATCGCCGTGCAGCGCCACCTGAAAACGGGCGGCTGGCTTCCCCTGCCGGAGGGTTTCACACCGGAAACCCTCACCATCCGCCTGCGCGACGCGGAAGGCATCCGCGCCACCCGCACCGTCCCACTGAGGAACGCGGAATGATCGCGGAACTGTTGCGTCGCCTGACCGGCCGCCGCCCCTTTCCCGCCCTGGATATTCGCGGCGTGGTCCCCGCCGGGGCCGAGGTACGCGGCGACATGAATTTCACCGGGGGCTTGTGGGTCGATGGCAAGGTGGCGGGCAACCTGCATGGCGCCCAAGGCGCCGCCGTGCTGGTGAACCGCCAGGGCGCGGTGGAAGGTGACATTTCCGCCGACCACGTCCGCATCCACGGCGAGGTGAACGGCAGCCTGCACGCCCGCGAAACCCTGGTGCTGGAAAGCACCGCGCACGTGCGCGGCGGCGACATCCGCTACCGGCGGCTATTCGTCGCGGAAGGCGCGGTCATCCAGGGCCATCTGTCCTGCGATGAGTGAACGGCGTCAGGGCAAACGCTCCGTGGCGGCGTGGTAGATGACGCGCCAGACCATCAGGGTTCGACGCCGAAACGCTTCAGCATTTCTTCGTGGCTGATCGCCGTAGCCGGGTCGAAGGTCGCGGCGCGCGCGGCGGCAAACAAAGTGGCTGTCCCTTAGTTTTTGTTTGGGCCGGGCACAGAACCTGGACGGGGCGCGGCAGCTCCAGGCTGCGCGCTCAACCGGCATGGAGTTCGTGGCGGACGGCTCTTTCAACGAGAGCGTTGAGGCTGATGCCGGCGGCCTGGGCGGCCGTTGCCGCCTGGGCGTGCAGAGTGGGAGGAATGCGCACCACGAATTTGCCGCTGGCCTGTTTCTTCGGTGCGATGCCGTGTTTGGCGCAAGTCTCAAGAAAGAAATCCAGAGAAGCGCGAAATTCGCGGCGCAGTTCGTCCGGCGTGCGGCCATAAAAGTCGGCGCCACCGTTCAACCCCTGAATCTCGCCGCGAAATTCGTCAGTCTCCGGGTTATAGCGAATCACGGCGGTATAGCCGTCCAATTCCATCGTGTTCATAGTCATGGCGTCACTCCCTGTTGTTCCAGCCAGTCGCGTAATGCCGCAACCGCGCCCTTGTCCATATTTGGCGACGGATGCGGTTTGTGAATCACGCGCACCTCGCCGAACAGCACCACGCCGACGCGTGAACCTTCGCGGTCGGTTTCAATGGCGGCGCCCAACTCGACCAGCAGTGACACCACCTCGTCGAACTTGACGTTGGCCGATACCGGGCGGTGGAAGAGCAGCGCAAGCGCCTTGGCGTGTTTGCGTTTCATGGATTCATGATACTAACAGGCAGTATCTAATTCAAGAGGGATTGATTTTTTTCGCCAACCTGTACCTGGCCCGGACGTTTCATGAATTTCACCAAAGCACTGTAGGCGCGGGCAAGCCCGCTCCCACGGTCAGTGCAATCATCCGCTGCGCCCCCTTCCCTCCCGTGGCAAACCGCAAAGCCGACAAACATCAACAAAAACAGGCTTTCCGAGAGAAATTGAGAGGAAAGTGTGAAAATTCGTGAGAATTTCCCCCAAGGCATTCTTCTAAAATCCGTGGCGTAACTCCCCCTACCCCGAATTTTTACGGAAGAGACGCCATGAGCAGCACCGCCCATCCCCTCGCCGCCCGCCAGGAAATCACTTTCGTCCTGAGCGATCTGCTGGCGGGCTTGCCAGGCGCCCACCTTCTCCGAGCCCATCGTCGTCCCCGACAGCCTGCCAGCTCTCGATACCCTGCCGACTTTGCCGATATGTTCGATGACTGAGGCGGTCTTTTCATGACTGTTGTTGGTTCTGGTAAATAACCTCGAAATTCCGCCCTACCCCCTTTTTTGGAGATCGTAAATGAGTCAATTTCTAAACCCAGGCTTTGAAACTGCTATCGGTGCCGAGGGATTCGGCTGGACCATAAGCAATGGGCGCTTTATCGCCGGGCAACAATTCACCATTGGCGGTGACACATTCACCTCGCCAACTGACCCAACCTATCCCACGGCAAATGCCAACGCGAACCTTGGTGACGATGACGAAATATCTGGCTTTACATACTCCACCGTCATCAACACAGCCACCAAAACCGCTGGTAGCAACTCTCTTGAGTTGACATCAAGTGGTACGAGTGTGAGTTATGGAGTTGTCCGTGGCCCCTGGATTTATTCTTCGGAGTTTGCGGTAACTGGAGGACAAGAGCTTAATTTTGACTGGCAAGCTCAGGGTGGGGGTGACGCCTTTGACGTGTTCGGATTCCTGCTCAATACGACGACAGGCGCTACCCAGATTGTCTTGAACGAAACCGGTGGCTTCACAAAAGCCGTTGGCTCCGGAACCTGGGGAGCCACTACCGGTGGTTGGATATCGACATCTGTGAACGTTGCCGACTCGGGTGACTACCGGTTTGTGTTTCTTTCCGGCACATTTGACCAATCAGGTGGCAGAGCACTCGGCGCCAAGCTGTTTCTCGACAACTTCGGCGGCGCCGCCGTGTTTGGCGACATTCAGTGGTCGGCCAACACATTCAGCGAAGCGTCTGCCAACAATGGGACCATCGTCAACACCGTCACTTTGACCCTCAACTCGAATACGGATTTTGCTGCCGCGCTGGGAGACGACAATAAATTTGGCGGAACCCAATACACCATCAGCAACATCCCGGCTGACCTCACGGCAGCCGTCACCCGGACCGGCGACAAGACCGCCACCATTCAATTGACAGGCACGGCCGCTGCCCATGTCAACGCAAACGATGTATCGAATATCTCGTTCTCATTCACTGATGCGGCATTTACGGGCGGCGCAGCAGCCTCAACGATCGGCGGCGCCACCAGCAAGACGCTCTATATCGATTACATTGACGCAGGCAACGCCGCGCCAACCGGGGTAGGCGATATGACGCTTGACGCCATATTGGAAGACGCGACACCAGCAGGGGTGGCGATCAATGCGATGACGGGCTTGGCCTTCGTGGATGCCGACGGTGAGAGTGCAACGTTGGGCGGTGTGGTGGTGGTTGCCAATACTGCCGCTTCGGCAACCGAAGGTGTATGGCAATACAGTACAAACGCCGGCACCAACTGGAGTGCGATTGGCACGGTAAGCAATACCGCAGGACTTTCGCTTTCTGCGGCAACGCTGGTGCGTTTTCTGCCCGCGAAGGATTACAACGGAACACCGATTCAGCTTACGGTTCGCGCGCTGGACAATACCGCCGGTCTTTACAGCGCTACAGGTGGTAGCGAGACGCGCGTCCTGCTCGATGCCTCCAACAATGGTGGCGCGACCCCGATAGCCGCAGCGACGAATTCCATCAGTATCGCTGGCGTAACGGCGGTCAACGATGCGCCGACATTCACCAAGGGCGCCAATCAGACCGTCAGTGATAATGCGGGCGCGCAATCCATCGAAAACTGGGCAACAGCCATCAGCAAGGGCCCTGCGGATGAAAATGCGCAAACCCTGACATTCGCGGTAACCAACAACAACAATGACCTGTTTGCCGTACAACCCACACTGGCCGTGGACGGCACGCTCACCTATACCCCGGCGGCCAATCAATCAGGCACGGCAACGGTCACGGTTACCTTGAGCGATGATGGCGGCACGGCAGATGGTGGCGTCAATTCGAGCCAGCAGACATTTACGATTGTCGTGAAGGACGCGCCGACAATTAGCAATCTTAATTCGGACGCGCCTTCGGGGTATGTCAGCAACGCCATCAAACTGGATGCCGGAACGGCTGCGGAAATCACCGATAGCGACTCGGCCAACTTCAATACCGGCACCCTGACCATCACCACCGCCAGCGGCACCGCCGACGGCAGCTTCAGCCTGGACGGCACCAATGCCAAGGCGGGGGCGGATGCCGGTGCGGCCAACGCCGCGATGGCCGCCAGCGAAAAGGTCTATGTCGGCGCCACCGAAATCGGCACCGTGCATGCGACGAATACCGGTCAAGCCGGTGCAACGCTGACCATCACCTTCAACGCCAACGCCACCCCCGCCTTGGTTAGTACTCTGCTGCAGAACTTGAGCTATGTCTCAACCACGAGCGGTGCTCGCAGTTTCGATGTCGTGATCAAGGATGCGGCTGCCGGAAATAGCTCATCGACGGCGACGGTGACACTGACCTTGAGCGTGCCGCCATCCTCCGATCCGGGACCGGCCCCCACGCCCACGCCATCCGGCGTGCCCACCGGCACCTTCGACGGCGTCACTATTACCGCCACCACCGCAACCTCCAGCA
>CAZGOY010000075.1:0-8230 GCA_964527565.1 uncultured Sulfuricella sp. | reverse complement strand
TGAAGAGAGGGCGGTGGGTATGGGGGCCACCGCGATAGCGGTTTAGTTCAACATCAAATTAGGTGACCACACTCATCTATCTTGGCAAGGAGATTGTAGACGGCGAGGGAGGTTGCGGGGGGACGCCGTTCAGGATGAAGTAGTCCGCAAGGTAGTCGGTGGCACCTTGGGTGCCGCGGATGGCGAGGGCTTTTTTGCCGGTGGCGATTTCCTGGAATACAGTGGCGGATACTCCGGTAACAATGTCATTGTAGGGCGTGCCGACTACTGTCCAGCGGGAGGCGAAATCCGCGGCTTGGGTGGCGGTCATGCCTTTGCCGTCGGCTTTAAGCTTATCAACGTCTGGCGTCCCCGTGTCGAGGTCTGCATATGCTGCAAGCGCAAGCTCGGCACTCTTGAAATATTCAGCAGTGTTGCTCATTTTTATCTCCTGTCAGATTGAAGGAATACCGCTTTAAATAAAGAATTTGTTGCCCCCCCTGCAATAGCGGGACAATTGAAGCTTGATCCATACCATGGGCCAAATAGACTTCCACCCCCTCGCCCATAGATAACAACTTCGCCTAACAATTTTTTGTCTGAACGCCTAAAAACCTGATAAAGGTTACGGATTACTTTGGAATTCCCCCGCTTGTAATAATCATGGGTAGCCTGTTTGAATACAAATTCCACCCCCAACGCATTTTCGCCCTGATTAGGCATGTAAAAATTGGGCTGTCCCCACTGGTTAAACTTCTCCGGTGGCAGCGTCACCGTTTCATACACCCTGATCCCGCCATCCTTGGCGCAGAGTTCCCGCACCTGATGGTCGAGCCACAACTGTTTTCCGAGGATCAGCCAGAACCAGCCCAGGAACAACACCGCGCCGATGAATTTGAGCAACACTCGGGCATACGGTTTTCTGGCGCGGCGCAACAATCCACGCCCGGCATAGAGGGCGAAGACGGGTATCGCTACCCAGTAAATAAACATCAGCACAAGGCTCATACACGCTCCAGATTGCACCGAGTAAACGTGCTCGACTGCGTGAGATTACCCGCTTTCCAGAATATTTCTAGCTGTCACTAGTGACAGGTATGGCCTCTTTCCGCTTCCGGTTTGACGGTGTTTTGGGGTGCCTTCACGCTACGCTGGCCCCCTCGAATTTTCGCACTGTCCGGCTCACCGTCATACGTCATATAGTGCATCCCGAGATATCGCCCGATCTCTGCCATCGTATAAGCGCCCGACAGGTATGCCTGAGCCATCGCATCTTCCTTGTTCTGATGGCGCCCCCGACATTCCTCCAGCGTCATGGCAGCCAATTTTTGTTGGGCTTTCGATACCTCTCGCAATGCCTCGCATAACAGGGAATGTTGGAATGTTAGAACTGACCGCCTGCCTGTTATTTATCGCTTGTTTATCCGTGACGCACAATTTCCTCGGCCATGCCATACAGCGGCAGGATTTTCTCCGCCGCGTTGCGCTTGATGGCCTCCTTGGGCATGCCGAAGACCACACAAGTCGCTTCGTCCTGCGCCACCGTCGGCGCTCCCGCCTGCCGCATTTCCAGCAAGCCGTTGGCGCCGTCGTCGCCCATGCCGGTCATGATGATGCCCACGGCATTTTTACCGGCCACCCTGGCCACCGAGCGGAACAGCACATCCACAGAAGGCCGGTGACGGTTGACTAGCGGCCCGTCCACTACTTCGACGAAATACTGCGCCCCGCTGCGTTTGAGCAGCATGTGCCTGCCGCCGGGGGCGATCAGGGCGCGCCCCGGCACCACCCGGTCGTTGCTCTGCGCTTCCCTGACCTCGATACGGCAGATGCCATCGAGACGCGCGGCGAAGGCGGCGGTGAATTTTTCCGGCATGTGCTGGACGATGACAATGCCCGGACACACGCGCGGCAAGGCGGTCAGCACCACTTCCAGCGCCTGGGTGCCGCCGGTGGAGGTGCCGATGGCGACGATACGCTCGGTGGTCTGCGCCAGCGCGTGACCGCTGCCTGCCGGAAGCACCGCGTCCGCGGTGAGCTTGGGCTGCACCGGCAACGGCGTGGCGGGCAGACGCATGCGCTTCACGTTGGCATGGGATGCCGCCTTGACCGCGCCGACGATGTCCGAGGAAGCATCTTCGAGAAAGCGCTTCAGCCCGACCTTGGGCTTGGTGACGATGCTCACCGCCCCGGCTGACATCGCCTGCATGGTGGTTTCCGCCCCGGCTTCCGTCAGCGTGGAGCAGATCACCACCGGGGTGGGGCGCTCGGCCATGATTTTTTTCAGGAAACTGATGCCGTCCATGCGCGGCATTTCCACGTCCAGCACAATCACGTCCGGCCACTGCTTGCTCATGCGCTCCATGGCGAACAGCGGGTCGGAGGCGACGCCCATGATGTGTATCGCCGGGTCCTGCTCCAACAAGCCGGTGAGCACCTGGCGCACCACGGCCGAGTCATCGACGATCAGGACATTGATTTTTTTCATTGTTTTTCTCTCATACAGGCTGGCAGCGGAATAATCGGGTTGTGCTTGACCCACACATGGCCGCTCCAGATGTCGAACAGAATCTGGCGGTGCCCGGTCTCACCCAGATGCTCTGCGGCGACCTTGAAGCCGTGCTGCTGCGCCAGATGCCGCGCCATGCGGCTGTTGGCGCAGGAAACCTGGCGACAGTTAGCAATCGCCGCACCGTCGCAGGTGTGCGGATGACACTCACCGCCACGCTTGTTCATACTCTCGGGAAACATATTGCCGCCACCAAACAGCTTGACCTGATAGTCGCCCGGCTGGGTACCGGCGGCGCGGATTTCGCGCAGGAATAGCGCCATCGCCTCGCCCGCATAGCGCCCATCGAGCTCGCGCGGCTGCGGGCCGGGTCGGTTCGCCAGCATGAAATGGCACATGCCGCCGATCAGCAGGCGCGGGTGCCACATGGTGATGGAAACGCACGACCCCAGCACGGTACGGATACGGGTGTTCCGGTCGCCAAAATAGAATTCCCCAGGTTGCAGGAAAATCTCGATGACGTGGGGCGGTTTCCTCATGGCTGGGCTTCACGCAGCGGGTGATGGCACATCAAGGTTTGCGGTAAACCGAGGGCTGGATCATCTTCAGATTATCCACCACCCCGTTCAGGCTTTCTGAATGGCCGATCAGCAAATGCCCGCCGGACTTCAATTGCGCGCTGATGCGGTTGACCACCTGACGCTTGGTATCGGTGTCGAAATAGATCATCACGTTGCGCAGGAATACCACGTCGAATTCTCCCAGCTTGGGAAGCGTGGTGTTGAGGTTGACCTGCCTGAAATCGACACGGCTGCGCAGGTTGCGTTCGATCAGGAAGGTGCCGCTTTGCGAGCCGATGCCCTTCAGGCAATAGTCGTTCAAATGGTTCTGCGGGATATGCCTGGCCTGCTCCAGCGGATACTGGCCAGCGCGCGCCTTTTCCAGCACCCGCGTGCTGATGTCGGAAGCCACGATCTCCCAAGGCTGGCTGCCCAGTTGATCGGCCAAGGTCATGGCGATGCTGTAGGCTTCCTGCCCGGAGGAACTAGCCGCGCTCCACACACGCAAGGCGCGCCCCGCCGGATGCTGCGGCAGGATTTTGTCGCGCAGGTAGTCAAAATGCTTGGGCTCGCGGAAAAAATAGGTTTCATTGGTGGTCAGCAGATCGACCGCTATCTGGATTTCGTCCGGGTTTTTCCCGCCGCTCAACACCTGGAAATATTCGCCGTAGCTGGACAGGCGGTGCTCGTGCAGGCGTTTCGACAGGCGGCTGCTGACCAGGGGTTTCTTGGCGGGCGACAGACTGATACCGGCGATGCGGTAGATCATGTCGCTAAACTGGTTGAATTCGCGGTCGCTAAGGGTGGCTGCGTTCATGTTCCTGTTCTCCTTGATTCTCGATTCCTGTTTCGATGGTTCACATGATGGGGTATCGCCAGCACAAAAAATATCAGCGGAACTTTATCTTGGCTGTCGGAAAAACGGGGCGCGGCATAGGAATCATCCTACACGCCGGGCGCCTGCGGCATCCTGATCCTGCGCACTCAGCCGGAACATCGCCGCCAGGGCAGCGAGGGCCTGTGCCTGGTCTTCCAGTGACTGTGCGGCCACGAGCGTTTGCTCGACCAGCCCGGTGTTCTGGCGCGTGATATCGCCGATCCGCCCCATGGCCGCGCCCACTTGCGCCACCCCCGCCGCCTGCGCTTCCGAGGAAGCCGAAATATCGCGCACCAGTGCTGAAGTCTGCGTGATGGCGGGAACAATCTCGTCCAGCAGCCCGCCCGCCAATTCCGCCAGTTGCACGCTGCCTTGGGCCAGTTCCCCAATTTCCTGCGCGGCTTTCTGGCTGCGTTCGGCGAGCTTGCGCACCTCCGCCGCCACAACCGCGAAGCCCTTGCCGTGCTCCCCGGCGCGCGCCGCTTCGATAGCGGCATTGAGCGCCAGCATGTTGGTCTGGTAGGCGATGTCGTCGATGATGCCGATTCGGCTGGCAATCTGTTTCATCGCCGCCACTGTCTGCTTTACCGCCTCGCCGCCATTGTCGGCCTGCTGCGCCACGCGCGCCGCCACCTCGTCGGTCTGGCGGGCGCTATCCGCGTTGCGGCTCACCGAATGCGACATTTCCGTTACTGCCGCCGTGGTTTGCTCCACGCTGGCGGCCTGCGCTGCCGAAGCCTCGCTCATGTCCCGCGCCGTGCCGCTCACCTGCTGCGAGGCGTCGGACAGCGCGCCTGCCGTGGCGCGCATCTCGCCAGCCATATGGGAAAGTTTTTCCACCAGTCCGTGTATGGCAAACAACAGGCTGTCGTGACTGCCTGCCTTCCCGGCTGCCACTTGCACCGTCAGATCACCGGCGGAAATCCGCCGCACCAGCGCCACCACCGCCGCCGGTTCACCCCCCAACTGGGCCAGCAGATTGCGGGCGATGAGCACGCCTGCGAGCGTGACCGCCAGCACCACCGCGAGCGTGATGAGCGCCACCCGCCACAGGGCACCGCGCGCGGCCTCTTCCAGTTGCTGCGCATGGTCTCTGAGCGCTGCGCCGATCTGGTCTTCCAGCGCTTTCATGGCGTTGATTTTCGCGCTGATGGCGGCGAACCAGGCGGCAGGTTCGACCCCGAAATGGCCTTCCTGCACCTTGTCCAGCGCGATTTTGCGCATGCGCTCCACCTCCCCTGCTGCGGGACTGGCGACCATCTCGCGGTAGCGCGCCGTCAGCGTTTCACCGGCATAGCCACGAAACACGGAAAAATAAGTCTCCTGAGCCGATAGCACGGTAAGCAGCCGGGCATGGCTTTCTGTATCAAAACGGTTGGCGGCGAACACGCCGTTCAAGGTGGCGCGCTCGCGCCCGGCCTGTTCCTTGCCCTGCAGGAAAACCAGATAGGCACTGGCTTCCTTGACGATTTGCGGATGCGTGCCGGAAGTCGCCACGAAGCGCACCGCATCCACCAGCGTGGCAATCGTGCCGCTGTACCAGGCAAAGCTGTCCTTCGGCGCCAGCGTCAGGCGGTCGATCGCAGCGCGGGTTTCCCCCAGCTTCCCCAGCGACGCATTCACCGCATCCAGCGCGGTTTGCAGTCCGGCTGCACGCAGCTCACCCGCATAACGGGCAGAAAATTCGCGCAACTCGGTCTGGCGGCGATCAGCCAACTGGCGTTGCGCGGCCAGTTCCGGGGCGAAGCGTTCTCCCCGCGAGGAAAGAAACCCAGCGGACAAGCCGCGCTCGACCTGAATTTCATGAATCAGCGCACTGGCCTTCCCCCCCAGCTCCACTAATATTTTCAATTCAGCCATGTCCCGCATGGCGGCACGTTTTTCCAGCAACGCGCCGCCGGAAAAGAACAACAAGCCAAGCAGCGCCGGCAACAACATCAGCGCCAGCTTGGCCTTGAACGACAATGTGGAGAGTCGCATCATGATCTTCTTCCTGGGGGAATGTCAGCGCATTCGTCAGAACGACCGGCTGACCGAGACGATGAACTGGCTATCCCCGACGTTGCGCCCGGTGGCGGGAATGAAGTAGCCCGCGTTCTTGGCGTTGGTGTCGGTATAGGCCACGCCCACCAGGTAGCCGTTGAGGTCCTTGGTCAGCGACACTTTGTAGTCGGTGTAGCTGAACAGAGCGTCGTTGCTCACGCCGCCGACATCGCCACGGAAGGTCTGCTTGCCGGCATGCAGCCCCAGCACCAGCTTGTCGGCCACTTCGAAGCTGGCGGAAAGATCCAGGTAGCTGGTGCCGCTGGCGTTGTCGATGCCGAAAGTGTCGCCCAGGGCGTGCGAATACTTGACGGTGAACCACTTGTAGCCCAGCGCGCCGTAAATCTCGTTGGTATCCGGCTTGACGAATCCGGCGGGATAGCTGCCCGGATAGTTGTAGCGCAGGAAGCCCACGTCGTAGGTGAAATCACCGGCAAAGCTGTTCTTGAAGCCGAAATAGGTATCCACTTCCAGGCTGGCGCTTACGCCGTTACCGGGATCGCTGATCCAGCTCACGTTGGAACCCCAAACGCCGGCATACAGGCCGCTGGCGTGCGCATAGTCGAAACCGCCCTGCAGGGCGGGCTTGCGGTTGGTCTGCGCCAGGCCGCGATAAATGTACTGGCTGAACAGGCCGACGTTGCCGGTCAGCGTGTGCTCGACTGCGGGGGCGTCGGCAGCCAGAACCGGCGCTGCGGCCAAACCGAGCAGCCCGGCCAGAATCAGGGAATACGACTGTTTGTTGTTCATTTTCAAACTCCTGTCAAAAATTCAAGGGCAGCTCACGCCGCCACGCTTTCGCTGCTGCCCATCGCCACCAGCGAGGCCATTTCATCCACCGACAACACCCGGCTGGCATTGAGCAGAATAACGAACTTGCCCGCCACCTTGCCCATGCCGCTGATGAAGTCGGCACGGATTTTCGCGCCGAAGGAGGGCGGCGGCTCGATCTCGGATGCGGGTATTTCCAGCACTTCCGAGACCGCATCCACCACGATGCCGACATCGTGCTTTTCGCCCTCCGCCGTCACCTCGATGATGACGATGCAGGTGCGCCGGTTTACTTCGGTGCTCTGCCGCCCGAAACGCGCCGACAGATCCACCACCGGCACCACCCGCCCGCGCAGGTTGATGACCCCGCGGATGAAGCCCGGCATCATCGGCACCGTGGTCAAGGCACCGTACTCGATGATCTCCTTGATGTTGAGAATGCCGATGGCGAACATCTCGCCGCCCAGCAGGAAAGTCAGGTACTGGTCGTCCTCTTCCCGGCTCTCCTGAGCGCCGCGTGTTGCCAGCGCCCCTTTTGCTCCCGTTGTCGTCAATTCGCCCATGATGTGCTCCCCTTAGAAGCGCACGAATTCGGCTTCGCTGACTGGCATTCCCCGCGCAGCCGTTTTTGCTGGCGGTGCGGCGGCCTTGCGCGGCTTGCTGCTTGCCGCCGATCTCGTGCTCTTGTGCGAAACCGCAACGCCGTCGTCGATTTTGAAGAAGGCCATCAACTGTTGCAATTGCTCGGACTGGCTGCTCATTTCCTCGGCGGTGGCGGCCAGTTCCTCCGAGGCGGAAGCGTTCTGCTGGGTGGTCTGGTTGAGCTGGCTCATGGCGGTGTTGATCTGCGCCACCCCGGAAGATTGCTCTTCCGAGGCGGAGGTGATTTCCTGCACCAGGTCGGAGGTCTTGTTGATGGCCGGCACCATTTCATCCAGCAGCTTGCCGGCGCGTTCCGCCAGGTCCACGCTGCTGCCCGCCACCTGGCCGATTTCCTGCGCGGCCTTCTGGCTGCGCTCGGCGAGTTTGCGCACCTCCGCTGCCACCACCGCGAAGCCTTTGCCGTGTTCTCCGGCACGCGCGGCTTCGATGGCGGCATTCAAGGCCAGCATGTTGGTCTGGTAGGCGATGTCGTCGATGATGCCGATCTTGTCGGCGATCTGCTTCATGGCGACGACCGTCTGCTTGACCGCCTCGCCGCCTTCCACCGCCTGTTTGGCGGCTTGGGTGGCCATGCCGTCAGTGACCTTGGCGTTGTCGGTGTTCTGGTTGATGGAGGCTGACATCTGTTCCACCGAGGCGGAAGTTTCTTCGACGCTGGCCGCCTGCTCGCTGGAGCCTTGCGACAGGGATTGCGCGGTGGCGGAAACCTGCTCCGAGGCGCTGGAGATGTTGTCGGTGGCGCCGCGCACCTCGCCGATGATCTGCTTGAGTTTTCCTGATTAGTTACATGCCTCAGTTGGGTGCAATTTTCTGAGCACAGGCTCGCAT
>CAZGOY010000074.1:0-8799 GCA_964527565.1 uncultured Sulfuricella sp. | reverse complement strand
TGCTGGAGGTTGCGGTGGTGGCGGTAATAGTGACGCCGTCGAAGGTGCCGGTGGGGACGCCGTCGGGAGGATCGAGCGGCGGCGCGGGCTGCGGGGCGGGCGGTGCCGGGGCGGGCGGCGTTTCGTCCACGTCGGTGACGGTCACAGTGATCGTCTGCTCGTCGGTTCCGCCATTACCGTCGTTGGCCGTGACGGTTACCAGGTAAGCGTTGTTGAAATCACTGTCGGCTGGAGTCTCAAAGTCTGGCGCCGAAACAAAGGCCAGTACTCCGGTGTTGCTATCAATGCCGAATTTAGCCGCATCGGCACCGCCGGTAATGCTGTAGGTGACGGTTTGACCTGCGTCAGTATCCGTAGCCACCACGGTGGTGACGGCGGTGCTGTTTTCTGCAATGTTGATCGCGGCAGTTGCACCGCCGGCATTGCTGGTGATGGTGGGGGCAGTGTTGACAGAAATCGTTGCATTGACGGTGGATCCGCCCAGCCCGCCATCAACGTTACTGGTTGATGCTTGCGCCGTAAAACTGCCATTGCCAACGCTGGTCGGGGTGAACTTGAGGCCGGCATTGCCTTCGGCAAAAGTGATGAAATTGCCGTTGTTGATCGCCGTTGTGCCATCGCTCTTGAACAGGTTGCCGTTGGTGATGCCGGTGATCTTGAAGTGCGTCACTTCATTGCCATCGACCGCATTGCGCGTCAGCACCAGACCTGACGTGGTCTGCGTGGCTGGTGGGGTGTTGGCACTGGTCACCGACGGCGTATCGGCGATTGGGGTGATCGTCACGGTTGAACTGGCGGTCGAGCCGCCGAGCCCAGCGTCGGCATTGCTGGTCGAGGCTTGCACCGTGAAGTTGCCGGCCGTGATGGCGTTGGTGGTCGGACGGAAATAGACGCTGGTGGTGGCCCCGCCGCTGGCGATGAAACTGCCATTGGTGATCTGCGTGGTAAAGCCCGCGTCACTGAAGAGCGTGCCACCGCTGATGCCGGTGACCTTGTAGTGCGTCATCTCTGCACCGTCGGCCGCATTGCGGGTGATGGCAATGGCTGCGGAGTCGGTGTCTTCGTTGATGGTGGCCGACGCGACGCTGGGGGTGTCCGCCACGGCATTCACGGTGACCGTGGCTGTTGCGGCTGAACCGGCTACCGTGGTGCCATCGGTCGAGGCTTCGACATTGAAACTGCCGTTACTGATGGAATTGGCCGTCGGCGTGAATTTGAGACCGGCGTTGCCTTCGGCGAAGGTAATGAACGCGTTGTTGGCAATGGCCGTGGTGCCATCGGCCTTATACAACGTGCCGCCGGTAATGCCGCTGATCTTGAAGTGGGTGGTTTCAGTACCATCGGCTACGTTGCGGCTGATGACCAAACCGGCAGCACTCTGGGTGTCTTCGTTGGTGGTCGCGTTGGTGATGCTCGGGGTATCGGCGGTGCCGGAAATGGTGACGTTTGCCGTATCGCTGGTACTCGACACAGCGCTCACCTCGGTTCCTGAGCGCGAAAGCACGCGCATCGAACCACTGTCCGCCACCAAGGCATAACCTGCGATCAACGTCGGCTCATAGGCAGTACCGGGGGTATCCAGCGTACCGGCGACAAACGGTGCCGTCGGGCTGCTGATGTTGATCAATTTGATCCCAAGACTATTGGCTGCGACATAGGCGTAATCGCCATCCACAAGCACATTTTCATTTAGGCTGGTACCCGTGGAGACCGTCGCTTTCAATGTCGGGTTTGCTGGATTGGATACATCAATAATCGTGAGGCCGGATGTATTGGTGAGATAAGCATAGCCATTTGCGACCGCAACACCTTTACCCGCCGCGCCATAGGTACTCAAAAGCTGCGGTGAGGCAGGTGTACTGATATCGATTACTTTCAACCCGAACCCATTGCCACCAGCGACATAAGCTGTGGTGCCAACAATCGTGATGTCCGTGGGGCTTCCACCAAGTGAAAGCGTCGCTGTCAACGTTGGACTCAACGGATTGGAAATATTCACTACCCGCAGGTTTCCAGAGCCGCCCGCAGGGGAATAGTCGGCCACATAGGCGTAGCTGCCGCTGACCGCCACACTATCGGCAGCGCCAACCGTACCGATAATACTGCGCTGGACCGGCGCAGCCGGGTTGGCGAGATCGAAGATCGCCAAGCCACTGTTCCATAATGTGACATAGGCGTAACCGCCGCTCACCGTGATATCGCCCGCAGAACCAACCGATGGCGACACTGAAGTAGTCAAACTCGGGCTGCCGGGGGTAGTGATATCGACAACGCGAATTCCGCCGGCCCCGTCGGCCAGATATGCGAAATTCCCGCTCACCGCCACGCCGCGATTGCTGGTCAGTGCGCTTAATGAGCCAACTTCGGACAGGCTGATCGGTGTATAGGTATTACCGCCAATCGATCCGTTGGCCCCACCACCGCCATCCCAGGCATAGAAGGTGATCGCATCCGCCACCCCCCCCATAAAATCCGTGGTGGTGGATTCAAAATAGACACGGGTGTTGGCATCCGCCTTGAGCTTGAGCGTATTCGTTGCAGTCAGGCCGCTGGCCTGGGTCCACGTCGTCCCACCGTTCGTCGAGTACCAGAGATTGCCGCCGACAGCGAAACCGCTGATGGCGATGCCTGCCGTCGTGCCGCTATCGGGGTCGGCAAAGTTGCTCAGGGGGCCGTTGATATCAACCAAGGCAGAGACCAAGGTCGACCCGGTGGTCGATCCATTCGTTGGCGCCGTGTCTTCCAGCGAATTGGCCAGCACGGGCGTCTTGCTCGCATCCAGCGTTGGTGAATCGTTGGTGCCGTTGATGGTGATCGTTAACACAGCAATATCGGTGAGGGAACCGTTGGAAACCGTGTAATTGAAACTCTCGGTCAGCGTCTGTCCGGCGGACAAGCCCTGTACGGTGCTGTTATTGTCATTGACGACATAGACGAACGTACCGTCCGTGCTGAGCGTAACCCAACCGTAAGTGCCAGCTAATTGCTGCCCGACGGTGCCTGCCGTACCCGCGCCTTCCGAACTCCCCAAGCGTATTGCCGTAACCGTGAGCCCGGTATTGGTGCTGGTATCAGAGTCGGTGTCATTGCTGATGACATTACCGCTTGCATTACTACCGCCCGTGGCATTGGCCGTGCCACCGGCCTCGTTGGCGGAACCAGCATCGTTGTTGGCCATGACGGCAAATACAGACCTGAAGTTTGAAATTTCGAGGGTTTTGCTTTCGATTTTTCCCACCAAGAATTCAAGTATCCAATCCCCGCCCTTATCCGCCGCCCCCGTCAAATTATCCGACCCCGCCACATCCGCCCCGGTATAAATCGCAATTTGTTCCATAAATGCCTGCCCGGCATCGCTCCGTGCGATGCCGCAGCCATACAGCAGCAAATCGCCGTCTTCGGTCAGGCTTTGGCCGATGCCGGCGAGCAGTTCGGCGTTGGCGGACAGGTTGGCGCTGTTTAGTGTGCTGGTGCCGATCTGCACACTGCCGGCGCTGCCGTGGCTGAGCAGGTGAACGGCATCGATGCCGCTGCGGCCATTCAGTGCTGCGGCAATTTGGGCGAGGCCGTCTTGATAGCCGTCGATCAGGACGATTTCGTGCTGACTGCCGGCAAGGGATGCGATCAGGCTTTGATAATCGGTCAGGCGGGAATCGACAAAAACGATGGATGCGGACATGGCAGTCTCCAAATAGTCAATGGGTTATTCAGATGAAGGGGACGAAAAAGTCGGCGCTGGCGGGACGGCAAGCGGGATGCAGAGTTGATAACCCACGCCGCGAATGGCCTTGATGGTGGGCGCGGCTGCGCCGGCCTGCTGCAGCTTCTTGCGCAGGCGCACGATTTGCACTTCGAGAGCGCGCTTGCCCAGATCGTTGGCGGCTTTGCCGACCAGGTCGAGCATGACGGCGGTGGTGATGCGCTGGTTGCTGCTGAGGGCGAAGGCCTTGAGCAGCGTGCATTCCGGGTCGGAGATGTCGACCCAGCCGAGCGGCCCGCCGAGTTGCAGGGTGCCGGGGTTCAGTGCGAGGGGATGGGCGGCCGAATTCATGATGGCCGCAATGATGGCAAAGTCGGAAAATCGATTACTACCGATTATTTCCGACGCCTACGGATTACTACGAATTACTACGGAGCGTTACGGGGTCGGCACCCTGAGGGTTTGTGCAAGGCTGGCGGGGCGGCTGGCGGCAGGGATAATTGCCTCTGTCGAATCTGTCAGGCCGGGGCGTCAAGGTCATCCTGCAGCGCCGCTTCGTAATCCTGCCCGCCGTAGAAAATGCCGAGGATGGATACTTGCTGCGCATCGACATCAACGTCGAAGGCGATCACTGTCCGCCCTTTATAGTTCGTGATACGCAAGCCCGAGCGGATGTCGTCGCGCTTGACGCCACGCAACGGAAAGGTATCCAGTGTCTCGCTGTAGTTGATGATGGCATTGACGTAGCGTTCGGCGATGCCTGGCGAGGCTGCATTGGCGATATACCGGTACAACGCGGCAAGCTGGTCTTCCGCCTCAGGCGAGAAGACGGCGCGATATTTCATTTCGCCTTGCCGGACATCGCCTGATGTTCAGCGGCAATCCGGGCTCGCATCTGGTCGGGACCAATGGCACGAGCGGGGTCGGCCTTCAAGGCATCATAGGCTGGCCCTACCTGGTCATTCAGCCAACGCTCCATGGCGCGCTCGCGCGCCATCAGCGCCCGCAGCCCATCGCGAAACACTTCGCTTTCAGTGGCATAGGCCCCCGTCGCCACCATCGACTTAACCAGTCCGGCCATTTCATTCGGCAGGGTGATGCTGAATTGCTGGGTTGTGCGCATATCGGCCTCCATAAGAAATGCAGGATTTAATCCTACACGTCTGGATCGGTTGTTTCAATCTCGCCGCTACCACGACCATGAAAAGTCGGCGCAGCCTCTTCGGGCCGCTTCCGGCCTGACGGCCTCCCTGCTGGCGGGATGGCGCCATCCGCTGGCGATTTGGCGCAAATTAATGCAACTCCAGGGCAATGCAGAGCTGGTAACCGCTGCCGCGTAGCGCCTTGATGGTGGGCTCGCGGGCGCCGGCATCGAGCAGCTTTTTGCGCAGCCGCACGATTTGCACGGCGAGGGTGCGCTTTTCCAGTTCTTCGATGGGTTTGCCGAGGAGTTCGAGCAGTTGCCAGGTTTCCATGCGATGGTCGCGGGCGCGGGCCAGAGCGGCCAGCAGTTGGTATTCATGCCCGGCGATATCGATGCTGGCCTGCGGCCCCTGCAGTTGCAGCGCATGGATGTTGAGCACCAGCGGGGTGCCGGTGCGGGCTGGCGGCCGGAGCCGTCGCGCGAGGGCATGGATGGCGGCGCTGAGCTCTTCGGGCGAGGTGGGCTTGGTGACGTAGATGTCGGCGCCACTGCCGTAGCCCCGAGTCACGTCGTGCACCTGATTGCGGGCGGTGACCATGATGATGCCGATGTCCGGCTCGGCGGCGCGCAGGCGCCGGGCGATGCTGAGGCCGTCTTCACCGGGCAGATTGAGGTCGAGCAGCAGCAGGTCGGGGCGAAAGCTGGCCAAGGCCTCGTCGAGTGCTTCGGCGCAATCGACACCGCGTACGGCATGGCCCATGGCGGCAAGTGTCGCGACGGTGGCTTCGCGCAGGTCGTCGTGATCTTCGACAACGAGAATGTTGAGGGGGATGTTCATAGGGGAATCCATAGTTCGAATCTGACTGTATCTGTGCCGGGAAGGTAACGCAATTCGCCGCCGAGCTTGCGGGCAAAACCTTCGGCCAGATGCAGCCCGAGGCCGGAACCGGTTTTGCCGTGGGCGCCGGCCGCGCGGTAGTACTTGCGGAAAACGCGCGCCGGGTCGGGCAGGCCGGCCGGGCCGGGGGAGTTGGCGATGGCGACGCGGATGCCGGGTTGCCCCTTGCGCGACGCCGGTTGGGCTGCGATGTTGACCGGATGTCTGGACGCCCCATATTTGAGGGCGTTGTCGATCAGATTGCCGAGGATGACCTGAAGCAACTGGGGGTCGCTCCGACAGGTGGGCAAGGTGTCGATAGTCAGCGTGATTCTTTCGGGTGCGGGACTGGAGGCGACGAACGCGGCGAGAAATTCTGCCGGGTTGATGTCGGCCCGGTTAAGTGGCACCAGACCGTGGTGGAGGCGATCTGCCTGCACGCAACGTTCGATGATGTCGTTCATGGCGGAAACCGAGCGCGCAATGCGCTGCTTGCTGGCATCGGGAAGTTCAGTGCCGCCCAAGGTCATGCGAATCACGGAAAGCGGGGTTTTCAGTTCGTGGCTGAGCATGGAGATGAAGCTGTCCTGTTCGTCGCGGCGTCGGATCAGCGCGGTCAGCATGGCCGCCAGCGCGAGGACGACGACCACCGCCAGCACCGCGCCGTAGCCGATCGGACGGAGGCTCTCCTGCACGCCGCTGCGGATGTCGGCGGCGGAAAAAGCGGTGACCATGACCAGCGGCAGCTCGCCGACGCGCTTGTAGATGAACTGGCGCTCGATGCCATCGACAAAACTTTTATTGCGGTAGCGGCCCTCCGGCGCCTGGGCCAGGGCCTCCCAGAGCGGCGAGGCGATCGGGGTGTCCCATTTGTCGACATTCGTTTGCGGGATGCGCGCGCGGATTTTCCGGTCTTCGGTGCCGACCAGGGTGGCGATGCTGTCGCCGCCGGCGACGAATTGCCGGTAATAGCTGGAAAACGCCTTGGGTTCGAGCGGAACCAGAATGACGCCGGCGAAGCGGCCATCGGGGTGGCTGATGCGGCGGCTGAGGCGAAATTGCTGCTTGCCGGTGACTTTTCCTGTCAGCACCGGGCCGATGTAGATCTGGTCTTCGGGATGTTGTTGGTGAAACAGGAAGTAGTCGCGCTGTGCGGCGCTGAGTCCCTTGCCGCGGTCGGCCCAGGGGGTGAGGATGAGTCCATCCGCGTCGATGAGGTAGATGTTCTCGATGATGTCGCGGCGAAACTGCAGGCTGGCGACGAAACGCTCGGTAGCGGCGGCCGAACCGGTACGCGCATGGTAGCCACGTACCGCATGGATGAGGATGTCGGCCTGATTGACCACCTGGGCGGTATGTTCGACCAGGGCATTATTGGCTTGCGTGGCTTTCTCGACGAGCTGCTTGTGCTCGCGCCCCTGCAGTGCGCCATAGGCAATGCCGGCCTCGCTGGCAATTGCCAGGCACAGCACGGCCACCATGCTCCACAGCAGGATCAGGTTGCCGCGCGTCGGTTCGAGGGAGGGGGTCGCGGTCGTTTTTGCCTGGCCGGAAGCACGATCACGGTATTGGCCCTTGAGACGATCAATTTCCAGCCACAGGACGCAGGCCGCCATCAAGGAGACGAGGACGTTGTACCAGAACACGGTGAGCCAGCTCGTCGGGTTGGCGCCGCGCTGCTCGACGGGCGCCAGTTCGGCGCCGAACAGCAGGATGCCGCGCACCAGCATCCAGCCGGCGATGACGGCGAAAACGCTGCCGAGGGCGAGTGCCGGCAGGTTGCGCTGACGAGCGGGCCCGGTGTGCCGCAACAGCAGCAGGGCCGAACGCCCGTTGATCAGTGCTGCGGCGAAGGAAAACACTTGGGAGCGGTAGATGCCGTTCGGTTCGATCAGGCCCCAATACCAGAACGGCACGGCACTCACGGCCAGCACGCCCAGACCCAGACGATCCAGCGTGGCCGACTGCTGCGTATGGTGCGCGTGCAAGCCCGCATAAAAGAAGATGCCGGCCAGGAGAATGAGCAGGTTGGTGCCCATGACGGTCATCCAGCGCGGCAGCAGCGGCCCGTAGCCGGCGCCGAAGAAGGCGACGGCGAGCAGCAGGAAGACCAGGGCTGCGCTGCGAATCAGCAGGGTTCCTGCCTGAATCTGGGCGAACGCCACCAAGACCAGCGCGAGACCGAAGCTCAGGCCGGCGGCAATGAGGTAAAACGTCAGGGTATTGGGATCCAATGGGGTCTAGCTCAGAGGCCGAATGCGCTATCATAGCGCGCTCGCATGCAGGACAGGCATTGGGCAATCGGATTGGCCGAATGACCTACACGGAGACATGGAATGAGGGCAATACTTGGCAGGACTTTGGCGCATCTTTGCAAACCGGCCGCAATCGCGATGCTGGGCACGCTGGGAATGGGCAATGCAGCGGCGGCAGTCAATGACGTATCGCCCGGCGACTATTTTCCGTTGGCGAAAGGAACGACGACGCTGGCCGTCTATGCCTATGACCGGGCGACAAGCGGGCCGTATATCAACGGGCGCAAGACGCTTGACGGCAAAGTCGACGTGCAAATTCTGGCGCTGCGCGCCGGGCATTTCTTCGAGCTGGCCGGCAGGCCGCTATCCGTCATCGCCGTTCTGCCGTGGGCGCATGCCGACGTTGCGCCGGCACCGCTCGCCGGTTTGCTGGGCAAGGCAGCCAGCGGCATGGGCGACCTGCGCCTGGGCGCGACGACCTGGCTGATGGCGGACCGCGACCAGGGTCGCTATCTCGGCCTGAGCGCTCTGGTCAACTTGCCAACGGGTGATTACGATCGTCGGCAGGTGGCGAACATCGGCGAGAATCGCTCGAAGCTGACGCTCAGCCTCGGCTGGATACAACCGTTATCGAAGTCGCTGGTGTTCGAACTGACGCCGGAGGTCGCCTGGTATGGCGACAACGACGACTATGTCGGCAATACGCGGCTGGCGCAGCGCCATTCCCTTGCCTTGACCGGCTACCTGCGTTACCGCGCGACGCCGAACTGGCAGTTCCATGTGGGGGCGCAGGGCAACGATGGCGGCGCAACGCGCATCAACG
>CAZGOY010000073.1:0-8977 GCA_964527565.1 uncultured Sulfuricella sp. | reverse complement strand
GTCCGGTGGTGTGGGAGGGCTAACGGGCGACATCCCGTTAGCTCGACCCGATCGATCTGGCGAACGAAACCATGCGTGACGTGCGCGAGGCGATAGGGCTGAATTACAGTTAGGGATTATCTGAAAATTTTAGGATGCCGAAGCTCTACGAATATTTCGGGCTGCTCGTCATGTTCTATGCCAACGAACATGAGCCGGTTCATGTCTATGGCAAGTGCCAAGGCAGAGATGCACGGGCCGAGATCGTTGTTATCAACGGCAAGATAACCGAGATTCGTTTCACCGCAACCGCTGGAAGGCTACCCCTCGCGGTAAGCGAAATGCGTTCTTTTGAAGAGATTGTCCACGCGCGTGCCAATGACATCATCGCAAAATGGATTGATTTTTTTGTACTACACAAACCTATCAAACCGGAAATCATCATGCGGAGGCTCAAATAATGCCGAACCCGATCAACATCGTGACCGCAGAAAAAGCCGGAGACTATCGTATCCGTTTGCGCTTTGACGATGGCGTTGAGCAGGTGGTGGATTTCCTGCCTTTTTTGTCGCGCTCATTGCATCCCGATATTCGCGCTTACCTCGATCCCGTGCGATTCGCATCGTTTCATGTCGAATACGGCGAACTGCTCTGGGGTGACTATGATTTGTGCTTCCCCATCATGGATTTGTACCATAACCGCCTGGAATATGCCGCGCAGCTTGAACGGGCGGCTTGACGTTTTGTCCACCAGGCTTGGCGGAAGGCAATGCTTCTGAAAAGGAAAACCGATGCAAGTGAAACGACAAATTCTTGACGTGACCAGCAGAAAAGTGGTTATCGAACTGCCCGAATCCTTTGTCAACCACCGTGTGGAGTTCATCGCGCTGACCGTCAACGACGAGCCGCCGTCTGTGCTGCATCGCCGCCCTCATCCAGACATTGCAGGAAAAGGAATGACGCTGGGGGATATTGTCAGCCCCATCGTTCCATAGCCAAGCCCAGGGTGGTTTTTTTCTGATGGATTTAGCCGGTAACCGGCTTGAATTATCCACTCCAGGCGCCATGTTCCAGTAACACACCACCTCAATAGAAAAGCCCACCATGCCAGACCAACATCCACTCGAAGGCGAATTGCTTTCTTCCAAAGACAGCGAGGGGAGCGGAACGCCGGGGCATGCCGTTGCTTCCCGTTCCCTGCCGAACACGCTGTACCTGTTGCCGCTGACTGAAAAGCCGTTTTTTCCGGCGCAGACCTTGCCGCTGTTGATGAACGAGAAGCCGTGGCTGGAAACGGTGAAAAAAATCGGCGATACCTCGGACAAGATGGTGGGCTTGATACTCGCCAAACCCGATCACGCCGATGACGTCAAGCCGGGAGATTTCTATTCCGTCGGCACGGTGGTGAACATGCACCACCCGGTGCGCACGGACGGCAAGATACAGTTCATCGCCGAGGGGCAGGCGCGTTTTCGCGTCGTCAAATGGATTTCCCACGCGCCGCCCTACCAGGCCGAGGTCGAGTATCCGCCGGAGCCGATGTCGCGCAACGAGGACGAGATGAAGGCCTACGCCATGGCCATCATCAACACCATCAAGGACCTGATCCCGCTCAATCCCCTGTACAGCGAGGAACTCAAGTTCTTCCTCAACCGCTTCAGCCCCAACGAGCCGTCGATTCTGGCGGATTTCGCCGCCTCGCTGACCACCGCCACCAAGGAAGACTTGCAGAAGGTGCTGGAAGCCTTCAGCGTGCGTAAGCGCATGGAAAAGGTGCTGGTGCTCATCAAGAAGGAACTCGATGTCGCCAGGCTGCAATCGCAGATCCGCACCCAGGTGGAGCAGAAAATCAGTTCGCGCCAGCGCGAGTTTTTCCTGCGCGAACAGTTGAAGGAAATCCAGAAGGAATTGGGCATCGCCAAGGACGACCGCACCGCCGACCTGGAGCGTTTTCGCGAGCGGCTGGCGAAACTCAAACCGCCGGTCGGCCCGAAAAAACGCATCGACGAGGAAATGGACAAGCTCGCCATGCTGGAATCCGGCTCCTCGGAATATGCCGTGACGCGCAATTACCTGGATTGGCTGACGCAACTGCCGTGGGGCAAGTATTCCAAGGACAAGCTCGACCTGAAGCGCGCGCGCAAGATTCTCGACCATGACCATGACGGCCTCGACGACGTGAAGGAACGCATCATCGAGTTTCTCGCGGTGGGCGCGCTGAAAGGGGAAATCGCCGGTTCCATCCTGTTGCTGGTCGGCCCGCCGGGCGTGGGCAAGACTTCCATCGGGCGTTCCATCGCCAGCGCGCTGGGGCGCCAGTTCTATCGCTTCAGCCTGGGCGGCATGCGTGACGAAGCCGAGATCAAGGGGCATCGCCGTACCTACATCGGCGCCATGCCGGGCAAGTTCGTCCAGGCGATCAAGGATTGCGGCGTCGCCAATCCGGTCATCATGCTCGACGAGATCGACAAGATCGGCGCCTCCTACCACGGCGATCCGGCCTCGGCCTTGCTGGAGGTGCTTGACCCCGAGCAGAACGTGGATTTTCTCGACCATTATCTGGACGTGCGCTTCGATCTTTCCAAGGTGCTGTTCGTGTGCACCGCCAACCAGCTCGACACCATTCCCGGCGCGTTGCTCGACCGCATGGAGGTGATCCGCCTGTCCGGTTACATCACGGCGGAAAAAGTACAGATCGCCCGGCATCACCTGTGGCCCAAGCAGTTGAAGAAGGTCGGCATGGCGCGCGGCGACCTGAGCATCACCGAAGCCGCACTACGCCAGGTGATCGAGGGCTATGCGCGCGAATCCGGCGTGCGCAACCTGGAAAAGCAGTTGGGGCGCATGGTGCGTAAGGTGGTGGTGAAGCGCGTCAACGATGGGGAATGCCCGGATCACTTGAGTGTCCAGCATGTCGAAGAATATCTCGGCAAGCCGCGTTTTCTGCCGGAAAGGCCGCTTACCGGCGTGGGTGTGGTTACCGGTCTGGCGTGGACGGCGATGGGCGGCGCCACGCTGTCCATCGAGGCTACGCTGGTGCATACCAAGAACCGCGGTTTCAAGCTCACCGGCCAGTTGGGCGACGTGATGAAGGAATCGGCGGAGATCGCCTACAGTTACATCGCCTCGCACCTGAAACCCTACAAGGGCAACCCGACCTTCTTTGACGAAGCCTTCGTGCATCTGCACGTCCCGGAGGGCGCCACCCCCAAGGACGGGCCGAGCGCGGGCATTACCATGGCGGTTGCCCTGCTGTCGCTGGCGCGCAACGAAAAGGTGACCCGCCCCCTGGCGATGACCGGCGAACTGACCCTGACCGGCGAAGTGCTGCCCATCGGCGGCCTGCGCGAAAAAGTGATCGCCGCACGGCGCATCAAGGTGATGGAACTGATTTTCCCGGAAGCCAACCGGCGCGATTTCGACGAATTGCCCGACTATATCCGCGATGGCTTGACGGTGCATTTCGTGCGCCAGTTCAAGGATGTGGTTAAGATTGTCTTCGCGTAAAGCAAAAGCCAATGAGTGAGCTCGCAGCCGCCCCGGACACCGAAGCACCCGCGCCAGTCGCCCGCCTCTATGGTGAACCGCTGGCCGAGATGCCCAAGGATTTGTACATCCCGCCCGAGGCGCTGGAGGTGTTCCTGGAGGCTTTCGAAGGGCCGCTCGACCTGCTGCTGTATCTGATCCGCCGCCAGAATCTCGACGTGCTCAACATTCCGATGGCGGAGGTGACGCGCCAGTACATGGCCTACGTCGAGCTGATGCGCGTGAAACAGCTTGAACTGGCCGCCGAATACCTGGTGATGGCGGCCATGCTGATCGAGATCAAGTCGCGCATGCTGCTGCCCAAGCCGCTTGCACTGGGGGCGGAAGAAGCCGACCCGCGAGCCGAACTGGTGCGGCGCCTGCTGGAATACGAGCAAATGAAAGTGGCGGCGCGCAAGCTGGACGAGTTGCCGCTGGCCGGGCGCGATTTCACCCTGGTGACGGTGTGGCTGGAGCAGACGGCGGTAAAGCGCCTGCCGGAGGTTGATGTGGATGATCTGCGCGCGGCATGGCTGGCGGTGGTGCGGCGCATCAGCGTGACGCGCCACCACAAGGTGAGCCGCGAGGAATTGTCGGTGCGCGAGCACATGAGCCGTATTCTGCGCGCCTTGCAAGGCGGGGTGTTTACGGAGTTTTCCAGCTTGTTCGATTCCCTGCGCGGGGTGCCGGAGATGGTGGTGAGTTTTCTCGCCATCCTGGAACTGGCGCGCGAAAAACTGGTGGAAATCAGCCAGCAGGCGCCGTTTGCGCCGATTTATGTCAAACTCGCCTATGCGGAATCCGAATGAAATCCAATCCGGGTGAAGTCAAACTGATACTGGAAACCGCTTTGCTGACGAGCGGCGAGGCGCTGTCCCTGCACCAGTTGAAAAAACTCTTCGACGTCGAGCTGTCGAGTGAAATTCTGCGCAAACTGCTGGAAGAATTGCGCGCCGACTGGGGCGGGCGCGGCGTCGAGCTGGTGAACGTCGCCAGCGGCTGGCGTTTTCAGGCGCGGCCGGAATACCAGCGTTACATCGAACGTCTCAGCCCGGAAAAACCGCCGCGCTATTCGCGTGCCGTGATGGAAACCCTGGCGATTATCGCCTACCGCCAACCGGTCACGCGCGGCGACATTGAGGAAATCCGCGGCGTGACCGTCAGCACCCAGGTGGTCAAGACCCTGGAGTCGCGCGGTTGGATCGACGCCATCGGCCATCGCGAGGTACCGGGACACCCGGCGCTGTACGCCACCACCAGGCAGTTTCTCGACGATCTCGGCCTGCGCTCGCTCCAGGAATTGCCGGCACCGGAAAATGTCGGGGAAATGAGCGCGGTGCTGGAAACCTTACACGAACCCAAGGAAAGCTGAATCATGCCAAGAAAACCCGCCGGAAAACCCCCAGCAAGCACCCCATCGACCAGAAGCCCGCGTCGTCGAGCGGCTCCTGCAGGAAACGAGATTGTTGAAGACTGGCAGGAACCCGCCGCCGACGAGGATATTGAAGCGGGCGAGGAAACGCCGCGTGTAGCGGACGGCACCCAGAAACTGCAAAAAATTCTCGCCCAAGCGGGCTTGGGCTCGCGACGCGACATGGAGGCGCTGATCCAGAGCGGGCGCGTCACGGTCAACGGCCAGGTGGCCGAACTCGGCATGCGCGTTTCTCCCGACGACAATATCCGTGCCAACGGGCGCGCGCTCAAGCTGCGCAGTGCCGACCGCTTGCCGCGCGTGATGCTGTATCACAAGCCGGAGGGGGAAATCGTCAGCCGTGACGACCCGGAAGGCCGCACCAGCGTATTCGACCGCATCCCTATCCTGGCGTCTTCCTGGTGGGTGGCGGTGGGGCGCCTGGATTTCAATACCAGCGGCCTGCTGATTTTCACCACCTCGGGAGAACTCGCCAACCGCCTGACTCATCCGCGCTTCGAAGTCGAGCGAGAATATGCGGTGCGCCTGCTCGGCGAATTGAGCGCGGAACAGATTGCCCAACTAAAATCGGGCATCGAACTGGAAGACGGTTTCGCCAAGTTCGACGCCATCATGGAGCAGGGGGGGGAAGGCTCCAATCACTGGTATCGCATCATTATCCGGGAAGGACGCAACCGCGAGGTGCGCCGCCTGTTTGAAGCCGTCGGGATGATGGTCAGCCGCCTGATGCGCGTGCGCTTCGGTGCCATCAACCTGCCGACGCGCTTGAAGCGCGGTCAGTGGGTCGAGCTGGGTTCGGAAGACGTGGTGCACATCCTTAAATGGGCCGGTATTCCGATCCCCCGCTGGGACAACACCCGCCCCGACAAGGAGCGCCTGCGCAGCACGTCGCGTGTCGAGACACCCAAGCCCGCTGCCGCTCCGAGGCCGAAAAGAATGCCGAAGGCGCCGCGCTAGGCGCTTTGGTGCAGCAGTTGTTCCCGCGTCAGCAGGAATACGTGTTCGTTACCGGCGCGGGTTTCCAGCCAGGTGAAGTCGAGGTGGGGAAAGGCCTCGCTGATGGTTTCCAGGTTGTGGCCGGCCTCGACTACCAGGATGCCGCGTTTGTTCAGGTGGTCGGCGGCTTCGCGCAGGATTACGCGGATGTGGTCGAGGCCGTCCTCGCCGCTGGCCAGCGCCTGTTCCGGTTCGTGATGGTATTCCTCGGGCAGGGCCTGCATCGATGGGGCGTTGACGTAAGGAGGGTTGCTGACGATGAGGTCGTAGCGTCGTCCCTCAAGCGCGGCGAACATGTCGGAACGCAGCGGATGCACCTGGTCCACCATGCCGTAATCGGCCACGTTGCGTTGCGCGACCGCGAGAGCATCCTCTGAAATATCCACGGCGTCGACCAGCGCGTTGGGAAAGTGGATGCCCATCAGGATGGCGAGGCAGCCGGACCCGGTACATAAATCCAGCGCGCTTTCCAGCGCCTCCGGTTCTTCGATCCACGGGCTGAATTGTTCTTCCAGCAACTCGGCGATGAAAGAGCGCGGCACGATGACGCGCTCATCGACGTAAAAGCGGAATTCGCCCAGCCAGGCTTCATGGGTCAGATAGGCGGCGGGAATGCGTTCCTTGACGCGGCGCTCCAGCATTTGCAGCACCTGTTCGGTTTCCTTGGGCAGCAGGGTGGCGTCGAGGAAGGGCTCCAAGCGGTCGGGCGGTAAATGCAGGGTGCGCAGGACCAGATAGGCGGCCTCGTCGTAAGCGTTGGTGGTGCCGTGACCGAAAAACAGATTGGCTTCGTTGAAGCGGCTGACGGCGAAACGCAGTAGATCGCGCACGGTGGTAAAGTGTTTCTGGGCTTCGATATAGGTCATTTTTTCACCAGCAGATTTTCCAGTGTCAGGCGGTAAACGTCTTTAAGCGGTTCAATGTCGGCCAGCGCCACGCATTCATTGATTTTGTGGATGGTCGCATTGAGCGGGCCGAACTCCAGCACCTGCGGGCAGATGGTGGCAATAAAGCGCCCATCGGAGGTGCCGCCGGAAGTTGACAGCTCCGCTTCGACACCGGTGACGGTCTTGATTGCCGCGCTCATCGCGGCAACCAGGGGACCTTTCGGCGTGAGGTAGGGGGGCGAGGGGGGCAGCCAGTCCAGATCATACTCCAGGCCATGCCGCTCAAGTATGCCATGCACCCGCTCCATGAGGGTTTCCACTGTGCTGGCGGTGGAAAAACGGAAGTTGAAGAGGATTTCAACCTGTCCGGGTACCACGTTGGTGGCGCCGGTGCCGCCATGGATGTTGGAAATCTGCCAGGTGGTGGGCGGGAAATATTCATTGCCATCGTCCCACACGGTGGCGGCCAGTTCGGCGATGGCCGGCGCCGCTTGATGGATGGGGTTTCTGCCGAGGTGAGGGTAGGCGATGTGGCACTGGACGCCTTTTATCGTCAGGGCACCGGAAAGCGAGCCGCGCCGCCCGTTCTTGATGGTATCGCCCAGATGGCTGGCGCAGGTGGGTTCGCCGACGATGCAGTATTCCAGTGCGGTTCCGCGCGCCTTTAGCGCTTCCACCACTTTTGCCGTGCCATCGACGGCGATACCTTCCTCGTCCGAGGTCAGCAGCACGGCAATGGAGCCGGGGTGGGCGGGATGGGCCGCGATGAATTCCTCGATGGCCGTGACGAAAGCCGCCAGCGAGGTTTTCATGTCGGCGGCGCCACGCCCATACAACATGCCGTCGCGAATCTGCGGGTCGAAGGGGGCGCTTTGCCATTGTTCCAGCGGGCCGCTGGGAACCACGTCGGTGTGTCCGGCAAAGCACAGCAGCGGCGCGCTGGTGCCGCGCCGTACCCAGAGGTTATCTACGCCGTTGAAGGGCATCTTTTCAATAGTAAAGCCGAGTTTTTCCAGACGGCTACCCAGAATATCCTGGCAGCCCCCGTCGTCCGGGGTGAGCGAGGGGCGGGCGATAAGGGCTTGGGCCAGTTCAAGGGTGCGGTTGTAGATCATTAAGCAGTTTATTTAGGGGTTTTTACGGTGCTAGAATGAGCGGACTGTGCAGAGCACTGACAGGGACGATTGTAAACGGTTTTGCCGCGCGGCTGCTAGAGAACGGGCCTGAATGGCCGGGGAGAAAAAATGTCATTTGTCGATTGGTCTGCGTCCTACTCGGTTCATAATTCCACGCTGGATCAACAGCATCAGAAAATGTTCAACATCGTTAATGAACTGCACGATGCCATGTTCGCCAAGAAGGGCCGGGAGATCATTTCAACCACCATCCGCGAGTTGATCGCCTATTGCGATACGCACTTTGCCGAGGAAGAACGGCAAATGGCGGCGCATCACTTTCCCGGATTGGCGGAGCACCAGGCGGTTCATCAGGAATTACTCAGGAAGGTAAAGGAAATTGAACGCCATTATCAGCAGACCCATGAGTCAATGGGGAGAGAGGTGATCGGCTTTCTGATCAGCGACTGGCTGGTCAAGCATATTCTCGGCATGGACAAACAGTACGCGCCCTACCTGAAAAAATAGTCCTTATTGCTGGATGACGAAGGATTCGAACAGCACTTCGCTGACCCCGTCTTTTTCATCCCGCTTCAAGGCCTTGTTGATGGTGGCCTTGGTTTGCTCCAGCAGTTTCTGCTTGCCGGCGACACTGGACAGTTGTTCGGAATTTTGTGAACTGAGCAACAGAATCAGCTCATGCCGGATGAAGGGATGATAGGTTTTGATGGCTTGCAGTAATTCCGCATTGGGCATCTTGACGGAAATATCGACCTGCATGTACTCGCTGATTTCCTGCAGGTTGACCGTAAAAGTGCCCAGCTTCGAGTACAGGGGGCCGCCGCCTTTGCCGCCGTCACTGGCGGCATGAACCGCTGTAATAGCCAATAGCAGAGCGGCGAACAGGGTTGCAAGCAGAGATTTTTTCATGGCCCGATTCCTCGTTGTTGGGGTTATTGTTCTGTGGTGTCTTGCGCTTGAGCTTCAGCTAGCAGCCTGTCGGACTTCGCCATTTCGGCAGACGGTTTTTTGATGCGCGGCGC
>CAZGOY010000072.1:0-9294 GCA_964527565.1 uncultured Sulfuricella sp. | reverse complement strand
TTACAGCAGGCTACCATCTTAATTCTCTGTCCGGTTATTGGGGTCCACTATACACACCGACCGGATGAAGGTGAAGATCGATAGTGCCAAGGGCAAGGAAATGATTACCCGGCGCTTCGCCACCGTGGAACCGGTGTTCGGCAACATCCGAAACAACAAGCGGCTGGACCGTTTCACCCTGCGCGGCAAAGCCAAGGTGGACGGGCAATGGAAACTCTATTGCCTGATGCATAATATCGAGAAGCTGGCGCATCATGGTTATGGGGCGTAGAGGAAATGAAACCCGCACCGGAAGGCGCGGAAAGCCGAATGAGGTCAATATGAGCGGCTTGCGGCTGACAACCAGCCGGAAAATGGAGATGCGCTCCGCTATCGGAGCCTTCGAAAAAAATCGGACCGAGTTGCTTCAAGGGGAGCAGAATCGGGTTTTTCTACAGCTTCGTTAGGCCTCTTGCTCCAGTCCGTAAGCGGGGTTGCCAACCCCCTTGCAATATATATATTCATACATATAATAAGGTTTATGGATTTTACGTGGAAAGCCACCAAGCGCACGTCCAACCTGAAAAAGCACGGCTTTGATTTCGCCGATGCCGAGCAGGTGTTCAACGGGCCGACGATCACGGAGGAAGACGTCCGCGATTACGACGGCGAGCAGCGCTTCAACTCCACCGGCTTTCTGGGTACAGCCATTGTGACGATCAGTCACACGGAAACAGAAAGCGAAATTCATATCATCTCCATGCGAAAGGCGGAACCCCATGAAATCGACACCCTCTCCCGTTACCTCTAAGCCCCCCCGCCTGCGGGTCGGCCTGAAAGACGTGACCCGTGAAGAATTCGCCACAGCAGTCAATGAGCATCTAGGCAAGCAGCGCGTCTCGATCATGCTGGATGGCTCAATCATTGCGTTCTTCAAGGCCAAGGCCGGGGAGCGTGGCTACCAGACGCTCATTAATCAGGCTCTCCATCAAGCGATGATGGGCGAACAGATTGAATCCACCCTGCGCCGGGTGATCCGGGAAGAACTTCATCCGGCATGAGGTGCGTCAAATTCAGCCTAACGATTAAGGTTGACGCTGTAGAAAAACCTCCAAAACGCATCCCTGCCCAGGCATAATTTCGGGAACGGAACCGCCCATGGGAGAACTTGCATGCCGCGCTACAAACCCATCCACAAGGGTCTGAAACTGCTGCCGGTGGATTTCGACAAGCAAGTGCAGCCCGGCAGTTTCGAGCACGCCCTGTGCTACCTGGTTGACGAAGAACTCGACCTCACCGCATTCCGCTTATTCAAACCGGCGGACTTCCAGTTCGACCCGGAGAAAAAGACCTGCATCTGCCCAGCGGGCAAAATACTCTACGGCAACGGCTCGAACTGCGTGTACAACGGCAATCTGGCGATCAAGTTCCAGGGAGCGAAACAGGATTGCCAACCTTGCGCGCTACGCGCGCAATGCCTGCGCACCCCCGAAAAGACCGCGACTCACCAAGTCGCGTTCTTCCTCGGACGCGCACCGGGATTCGAGACCCACACCGACCGGATGAAGGTGAAGATCGATAGTGCCAAGGGCAAGGAAATGATTACCCGGCGCTTCGCCACCGTGGAACCGGTGTTCGGCAACATCCGAAACAACAAGCGGCTGGACCGTTTCACCCTGCGCGGCAAAGCCAAGGTGGACGGGCAATGGAAACTCTATTGCCTGATGCATAATATCGAGAAGCTGGCGCATCATGGTTATGGGGCGTAGAGGAAATGAAACCCGCACCGGAAGGCGCGGAAAGCCGAATGAGGTCAATATGAGCGGCTTGCGGCTGACAACCAGCCGGAAAATGGAGATGCGCTCCGCTATCGGAGCCTTCGAAAAAAATCGGACCGAGTTGCTTCAAGGGGAGCAGAATCGGGTTTGAACGCGGTTTGACGGTAGTCTCGAATGCCGAGTGCGATCAGCTCCCTGGGATAAGCGCCACGTTCGGGGAAAGCGGCAAGACTCTCGACGGCGTCCAGCAAATGCGCCAATACATGGCCGGCATTTTCCGGGCAGTCGAATTCCGCAATATAGTCGTGGATCGATTCCAGGTCTTGCTCGGCGCCTTGGGTGAGCAGAACCTCGTATTTGCCGCCGGACATTACCTACCGGCCTGCTTTGTCCGCAGCCGCGCGGCGACCTCGCTCACGGATTTCACTTTCCCTGCCTCGATCTCCAGATTGCCCAAGGCGAGTATTTTCAGCAACGCCAGTGTTTCCTGGGTTTCCTCATAGGAGGCCACGTCCTGGATGACGGCCTTCGCCTCCCCGTTCTGCGTGATGACGAGCGGCTCCCGCCCCTCGGTCAGCCGGGCAAGGACTTCGGCGGCGTTTGCCTTGAGATAGCTGATTGGTTTGACTTGCGTTGAATAGTGCATGGCGAAATCCTCTGGAGCAAACGAGAGGACTGAATATAGTCTTTTTGATGACCTGTCGCAATATCGAGGTAAGCCGCTCATCCTGAAAGGGGGCGAGCGGAAGGCGGTATCTACAGGAAACGATCCAGTAGTTTGCGGCTATGTTTGTCCAGGGCGCCGAGGTCGCGGATCAGGAAGTGGATGCCGTTGCTGTCGGCGACCAGCAGGGTGGTCGCATTCAGGCGGCGGATGTGGTCCTCGCCGTTGAGCAGCAGCGCGGTGTCGCCGCGGTCGGTTTCCACCTGCCAGGTGCTCGGGGTGGCGAAGCTGGAAACCGCGCGGATGCAGCGGATTTCCGGGATGAATTCGCGGCTGGCCAGTTCTTCTTTGAGCAGCTGTTGCGCGACCTCGGGCAGGTCCGTCAGGCTGTCGATCCAGGCCAGTTCGTGGCCGTCCGTATCCACCAGTGCGATGCCGTCCTCGGGCGCGGCGATGGGGAAGGCGCGTACCGGCACCACGTCGTGGTGAACGGTGCCGTCCGGCGCACTGAAGACCAGCCGTCCGAAGGCGTTGCGGGTCAGGGCAAATTCCGGGTTGCGGCTCATGGGTTCTTCTCCCCGGCGTGCTGGGCTGCAGCAGGCGGGCCGACGCCGTCGTCCAGGTCTGTATCGACGTTGCGCGCCTGCGCCTGATAGAGCCGGTAATAGGCCCCTTCGCGCGCCATCAGATCGACATGGTTGCCGACCTCGACGATCTCGCCGCGATCCAGCACCACCAGGCGGTCGGCGCGGCGCAACGTGGAAAGGCGGTGGGCGATGGCGATGGTGGTGCGGCCCTGCACCAGGTTGTCGAGCGCCTTCTGGATTTCCTTTTCGGTTTCGGTATCCACCGACGAGGTGGCTTCGTCGAGGATCAGGATGCGCGGATCGATGAGCAGCGCGCGGGCGATGGAGATGCGCTGGCGCTCGCCGCCGGACAGGCCCTGGCCGCGCTCACCCACCAGCGAATCGTAGCCGTGCGGCAGGCGCAGGATGAATTCGTGGGCATGCGCGGCACGCGCGGCGGCGATGATTTCCGCGCGGCTGGCGTCCGGCCTGCCATAGGCGATGTTTTCGGCGATGGTGCCGAAGAAAAGGAACGGTTCCTGCAAGACCAGGCCGATGTGGCGCCGGTATTCAGCCACCGGCAGGGAGCGGATGTCCACGCCGTCGACGCGGATCGAACCTTCGGAGACATCGTAGAAACGGCAGATCAGGTTGACCAGGGTGCTCTTGCCCGAGCCGCTGTGTCCCACAAGGCCGATCATTTCGCCGGGGGCGATGGTCAGGCTGACGCCGCGCGTCACGGTGCGGTTGCCGTAGCGGAAGCCGACATCACTCAGGGTCATCTGCCCGCTCAGGTGTGGCAGGTGCACCGGGTTTTGCGGCTCCGGCACGCTGGAGACATGGTCGAGAATGTCGAAGATGCGCTTGGCGCCGGCGGCGGCTTTCTGCGTCACCGAGACGATGCGGCTCATCGAGTCCAGGCGCATGTAGAAACGGCTGATGTAGGCGAGGAAGGCGGTGAGTACGCCCACCGTGATGTCGTTTTCCGACACCTGCCAGATGCCGAAGGCCCACACCACCAGCAGGCCGATTTCAGTGAGCAGCGCAACGGTGGGAGAGAACAGGGACCAGGTCTTGTTGAGCCGGTCGTTGACGGTGAGGTTGTGGCGGTTGGCGTCGCGGAAACGCGCCGCCTCGCGCGATTCCTGGGCGAAAGCCTTGACCACGCGGATGCCGGGAATGGTGTCGGCCAGCACGTTGGTCACTTCCGACCACACACGGTCGATTTTCTCGAAGCCGGTGCGCAGCCGCTCGCGCACCGCATGTATCATCCAGGCGATGAAGGGTAGCGGCAGCAGGGTCACCAGCGCCAGCCAGGGGTTGATGGAAAACAGGATCGCCGCGGTCATGGCGATCATCAGCACATCCGTGGCGAAGTCGAGCAGATGCAGCGACAGGAACACGTTGATGCGGTCGGTTTCCGAGCCGATGCGCGCCATCAGGTCGCCGGTGCGCTTGGCGCCGAAATATTCGAGGGATAAACGCAGCAGGTGTTCATAGGTGGTGGTGCGCAAATCGGCGCCGATGCGCTCCGACACCAGCGCCAGGATGTAAGTGCGCGCCCACCCCAGCACCCACGCCAGCAGCGCGGCGCCGAACAGCCCGGCGAGCAGCAGGGCGACCAGGCCGGTATCGATGGGGGCGCCGTTCTGGTAGGGAATCAGCACCTTGTCCATCAGCGGCATGGTGAGATAGGGCGGCACCAGCGTGGCTGCGGTGGAGGCCAGCGTCAGCAGGAAGCCGGCCAGCAACCGCCCCTGGTAGGGCCGGGCAAAACGCCACAGGCGCAGCAAGGTCCAGGTGGAAGGCGGGGTGTGGGTTTCGCGGCTGCACAGCGGGCAATCGTCCGTGCCCGGCTCGAGCGGCGCCTTGCAGTTGGGGCACCAGGCCTGAGCGGGGCGGGCCTGCGGCTTGCCGCTGACGATGCTCTCGCGCTGGCGTGCGAAAGCTTCGTCCAGCCGCTGGGCCGCGAGGTGGTGCGCCAGGGTGTAGCGCCAGCGCGCCAGCAACCCCGCGCCGTCGCATAATTCGAGGCTGCCGACGCCGGCGTGGTCGAAATGCCGCAGGGTCAAATCCCCGCGCAACGCCCAGGTGCGCCAGGAGCCGCCCCCGCCGTCGCGCGCCAGCAGGCGCTGGCTGGTGAGTGCCAGCGGGCACGGGGAAAAACGCAGCGCGGTGTCAAGGTCGGCCTCCAGCCAGGCGAGGATTTCCTCGTCGGCGGCCAGTTGTGCCGCAAGCTCGTCACGCCATTTCGCGGGCGGAAGCTGCGGGGCGCTGGCGGACGAAGAAAAGGGGGCATTCATGGCTGCGCAGTTTACACTTGTCGCGGCGGCAAAAGTGAGGGGAAAAATATATTGCCCAATCTGCTTGCCATACGGTAAACCGATATACTTCCAGCGCGTTGAGGGGTGCCTTTGGCTTGGCAAAATGTGGCATTTCTCAACCCAGCGTGAACATGGAAAACACAGCATGAAATTTCTTGAAGTCGTCTCCCTGCGCGGGCCGAATATATGGACTTACCGCCCGGTTCTGGAGGCATGGGTTGACATCGGCGCCCTGGAAGATTCGCCTTCCAACACCATTCCCGGTTTTTACGAACGTCTCTCGGCGTGGCTGCCCTCGCTGGTCGAGCACCGTTGCAGCTACGAGGAGCACGGCGGATTCCTGCGCCGCGTGCGCGAAGGCACCTGGCCGGGGCACATCCTGGAGCACGTCACCCTGGAACTGCAAAATCTCGCCGGCATGCCGGGCGGGTTCGGCAAGGCGCGCGAGACTTCACAGCGCGGCGTCTACAAGGTGGTGGTGCGCGCCTGGCACGAAGAAGTCACGCTGGCGGCCCTGCATGCCGCGCGCGACCTGGTGATGGCTGCGATCGAAGATCGTCCTTTCGACGTTGCGGCCAGCGTGGCGCGCTTGCGCGACCTCACCGATTCCCTGTGTCTCGGCCCCAGCACGGCCTGTATCGTCGATGCCGCCGACGACCGCAACATTCCCGCCATCCGCCTGTCCCAGGGCAACCTGGTGCAACTGGGCTACGGCAAGCGCAGCCGTCGCATCTGGACGGCGGAAACCGACCAGACCAGCGCCATCGCCGAAAGCATTTCGCGCGACAAGGACCTGACCAAGAGCCTGTTGCAATCCTGCGGCGTGCCGGTCCCCGAGGGGCGTCTGGTGGAAAATGCGCAAGATGCCTGGGAAGCCGCCGAGGAGATCGGCGTGCCGGTGGTGGTCAAGCCCTATGACGGCAACCACGGACGCGGCGTGTTCACCAACCTGATGACGCGCGCGGAAGTCGAGGCCGCCTACCGGGTGGCGCTGGATGAGGGTAGCGGCGTCATCGTCGAGCGTTTCGTGCGCGGCAACGAGCACCGCCTGCTGGTGGTGGGCGGGCGCCTGGCGGCAGCGGCGCGCGGCGAGGCCGCCAGCGTGACGGGCGACGGGCGTTCGAGCGTGGCCGAACTGGTGGAAACCCAGCTCAACAGCGACCCGCGCCGCGGCAGCAACGAGGATTACCCGCTCAATCTGGTGCGCTTCGATTCGGCGGCCATGCTGGAACTGGCGCGCCAGGAGCTGACCCCCGAATCGGTTCCGCCCGCCGGGGTGGAGGTGCTGGTGCAGCGCAACGGCAATGTCGCCTTCGACGTCACCGACCGCGTGCATCCTTCCGTCGCTGCCGCCGCCTCCCTGGCGGCGCGCGTGGTGGGGCTGGATATCGCCGGGGTCGATCTGGTCGCCGGGGACATTTCCCGTCCGCTCGAAGAACAGCGCGGCGCCATCGTCGAGGTCAACGCCGGCCCCGGCCTGCTGATGCATCTCAAGCCGGCGGAAGGCTCGCCCCGTCCGGTGGGGCGCGCCATCATCGACAATCTGTTTCCCGAGAACGAGGACGGACGCATCCCGGTGGTCGGCGTCAGCGGCTCGCGCGGCAAGACCCTGGTGGCGCGTCTGGTGGCGCGACTTCTGCACCTGGACGGGCGGCATACCGGGCTGGCTTGCAGCGATGGCCTGTTCCTCGACCGCCGTCTGGTGCAGCAAGGCAATTGCGCCAACTGGGACGCCGCGCGCAAGGTACTGCTCAACCGCACCGTCGAGGCCGCAGTGATCGAAAACGGCAGCGAGGCGATCCTGCGCCAGGGGCTGGCCTACGACCGCTGCCAGGTCGGGGTGCTCACGCGCATCGACCCGACACACCATTTCGGCAAATACGACATTCACAGCCCGGAACAGGTTTTCAATATCTTCCGCACGCAAATCGATGTGGTGCTCGAAGGCGGGGCGGCGGTGCTCAACGCGGACGATCCGCTGGCGCTGGAAATGGTGCCGCTGTGCGACGGCGAAGTGATCCTCTACACCCTGGCCGCAGACGCCCCAGCCCTCGCCCCGCACCTCGGGCAGGATCGCCGCGCCGTGTTTCTGCGCGACGGGCAGGTGGTGCTGGCGACCGGCGGCGAGCGGGCCAGGGAAGTGCAACCGGCGTGCGTCGAATTGTCGTGCATCACGCAAATCGTCGGCGCGCAGGCCCATTTCCAGCTTGAGAACATCCTGGCGGCGGTCGCTGCCGCCTGGGCGCTGGGCATTGCCCCGGAACTGATTTGTGCAGGCATCGCCACCTTCGATTTCGAGCACGCCGAACCCACTCTATAAAAACAGGAATTTTTCATGGAAATCTCCCGCATCCGGGCGCTACGCGGCCCCAACCTGTGGAACCGGCGCACCGCCATCGAAGCCATCGTTTCCTGCGCCGGGCAGGAATGCGCCATCGACGAAATGCCGTGGTTCGAGGTGCGTTTGCGCGCGCGCTTTCCCGACATTGGCGCGTTGCGTCCCATCGGCCATGAGGGCGACATTTCGCTGGCGCACGCGCTGGCCTTCGCCGCCCTCGGATTGCAGGCGCAGGCCGGATGTCCCGTCACTTTCTGCCGCACAGCGGCGACCACCGAAGCCGGTACCTATCAACTGGCGGTCGAATATACCGAGGAAGCCGTCGCCCGGCTGGCCTTTTCCCTGTCCGAAGCCCTGTGCCGCGCCGCCCTGGAGGACACGCCGTTCGATCTGGCTGACGCCCTCAACCGCCTGCGCGAGCTTGACGAGGACGTGCGCTTAGGGCCCAGCACCGGCGCCATCGTCCAGGCGGCGGAGGCGCGCGGCATCCCCTGTCGGCGCCTCACCGAAGGCAGCCTGGTGCAATTCGGCTGGGGTAGCCACAGCCGTCGCATCCAGGCGGCGGAAACCGACCGCACCAGCGCGATCGGCGAAGCCATCGCCCAGGATAAGGACCTCACCAAGATGCTGCTTGAGGCGGCGGGCGTGCCCGTTCCCCAGGGGCGCCCGGCCTCCGATGAGGAGGAAGGCTGGACGCTGGCCTGCGAAATCGGTTTGCCGGTAGTGGTGAAACCGCAGGACGGCAACCAGGGCAAGGGCGTGACGGTGAATATCGTGACGCGCGAACATTTTTCCGTGGCCTGGGGGGCGGCGGCGGAGATCAGCTCGGAAATCATGGTAGAGCGCTTCATTCCCGGACACGATCACCGCCTGCTGGTGGTCGGCGACAAGCTGGTGGCGGCAGCGCGGCGCGAGCCGCCCCACGTCATCGGCGACGGCGTGCATACCGTGCGCGAGTTGGTGGAACAGGTCAATAGCGACCCGCGCCGGGGCGAAGGGCACGCCACCTCGCTCACCAAGATCCGTTTCGACGACATCGCCATCGCCCGCCTGGGCGTCCAGGGCTACACCGCCGATTCGGTGCCGCCGCCGGGCGCGCGCGTGGTGCTGAGAAACAATGCCAACCTGAGCACCGGCGGCACCGCCACCGACGTCACCGACGACGTGCACCCGGAGGTCGCCGCGCGCGCGGTGACGGCGGCGCAGATGATCGGCCTGGACATCGCCGGTGTAGACTTGGTGTGCGACAGCGTGCATCTTCCCCTGGAGGAACAGGGCGGCGGCATCGTCGAAGTGAACGCCGCGCCGGGGTTGCGCATGCATCTTACGCCTTCGTTCGGCAAGGGACGCGCGGTGGGCGAAGCCATCGTCTCGACCCTGTTCCCCGACGGCAACGATGGCCGCATTCCGCTGGTGGCGGTGGCCGGCACCAACGGCAAGACCACCACCGTGCGCCTGATCGCCCACATCCTGGGCAGCAAGGGGTTGCGCGTCGGCATGACCAATTCGGACGGCGTCTATATCGGAGCGCAACGCATCGACACCGGCGATTGCAGCGGCCCCAAGAGCGCGCGCACCGTGCTGTTTCATCCCGACGTGGATGCCGCCGTGCTGGAAACCGCGCGTGGCGGCATATTGCGCGAAG
>CAZGOY010000071.1:0-9769 GCA_964527565.1 uncultured Sulfuricella sp. | reverse complement strand
GGTGTCCAGCTTGAGCTTGTCGATGATGGCGGGAAGTTCGTCGAGATTTTTCCCTCCAGCATTTCGCACAGTGTCAGCAAGTGCCCGAGCATGCCCCGACGGGAAACCAGGGCGTCATGGACGTCGTCCCCCAGGTTGACGTATTCCAGCACTTCCTTCATCGGGATACCGACAAGAGCGTCCAGCAAGGACATGATTCCCGTCATGAAGGCATGTTCGTGGAAATCGGAATGTCCCGCCTGCACGATCATGGCCAGCTTGCGCATGAGTTCGCCGCGTAACGCGGCTGTTTGCAGCAAGGGGTTCGGGTAGGGAAAACCTTGCTGGTGCGCGAAAAGCAGCAAGGATACCCAGCGCTGGAGCTGGCGGCGCCCGAGCACGGTCAACACTTCTTGGACGGTGGAAATCCGGCGGCTCATGCCCATGGCCACCGAGTTGACCAGGCGAAACAGGTTGTAGCAAAGGCTGGGGTCGGCGCGCAGCAGTTTTTCGATCTCCTGGTTCGGCGCATCAATCATGATGAGCTTCAGCAACTGGAGCAAAGCGGCGTTGGATGGATGAATGCGTTTGCCGGCAACCAGATGGGGGCGCGCGAAATAATAGCCCTGGAAAAAATCGAACCCCATTTCCAGCGCCAGCCGGAACTGTTCCGCCGTTTCCACCTTTTTTGCCAGCAGGCGGGCGTTGCCGGCGTGGCGGATTTCCCTGACCGTCCGCTCTAGCAGCGGGGCATCGCAATCCGCCATGCTGATTTCGACGGTGTCTACGAATGGCAGGAGCCGCTTTGCCTCGCTCTCCGAAGTATAGTCGCCGATTGCCAGTTTCATCCCCCCCCCTCTGAGATGCTGGCAGCGCTGGATAAACGAGTCGCTGATGCCGGAAAGTCCTATAAGTTCCAGAGTAACGCTCCCGCGCGGCAACAGTTCTATCACGCTGTTCATCAACATTTCGCCGTTCACGTTGATGTAGCAGTCGCTACGGCCCAGCGCCGCGCCGATACCCAGGTCGCTGAAGGCATAAGTGATGACACGGGCGCTGGCTTCCAGATGATTGACGATGTCGGCGTGATCGGAGGTATCGCTACGGTAGAGCAACTCATAGGCGACGATGCTCTGGCGGCGGTCGAGAATAGGTTGTCTTGCCAGGTAGATGTCGTCCGCACCATCCGCCTTTCCGGGCGGCGGCACGACAATGCGCGCTACGCCGCTGTCCCTTTTCAGCTTCTCCACTGATTCGAGCGTAACGCGGCGATGGCCGCCGACGGTTTTCCATGCGGCAAGAATTCCGGCGTCCACCCAGAGTTGCACGGTTTTGGGTGACACCCCGAGAATTTTTGCCGCCTCTCCAGGGGAGCACAGTGCGCCGTCACTCGACGCGCTGGGAAAATCATTCGTGTTTTTTTTCATTCGTGTTTTTACCAAAGGTACCATGCACGTGAATTTCCATTTTAATCATTTTTTTCAATTTATTCAATCGTTGGCGCCGGGTGCTGCCGATTGGGGTGCGGGCGCCACAGCGTTTGTCGGCTTGCTTCCTGGAGGGGGCGAAGGTTTCCTTGGTAGGGGTGTTGCCGAAAACGGAAAACTGCAATAATATGGAAAAAACGGTAAACAGGGTTTAGTTGGTAATGAGCAAATCAGAGCGCTTCAAGGAGCTTCAAGTTCGCCCCTGTTGCACGACCACTGAAGCCGCACGCAGCCTGGGTGTTTCGGTCAGGACCATTCAGTTGTGGGTGGATAGTGGCGCGCTCCAGGCGTGGAAGACGGTGGGCGGGCATCGCCGCATTCCTATTAAATCATTGAATAAGTTGAAGAGGTCTGTTTGTGTCGGGGTGGGCGGCGGTGGCTAGGGCGTCAGTCATCACCCCTGCCGTGGATCGGCGGCGTTGTGGTGCCGGTTGGGTGGGCTGGTCTTGCACCTCGTGGTGCAAACGGAAAAAACAGAAAATTGTGAGTTTCATGCCGTGTTGGCGGACATGGGCACGGTGGGCGGAGTGGCCGGTAAGCGATTGCGGCGGCGGCAAATATTTTTCCGGTGTGAGCGTGTTTCCCTGCACGCTTCGGGTGGCCATGGGTTACCAGCCGGGTTTCGGTGGCGTTTTCGCCACCTTTTTTACACAGTGGGCAGGCATGAAAACATCAATGCAAATGGGGGCGTTTCGTGGCGCAGAAGGCGTGAGGTCATGAATTCGGTGGCGCGCACGCAACGGCTGCTTCTCGCCATGTTGTTGGTGTGGAGTGGCGTGGCATCCGCTCAGCTCGCAACCGTAGCGGATGGGGTTCGCGCGCGCTTGCGCGCCGATGCTTCGCTCTCGGGGGCGATCCTGGCTGTACTGCCGTCTGGAATGCAGGTCCGGCTTCTTGAAGAAAATGGGGATTACGTCCGCGTCAGCGTCGGCGAAAAAAGTGGCTGGGTGGCGAGACGTCTGCTGGCAATCGGGACGCTACCGGGCGAGAGCGTGGCCGAAACAGGTGCCCGTCCCGCCGTCGCCGCCCCGGTCGGTGAGCCGGGTCAGGCACAGGTGCGCCGTGATGAGCTTGCGTTGATGCGTGAAGAACAGGAAAAAAATACTTGGCGCATGATCGGTACTACTGCGGGCGTGGCGCTGGCCTCGTTTCTCACCGGGTTTTGGCTGAGGGGGGAGATGTTCAGGCAACGTTACGGTTGGCTGAGAAAAAGTCCCGCCTCGGCTTGGGGTAGCGGAAAAACGAAAGGGTAGAAAATGGATATCGCTCTGTATACGGAAAGGGCGGCTGAGAGGACCTGTTGCACTTGTGACAACTGGACGGGAACCCGGATTGTGCAAGCGGATGACTGTGTTTATTCCCTCGATACGTTGAAGGGAGGGTGTGATGCCGTCAAGAGTTCGAGGGGGAGGACGTTGCCGGGCGACAGTTGTCGCGCCTGGAAGAAGTGGTCCGAACTGGAAATTGAACCGGCGGCGGCGATGACTTCGCGACCCGCGATAAGCCAGCACCAAGCGCGCAGCAATTGAGTCAGGTGGGGGAGGAAAAGAATATGCAGGATGCAATTCACTGGCTGTGGCAGGGGGCGCGGCGTACCGGTGCGCGCCGGGGCGGGGCCGCTGCGGCATTGGCCGCTGCGCCGGATATTCCGGCTTTCAGGGTGCTGGTGGTGGATGATTTGCCGGTACACCGTTTGCTTTTGACGGGAATGCTGAAAGTGCTGTTTCCGCATGCTGTGGTGGATGAAGCGGATGACGGCCTCCAGGCGCAGGCCCTGTTGCGCGGCAAAAGCTATGACATTGTGCTGAGCGACTGGCAGATGCCCAATATGGATGGCTTGCAGCTGGCAAGCTGGTTGCGCTCAAGTGAGTGTTTGCAACCTTCCGAGCCGTTTTCCGCGCGTGACTCCTGGAAGCGGCCGATGCAGCCCAGTACCCGGTGTTCACAACAACCGTTCGTGCTGGTTTCCTCGCGCGATGGGGTGGACGAGATCGCGCCGCTTTTTTCCACGCACGGGATCGACGGTTATTTGATCAAGCCATTCGACCAGGCGGCAATAAGGGAAATCGTCCACTTTGCCATTGGAGTTTCAGAGCCGATAGCGTAAGGATCAAGGGCATGATCATTCCACATGAGTGAGCGGGAATGAGGCGGCTTTCGCGCGCGGATGTTCGTCTCGGGGAGCCGTTGCCATTCTCGGTGTTCGACAAGGATGAACGGTTGCTGCTGCGCAAGGGAATCGTGATTTCCTTCGAACAGCAGATTGAGCGGCTCATCGCCAATGGCATGTATGCAGATGCGGAGTCTGCCGTGGCGGACGGCCCGCACCGGCCTAAAGCCGAAATCCAGGAAAAGGTGCCGGTTTTCGACGAAATCGGCTCGCTGACCTTGCGCCTTAAAACCTTGTTTACCGCGCTTTCCGGGGTATCCTTTGTCGGCGATAGCGCCGGGAAACTGGATGCCTTGGCGCGCGAAATTCATGCCGCTTGCGCGCGCGATGCGGAAGCGGCCATTGCCGCAATTCATCTCGACTTTCATAACCCCTATCTGCTTTCCCATCATGTCCACTCCGCCGTATTGTGTTCCTTGCTCGGACGCAGGATAGGTATCCCAGACCATCAACTGATGCCGTTGCTGTGCGCGGCGCTGACCTACGACATCGCCTTGGTGGATGTGTCTCACCTGGAAAAACAGATGGAGCCGCTGAGCGCGGAGCAAGACGGGTTCATCCGGCGCCATCCGCAGAAAAGTGTGGAAATGCTGAGGCGCGCGGGCGTTAAAGATGAAACCTGGATTTCTGCGGTACAAAACCACCACGAACGGCTCAACGGTGCGGGGTATCCATTGGGTCTGTCCGGCAATGCCCTTTCTCTGGGGGCGCGCATGCTGGGGCTGGCGGACAGCTATCTGGCGATGGTAAAAAACCGCCCGTTTCGCGAGGCCAAGGTGCCGCTCAAGGCGATGAGGGAAGTCTTCATCGGAAAAGAAGACAATTTTGGTGCCGATCTCTGCGATGCCATCGTCAAGGAGTTGGGCATGTACCCGCCGGGTGCCATTGTGCGCCTGGCTAATGGTGAGGTGGCGGTAGTCAGGGCGCGCGGTGAAAAAATTACGCAACCGCAGGTTTGCAGCGTTTACGATGCGAGCGGCATGCCCTTCATGTCGCCGCGCGAACGCGATTCCAGTCTCGACGAATGCGCCGTTAAAGAGCCGGTGGCTCACTCGGAATGCCGCGCAGTGGCCTTGATCATGCGCCGCTTGTGGACAAAATGAAGCAAACTTCAAGGAAATCCAGATGATAAGGAATGATCCCGTCACCGGGAAGGAAAGGCAGGTACCGCCCGGCGAGGTGCTGGTGTCCAAAACGGATTTACGGGGGGTCATTACCTACGCCAACAGCACGTTCGCCGAGTTGAGCGGCTATCGGGTGGAAGAACTGGTGGGGAAAAGCCATAACCTCGTGCGCCATCCCGACGTGCCGCCGCAGGTCTTCGAGGATATGTGGGCGACTCTGAAAAATGGGCAGCCGTGGCGCGGGATCGTAAAAAACCGCACCAAAAACGGTGACCACTACTGGGTGGAAAGCTTGGTCATGCCGATCATGGCGGACGGAAAGCCAACCGGCTACCAGTCGGTACGACGGCGCGCCCGCTGCGAGGATATTGCGGCGGCGGAAAAGCACTACCGGGAAATCCATGCCGGGAAGTCCGTCCTGTGTCCCCGGCGCATCAGGATGAGCAAACTGCTGTCCATCCGCCGTGGCGTCATGCTCGGCATCGTTTATGTTGCGGCGATGCTGCTGGCGGGGGTGCTGGCCGGGGTGGGCATCATGCGCCAGGCCGAAAGCGATCTGCAAACGCTCTATGAAAACAAGGTTCGGGTGGGTGATACGCTGGCGCGCATCAAATTTCTGATGGCGGACAATCGTGCCCAGATCATGCTCAGCCTGCTGCATGATCCTGCGAATCCGCTTTCCGCCACGCACGATCACCCCATCTCGCGCCATATTGGCGCCATTTTTCAAAGCCGAAATGAAATCGAACGTTTATGGGTGTCTTTCCGCGCATATGGGATGAGCGCGGAAACCTCCGGGCTGGCGGATCGCTACTGGGCGGTGCGTTTGCGCTATGTGCAGGATGGCTTGGAACCGGCCATCCTGGCGCTCGACAGCGGGAATTTCCGGGAAGCCAATCGTTTGCTGGGGGTGCATACCAACCGTTTGTACGAAGAAGCCAATACGTTGGCGGATGCGTTGATGCGACAACTGCGCCGTGACGCTGAAGACAGCCATGCGCTGGCCTTGCAGCGCCATGCGCAGAACCAGCGCGCCGTTGTTGTGGTCATGGCGCTGGCGTTGGCGGTTCTGGCAGCCTGTGGCTTTCTGTTTTTCCGGGGAATCGTTTCCCCGCTGGATAAGGGAATTGCCAATCTGGCCCGAATTGCCCGCGGCGACCTGAGCGGGGCGGCAGACATCGGCGGAGGAGGGGAAATCGGTCGTTTCAACGCTGCGCTTGCCATGACTCAGGCGCAGTTGCTGGTGATGAGCGATGAAATTGCCAATGGCGTGAGCCGGGTCAGCGCGGAATGCGGGATGCTGAACAGTACCGTGCAGCGGATCAGCGATAGCATTGACGAGGAGCACCAGCGCGTCTATCAGGTCACCGACCGTTTGGCCGAATCGGCCCAGGGGATGAAACGGCTTTCGCTACAGGCGGAAGAAGTCTTTCATTCCGCCGAGCAGTCGGTGTTGATGGCGCAGGCTGCGGGCCGGGAATTCTCGGAGTTGTTGCTCGGCACGATGATCATCGCGGATGCGGTGTTTCTTTTCCGTGAACAGCTTGAAATGGCGGCCTCCGCCCTGGAGCGCTTGCAGGCATCGGCAAAAGACGACGGGGGCGCCGTTGCGGAGGTCGCCGCTATCGTTGACGAAATTCGCAAGGTCGAGACGTCTCTGGCGGCGCTGGGGAGCAAGATCGAGCAGGAAAAGCCGTGGGAAATGGCGCAAGGTTCCGCCAAGGACAAGGTGCAGGCCATCGGCGGCCAGCTTGCCGAAATGGCGCGGGAGCTTGCCACCGAAACCCGGATACAGTCCTTCGCCAGCGAGGATGCGCAGCACGAAATGGGCAAGGTTGCCATGTTTCTGGTAGAAAACCGTGAAGCCATGCATGCGCTGTGGCTGGTTTCCGCGAAGCTGGCGGAATTGGCGGCCAGCCTGGAGAAAACCGCAGCGGAGTTCGAAATCGGTTGACGGCTTAAGCGCGGTCGGCAAACCCGCGCAACTGCGCGATGCGTATTGCGGCGGGCGGATGGGAATCGTAGAACGCCGAGTGCAGGGGGTCGGGGGTGAGGGTGGCGGCGTTGTCGCTGTACAGCTTGACCAGGGCGCGCGTGAGATCGTTGGCATCTGCGTGGCGGGCGGCGTAGCGGTCAGCCTCGAATTCGTGGCGGCGCGAGTGAAGGCTCAAGAGCGGCTGCAAGGGAAAGGTGAATACCGGGCTGACCAGCAGGAACAGCAACAGGGCGGCGGCAGTGCCGGGGGTGGCGACGCCGAGGTCGCTGAAGAACCACGCCTGCCCCATCAGCCAGCCGAGCAGCCACAGGCCGGCCAGGCTCATGGCGAAGATCATAACGATGCGCTGGATGATGTGGCGGTGCTTGAAGTGGCCGAGTTCATGCGCCAGCACGGCGATGATTTCATCGTGCGAGAGGCGCGCCAGCAGGGTGTCGAAGAACACGATGCGGCGTGCCTTGCCGAAGCCGGTAAAGTAGGCGTTGCCGTGCGTGGTGCGGCGCGAGCCGTCCATCACGAACAGGCCTTGCGCGGCGAAGCCGCAGGCGCTCAGCAGGCTTTCGACGCGGGTCTTCAGGGTGGCGTCTTCCAGCGGGGTGAACTTGTTGAACAGCGGCGCGATGAAGTTGGGATAAACCGCCAGCATCAGCAGGTTGAAGGCCATCCACGCCAACCACACGTAAAGCCACCAGTTTTCGCCCATTCTTTCCATCAGCCACAGCACGCCGAGCAGTAGCGGGATGCCCAGCGCGGCGCCGAGTGCTGCCTGTTTCGCCAGGTCGGCGAGGAACAGCGCCGGGGTGGTTTTGTTGAAACCGAAGCGCTGGTCGATGACAAAGGTATGCCAGATGCTCAGCGGCAATTCAGCGGCGCCGATGAGGAGGAAGACCGCAAGGATCAGGAAGGTGCCTTGCCACAATGCGCCACCCGGCAGAGTGGAGCTGAGGGTGTTGAGTGCTTCCAGCCCGCCGCCCAGGGTAAATGTCAGTAGCAGCGCGCTCTCCAGCAAGGTATGCAGCATGCCGAGGCGGGTTTTGGCCGTGCTGTAATCGGCGGCCTTGCGGTGCGCTTCCAGGGGGATTTGCGCGGCGAATTCCGCCGGTACGGCTTCGCGCCGCGCCTGAACATGCCGGATGTGGCGCCAGGCCAGCCATAGGCGCAGGGACAGCGTCAGGGCGAGGACGGCGAGAAAGACTTGGGTGAATGGTTGCATGGGGGTTTTTGTGCCAAAATGCGCCACTTCGAGAGAATTCAACTATTGAGCGGGCATTATGGCACAAGACAACAACAACCTTATCTGGATCGACCTGGAAATGACCGGGCTGTTCCCCGAGCGCGACCGCATCATCGAAATCGCCGTGGTCATCACGGATAGCCAACTCAACGTGCTGGCCGAAAGCCCGGTGCTGGTGGTACACCAGTCCGACGAGATGCTGGCCGGCATGGATGCATGGAACACTTCCACGCACGGCAAGTCCGGCCTCACCGACAAGGTGCGCGCTTCCGCGCTGGACGAGGCAGAGGTGGAAAGGCAGATGCTGGCGTTCATCGGGCAATACGTGTCGGCAAAAAAATCGCCGATGTGCGGCAACTCGGTGTGCCAGGACCGCCGCTTCCTCGCCAATTACATGCCCAAGCTGGAAGATTACTTCCATTACCGCAACCTCGACGTGAGCACGCTCAAGGAACTGGCCAAACGCTGGAAGCCGAAGGTTTACGACGGCTTCAAAAAGGCCAACCGCCACGAGGCGCTGGCGGATATTTACGAATCCATAGAAGAGCTGAAACATTACCGTGCTAATTTTCTCCAGGAATAAGCCATAGCACGCATGTTTCATAAAGAACACAGCCCAGCCGGTAGGAGGGGCCTTGGCCCCGAGCTTTTCCGTTCTGCAACGAAAAAGTCAAAATCTCGGGGCCAAGGCCCCTCCTACGGAAGTTGTGGGCATTCATGAAAAATCCGGGATAGGAAAGGGCTGGAAAATGATGCAAGGCAGCACTTTTACGATTGAGGTCAACCCGCAGATTCCGCGCAAGCTGATGCGTCTCGACGAGCTGGCGAACAATCTGTGGTATAGCTGGGACAAGCCCACGCGCACCTTATTTGCACGCTTGCATCCCGGTCTGTGGGATGCGGTCAGCCACAATCCCAAGGTGTTCCTGCGCCGTGTCGATGAGCAGCGCCTGGCCGATGCCAGCGACGACCAGGTGTTTCTTGCCACCTACAACCGCGTGTTGTCGGCCTACGATACCTACCACAACGAGCCGATGCGGCGTGGCGGTCTGCACGAGCAGTTCGGGGCGGACGATCTGGTAGCCTATTTCTGCGCCGAATTCGGCTTTCATGAGAGCTTTCCGATCTATTCCGGCGGTCTCGGGATATTGGCCGGCGACCATTGCAAGGCGGCCAGCGACATGCGCTTGCCTTTCGTCGGCGTCGGCCTGCTGTATCGCCAGGGTTATTTCTCACAGATGATCGATGGCGAGGGCAACCAGATCGCCACGCATAGCGATTCCGATTTCGATGATTTGCCGGTGACCCCGGCGCTGGACGCCGATGGCAGGGAAATCCACGTCAGCGTCGAGTTTCCTGGGCGGGCAGTGAAAATCAAGGTGTGGCAGGCACGGGTCGGCCATGTGTCGCTGTGTCTGCTCGATACCGACATCGAGGAAAATTCGCCGGAAGACCGCGATATCGCCCATCAGCTCTACGGCGGCGACCGCAACACGCGCATCACCCAGGAGATCATCCTCGGTGTCGGCGGCGTGCGCGCCCTGGCGGCGCTGGGGCTGAAGCCGACGGTGTGGCACATCAACGAAGGCCATGCGGCGTTTCTGATTCTGGAGCGCATCCGCAATCTGGTCACGGCGGCGGGGCTGGATTTTGCCAGCGCGCTGGAAGCGGTGGCGGTGAACACGGTCTTTACCACGCACACGCCGGTGCCTGCGGGACACGATCATTTCGCCGAAGACATGATGTGGCACTATTTCCAGCATTGCTGCGAAGAGTTGA
>CAZGOY010000070.1:0-9989 GCA_964527565.1 uncultured Sulfuricella sp. | reverse complement strand
GAAGTGAGCGAGTTTGATGACCTGGGGCACGCCGCCGAGGATGACGTGCTCGTGGTGTCACCGCCGGATGTAAATTGACACAGAGCGCCGATTGAAAACTGATACACCGAATTGAGAAAATGGCCGGATTTCGAAAGCGGCCGTGATTACAAACGAGGTGTATGTGGAAATCGAATTATTGAGGAAACACGGCATTGTCTCGTTCTCAATGGAGATCAACGGTTCTATATCCATGGGCGGAGGGGTTCTTGAAGCTCCGACTACCAAGCTCCGTACTTACCCGGTTCCTGATATACGCGAGTGGACCAAAGCGCAACGAAATCAATTGGTCCAACTTGCAGAAGTTGTCTGGAAATCGTCAAAGCCTTTGGATTGGACATCTAACGAAAAACCAGACAAAGAATTACTAGCGCTTGATGAGTTTGTTCTACAGTGTCATGCCACAAGCGTGTCCAGCGCAGAACTCCATCGAGAGTTATTTGAGGCGGTTGCGTCACGTTATCGCTTGGCGAAAGATAAGACTGGGAAGCAAAAAAAACATCGATCTGAAAGCGTAGCGAGCGTAGCGGCGGCAGTATCAGATAAACTACGATCGTTTCTGGAATCCAAGTTATTCCCAGAAGGCTTTTCGGGTGGCAGTGTTGCAACAGAGCATTTCGACATGCTTGGAAATGAATGGAGCATTATTGAATTGCATTCCATGATGGGGCAAACGGAAGTGTGGATTTACTCTGTCGATGGCGAAAAAATTCAATATACCTTTCCTTCTGTTATTGCTGAGATCGTCGCCCTAGCCATCATGCTTGGTAGATCAAGCTTCGATTTTCCTATAGACACTAAGATAGCCGCTTCAGTTCTTGATGAGATAAGGATGTGGCTAAATACATTGCATAAGATGCTAGAAGAGGCAATTACTGCAACGGCAGCAGGTTCTGGATATGAAGATGCGGTGAGAGTTGACGTACTTGCCGAGCTAGGAGTCCATCCGTCAGCTTTTGAAAACATAATACCTAAGCGTATCGAACGGTAATTCGATACAAAGACAACAGGGAGGCAAGCCCCTGTCTACATTGCGTCTACACAAACAAAAACGGCTTAGAGAAATTATCTCTAAGCCGTTGATTTGTTTGGTGCTGATGAGAGGAGTCGAACCTCCGACCTACTGATTACGAATCTGAACGTGTGGGCGTTTATGGGTGTTGATGGGCATTCCGGGAACATGGCGAAACATCGCAAAATCAAGCATTTGCAAGCTTACAGAAAATCTAACGGTTGATGCGCGTTGATTGATATTCTACAATTCCGCTTACAAAGTGCTTACATGGAAAAGTTTGTAAGCGAACCAAGCGAGGGGAATCAATCATGGCACGCATCAAACTGACAGCCGGACGCATCCGCGCCTTCACCACCGACAAGGCGCAAGATTTTCTCTGGGACACTGACGCCCCCGGTTTGGCCGTGCGGGCAACTGCACCCGGCAAGCGCAATCCCGAAGGCGGGAAAGCGTACATTTACCAAGGCAAGCTGGAAGGGCGCGACTTGCGTATCACCATCGGGGACGTGCGAGCGTGGAGCATCGAGGATGCCCGCAAGGAAGCTCGCCGCCTGCAAAGTCTGGTTGACCAGGGCACCGACCCGCGCCAAGAGAAGCGGGAACGCATCGAGGTTGCCGCCGCCAAGGTTGTTGCCACCAAGAAGGCGAACACCCCGGCCATGGAAGCCTGGCGCGCCTATATCATCGCCCGCACCCCGAAGTGGAGCACCCGTCACCTTGCCGCCCACGAGTCCGCCGTCAGCGAAGGGGGAAGACCCCGCACCCGAGGAAGGCGACCAGGTGAGGCGGACGTTACGCTACCGGGCGCGCTTCGGGATTTGATGCTGCTGCCCCTGCACCAGATAGACGCTGACCGGGTGAAAGCATGGTTGAGGGATGAGGCCGCCCGCCGCCCGACCCATGCAGGCTTGATGTTCCGCCTGTTGCGCGGTTTTCTGAACTGGTGCGCCGACCATTCGGACTACCGGGGGCAGGTCAACAAGGACGCCTGCGCCGCCCGCATCGCCAAGAACGCACTGCCGAAGAAGAGCGCCAAGGCGGATGCCCTGCAACGGGAGCAGTTGCCCGCATGGTTCACCGCCGTGAAGCAAATCGGCAATCCGGTTATTTCCGCCTATCTGCAATGCCTGCTGCTGACTGGCGCACGGCGTGAAGAACTGGCCGGGGTGCGCTGGGCCGATGTGGACTTCCAGTGGAACAGCATCACCATCCATGACAAGGTTGAGGGGGAGCGCATCATTCCCTTGACGCCCTACGTGGCGCACCTGCTGGCCTGTCTGCCGCGCAGGAATGAATGGGTATTCAGCGCCACCGCCGCCGCGTCTGGCAGGCTCCAAGAGCCGCGCATCGCCCACAATCGAGCACTCACCGCCGCTGGCCTGCCCGCGCTTTCCATTCATGGCCTACGCCGTTCCTTCGGTTCCTTGGTGGAATGGGTAGAATGCCCTGCCGGTATTGCCGCGCAAATCATGGGGCACAAGCCGAGCGCCACCGCCGAGAAACACTACCGGGTGCGCCCGCTTGACCTGTTGAGGAGTTGGCACGTCAAGATTGAAGCCTGGATACTGGAACAGGCGGGAATCGACTTTGCCCCAGCGGAACAGCCGGGCGCGCTGCGCGTGGTGAAGACGTGACCGATTGCCGCGTGTGGCGCCACACGATACAATGAACTATGATTAAATCGTTTCGGCATAAAGGGCTTCAAGCCTTTTTCGGGAAGGGAAGCATGGCCGGTATTCAGCCTGCCCATGCCCCGCGCCTGGCCGCCATGCTGCGCCGCCTGAACGAGACAACCAACGCCAAAGGGATGAACCTGCCGGGCTGGCGCTTGCATCCGCTGACAGGGCGGGAACTCGCGGGGCATTGGTCGGTTTGGGTTAACGGCAACTGGCGCATGACCTTCACGTTCGAGGGCGAAAACGCCGTGCTGGTTGATTATCAGGATTACCACTAGGAGAAGATGACCATGGGCAAAATGTACAACCCGCCGCACCCCGGCCTGACCCTGCGCGATGACGTGCTGCCCGCGCTGGGGCTATCCGTGACCGAAGCCGCCCAACAGTTGGGGGTGGCGCGTGTGACGTTATCGCGGATGCTGAATGGCCGCGCTGCCATATCCCCGGACATGGCGTTACGCCTTGAGGCGTGGCTGGGTGTGGAACGTGGCGGGGATGCACGGCTATGGCTGGCGGAACAAAGCGCCTATGACATGTGGCAGGCGGAACAACGATTCAAGGCGCTTGCCCCGAAAATTCAGCCCGCGCCATCCGCGCATGAGTTGATGGCCGCCTGACCGAGTAAGCGCCAGACTTTCCCGACGGGGAGAAAAGCGGAAACCTTCACCGCCTGTCTGGTGCCCCTGTTTTGAAGGGCTGCATGGGAAGGAAGCGTATGCAAGTCACCGTTGAAATTGGAGGCCGAGCAGCTCTGCCGCTGAGAGCCATTCCCTATGTTACATCCTGGAAAGTGTCGCCTGACGAGTTGGTCGATGTTCTTTTTGAGCGAAGCCATGCTAGACCTAGCCGGTTCAACAATCTGTGCGCTTACCTGATGGGCGCTCAAGGGAGATTTGTGCAGGTGCCGCCGGAACAGTGGTCAATCCAGCGTGCCGGGCTCGAAAGCATTTCTGCGAGACTGAAGGCCGGCAGGGGTGGAGGCACGGGAGCTGCGGTTGAAAGTTACAGCTTTTGGCAAATCGAATCCATATTGGAACTGCCGGATAATGCCTTTGCCTGGCTCGACGAATTTCAGAAATGGTATGCAATCTCGCGCCCGATGTTGCTTGACCCTCTCGATGATGCCAGCACCATCCGGTATGAGGAACCCACACTATGCCTGACACCGATACTCCCACCAGAAATTGAAAAAAGGTTGTGGCGCTATCCGCCTCAAGAAGGTGGCGTAACGCCAAATATCCGCTGGACGTCTGAACTGCTGGAAGAGATGAAGGCTTACCGCGACAAAAACGGCACGAAGGCAACAGCCCAAAAATACGAGGTATCTGAGGCGCGCATTCGTGAGCTTGCCCCAAGTGAAGAAGCACCCATAAAGCCCCTTGCGAATTACGCGCAACTTCTTCGCAGTTAAGCGCAAGGGGGTTGCGCTTGCTTTCTGGCGCGTCAATGAAATAAGGCATTCCAGCCCGCAAGGGGGGGTGCGGCTTGACCGCAAGGGGGCTTGCGCCCGAATAGTGCGGAACCATGTCAAACAGCCACGAAAGGCGAAGCATGGAAACCGCAACCGTTCAACCCCCTGCCCCACTCGCAACATCCGCCGCACACTGGCCTGACCAGCCCTTCCCACCGCTTGACCGGGAAGCCCGCCCTACTATCACCACCGAAGCCGCCGCTTTTTACCTGAACAGAAAACCGCAGACCTTGCGCGCTTGGGCCTGCCTGGAGAATGGCCCCGTTCGCCCGGTTCGGGTTTGTGGCCGCCTGGCCTGGCCGGTTGCCGCAATCCGTGCGCTGCTGGAAGGCGGTGCGTAAATGAAAACGCCCCCGAACCAAACCGCATTCGAGAGCGCCCCCAGCAAGCGCGATTATACCCCCGGCGACCTGTTTCCCGATACGCTGCCGCCCGTCATTCCTGCACGCTGGCCGAGTGCTGGGACGCGCCCCCACGAAGCGCTTGAGGCTTTGCTTGCCGGGCCGCAAAACCAGGCAGATTATTGGATGGGCTGGAGGTTGGCCGCCTACATCAAAGACCTGCAATATGACGGATGGGCATTCTTCAAACGCGACATTCGCAAGCCCGGATGCCGCCGCCCGATAGCGGAATACACCATAAACCGCACCGACCCTGCCACGGCTGCCGCCCTGGAAGCGAGGGGCTATCATGATTGAGATTGCTATCATGTTGGCTTGGCTGTGCGGCGTGTTCGCTGGTGCGGGCGCGGCTTGGGTGGAGGTGCGCTATGAGCGATGAAATCGAGCGCGCCCGCACTGCATTGTGGAGCCTTGACCCCGGAGCCGAGCGCGATGCATGGGTGCGCCACGGCATGGCCGCCAAGGCTGCCGGGCTAGGCTTTGAGGACTTCCACCAATGGAGCGCCGGAGCAGCGAACTACCGGAATGAGGCCGATTGCCTGACTGTCTGGAAGAGTTTCAAGGATGGCGCTGTCACCGCCGCTTCGCTGTTTCGTGCTGCACTGGCGAACGGCTGGCAAGACCCCGCCAAGGGCGATGCCGTGCCAAGGCCAAGGCAAACCCCCGCCGCTCCCGCGAAAGCCCAGCCAAAGCGCGTTAAATCGCCCCACGGCCTGCATCCGCTGGAAGTCTGGAGCCGAGGTATTCCCGCTGACTTGGCGGATGCCTACATTCACAAGAAACGCGGCACGCCGGACGAGTTGAAGGTTTACCCGGCCAGTGCGCCACCGCTGGTAATCCGTGGGGTGAATGTGGCGGGCTACCTAACCGTTCCGTGCTGGGACGGTGCCGACCTGCAAACCCTGCAATTCATTCCGCCCGATGGTGGCGACAAGCTGAACCTGCCGGGTGCGCAATTCGGCAATGGCTTTTTCACCGTGGGCGACCTGGCAACCGCCGACCGGGTTTATATCTGCGAGGGAATCGGGCAGGCATGGGCATGTCATGCTGCAACGGGAGCTGCCGCCGTAGCTTGCTTCGGTGCTGGCCGCATGAAAACCGTCGCACTGGAGCTGCGCGAGAAACACCCCGCCGCCCGTCTGGTGATGGTACCCGACCGAGGCAAGGAAGCGCAGGCCGAAGCCATCGCCGCCGCCATCGCTGGGCAATGGGTTGCCATGCCCGACGATAAGCCCGCCAACTACGACTGCAACGACCTTGCCGCCGAGCATGGCACGGAAGCCCTTGCCACCCTGCTGGCGCGCCCGCAAGCCCAGCCGAGCCGCTTCAACCTGCTGACCGATGCCGACCTGGCCGCCCTGCCGCCGATGGCGTGGCGCATCAAGGGCGTGCTCCCTGCCGATGGCCTGGCCGCCGTGTTTGGCGCGAGTGGTTCCGGCAAATCCTTCTTGGTGCTGGACATGCTGCAATCGCTGGCCGCTGGCGCCGACTGGTTCGGCCAGCGCGTGAAATCCTGCCCGGTGATTTACTGCGCTTTGGAAGGGGAAGGCGGGATTGCTGGCCGGGTGAATGCCTACCGCATCCGGCACGGTTCGACCGCCGCGAGCATCCGCTATCTGGTGCAATCCTTCAACCTGCTGGACGCTGGGGACGTCCAAGACCTGGCCCGCGCCATTCAAGCCGCTGGTGGCGCTGGTGTGGCGGTGCTGGACACTCTGAACCGAGCAGCGCCGGGAGCCGACGAAAACGACAGCCGAAACATGGGTGAAATCATCGCCAGCGCGAAGAAGCTGCAAACGCTTATCGGCGGGCTGGTGCTGCTGGTTCATCACACCGGCAAGGACGCCAGCAAGGGGCTACGCGGTCATTCCAGCCTGCACGCTGCGCTGGATGCCGCCATTGAGGTGCGCAGGGATGGCGACCGCCGGGAATGGCTTGTTGCCAAGAGCAAGGACGGCGAGGACGGCACTGCATACCTGTTTAAGCTGGACGTGGTGGAACTTGGCACCGATGAGGACGGGGAGGCGGTTACATCTTGCACAGTGCGCCGGGTGGAAGTGGCCGCCGATGAAGTGCGCCGGGTGCTGCCACCAAAGGCGGGCAATCTGAAAATCGCATGGGATGCAATCGGGGAGAAGCTACGCAAGGCCGGTGAGAGCAGGCCAGAGGGCGCGCCGGAAAGCCTGCCCCATGGTAGACCATGCCTGAGCGTTGAAGATGCCATTGCCGCCATTGGTGCGCGCCTTGCCGTGGAGCCAAAGCGCAAGACTGAACGGGCACGGCTGGCCCTGACCGGGCTTGCCGCCAAGGGATTGGTTACGCTCCATGAGGGATTTACATGGCTCCCCTGAAAACCAAAACCTTTCCCATCCCACGTATCCCACCCCCTAAAGGGGGCGTGGGAATCGTGGGAAAAACCTGGGCTACCCCAGCATTCCCAAAAATGGGAAAAATGGGAATCGTGGGAAAAGCGGGAAACCCCGTCTTTACTGGCGCGAAGGGGGGCTACCATGGCCGATGTCGCCGTTGACCTGCTGGGGGATGCCCTTCCCTTGGCGCGAAAGAACAGCACGCCCGAAGCCGCCGCGCTGACAGAGGTGTTGAAGGCGCTGGAATCGCACCCTTCCGTGGCGTGGTGCCATCGCATGAACAGCGGAGCCCTTCGCATCGGCAAGCGGTTTGTGCGCTTCGGCTGGCCTGGATGCCCTGACGTGCTGGGGCAGTTGAAGGATGGCCGCCTGCTGGGCGTGGAAGTGAAAGCGCCCAAGGGAAAGCTGAGGCCGGAGCAGGCCATATTCCTGGAACGCATCCGCTGCGCTGGTGGCGTGGCCTTCATGGCGCGGGATTGCTTGGGCGTGATAACCGCACTCTCTGAATTAGCAAAGGAAATGCAATGACCGAAAAACGAAAGCCACCGCCTCACGCATGGAAGCCGGGGCAGTCTGGAAATCCTCGCGGTAAACTGGTCGGTAGCAGAAACAAGGCCACCATGATGGTGCTGGGCTTGATGGAGCAGGGAGCCGAGGAAATCGCAAAGGCAGTGGTTGCCGCTGCAAGGGCTGGCGACCTGGGTGCCGCCAAGATGGTGCTGGAACGTCTGGCGCCACCGATGAAGGAAAGGCCGGTATCGCTGGCGCTGCCGGACACCTCGACCGCCGAAGGGATAGCCGCAGCACAGAATGCCATATTGCAGGCCGTGGCCGCTGGCGACTTGCTGCCGGGTGAGGGAACGATATTGACGGGCATCGTGGAAGGCCGTCGCCGTGCAATGGAAACCCTGGAGCTTGAGCAACGCATCACCAAACTGGAGGAATCGAAGAATGGCAACACTTGAAAGCCGTATCGAGGTATTGGAGAAAAATTCAGCAAAGGGCGCACGGGAAGTTTTCAGGATAGTTTGCGCGGGCGCAACGCCAACGCCAGAGGAACAAGCGCAGATTGATGAGGCGAACCAGCGCGGTGCGTTCGTTATCTGCCGACTGATTGTCGAACATGAATGCAAGCCGTGAACATCCTGGAGCGTCGCCCTGCGGGTGAGGTCGAGAAGCGCCAACCGAGCGGACAACGGACAGGCCACGGCTGGCCTTGGTATTGGCCGGCGCAAGACGAGTTGACCCAGCCAGCAGCACCCCGACCACCCGGCCACAGTGCCGGGTTTTTTATCGTCCACCGTCGGCCATAAACCATCCTTGTCTGGCGCATCATTTGCTTGAATAGCGGTCACTGACCTATGGAACATAGCAATGGCAGTGCACCAATGCAGTGAGCGACTGCCACCAAGCAATGCCCATGCCGCACAAGTCCAGCTTATCGACCGCTCCAGCCACGGCGGCGAGCATCGGCAGAAACCCCAGCTTCACCGTGGCAGCGCCGTGTCATTCCTTGGCGTGGCGCGGGTGGTGGGCTGGTTGGCGAGGCGTGGTTAGCGTGCCGGTTAGCACGGAAAGGCGCCATCCGAGAGGTGCGCACTGGCCTGGTAAGCATCGAGGTACGCAGGGAATCGGCGGCAGAATCCATTGTGCACACCTCGATAGTGCACACCAATGAGCACGGCAATCGCAGGCCAGCAGAAAAGGCGGTGATTGAGGCAAATGCCACCATGCAGGCCGACCGTTTCGCAACAAGGTTTGCGGGGTAACCGGCAAGGTGGACGGCAAGGTGGACGCCCAAAACAAAGCTCGCGGCAAAACTAGCCAAGCAAACTAGCCAAGAGCGGTGCCGAATTGCTGGCTTGCAGGCGCAGAGATTGACCATTGACCAGATGGCGCGGCAGCACCGTGCTTGCACCATGCGAACACCATGTAAGCATCCGACCCGACCGAAGCGTCTTGACCGGCACCGTGCCAGTGCGCACAATGGCGACTCTCTCAAAGCCTATGCAGTGCCCCGGCAACCTTCTGTGAAGCCGGATTTTTTATGCCCCTCATTCTGGCGTGGTGCGCTTGCATCATGCCGCCAAGGTTTGGGGGTGCTGTCGGGCAGCGGTAACGCCCCGGACGGTCATAGGCCGTTGAGAGCAACACCCCCACCCTTACCCGGTGGATTTTCTCAATCTCAAAACCTATGGAGGGCACACCATGCCTGGCATCACCAGCAACACCCCCGCAACCACCACTATCCGCGCTGCACTGAATGAGCTGCAACTGGTCATTCTTGGTCTTGCCAACGCTCCCGACAGCGACAAGGCCGCTACCGTTTCCCTCATTTCCGCCACCGTTGCCAAGTCGTACCTGCTGGACGCACTCGCCATGCTGGAAGGCGGCAAAGGGGAAGAGCAATGAGCACAATCGACACTTCGGACATCTATGTCCGACCACACCACATCGTGCTGGGCCAGTACGAAGCCGCGCAGGCGAGCCGGATAGCGCAGGGCATCACCTTCCTGGCGTCGCTTCTGGAGGCGGTGGACACGGACGAAGAAACCGGCGCTTCCCCGCTTTCCATCACCGACCAGGGCCATGCAATCAGCCTTGTGCGCCTGCTGGGTGACAGCCTTTCATCCCTGTTGTGGGAAGCCAAGACCTTGCCGGACTTCGTGGCGAGCGGCTATGGCGACCACTGCATAAAGCAGGCATGCGAGGTGGCGGAATGACACCCCACTATTACCCCTGCCCGCAGGGACGCAAATCAAGACCGGCGGCGCGGGCCTGCTCGCCTTGAGTATTCCGACTTGGCTAGATTGACCGCCAATCAACAGAGCAACCGAAACCGAACCGGCAACCCTGCCGGTTTTTTTGGGCTGCCGTTGATAAAATTTACTTACAAAGCGCTTACATGAAACGCCAGAAAGCAAAAAGGCCACTCCGAAGAATGGCCTAAGTTGCTGTATTTATTGGTGCTGATGAGAGGAGTCGAACCTCCGACCTACTGATTACGAATCAGTTGCT
>CAZGOY010000069.1:0-11743 GCA_964527565.1 uncultured Sulfuricella sp. | reverse complement strand
GATGAAGAGAGGGCGGTGGGTATGGGGGCCACCGCGATAGCGGTTTAGTTCAACAATTTTTAACGCACCGCACATGTCTAACCCCTATAAACCCGTCAAAATCGATAATGCAATACGCCTTATCCTAGGATTTGACCAATAGTGCGACTGAGCGCTGCCCGGTCATCTTCCTTTAACTGCCCGAGTTGATTGATTACAAGACTGCGTTCGATGGTCGTAATGACGGGCTTGATAACGGAAGGCTTCAATAACCCCGCGCCTTGCCAATCTTGCACAATCGCCTCGCCGACGGTTTGCGCAGGCCTTACCTGGCTGGTGATCGCCATGATAATCAGGTCTGGCCGCTCCTGGTGGTAAGCGTCGCTACTGATGACGACGGCAGGCCGTTTCTTGGCGGCAGATTGATCGGTAAAGGGAAACGGCACCAGCACCACATCGCCGAACTCAAAGCCGGTCATAATCGGCATCACTCTCATTGTTCCATACTTGACCAAATGCACTTTCTGCAAGCTTTGCTGCCCCGTAGGTCAACGCGCACGCCTCACTGCGGCTTTGCAAAAAGTCCACGAAATCTGCTACCTCCGCTATGCGCTCCGGCGGGAGTGTTCTGAGCTTCTCGATAATCACCTGTTCATGCCGGGTATTCAACATGGTTCTATCCTTATCTTTAAGTGCTGATACACCAATGGGGGCGCCAAACATCTTATTGGACTGGTTTATAAACATGGCAAGAACTCTAAACTTAATTTAAAATCAAGGAAACCGATTGTAAAAGGGGACAGATTTATTTTCCCCATCCGTTGGGTTGATGGGTAAATAAATCTGCCCCCTTTTGTCTCGACAAAGCGGAAATCATGAAGCGCAAAACGCACGTCGAAACTTCCGTAATTCAGTTACCTGACGGCTTTGTTTCCGTGGCTCGAACTCTAGACTTGATTTAAAATCAGTGCAATCTGATTTCGTCAAAGTAATTTCCCGTGTTTGCCACACGTCCCCCCTTTCCACAATGAAAAAACCCCTGATTTCCATCATCGCCGCGCTGGCGGCCAACCGCGTGATCGGTATCGAAAACCGGCTGCCGTGGCGGTTGCCTGCCGATTTGCAGCATTTCAAACGGCTCACGCTCAATCACACCATCCTCATGGGGCGCAAGACCTGGGAGTCGCTGCCCGGCAGGCTGCCGGGGCGTCCGCATGTGGTCATCACCCGCGACCCCGGCTATCGGGCGGAAGGGGCGCGCGTGGCGCATTCGCTGGAGGAGGCGCTGGCGGGCTGCGCGGGGGAAGAAGAGGTTTTTTTCATCGGCGGGGAAAATCTCTACCGCCAGGCGCTGCCGCTGGCGGACAGGCTGTATCTCACCGAAATCCGGCGCGATTTCGCGGGCGATGCGTGGTTTCCCGAATTCGACCTTGGCGCGTGGCGCGAAAGCGCGCGCGAGGCGGCGCATTCCGATGGCCTGGACTACGATTTCGTGACCTATGAGCGGGTGGGGTGAGAACCATCCGCCCCCATCACGGCCACCGCTGCGCCACGTGTTTCACGCGCAAAATCTCAACCTGTTCCGGTGTCACACGATAAATCACGATATAGTTTTCATGCGCTAACAGTTCGCGGGTGCCGCGCTTGCGGCCTGTTCGCCCCATTTCGGGGTGGCTGGCCAGCGGCCCCACCTTGCTTTCGATAAGATCGACCGTCTTTTCAGCGTTGGCAGGACTATCGAGCGCGATATGCCGGGCAATTTTCACCAGGTCGCTGATCGCCTGCTTTTTCCAGAAGATTTCCAAGGCACATCATCCCGCCTGCTTGATTGCGGCGCGCACTTGGCGCATTGCTTCAGCGTGGGGAATCGGCGGGCTGGGGTCATCTATCGCCTCCTGTATCTCGGCTTTAAGCCACTGGTCATGGGCGGCGGCTTCGTGGGTTGCCTTCATTCGCCTCGCCGCATCGTCACGCTTTCGCGCGTGAAGACCTTCGGGTGAAAAGTTCGAAGCATCCAGCCCATCCAGCCTGACGATGCCCAGTTCACTCCTGACGTAGGCCATGCAACTATCCAGGCTGCGCCACATGCGCACTTTCTGTGAGCGCTGGGCGGCCAGCGGGGATTCCGTGGTGCCATACTTGACGACGACCCCCCAGCCACCGGGCATGCCAATAATGGAAGCCCCCCGGATGGCGTTTGCCTCAACCAGCCGTTTTGCCATTGCCGTGTCCAGTATTTGCATTTTTCTCTCGCGTGCGTGGAAACAATCGGCTTTTATTGTATGCGTTATATAAGTAATTGCAACTCGCAACGCGGCCGGCGAATCAGTGCCCTTCCACGCAGATTTCGCGCCGGATCACCGCCAGCAGGGTGCGCCCCAGCAGCAGGGCGATGAGCAGGGTCAGCAAGGTCAGCAGGCCGCCGGATAGCCAGGTGTAGAGGGCCAGGCCGGTTTCCTGCGCCATGATGAGGGTGGCGATGGTGATGGCAGCGACGGGGAAGGAATAGGCCCACCACGAGAGGAAGAATTTCAGGCGGCGGAAATAATTGAACTGCACCAGCAACAGCAGGGTGAAGAACAGGCCCGTGAAATAGAGCACGCGGGCGAAGGCGTCCACCCCGCCGGTGAGGTTGAACCAGGAAATGAAGCCCACCGCCGGTGGGGCGATAAAGACGAACAGCGTGGGCATGAAGCGTTCCGGCAGGCTGCCGTGGAAGATCAGGCGGTAGAAAATAATGGCGGTGAGCACCGGCCAGAAGAACAGCCCCAGGCTGAAGAAGAACCAGGAAATTTCCAGCGAGGCGTGATGCACGCCGGCAACCGGCACCAGGATATTGCCCACCACCGGGATGAACCAGGCCGGGTTGAGATGGGCGATCTCGTACTTGGTGTGATGAATCCACGAAGACAGCACGTAGAGCGTCAGCCCCAGGTGCAGCGCGGCACCGACCGACCACAGCCAGAAGGACAGCGCGGGCGCAATACGCAGATAGGCGATGGACAAGAGCAACATGCTGATGGAGAAAGTCGGCACAAAGGCCAGCTTCACCGGGTGGCGGATTTCGCCCAGCACCTCCTGCGGGTATTTGACGATCTTGACGGTAAAGGCAGTGAGCAGCACCACGAACAGGGTGCCGGCCAGCCCCAGCAATACGGAACTGACGCAGATGCCGGTATCGAAAACGATTTCGGCCCGGTTCCAGGCCATGGCGAACCCCGTCAGGCCCATGATCATGGCAAACCAGGAAATGGGGAAACTTTTCAGGCGCGGGCTGCTTTCAGTCATGCCGGTCTCCTTGTGTGGCGCGGAATAATGCCGGTAACGGCGCAACCGACATATTAGATTACGCTAATGTTGGGCGAAGAATAGCACCCGGGAACCCTGCGGGTCCAGTCGATTCGCGTCGGGCAAGAGAGGCTTGCAAGCGCGGCGCTTTGGCCTATGATTTTGGCTTTATCATCGAAGAACAAGGAGACCTGCCATGCAACTCATGCAAAAACTGCTGCAATCCCTGCTGGTTGGCGCCCTGCTGCTGCCGCTGGCGGCGCTGGCCGGCGGCAGCGAACTCACCTGGTACGGCCATGCCGCCTTCAAGCTCGCCACGCCGAACGGCAAGGTGCTGCTGATCGATCCGTGGATCGTCAATCCGGCCAACAAGAACGGCAAGGAAGACCTGGCGAAACTCGACAAGGCCGACCTGATCCTGATTACCCACGGCCATTTCGACCATGTCGGCAACGCCGTGGAAATCGCCAAAAAGACCGGGGCGAAACTGGTCAGCACCTTTGATCTCGGCAAGGCGCTGGCGCAATACGGCGGCTATCCCAAGGAATTGATGGGGTTCGACACCCAGGGCAATTTCGGCGGAGAGCTCACCCTGCTGGGCGGCGAGGTCAAGGTCGCCTTCATCCCGGCGGTTCACAGTTCCACCGTGGCGGCCCCGGAAGGCAGCGCCGACAAGGACATCCACGACGGCGGCCACCCCGGCGGCTTTCTGATTTCGGTGAAGAACGGCCCGGTGATTTACCACACCGGCGATACCGACGTGTTCGGCGACATGGCGCTGCTCGCCAGATTCCACAAGGTCGATGCCATGCTCGCGTGCATCGGCGGCCATTTCACCATGGGGCCGGAGCGCGCGGCGGAAGCGGTGCGGCTGGTCAATCCCGGCATGGTGATCCCGATGCACTTCGGCACCTTTCCGGTGCTCGGCGGCACGGCGGATGACCTGGGCAAGGCGCTCGCCCGGCAGGGCCTGAAAAACCCGCTGCGCGAAATGAAGGTCGGCGAAACGCTGAAATTCTGACTTGATAATTATTACTTATGATTGATTTGTAAAAGTTTATTTTTTCGTCTTGTATTTTTGCTGTAAATTCCTGCATGACTTGAAACGGACCAGGAAATAAAGGGAAAATATGAGACAGGAAATGATGCGCACGTCCGCCAGCCTGCTGTTTTTCGCGGCGATTATCAGTTATGTGCTGGGCGGCGGCATCACGCTGCTGCTGGAAAGCCACGGTTCGCATTACCTGATCGGTTTCGTGCTCACCGGGTTGACCAATCTGGTCGCCATCGGGCTGGTTTTTTTCCGCGTGCTGAAGCCGCTTTATTCGGCGCGGGAGATCATCGCTTCCAGTGGCGAGCACCTGTCGCCGGAGGATTTCACCCGCTCAACCCTGCAGGGCAACCGGGTGATCGGGCCGTTCATCGACAAAATGGGCGCCATCCTGCTCAAGTTCGTTTCGGTAATTTCCAACGTCTCCGGCATCATCGAGAAAAACTCGGTGTCGCTGGCGGAAACCTCGCACAAGGTCGATTCGCTCAATAAAAGCATCGAGACGCTGGCCGTCAAGTCGCGCGAAATCGCGGTCTCTTCCGAGTCCATCGCCGCCACCACGGCGCAAGTGTCGAGCAACGCCGCGAGCGCCGCGCAATTCGCCATGAAGGCGCGCGGCGACAGCGTGGCGGGCCAGGAGTCGCTGCGCGAAGCCCTGGAGGAAATGCGCCACATGAGCACGCGCACCGAAGAAACCTCGCAACTCATCGCGCGGCTGCACGACAGCTCCAGCCAGATTCAGGAAATCACCCAGGTCATCGAGGGCATCGCCGGGCAGATCAACCTGCTGGCGCTCAACGCCGCCATCGAGGCGGCGCGCGCCGGCGAGCATGGCCGGGGCTTCGCGGTGGTGGCCGACGAGGTGCGCAAGCTGGCGGAAAAAACCGCCAACGCCACGGGAGAAATCGGCGGCAAGATCGGCGAAATCCAGAAGGAAACCGAAGCGGCGGTGGACACCATGCACTCCCTGGTCGAAGAGGTAAATCGCGGCGTGGGGCGCGTCGAGCATGTCGGCGAGCAGCTTGGCGGCATCCTGCGCCATTCGTCGGACCTGGAAGGCCAGATGCGCGCCATCGCGGAAGGCGCGGAAAAAAATCACGCCGAGGTCGGACAGATTTCCGAATCGCTGCGCATGGTGCGCGAGCAGCTCGACAATTTCGAAACCCAGATGAAAGGCGTGTCGGAACAGGCCATGGCGCTTTCCGACCTGGGCGAGGGCCTGCACGAATCATTGGTCGATCTCAATCTCGACACGGTGCACAACCGCATGTTCAAGGTGGCGCGCCAGGCCGCCGACGAGGTGCAGCGCGCCTTCGAGGAATCGCTGCGCAGCGGGGCGATCAGCGAGGCGGACCTCTTCGACCGCGCCTACCAGCCCATTCCCAACACCAATCCGCCCAAGCACTCTACCCGCTTCGACCCCTTCACCGACCGCGTGCTGCCGGCCATCCAGGAAAAAGTGCTGGAACAGAACCCGGACATCGTCTTTGCCGCCGCCACCGACAGCAAGGGCTATATTCCTACGCACAACAAGAAATTCTCCAAGCCGCTTACCGGCAATTATCAGACCGACCTGGCGGGCAACCGCACCAAGCGCATCTTCAACGACCGCACCGGCGCGCGCTGCGGCAGCCATACCCAGAAGATGCTGCTGCAAACCTACAAGCGCGACACCGGCGAGGTGATGCACGACATTTCCGTTCCTCTTTACGTCAAGGGAAAGCACTGGGGCGGTTTCCGCATGGGCTACAAGGCGGGCTGAAAAGCCGCGCCGCAGCGCGCATCCTGATTTACAATGGCGTCCCGCCGGGGAACGGCGGCATCACGATCAAGGACGGCCTGTGCTTTTTGAAGACAAGGAGGCGCCCAGCGGCGCAGAGCAACGCAAACATCCGCGCTACCGCGTGCATTGGCGCGTGGCCATCGTGCATGGGCAGGAGGGCAAGCACGAGATTTTTCACGGGCGCACCCACGACCTGTCCATCAGCGGCGCCAGCGTGTATTCCGACCACAACATCTTTGTCGAGGAGCCGGTCAGCATATTGCTGGCGATGCCGCCGCTGACCGCAGACAGCCGTGAAAAAATCATCGAAATCCGCTGCCGCATGATCTATACCGTGCTCGCTTCCAGTCACCACCAGTTCCGTATCGGGCTGCATTTTCTCCATTTCAAGGGAGACGGCCGCAAGCTGCTGCTGGAAAACCTCTCGCAGCGCGGCACGCTGGTGGTTTGACCCGGCGGCTCAAACTAAACGATAAAGGATGATAAAGGATGCCGGAATGCTGAAAATTTCAGACCCCCAAGCCGATCTCACCTGCGACGAACGCGAGGTTTACGAAAGTCTGCTGCCCCTGAAGGGCGCCAGAGTGCTGGAGTTGGGCTGCGGCAAGGCCGAGAAGACCCTGGCGATTGCCCGATCAAACGCGGTGGCGTCGATTAGCGCCATGGAGGTGGACGAGATACAGCACGCGCGCAATCTGGCGTTGACGGACCTGCCCGGCAACGTCCGCTTTTTACGTGGCGGTGCCGAGGACATCCCGGCACCGGACGTCGGCTTCGACATCGTCATGATGTTCAAGTCGCTGCACCACGTCCCGCTCGAATCGATGTCCAGGGCCCTGGCCGAAATCGGCCGCGTGCTCAGGCCCGGCGGGCTGGCCTATCTGTCCGAGCCGGTCTTCGCGGGGGAATTCAACGAGATCATGCGCCTGTTCAACGACGAGCAAACCGTGCGCGCCGCCGCCTTTGCTGCGGTCGAGCAGGCGGTGCGCGACGGCGTGTTCGAACTGGTGTGCCAGAAGTTCTTCAATACCCCCGGCCACTTCGACAGCTTTGAGCAGTTCGACGAACGCATGCTGCAAGTGACGCATACCCGGCTCGACCTTTCACCGGCACTTTACGCAACCGTGCGGGAGCGATTCATGCAGCACATGACGCCGCAAGGCGCGGATTTCCGCAACCCGATTCGTGTCGATTTGCTGCGTAAGCCGGAAAGGCGGTAGCCCGAACATTGCACGAAAATGGCGTCTTTCCGTGTGGGAGGGGGCTTGCCCCCGAGCTTTTGGTTTTTTCGCCGCCGAACGGAAAATCTCGGGGGCAAGCCCCCTCCTACGGGATATTGTGGCATTCATGAAAAACCCGTGGCAGGTGAGCGAGCGCTCACGCGCCGCCATGGCCGTGTCGCACCAGCAATTCATGCAGCTCCCTATCCAGGAAATTGTCGTCGCCCAGGTTGAATTCCACCAGCCGCCGCAAGTGGCTGAGGCTGTCCACGTCGATGTGGCGACATTCGATGCCGACGTGCCGCGCTTCGCGGTGGATGATGCTGCCTTCCATGACAATCTGCTGTTCCCCCCGCTCGTCCAGCGGGAGGATCAGGCGGCACGCGATGCCGGTCGGGTAGCCTTCGCTCCGGGGGGTTTCGACGAGCGCGCCCCGGAGCGCGATGTCCAGCAAACGGCACGGCTGGGAAGTCCGGTTGGCCTCAAGGCGCGCTTCGGCAATAAAGGGGACGCGCGAAAAATGCCGCTTTTCAGAATGTTCCGTCATGGCATGGCCCTCCAGAAAAGATGTGGTGTTGCGGGCCGCTCAGCTCAGCCCCAGTGCCGCCTTTTGCCTGGCGACGATCTGCGCGATGCCGCCCTGCGCGAGGTCGAGCATCGCCTCCATCTCGCTGCGCGAAAACGGCGCGCCCTCGGCGGTGCCCTGGATTTCCACGAAGCCGCCGCTACCGGTCATGACCACGTTCATGTCGGTGTCGCACCCGGAATCTTCCAGATAATCCAGATCCAGCACCGGCACCCCCTGATAGACGCCGACCGAAATGGCGGCGACGAAATCGCGGATCGGGCTGGCGGTGATGAGCTTCTTCTCCAGCAGCCGGGACACCGCGTCGTGCAGGGCCACGAAAGCGCCGCTGATGCTGGCGGTGCGGGTGCCACCGTCGGCCTGGATGACGTCGCAATCGAGGTGGATGGTGCGCTCGCCCAGGGCCTTCAGGTCGACCACGGCGCGCATCGAACGCCCGATCAGGCGCTGGATTTCCTGAGTGCGCCCGGACTGCTTGCCCCTGGCCGCCTCGCGATCCATGCGGCTGCCGGTGGAGCGCGGCAGCATGCCGTATTCGGCGGTGGTCCAGCCCTGGCCCTTGCCGCGCAGAAAGGCCGGAACTTTTTCCTCGACGCTGGCGGTGCAGATCACCTTGGTGTCGCCGAATTCGACCAGCACCGAGCCTTCGGCGTGCTTGGTGTAGTGACGGGTGATGACGATGTCGCGTAATTGTTCGGGCTGTCGCTGGCTGGGGCGCATATCATGGTTTCCGGTTATGTTGACTGACTGTTAGCGCGAATATTTTTTGATGATGTCCTGGATTTCGCTGACCGCCTGCTCGATTTCCTGGCGGTTGCCGGCACTGGAGAAAAAATCTTCCAGGCTGGTGAGGGAGGTGGAGCCGAAGGGCACCGTGGCCGCGGACATGGCGCGTTCGGAGAAAAAACGGCTTTCGTCGCCCCAGCGCAGGGCGACGGCGCTCAGGTTGTCGCCTTTTTCGCCGCCGCGCAACTCGGCATGATCCATCAGTTGCGGCAAGGCCGCAGCCAGCGGGAAATGGTCGAGGATGGCGGAAATCTCGCCGATTTCAAGCTGCCCCCACAACCCGTCGCTGCACAGCAGCAGGACATCGTTGTCGCGCATGGCGATTTCCTGCGACAACTCCACATCCGGCGAGTGTTCGCCGCCCAGGCAACTGTAAATCTTGTTGCGCTCCGGGTGAGTGGCCATCTGCGCGGCACTGATGCGCCCCTGCTCGAACAGTTGCTGCACCAGCGAGTGGTCGCGCGTGCGGTACAGCGGTTTGCCGTCGCGGAAATAATACAGGCGCGAATCGCCGGCATGCGCCCACCAGGCGTGGTCGTCCTGCACCACGCAGGCCACGCAGGTGGTGCGCGGCGCATCGGACAGGCGGTGCGCGCGCGCATAATCGTTGATGGCATGATGGGCATTGAGCAGGCCGTCGTAGAGAAATTCCTGCGGTGCGCTCAAGGGAGCGCCAAGCTGCTTGCGGAATGTGTCGGTTAGCATCTGCACGGCGATCTGCGCTGCCAGTTCGCCGTGAAAATGGCCGCCCATGCCGTCGGCCACCACCATCAGCAGCGCGTCGCGCCCATAAGCGTAGGCTAGGCGGTCCTGATTGTAGCGGCGACCACCCTGACGGCTGGTCTGGGAGATGGAAAATTTCATTTTTGGGTCACTTTTCGCAATGCGGCGCGCATCTCGCCGATCATGCCGCGCCGGGGGCGCGTGGCGGGCGCACGCAGCGCCTTTTGCAGCGCGAAGACGCTTTGCGGGCGCTCCAGATGGTTAAGGCGCAGGCACCAGTCGATGATCTCCAGCAATTCCTCGGAATAACGGTCATGCCAGATTTTCTTCGCCGAAGCCTGACGGTCGTCTACCAGCCGCAGGTCGGCGGCCTGCGGCGCAAAACCGGACAGACAGGCGAACAGCGAGGCGCCCACCGCGTAGATGTCCGTCCACGGCCCGAGCGGCGTATCGCCGCCGTATTGCTCCGGCGCGGCGAAACCCGGCGTGTACATCGGCGTGAGACCGGGGGCCTCGGTGGTCAGCGTGCGCCGCGCCGCGCCGAAATCGATCAACAGCGGGGAATGGTCATCGCGGATATAGATGTTGGAGGGCTTGATGTCCAGGTGCAGAATCTTGTGGGTATGCACTTCGCGCAGGCCGTTGAGCATCTCCACGAAAATGCGGCGGATGAAGCTCTCGCGCATCGGCGCCTCCTTGTGCGCCAGGATGAATTCCTGCAAGCTCTTGCCGCGCTCGTACTGCATCACCATGTAGACCGTCTCGTTGGCGCGGAAAAAATTCACCACCCGCACCACGTTGGGATGGACGATTTTCGCCAGCGAGCGCCCTTCCTCGAAAAAGCTTTTCAGCCCGTGGCGGAAGGCCGACAGATTGACGGTGGCGGGCACCTGCACCTGTAATTCCAGGTTATCCTTGCGCGCCACCAGCGGGCCGGGCAGATATTCCTTGATGGCGAAGGGCATACCCTGCGCGTCGCGCGCCAGATAGACGATGCTGAACCCGCCGGCGGAAAGCGGGCGTTCTATGGTGTATTCCTGTAACTGGTAGCCGCCGGGGAGTGCCTGGCTGGCGGGTTGTGAGGCCATCTTGCCGTCTGTATGATAATGTCGTACCGGCATTTTCGCCGATCCACCAGAAAACACAAGGCTTGCAGCCGTGGAGGGACCATGATTTACAGCATGACCGGCTTTGCCGCCGCCACCCGGGAAACCCCCCAGGGAAACCTGGCGCTCGAACTGCGCACCGTCAACCATCGCTATCTGGACGTCTCCTTCCGCCTGGATGAAGCCCTGCGCGCCCTGGAGCCGGCCCTGCGCGAAGCCATCGCCGCCCGCCTCGGGCGCGGCAAGGTGGAATGCCGCCTGAGCGTGGCCGCCGGCGCGGACGGCGACGACAGCCTGCGCCTCAATACCGCGCTGGTGCGCCAACTGGTCGACATGGGACACCTGTTGCAGGAATACGCCTCCGACAGCCGTCCCCTGAGCGTGTCCGACATCCTGCGCTGGCCGGGCGTGGTGGGCGGCTCCGGCGCAACGCTGGAAAGCCTGCGCCAGCCCGCTCTCGACCTGCTGCAACAGGCCCTGGAGGAGCTTTCCGCCAGCCGCGCCCGCGAGGGCGAAAAACTGAAAGGTTTCCTGCTGGAGCGTCTGGCGCAGATGGAAACGGTGGTCGCGGGCGTATTGCCGCATTTGCCGCGGCTGATCGCCGCCTATCAGGAAAAGCTGTCCGCGCGCCTGCACGAAGCGCTCGGCAACGCCGACGACGAACGCATCCGCCAAGAACTGGCGCTGTTTGCCCAGAAAATCGACGTGGACGAAGAGTTGTCGCGCCTGCGCGCCCATTTCAGCGAGGTGCGGCGCATCCTCGACAAGGGCGGCGCGGTCGGCAAGCGCCTCGATTTCCTGATGCAGGAACTCAACCGCGAAGCCAACACCCTGGGTGCCAAGTCGGTGGCGGTGGAAACCTCGCAAGCGTCGATGGAGATGAAAATCCTCATCGAACAGATGCGCGAGCAGATACAGAATCTGGAATAGAAATGGCTGAAACGCTTTACGACGAATCATCGATCCAGGCTGAGTGCAGCCGGGTTGCAATCCTCGAGCAGCACGGCATCAAGCAAGTGCGGAGCCTGTAGTTCAGTCATGCCCATGCCAGCCCAGCCCAAGATTTACCACATCTGCCATGTGGATCGGCTGCCTTCGATACTGAATTGCAAGGGACTTTTCTCGGATGCAAAGGTGTCGGAACACGCCTTGCCGGGGACTGTGGTTTATAGTGGACCCCAATAACCGGACAGAGAATTAAGATGGTAGCCTGCTGTAAAA
>CAZGOY010000068.1:0-11887 GCA_964527565.1 uncultured Sulfuricella sp. | reverse complement strand
AGGAAATCAGGGCTAAATTTGCGGCTTGGGGGCTTAACTTAGCGACATGAGGGTCTGACCCCTTTGTTCCTTCCTTTGTTCCCTTTGACCCCTTTGTTCCCTTTGTTCCCGTCCCGTCGGCGCCGACTTTCAATGACCATGGCTTCTTTATTCCGCATTGGCATCGCTGTATGATTCCTGCCATGCTCAGCCATGACCAGAAAGAGCCTCGTCGCCCGCCTGAACCTGCCCAACATGGCCTACCCGTCCGAGCAACGGGTCGACGTCTACGCCAGCGCCTGTCGTGGCCTGACCGAGCTGGAACCCGATCAGCCCGCGTAGGGCGCAATCCCCGAAGGGCATTGCGCCGAACGTTTGGGGTGGCCGCAAGGCCGGAGATGACCCGCAGAGGTTACGCGGTTCCGGTGCAATACCCTTCGGGGATTGCACCCTACAGCGCTGTCGCGCGTCGTCGATGTTGCGTGTTCATCCGCGCATTATCAATCGCGCAAGACGGTAAGCGTATTGAGAGAAAATGAGCGTTTCGATTCATGCAAACACTTTTCAGGAGAACCGCAATGAAAATGACCCTGACCCAAAAATATACGTGATTCCTGCCATGCCTAGCCATGACCAGAACTTCAAAAACCTCATTCTCGATTATCCGCGCGAAGCGCTGGCCTTTTTGGCCGCTGAAGAAGCGCACGCCATCGATGTCGGCTGCCGCATCGTGCCACTGCGCGAGGAACAGCTCAAGGAACGCCTGGGCGAACGCTTTCGCGAACTCGACGTGGCCCTGCTGGTCGAGTGGTCGGATGGCCGCCGCGAGGCCGTGGTGTTCCTGATCGAGGAAACCAGCGCGCCCCGGCGCTTCAACATCTACCGCATGGCCCACTACTGCCTTGACCTGGCCGAACTGCTGGATCTCACCCGGATCGTTCCGGTCGCGGTCTTTCTGCAGCCCGGCAAGGTCGCCGAGACCTTGCGTATCGGCAGCGAGCAGCGCAGCTTTCTCGATTTCAGCTACCTCGCCGTACACCTGTCCCGCCTGTCGGCGCAGGACTACCTCGACAGCCCCAACCTCGTCGCCCGCCTGAACCTGCCCAACATGGCCTACCCGCCCGAGCAACGGGTCGACGTCTACGCCAGCGCCTGTCGTGGCCTGACCGAACTGGAACCCGATCAGGAACGCCAACTCAAATACATCGACTTCATCGACATTTACGCCAGCCTCAGCCCTGCAGAACAGGACGATTACCGCCAGCGTTATCCAAAGGAGAACCAGGACATGATGACTTTTTCACAACGATTCACCCAGCAAGGACGACAAGAGGGACGACAAGAGGGACGACAAGAGGGACGACAAGAGGGACGACAAGAGGGCGAAATGGCTTTGTTGGCGCGCCAGCTCGCCCGCCGTTTCGGCAGCCCGCTACCCGCCTGGGTGGCTGAGCGCATGGGTTCCGCCAATGATGAACAACTGCTCCTGTGGGGCGAGCGCGTGCTGGATGCCGCAACCCTTGATGACGTATTTTCCGCGCCGCACTGAACTGCGCACGCGCAAATAATTCAGGGGGCGTCGTCATGAATCGCATCGACATCCGTTCCGGTGCGCAGCCTGCCAACCTGTCACTAGTGACAGCTAGGCAGGACTGATGCAATCCATGAAAATAGGTTTGCTGTCGCGCGTCGTCAATGTTGCGTGTTCAAGGCGCAACTTTTGGGGAGAAATGCCTGCCGGGCCGGAACGCCAAGGCAACAACGCCGGGCAGTTTGCCGCGATCATCGCTATTGGGGTGGTCTACGCGTTTATCGATTTTTGTTTCGTCCGCGCGTCGTCTGCGCCTTATCAATCGCGCAAGACGGTAAGCGTATTGAGAGAAAATGAGAGTTTCGATTCACGCAATATCTTTTCTGGAGAACCGCAATGAAGATCAAATCATCCCCATCCATCCTGTCGCTCGCCTTGACGGCAAGCCTGCTCGGTTCCGCCGCCTGGAGCACGGATAGTTACGCCTGCGCGGCGGACTCGTACTACATAAGCGCCGTCTGCATCATGTCTTCGCCTAGACTCGCTTCTGGTTTCGATGGTTACGTTTTGGCTGATGGTCGCACACTGAATGTCAGTCAGTATCAGGCATTGTTTTCTCTGATTGGCGTCACCTATGGTGGTAGTCCTCAAACTGCCTTTGCGCTGCCTGACCTGCGTGGTCGCGTTGTGGTTGGCGCTGATTCCCGTAACGTTGCATATCAGATCGGAAAAAGTGGCGGCTCGGCGTCAATTCAATTAACCACCAGCCAACTGCCTGCTCATGCACATACGCTCACCACGCCTGCCGCCCCGGGGCAGCCAGGAAATGTAGTGGTTACCGTAAAGACCGACAAGCTGACAGCAGCTACTTCGCTCAGTGGTTTGACCACAACCACCGATCTAGCCGGGGTTCCATTTACTTCATCGACATCAAGTTTATCGATTAAGGCATCAAGCACTGGGGGGGCTAGTGGCGTTACTCCTTCCGCGACATCCTATTTGGGGAAAGTCGGTCTGGGGTCTGCAACCATATACACGCCTACTACACCAGATGTCGTCATGGCTTCGGGTAGTGTAGTTGGCACAGTATCTGGCACCCTTAGCGGCACGGCTCCAGGAAGCGTCAGCGGCGGTACAGCTACCACAACGCTTTCCGGTGCACCGACCGTGTCAATCGGCGGTGCGACTGATGCGACTGGAGCAGGCACTTTGGTGCCGACGATGCCTCCTTATCTGGCTCTGTACTATTTCATTGCCACGCAGGGTCTTTATCCAGTGAGTAATAATTAACGACTCGTCTCAGCCTGTAACCACCTGATCCCGCGCATAGTCGCGGGATCAATTACCGGAGCACCTTGATTTGATGACCCGCATCGTTTCGATGGTTGTCCTGTTGCTTGTCACCGCGTCAAGCGCTCTGGCGGGCAAGCAGACCGACCCTAATGCCGGGCTGCAACCCGCGCAGAAAGCGCTCGCTTCCGGCGACTACAAGAGGGCTTATGTCCAATATTCCCGTTTTGCGGCCAAAAACCCTTTGGCGCAATTCACGCTGGCGCTGTTCCACCAGAACGGCTGGGGACGCGCCGTTAACGAAGCCGAAGCCTGCCGCTGGTTCGAGAAAGCGGCGCAGGGAAAAGTGCCGACTGCCCAGCATTTCTTCGGCGATTGCCTGGCGCAGGGCAAAGGCCGACCCGCCGACGGCAAGGCCGCGCTGGTCTGGTACCGCAAGGCGGCGGCCAACGGCCACTTCATTTCGCTGTGCTCCGCCGCCGACCTGTACATCAAGGGGCTAGGCGTGGACAAGGATGTAGCGCAGGGTCTGTCCTTATGCGCCCAGGCGGCGCAGGCCGAATCCCCGCCCGCCATGCTCAAGCTGGCCGACTATTACCGCGAAGGCACGGACGTGCCGCAAGACCTTGCCGCCGCGCGCTATTGGTACCAGCAGGCAGCGGAACGCCATTCCCACGAAGCCCAATACCGCCTGGGCGTGATGTTGAGCGAAGGGCAGGGGGGCGCGCCGGACTTGAGCCATGCCCTGTTCTGGCTGGAAACCGCAGCGGGCGAAGGCTATGCGCCGGCCTACCTGCCCACCGCGATCCTCTATGCCAACGCCGAAGTCTCCCCGGAAACGGGCGCGCTGAAACCCGAACACCTCGCCAAAATCTACCTGTGGAATTCCGCCGCGAAAGCGCGTACCACCGACCCGGTGCAGCTCGCCGAAATCGCACGCATCGAAACCATGGTGCAGGCGGTGATGCCGCCCACCTGGCGGGCGGAACTTGACAGGAAAGTCGCCGAGCATCTGGCGAAATATCCGCAATGAACCGCACACGACATTTAGAAATGCACCCAGGAGACTCAACATGACATTCATCGAAACCATGCCCGCCGAAGCGCAACGCAACGAAATCGTCTTTGTCATAAGCAACGTCGCCGATTACCAAACGCTGCTGGACGGCGTCAACCCTGGCGCGGAAGTGCATGTGCTGGATGCGGCCAGGGATGGTCTGGCGCAGATGGTGCAAATTCTGGCGGGGCGCAGCGGGATTGATGCGATACATGTCGTGTCCCACGGCTCCGAAGGGGCGCTGGGGTTAGGGACTTCCAATTTAACCGGGCAAAACCTGCAAAACTACGCCGCCGAATTGACGACCATCGGCGCTGCGCTGACTGCCGATGCCGACATCCTGCTCTACGGCTGCTCGGTGGCGGCGGGCTCGGCAGGCGAGGCCTTCATCAATGAGCTGGCTCAGGCGACGCAGGCTGATATTGCGGCTTCGACCGATACGACCGGTGCGGCGAACAAGGGCGGTAACTGGGTATTGGAACACGGACAGGGCCACATCGAAACGACTTCACCTTTGTCTGCAATGGCAATGGACGCTTTCCAGGGAAGTCTGGGGGTTGGCGACAACGACACTTTCAATATGACCACCGTCAGCAATTATGGTACGAAGGTGGTTACGAGTGCCGGTACTCACGGCACCTTGAAAGTCGAATCCACAGTACAGAATCTGGTTGATCCGACCGGCACGTCTGGAAATACTGAAGAAATTTCGACGGGGTTTGATACGGGGGCGAATGAGACGTCGGTGAAGTTTTCCGAGAACGCTGGAAAAACCTTTGATTTCGGTTCGATCAAGGTCACTAACTATGACAACAACGAAACGCTGGTGCTGACGACCTCAAAAGGCGGCACGCTTAGCCAAGTCGTGAACACAGGGGCCAGTTTTACTTTTAATCATCCGGGTTCGAACTCTCTTTTCGACGGCATCACTTGGTTCACCATCACCGAAATCACGGTGGAAGGAGGTGGAGACACGAACGGTTATGCGTTGACATTCGACGATGTCGTGTTGAACAACATCACCGCGCCCGGCCCCGCCGCGCCGGGCACGCCGGACATGACAGCGGGGACCGATTCGGGCACATTGTCCACCGACAACATCACCAACGATTCGACGCCCACCTACACGATTTCCGGCTCGACCAACAATTCGACCACGGTGACCCTGTTCAACGACGCCAACGCTAATGGCGCCGTTGATGGCGGCGAATCGCTGGGCACCGCCGCCGGCAATGGTGGAGAGGTGACCATTACTGCCTCGGCCCTGGCAGATGGCACCTACAACATCAAGTCGATTCAGACTGATGGTAGCGGCACATCCACAGCGTCGTCGGCGCTGTCAATCACCATCGATACCACGGCCCCCGCCGCCCCCAGCACCCCCGACATGACCGCCGGGACCGATAGCGGCAGTTCCAGCACCGACAACCTCACCAGCGACACCACGCCGACCTTCACCGGCACCGCTGAAGCCGACAGCACCGTCACCCTCTACGACACCGACGGCACCACCAGCCTCGGCAGCGCCACCGCGACCGGCGGCAACTGGTCGATCACCGCATCCACGCTCTCTGCCGGTGCGCACACGGTCACCGCCAAGGCCACCGACGCGGCGGGCAACATCAGCAGCGCCTCCAGCAGCCTGAGCGTCACTATCGACGCCACCGCCCCGAGCGCACCTGCCGTAGGAGCGGTTTCCAACGACACAGGCAGTTCCTCCACCGATTTCATCACCAACGACACCACGCTAGTCATCTCGGGCAGCGCCGAGGCCAACTCCACGGTCAAGGTTTACAAGGATGGCGTACTGCTCGGCAGCACGACCGCCAACGGCTCGGGGGCATGGAGTTATGACCATACCGGCGTGACCTTGTCCGCCGGGAGCCCCATCTTCACAGCGACCGCCACCGATGCGGCAGGCAATGAATCGGCGGCGTCTGCATGGCAAACCGTATTTATCGATACGGCGGCCCCCAGCGCACCGAGCACGCCAGACATGACGGCGGGCACCGACAGCGGCGTTTCCAGCACCGACAACATCACCAACGACACGACACCCACCTTCACCGGGACTGCGGAGGCCGGTAGCAGCATCACCCTCTACGATACGGATGGCTCCACCAGTATCGGTAGCACGTGGGCCGACGGATCAGGAAACTGGACCGCCACCGTATCGGCCCTGGCGACGGGAAGCCATACGGTCACGGTCAAGTCAACCGACGCCGCAGGCAATACCAGCGTGGCTTCCAGTGGGCTAGGCATTACGATCGACACCGCCACGCCCAGCATCAGTGCGGTGAGCATCCCCAATAGCGCGATGAAAGTCGGCGCTACCGTGACTGCGACCATTACCGTGGCGGACGACGGCGGCAACGTCTACACCTTGGGCAGCGGCACGATTGGCGGCTTCGCGCTGGGCAGCCTCAGTCGCACCAACTCGACGACCTATACGACACAGTTTACGGTCGCCGAAGGCGGCACCGATGTTGCGGCGGGGAGCGACATTCCCGTCAGTTTGGTGCTGACCAGTCCCGGCGGCAACAGCAGTTCGGCCTACACCACCGCCATCAGCCAGGTGGGCGACGCCATCAACGCCCGCAGCCCCACCGACATCGCGCTCGCCAACAACAGCGTCGCCACCATCGGCGGCGTTAACGCCGTGGTCGGCGCGCTCAGCAGCACCGACGCCACCAGCGGCGAAACCTTCACCTATAGCCTGGTGGCGGGCGCCGGGGACGCCAACAACGGACTCTTCAATATCGACAGCGGCAACCTGCGCGCCAACAACGCCGGGGATCTCACCGCCGGCAACAGCTACAACGTGCGCATCCGCACCACCGACGCCGCCGGCAATACTTTTGATGAAGCCTTCACCGTCAACGCCGTGGTCGGCCCCGCCATCGCCAGCGCCACCTACGACGCCAGCACCGGTGTGCTGGTCGTCACCGGTTCGCTGATGGAAGCCAACAGCAGCGGCGCGGACATCACCGTCAATAAGCTCACCCTCACCGGCGAGGGCGGGGGCGGAGAAGCCTACACGCTGACCAGCGGCGATGTGGAAATCACCTCCGCCACCGAGTTCAGCGTCACCCTCAACGCCACCGACCAGGCGGCGCTCAACCTGATCCTCAACAAGAACGGTACCGCCTCGACCAGCGGCACGACTTTCAACCTGGCCGCCGCCGACGATTGGAACAGCAATGTCACCACCGGCGACACGGCGGATGCCAGCAACGCCGTCACCGTCTCCAACGTCGCGGTTCCCGCCATCACCAGCGCCGCTTACGACTATTCCACCAACACCCTGGTGGTCACCGGCACCGGCTTCCTCAAGAAAAGCGGCATCACCAACGACATCGACATCAGCAAGCTGACCTTCACCGGCGAGGGCGGGGCGACCTACACGCTGACCAGCGCCTCCGACGTCGAGATCGACAGCGCCACCCAATTCACCGTCACCCTCTCCGGCGCCGACCTCTACAACGTCGAAGCGCTGCTCAGCGCCAACGGCACCAGCGCCGCGAGCACCACCCCCTACAACCTGGCCGCCGCCGAAGACTGGGCGGCGGGCGCGGATGCGGCGGTCAACGTGGCCGACCTCACCGGCAACGGCATCACCGTCAGCAACTGGGCCGCGCCTGCCGTCACCAGCGCCGCCTATGACTGGACGAGCGGCCTACTGGTGCTCACCGGCACCAATTTTGTTAACGCCAGTGGCGCCACCAACGACATCGTCGCCAGCCTGTTCACCCTCAGCGGAGAAGGCGGCAGCTATACGCTGACCGACAGCGCCAACGTCGAAATCAGCTCGGCGACCAGCGCTACCGTCACGCTATCGGCCACCGACCAGTTGAACATCCACGGCCTGCTGAACAAGAACGGCCTCACCTCCGGCGGCGCCGTCACCTACAACCTGGCCGCCGCCGACAACTGGATGGCCGGCAGCCCGGCGGCTTCCAACATCGCCGACTTGACCGGCAACGGCATCACCGTCAGCAACGTTGCCACCCCCACCATCACCAGCGCCACCTACGATTCCGACAGCGGCATCCTGTCCGTCACCGGCACCAACCTGTTCAAGAAGGTGGGGGCGAGCAACGACGTCGATATTTCCAAGCTGACCTTCACCGGCGGCACCGCCAACGCCACCTACACCCTGACCAGCGCCAGCGATGTCGAAATCACCTCGGCGACCAGCTTCAGCGTCACGCTCTCCGGCGCCGACAAAACCAGCGTCGATGCCCTGCTCGACCAGTTGGGTACGACTTCCAGCGGCGGTTCCACCTACAACCTGGCCGCCGACGAAGACTGGCTGACGGGCGCGGACGCCGCCGCCAACATCGCCGACGCCAGCAACGCCGTCACGGTATCGATCTCCCCGAAAATCACCTCCGCCACCTACAATGCCGCCACCGGCGTGCTGGTGGTCACCGGCACCAATATCCAGGCCAATGGCGGCGGCGCGGATATCGATGCCTCCAAGCTCACCCTCACCGGCGAGGGCGGCGCCACCTACACCCTGACGGATACGGCGGATGTGAATCGCGACTCCGCCACCCAGTTCACCCTGACGCTCTCCGTCACCGACAAGGCGGCACTGAACCAGATCGTCAACCAGGACGGCAGCGCCTCCAGCGGCGGCATCGATTTCAATCTGGCCGCCGCCGACGACTGGAACACCCAGGTCACGGCGGGCGACACCGCGGACGCCAGCAACGCCGTCACCGCCTCCAACGTCGCCGCGCCGGTCATCACCAGCGCCACCTATAACGCCGCCAGCGGCGCGCTGGTGGTCACCGGCACGGGTTTCCTCAAGAAAAACGGCGCCACCAATGACATTGACGTCGCCAAGCTGACGATAGCGGGCGAAGGCGGAGAAAGCCGCACGCTGACCACCGGCAGCGTCGAAATCACCAGCGGCACGGCATTCACCGTGACGCTCAACGCCGCCGACCTGGCGGCCGTCAACCAGATACTCAACCAGACCGGCACCACCGCCACCGGCGGCGCCACCTACAATCTCGCGGCGGCAGAAGACTGGGCGGCGGGCGCGGCGGCGGCGGTCAATGTTGCCGATCTCACGCTCAACGGCATCACCGTCAGCAACCCCACCACCCCGACCATCACCAGCGCCACCTACAACGCCACCACTGGCGTGCTGAGCGTGACCGGCACGGGCTTCCTGAAACGGGATGGCGCGGCCAACGACATTGTCGCCAACAAATTCACGATTACCGGCGAAGGGGGCGCGGGTGCAGCCTATACCCTCACTGACAGCGCGAATGTTGAGATTGCCTCGGCCACCTCCTTCACCCTGACCCTGTCCGCCACCGACAAGACCGCCGTCAATTCCCTGGTCAACAAGGCGGGCAGCGCATCGACCGACAACACCACCTACAACCTGGCCGCCGCCGAAGACTGGGCAGCGGGCGCGGCGGCTGCGGTCGATGTGGCCGATCTCACGCTTAACGGCATTACCGCCACGCTCAACGCTGCCCCGGTCATCACCAGCAACGGCGGCGGCGCCACGGCAGCGCTTTCCATCGCCGAAAACACCACCGCCGTCACCACCGTCACGGCGACAGACGCGGATGCCCACACCATCACCTACGCGCTCAGCGGCGGCGCCGACCAGGCCAAATTCGCCATCAACACCACGACAGGCGTGTTGGCCTTCGCCAGCGCCCCCAACTTCGAGTCGCCCACCGACGCCGACACCAACAATACTTACATCGTCGAAGTCACCGCCAGCGACGGCAACGGCGGCACGGACGTGCAGACGATCACCGTGACCGTCACCGACGTGGACGAAACGCCGCCCGCCCCGCCTCCGGCACCGCCCGCGCCGCCGCCCGCTCCTCCCGCCGACGTGCCCACCGGCACCTTCGACGGCGTCACCCTTACCGCCACCACCGAAACCTCCAGCAGCGGCGCCACCGTCACCACGGTGAGCATCCCGGTCGTCACCGATACCCGCCAGGACGACCCCAACACCGTGCGCAACACCCACGCCGACATCCCCCTAGCCCAGAACAGCAGCGGCGAAACGGTGCTGCAAGTCAGCGTCCCCACCGGCGTCGGCCTGACTTCGCAAACCTTCGCCGGCAGCGGTACGCAGACCCTGCGCGACGTCCTCATCGCCGCTTCCGGCCCGCGCGTTGAAAACACTCTCGCTTTCGAAGAGATACTCCAGCAAGGCATCGATACCTACGTGCCGGGCGTGCAGGACCAAAGCCAGGTCACCGTGCGCACCGTCACCCTCAGCGTGCCGACGGGCACGACCCAGGCGCCCGGTCAGCCCATCATCATCACCGGTGCCAGCGGCACCGGCGAGAGCGACACTAACAATCCCCAGCGCCAGGAAGCCGTGGTCATCGATGCGCGCAGCCTGCCTTCCGGCTCGGTGCTGCAACTGGACAACGTGGAGTTCGCCATCATCATCGGCGCCAGCCGCGTGGTGGGCGGCAACGGGCGCAATTTCGCGGTGGGCGACGACGCCGCGCAATTCTTCGTCCTGGGCGAGGACGACGACGTCCTGCGCGGCGGCGGCGGCAACGACACCGTCGGCTCGAAAGGCGGCAACGACACGCTCTACGGCGATGCCGGCAACGACCGGCTGGTCGGCGGCATCGGTGACGATACGCTGTACGGCGGCGACGGCGACGATATTTTGCAAGGCGGGGCTTCGGATGCGGGGAACTGGACGTTCGCGCTCGACGGCCAGGGGCAAATGCTGGCGCGCTTCACGCCGTCCGACAGCGAATTGGCGGACTCCAGCGGCGCCACCTTCCGCGGCGCCTGGACGCGCACGGCGCCCGAGCGCGGCCAGTTCGACAGCCGCTTCGGGCTGATCGAGCAGGACTACCGCACGCTCGAAGACGTGGCCCTGCTGTTCAACGCGCTTGTCGGCCAGTTGCCGGGCGCGCGCGCCCTCGATGACATTGCCGGGGCTTACGCCTCCGCGCACGGCCTGGCGCAGGCGGCCTACGATTACTTCGCCGTCCATCTGTTGCCCTCCCTGACCCAGACCAACACGGTGGAGGCGCACATGCGCGCGCTCATCACCCGCGTGTGGGGCAGCGCCAGCGACGAGCTGACCGCCATCGGCAGCCAATACATCCACGGCGGCGGCAACTGGGCGGACGGGCTGTTGTATCTGGCGCGCCATGCCAACAACCGCAACGACCTGATTGACGCAGACGGCACCTTGCGTCTTTGTACGGCCATGAATCTGGGAGAGACCGGCTGGTCGCCCAGCAGCGGCAACGACAAACTTTACGGCGGGGCGGGCAACGATTGGCTGGTGGGCGGCAACGGCGCCAATCTGCTGGACGGCGGAGACGGCATCGACATGGCGGGGCTGATAGGCACGCTGGCGGATTACACCTTGCGCCAGCAACAGGCGGAGGACGGCGTGGTGGAAATCGTGGTGCGCAACGTGCATAGCGGCGATACAAACAGCTTGCGCAACATCGAACTGCTGAAGCTCGGCAACGAAATTTACGCTGCATTAGCGGTGTTGCCGTCAGGCACGGTCGCGGTCGCCGCCGACAGGCCGCTGGCCGATTTCGTGCGACTGGTCGGCACGGCGGAATTGCAGGCGCTGGGGGTGCCCGGTAGCTGGCTGGGGTGAGGGCTGCGCGCCAACGGGCAGAGGGTTGGGTTCAATGCATCCAGAGGTAGCGGACCAGCAATTCGCTGTCGGTCTTGAAGCCGTTCTGGATGTCGGTGTCGCGCGCAAGCCGGACGATCCACTGGTGCTTGCGGTTGTCGCTGTTGAATGTCGTGCCCAGCATTACTCGCGGATTGTCCGGCGCGTTGCTCTGGTCGACGCCGTTGATGCGCGTTGCGCCGCCATCGTTGCCCTGCGCCCCCACATGGAACTGCCAATTCGGACGGCGTCTATATCGGAGCGCAACGCATTGACACCGGCGATTGCAGCGGCCCCAAGAGCGCGCGCACCGTGCTGTTTCACCCCGACGTGGATGCCGCCGTGCTGGAAACCGCGCGTGGCGGCATATTGCGCGAAG
>CAZGOY010000067.1:0-12230 GCA_964527565.1 uncultured Sulfuricella sp. | reverse complement strand
TGACCTGACTTTGGTCCTGCACGCCCGGCACATAGGTATCGATGCCCTGCTGGAGTATCTCTTCGAAAGCGAGCGTGTTCTCCACGCGCGGGCCGGAGGCGGCGATGAGGGCATCGTGCAGGATATTTGCCGCTACGTCCTGCAAAAACCTACTCGACCGCAAACCCCTGCGCGACACCGCGGTAGGCGAGGACGTTCTTCACCTGCACATAGAACTTGCCGTCGGTGCCGATCCACCAGGGCTGCCCGATCTTGTCCTGCGGTACGCCAATCAGCTCGAAATCGGGCTTCAGGCGCATGCTCCGGTCGCCAAAGGTCAGCGTCAGCGTGCCGGCGGCATCGCCTGTCAGACTCGCGCTGGCATCCGCTTTCTGCAACTCGGCAAGCAGTGTGGCGAAATCCGCCGCCGCCGGGTAGAAGGCCTGCCTGCGCCCCTGCGGGTCGGTATAGGTAATGTAGCCACCCGCCGGGTCGCTGCCGAAGCCTGCCGCGCCGTCCGTATCCGCCACTTCATAGCCGGGTTGCAGCGCATAGCGGCGTGCGCCGCTGAAGTGCGCGAGGAAGCTGCCGTCGGTGTGCAGGTTCAGGCTCAGGCTGCCGTCGAGAGACTTGACAGCGGCGGCGAAGGCTTCCAGGTTGGCGACTGCCGGCACCAAGGTAACGCTGACGCCGCCCTGGGTCATGGCGATGCCGCCATTGCCGACGAGCGCAATACCGTCGGCTTGGCGATGATCGATGCTCACCCGGCCGGACACCATGCCACGGAAGGTGTGCATGGCGCCGTGTTCGCCTGCGCCGCTAAAATCGAAGGCGCCGAGGCTGTCTGCGCTGTTGTCGCTGCGGCTGAAACCGTGGTTTTGCAAGACGTCAAAAATTGTGGTTTCCAGATCGGCACTCAGGCGCGTGGCCGTCCCCGAGATTCGGGTTCCTGCCCTGTCGATGCTCAGGCCGGCGATGACGGGCATATCCAGGCGATCCCCGGTCAGGCCCTGATTGGCGCTGGGCGAACCGATATAAGCGGTCGTGACATTGCCGTCCGCATCGATGATGGCGGTTTCGCCGGCATACAGGGTGCCGTTGGGCAATCTGTCGGTGCTGACGATACGGCTGCTGCGTTCGAGGCGGGCTGTCGTCTGCGCGGACGGGGTCGGCAGGGTAACGGTACCGCCGGTGACCCATACTTGCTGTTGGCCGGCAAGTCCGGAAACCACCAGGCTGCTACCGGCACTGCCGGTAACCGCTTGATTGCCGACGGCAATGCCGGTGCTGCCCGAGCCGGGCACCGTAATGCTGACGCTGCCCCAACTGACGACGAGCCCACTGGTCTGGCTACCGCTGGCGCCGGTGATCGGTTGAACGGTGAAAACGGTGCCGGCGCTGCCCGGCTGCAAGGTGATCGGTGTCGCCCCCGCAGCAGCCTGGAAGGTGACCGGGGCACCGCCGCTGCCGGAACCAACGAGTTGCAGGCTGGCGCCGGCCACCTCCGTCGGCGTCCCCAGTATGGTAACCGTGGTGTTGCCGCCGGTATTAACGACGGGTGCCGAACTCCCCGAGGCCGATACGGTGGCGCTGGCCCCCGAGTTGTTGGCGGTGACGAGGATCAACCCATTGCCCATGGCCAGGGGCTGACCGCTGCTGCTGGCGGTGACGGTGGCACTACCGCTGGTGACATTGAGGACGCTGTTGCTGCCGCTGGTGCCGACGCTAAGCGTGGCGCTGCCGGTGTTGGTGACGGTGACGCTGCCGGTGCCGGGTAGCTGGACGGTGTTGCTGTTCGTGCCGCTGCCGCCCAGGTTGATGGTGGTGCCGGTGCTGCCATTGTTGGTGACGACGATGGTGTTGCCGCCCGTTGTCACGGTGCCGGTGCCACCGCCGGTGGGCAGGGTGATTGGGGGCGGGGGCGGCGGTGGGGGTTCGACATAGACGGAGGCGGAGCAGTTGGCGGTGCTGCCGCCGTTGCTGCCGGTGCAACTCCAGCTCCAAGGGCCGCTGCCGCTGACGGCACTGGCGGTGCCGGTGGCGCAAAGATTCGTGCTTGGTGCTGAACTCACCGAAGTGGCGTTGGAACTGCCGCAGGCACCGTTGACGGCACAGGCCGTCGTCGTCAAGGTCGCGTCACTGCCGTTAGTGGTGTTAACGCTGTTCACGCCTTTCACCCGGAAGTGGTAGGTGGTGTTGCAGGTCAGTCCGGTCAGTGTCACGGCTACCGCCGTGCTCCCAGCACCTGCGCTTACCGTGTCGCCGGTGGTGGCGGCGACGTTGGTGCCGTAGGCGTTGGTGGTGCCATAGTCGAAGCTTACCGTGGTGCTGGCACCGTTATCGTTGATGGTGCCGTTGAGGGTAGCGCTGGTCTGGCCGACTGAGTTGGTAGTACCGGTCGTTGCAGTGGGGGCGGAGGCTGCTGACGCCGCCGTGACGTCAATCGCGTTGCCGTTTTTCGTCGCCGTGAAATTCAAACCGGAACAATCATCCGTCACCGTGTAGGTAGTCGAGTTTTCGGTCAGCGTGCCCGCGCTGATGACGCTCGCCAACGTTTGTCCGGACGAAACTCCGGCGCAGTTATTGCCCGTGACGATATTGATATTCATGGTGGCCGGCAGGCTGGCCGTGCCGCTCACCGCCAGTTTGCCAAACGTGGTGCTGTTGGTGACATTGCTACGGAAGGTGCCGGCGCTGTCCGGGCTGTAGTTGCCGGTGATGTTGGCAGTGGTGCCGGCCGCCACGACATGGGTGCCGGCGTTGCTGAAGCCGCCGGTAGTGGTTACCGTGTGGCCCTGGGTAAACACGCCGCCGCTGGCGATGGCGAAGGTGCCGTTGCTGAAGGTGTTGCCGGAGGTGAAGGTGCCGCTGACATTGACAGCGCCGGTACCGGTCACCGCCCCGCTGATGCTACCGGCCGTGCCGGTGAGGTTCAGCGTGCCCGCCGCCATGGCCACGGCGCTGGAAATGGTGCCGCTGTTGTTCAGTGTGGTGACGATACCGGCGGCTGTACCCATCATCGTATCCGCTTCAGTAATGTCCAGCGTGGTGATGGTGCCGCTGTTGTTCAGTGTGGTGATGGTGCCGGGCGTATCCCCCATTCCGGAGTCGCCATCTACGTTTATTTTGGAGATACTGCCCGAATTGGTGAGCGTGGTTATCGACCCATCTGAGGAGACTCCAATGCCCTTTGAAATAAAAGAGGAGCTAGCCGTGATCGTTCCGCTATTGTTTAGCGAAGCAACTGCTCCTCCCACATATATGCCCCAAGCGAAGCTATCGGCATTGGTGACGCTGATGGCGCCATTATTGATAATGCTGATGCCAGTTTTACCTGATGTAACGTTGATGCCGTATAGCCAGGTTGTATTGCCCGTCCTCGCAATGCTGCCGCCGCTGTCTATGGTGATGCTATCGTCGGTATTTGGGGTGTATGTCGCGTTCACTGTGCTGCTGATCGTGGTGCTGACGGCCAGGGCCACGGGCGAAACCAGACTGGTCAGCAGCGCCGCGAGCAGTAGTTTGATATAGCGATAAGAAGTGGCTGGGCGGAACATCGGGATCGTCCTCGGGGTTGTTTGGTTTGGGCAAAAGCATACCGAAAGGATCGCTGCAAAGGCTTGCAAAAGCTTGCAATGACGCCGTCCTGCCAGCGCCGACTTTTTGCGGCAGCAGCGCCAGCTCACAGATAAAACCACTTGAAGTGTGGTGGCAGATTTGCTACCTTGGATTCATGAGAATCGTGGTCGATACCAATGTGTTGGTGGGTGCATATACCGGCGTGGGGCGTACGGGGGCGGCGACGGCTGTGTTGCGTGCCTGTTTGACGCAACGCTGTGTGCCGCTGCTCGGTAATGCGCTCATGAATGAATACGATGATGTTTTCAGGCGTGCAACGGTGTTTCGCAACTGCCCGCTTGATCTGGAGGGGCGATTGGCATTGCTTGAGGCTTTCGTGATCAACTGCCAATGGGTGAGGTTGTATTACGCCTGGCGCCCCAATTTGCCTGACGAGGCGGATAACCATTTGGTCGAGTTGGCCGTTGCCGGCGGGGCCGATGCGATTGTGACGCGCAACCTACGCGATCTGGCCTGTATGGAGCTGAAGTTTCCACACTTGCGCGTGCTTTTGCCGGAAGATTTTTTGAAGGAGATTTGACATGGCTGCGCTCACTGTCCGCTTGCCCGATGACAAACATGCCCGCCTCAAGGCATTGGCAAAAAGCCGGGGGACGCCGCTCAACCGCCTGATCGACGAAATGACGACGGCAATGCTGGCCGAGTTTGATGCCGAAACACGTTTCCGCCTGCGCGTCGCGCAAGGCGAAGGGAAAACCGCGCAGGGCTTGCAGCTTCTCGACACGCTGGATGCCCATTTCGCGGGAAAAGGCCGTTTGAACGAAGAGACTTCCTGAAGGCCAATGACGCTTTACGTGTCCCCGAATGCCGCCGCGCCGGCCGCGTTCTTGCCGAATAAAAAGCTTGCAGTGCCATCTCACCAGCGCCGACTGGGAATTTCACTCATTGCGACCATGCTATAAAAGGAGCAGAATTAAGCACTTTTTAAAGTGCTTAATGAGGTTCATATTATGGAACAGCTTCTCGCCACTCGTTCGGTCAGCATTACTGAACTGAAACGCAGCCCGTCCGCCGTACTCGAACAGGCCGGCGCTGAACCTGTGGCCGTGCTTAACCACAACCGGCCAGCAGCTTACCTGCTGTCGCCCGAAGTCTACGAATCGATGTTGGATCGCCTAAATGCTGATTTACGTGCAGCGATTCAGGAGGGCATCGATAGCGGTCCGGGCATTTCATCTGAGGATGTATTTGCCGAACTCACCGCCCGCTACGCCGAGCCTTGCGGGAAATCAACCACCAAGACCAGCAAGACCAGCGGTAGGCAATCGACTTGATGGTTCCAGTGACGTTTTCGCCGAAGTCTCGGCAAGACCTTATCGACATCGGCGATTACATCGCAAAAGACAGCCGGGCGAATGCCAGGCGTTTTGTTGCCAAGCTGATCGAGCAGTGCCGGCGCATTGGTCGCAGTCCGATGGGTTACGTTAGTCGCGAGGATCTGGGACCTGAATTGCGCATGGCGGCTTTGGGCAACTATGTGATTTTCTTTCGCGTACTCGATGGCATGGTGCGTGTCGAGCGTGTGCTGCATGGCGCTCGCAATCTTCCAATGTTGTTCGGGCAAGACACCTCTTCACCTGATTGAACAAGCAAAACGAAGGGGCTTTCGGCCAACGCGCTGGCGGCGTAGCGCCGGTGCTGATTACCTGGACAGCAGGCGCAGCGGCGCAGCAAACACATAGCCGCGCCCGCGCGCGGCACGAATCGGCGAGTCGCCCGCCGTGGCGGTTTCGATCTTTTTGCGCAGACGGCTGAAGGCAACTTCCAGCCGACGGTAGTCGAAATCGAATTCCGGATGACCCATGGCGGCGGCGAGCGCCTCGCGCGATACCGGTTCGGGGGCGGCGGCGGCCAGGCATTTGAGCAGGTCCATTTCCGTCGCCGTCAACGCAATGGCTTCACCGGCAGGCGAGCGAATCGACAGGGTGGCGGGCATGAGCGACCATGCCCCGGATGGGGGGGTCGCAGCCGTCAGGCGGCGCTGCACGCTGTGCAGGGTGGCTATGAGTTCGCGAAAGTCCACCGGCTTGACCAGGTAGGCGTCGGCGCCCTCTTCGAGGCCGGTCAACCGGTCGTCGAGGCCGCAGCGTGCAGTGAGCATGACGATGCCCAGCCCCGGCTGCCGACGGCGCAGGCGGCGGGCGATGACGAGGCCATCCTCGACCGGCAGGCCGAGGTCGAGCAGCAGCAGGTCGCAGGGGCAGCGTGCCAGTTGCGTGTCGACATCGACACCATTGCTTTCCAGGGCAATCTCGAAGCCGCTGCGCTTCAGGTGGAATGCCACCTCGGTGCGGTAGTCGAGGTTGTCTTCAATCAGGCCAATGCGGGTCACTGTGCGTCCTCTTGGGGCGAAAGATGATCGATTGGCAGCCAACACACGAAGCAGGCCCCTCCACCCCGTTGCCGCCCGGTTTCGACGGTGAGTTTGCCACCATGGCGCTTGACGATGTGGCGCGCCAGATACAGGCCAAGACCGAGACCGGCTTTGCCCCCCTTCTCAGCCGTTTCGCCGGCCCGCACGTATTTCTCGAAAATCTTTTCTTCCATGCCCGGCGGAATGCCTGGACCATCATCCTCCACCCGCCAGGCCACCCCCCCGTTGACGGCTTCGATACGGACGCGCACCGGCGTATCGGGCGGCGAATACTTGCCGGCGTTGTCGAGCAGGTTGAGCAGGGCGAAACGCAGCATGCGGTCGTCGCCGATGGGCTTCGGCAACGGTTCCACGGCGGTGACGGCGACGCGTTGCGCCACGGGGCTGCCGAGCAGGCCGACCACCTCATCCGTCAAGGCCGCCGGGTCGAACGTGCCCTGCGTGAGCGGCCAGTTGCCGACATCGCTTCGCGTTTGCGCCACGGTGAGGTCGAGCAGCACGCTGAGCCGGTCGACCGAACGGCGGATGCGCTCGTAGCGTTCCTCGCGATCGGCGCTGGGCGTTTCGTCGAGCACCTCCAGGGACTGCGTGGCGGCGTCGATAACCGCGATGGGGGTGCGGATTTCGTGGGTAATCATCGCCAGCAGCTTGTCCTGGTCTTCGCGATGGGTTTTTTCCAGCGCCGCCTGCCGTATCGCCAGCGCCGACTTCTCCAGCGCCTCGGCATGATCGGCTTCGATACGCCGGTAGTGGAGCAGAATGGCGAAGTGCAGCAGCAGGATGTGGGCGATGTTGCTGGTCATGCCGGCAAGATTGATGGTCTCGCCGAAGGGCAGCACCGCCAACACGCCGAGGATGTTGATGCCGATCAGCACGCCATAAATCAGGTAGGCGGTCGCCAGCAGACGCGCCCAGAGGTCGCCCGTCCGCCACAGCCGCAGCGCAGGCCAGGGCACGCCGCACAAGGCCAGGACACCAAAGCCCAGCATCCAAGGGGCGAAGATGCCATAGTAGCCGAGCGGCGTGGCCAGCGCAGTGACGATACACAGCACCATGCCGACCAGACTGATGCGATAGAGCGCGGGGTGGTGCTGCTTGAGCTCAAGCACCATGATGAAGAAGCCGAAGGCCATGGCGGCGGCCAGCGACAGGCTCATGCCGAGCGTCAGGTTGGCCAGCAGCGGCTGTGCGGGGAAAATAAATTCGGCGACGAAGCCGTTGATGCCCAGCCACTGCAGCGCGTTCAGGAACAGGTAGCCGACATAGACCAGGAAAATCCACCGCCGCGATACCAGCCAGTTGACGGTGTTGAATAGCAGCACGGTCAGGATCAGGCTGAAGTAAAGACCGTAGGCGAAGTAGCCGAGGCGCAGGTGGCGCTCGAAGCGGTCGGGCTGCCAGAGCTTGACGATGGCGGCCATGGTGCTGGTGGTTTGCAGACGCAGATAGATTTCATGCGCGCCAGGCTGCCACTCCAGTTTGAACAGGGTGCCTCGGTAGTCCTCTTCCTTGGCGGACTGTGGCAGGCGGTCGCCGCCGCGCCGCGTGTCGATCGTGCCGTCGGGGCGGATGTGGAAGAGTTGTACGTCGTCGAGGTAGGGCGGCATGATTTCCAGCCAGTCGGCGGACGACTGCCCGGCCGTGCGTTCGACGGACAGATGCAGCCAGACCGCGTCGGGGATGTAGCCGAGGCCGAGATTGCCGGGAAGCGGCCGGAACTGTCCGGCGGCGCGTGCCGCACGCGCTTGTTCCAGCGTTAGCTGTTTCGAAGGATCACGCAGGACGCTGAGCTGCCCTTGCTCGAAGGTAATGAGCGGCGGGGTGTCGGCACGCAACAGCGGCGACAGCAGCAGTAGCAATAAACCAAGCAGCAAGCTGCGCATCAGAACCCTATCTGGTAGCGCAGCAGAATCTCGTGGTCGGTGCAAAAGCCGTTGTTAACGGACGTGTCGCGGGCAAGGCGCAGGATGATCTGTTGCTGGTGCGGCAGGAACCAGTTCATGCCGGCCATCACACGCTCGTTGTTGGCCGGGTTGCGCTGATCGGCGCCGTTGATGTGGGTTTCGCCGCCGCGATTGATCTGTCCGCCAACATGCACATGCCAGGCCGGACTGACGCGCCAGCGCAGATAGCCGGTCAGGGCATGGCTGGCGCGTTGCTCAAGCTTGCGATTGCCGGTGTAGTCGTTGTTGTCGCCATAGAAGGCGATCTCGGGGGAAAGTTCGACAAGGAAGCGCGGGGTGATGTCCTTTTGCCAGCCAGCGGACAGAACATATCGCCAGCGGTTCTCGCCCGCGTTGAGTACCTGCCGGGCGTCGTAATCGCCGGTCGGTGCAATCAGCATGCTGCTCAGGCCAAGATAGTGGGCGGCGGTTTTGTCATTGATCAGCCAGGCGGTGAGACCAAGGCGCAGGTCGCTCAAGCCTTCGGCCTTCGCGCCCAGGGCGGTGGCCAGCGGCGCGGGGGCCACCCGCGAGCCTGACCAGGGCAGCACCGCGACACCAGCCAGGATGGTGTCGCCAACCCGGAAAAACCGGGCGGCGCGCAAGGCGAGCACGCGGCTATCAATGCGGCCGTCGAAAGTTTTACGTCCTCCGGCATACGGCCCCTGGATTTCCCGGTCATAGGCATAGGCCGTCAGCGTGGTTTGGCCTGGTTGCAAGGGATAGTAGTCGCCGGGCAGGACATCGTTGACGGCGGCGTGGCTGACTGTCGCCGGCAGGAGCAGACTGAGGAAACGAAGCTTGGCAAACATGGCGGGCATGATACCGCAAGGATTCCATGCGCAACAACTTCGACGCCACATCAACACCAAGGTCTCTTGACTGCTAGACACCTGCCGCTCGTACCGTGCCAACTTATACGGTCGCAGTAAGTGCGCAACGCCAGCGAAGCCCTGTTCCGCCTGGAACACGGCGCACCCCGGAAGACCTGCGCCAGGCAATCCAGGTGCTGGGCGACATGCCGCAAGCCCCCCGCGCAGACCGGTGAAATCGGATTGAAAGCGAGAATCTGTCCAGCAGTCCGGGTCTGTTCAACAACCCCTCCCAGGTTCGACGTGGCGCGCAAAGTGATCGGCGTCCCCGCAGCTCCCCAGTAGCCAAACGTAATCGATTGCGGGTCGAATGTCGCTCCGTTGGAAAACGAGAGGGTGATGCTTGTCTCGGAACTTCCTCCCTGATGGGCATACGCATACACGCCGCCCGAGGCTACGGACTGGGTCGCGCCATCGACGACAAGTTTGTATCCAGAGACTTCAGTACATTCAACATTGCCGTCGACTACGGACAAGCTACTGAAACCTGCGCGGGCTGCCATACAGGAAGCCATCACGGGAAAAATGGAGTCAAGCCAAGATTGCCACAGAGCAACCATTGCACTACACTCTACCCCATGCCGATCCTACAGCGCTTCGATAACACGCGGGTACTCATGCATCTCGACGATCACCCGCCACCACATGTCCACGTCCGGCTGAGGGATGGACGGGAATGCACCGTCGATCTCGATGAATTCGCGATCAAAGGGCGGGTGACGGAACGCGAGATACGCGAAGCACTGGCCTGGATCGAAGCAAACCGGGATTTCCTGTTCAACGAATGGCGGAGGAACAATTCATGAGCGAGTATTTTTTTCCGAAGCTGGAGGCTATCGAAGCCCTGGCGCCTTATCGTTTGCGTACGACCTGGAGTACGGGTGAAGTACTGGAGGTCGATGTCGGCGGCATCCTGCAAAAAAGCCCGGCACTCACCCCCATCCTTGATCCTGATGTTTTTGCGCGTGTGCATATTGCAGAGTGGGGCGGCAGCATCGAGTGGTTCGATACCGAATTTGGCGAGGACAACGTCTATGCGTGGGCCAAGGAACAAGCTGGTGAAGTCAGTCACGAGATGTTCGGCGGCTGGATGCACCATAACGGTCTGTCGCTGACCACGGCTGCCGAAGCCTTGGGCATCAGCCGCCGGATGGTCAGTTACTACCGTACCGCGCACAAAGCCATCCCGCGCGCCATCTGGCTGGCCTGCCTGGGTTGGGAAGCCACGCGCCCGAAGGCGAAGATGCTGCCCCGGCGATTGCCCACAGCCCGTGAGTACGCTGCCGCTCATGCCTGATCACAACAAACAGCGAGCCGGACCTGTGGATGACCTTGCGCATGCTGGTGTACGCTGGCCTGCTCGCCCAGAACTTGATCAAACGCGACGAGCTGGCCGACGAAGCGCGGCTCAAGCTCACCCGACCCACCCCTCCGGCACGCCGAAGTCCGCCAGCGGCCTGTCGGCGGCGACCGCGACCGTGCCGGACGGCAACACGTTGAGCGCCGCGTAGATTTCGTTGCCGACCTTCAGCAGTTCGATGTTGCGCAGGCTGTGGGTGTTGCCGCTATGCACGTTGCGCACCACGATTTCCACCACGCCGTCCTCCGCCTGTTGCTGGCGCAAGGTGTAATCCGCCAGCGTGCCTATCAGCCCCGCCATGTCGATGCCGTCGCCGCCGTAGAGCGTGTCGTTGCCGCCTTTCGAGCCGACGGTGTCGTTGCCGCCGCCGGTGTCGGTGGCGGTGGCGGTGGCGTTCATGGCGTCTCTTCCGTAAAAATTCGGGGTAGGGGGATTTACGCCACGGATTTTAGGAAGATGCCTTGGGGTGGATTCTCGCGGAATCTCACATTTACCTCTCAATTTCTCACAAGAGGCGGTGTTTTCCTGATATTTGTCTTGTATTGCGAGGCTTGGCCGTCATGGACATTGTGCTGCGCCTTTGCGTACAATGCGTACTGTTATGTCTTTTACTCATGGGAGAGGCGATGCAAACCATCTCGGCAACGGTTCTGGCGCGCAACACGCGGGCGATTCTGGATAGCGTGGCGACACGCGGCGAGACGATTGCCATCGAGCGCAATCACGTCACGATTGCCCGTATCGTGCCGCCTGAGCCAATGATGACGGCTACCCAGGCTCTGGCGGGTCTGCGCCCGACCCTGACGCGGCAACAAGGCGACGCCTGGCTGGCGGAGCGGCGTGCGCCGCTCGACGAAACGGTGCGCGATCCATGGGCGTGATTCTCGATAGCTGCGTGTGGGTGGGCCTGACTTCCGGTCAGGTGGAGTCTTCAACCGTGATTGCCGCCACCGGCGATGCGCCGGTGTTTGTCTCGGTGGTTTCGCTGGGCGAGCTGGCCTTTGGTGTCGAGTCTTGCGCCGACCCGGTCGAGCGGGCCGCTCGCGCGGCCAGTTTGCGGCAGGTTGAAGCGCGTCCGACGCTGCCGGTGACGCGTGACACGGCCAGCGCCTTTGGCTTGCTGGCAGCGGCTGTGAAACAGGCCGGACGTTCCCCGCGGCCGCGTTACAACGACTTGTGGATCGCCGCCCAGGCCATCGAGCACGGTTATGCCCTGGCGACCCTGAACGTCGGCGATTTTGCCGGTCTGCCCGGCGTGCGGCTGATTAAGTTGATTTGATGCGCAATGGGCAAATTGCGTATCACTTCTCTGCCATGATGAATAATAGAACACAGGGTATCAGGATATGAGAACGACCATTACCATAGAAGATGATGCATTCCAGACGGCCAGCGCTTACGCCCATGCACGCGCCCTCAAGCTGGGGCAGGCGGTTTCCGAGTTGATTCGTCTGGCAAATCGCCGCCAGATGGCGATGAAGCAGGTGGATGGCGTGTGGGTATTCGACCTGCCGGACGATACGCCGCCGGTTACGGCCCGGCAGGTGCGGGAACTCCTCGAAGAGACGGCATGACCGCGCTATTCGACGCCAACGCGCTGATCGCGCTGCTGTGGCCTGCGCACGAGCACCACATGACGATGCGCAAATGGTTCCGGCAGCCCGCTGCATCGGGCTGGGCGACCACAGCACTGACGCAGGGCGCTTTTGTGCGCATCGTTTCGCAGCCGGCATTCCCGTTGGCGTAGCGGCGCCGATAATGGCCAGCGGCGTGCGGAATTCATGCGAGACCATGGTCATGAAGCGCTTCTGTCCCTCCTCGGCGCGGCGCTTGAGGGTGATTTCCAGCTGTGCCAGCAGCAGTGAGGCTTCGGCATGGTTTTCTCGCGGCGCAGGTCGTTGTAGCGCCAGCGCCAGAAGAATGGAAAAGGGAAAAGGTCTGCCCACGAACTGTCCTTGCGGCTGGTGCGGGGTTTTTGAGTGGTGAAAGTTTACGTTGTTCACCCAAACCGGACTTTCAATCCGCCGCAACCCGCTGAGCGATGTGCGCCAGCGCAGCATCGA
>CAZGOY010000066.1:0-12862 GCA_964527565.1 uncultured Sulfuricella sp. | reverse complement strand
CGACAGGCCGCTGGCCGATTTCGTGCGACTGGTCGGCACGGCGGAATTGCAGGCGTTGGGGGTGCCGGAGGGGTGGATGGGGTGAGCGCGCGCGTTTTTCTGTTGGCTTATTTGACAACGCGCAACCGCTTTGCTTATCATGGTCGGCATGAAGGCTGAACTAATAACCCGTTTTCGTGACATTGCCGAGGATGGAAGCGGCATTGAAATGTTGGTTTGGCGAGTGCCTGAACCTGTTCCTCCATCGGAACACGGTTACAAGTACCGTTTGGTGTACCTGGAAGGCGGGCAACGCATGGTGGGATTTGATAACGAGCGCGGCAAGGGCGACCATGTGCATGTGGCTGGAGATGAGCGGCCTTATGTGTTTGTTGACGTGGAAAAGCTGATTGACGATTTCGTCTCCGAGGTGAAGAAATGGAAAAACGGGTATTGACCGTCACGATTGATCCAGATTGGCAGGCCGCCTTGCGCGGCGCGGCGCGGTTGGCTTTCTCGGCTCTGGCGTACCGAGGCGAAACCCTGAATTTCGAGACGCCGGGGGCGTTTTTCTCGCAACTGACCAGCCGTCGCTGGGCGCTGCTGCATGCCTTGCTGGGGGCGGGAGAATTGCCTGTGCGCGAACTGGCGCGCAGACTGGGGCGCGATGTGAAGCGGGTGCATGAAGATGCCTCCGCTTTGGTGGAACTGGGTCTGGTCGAGCGCACGGCGCGCGGCGGACTGTTGTGTCCTTACGAGGATATTCATATGGACATGCACATGCGAAAAGCCGCCTGAACAATTTTCCGGCCTTGATTTAACCCGAAGATTTCATAAATTTTGACAAACTCTGTGGGAGCGGACTCTTGTGCCCAAGCCGACAGGCTGTCGGGTATGGCCGCGAGATTTTGACTTTTCCTCAGCCGAATCAAAGAACTCGCGGGCAAGCCCGCTCCTACGGGGCTGGGTGGTTTTTTATGAAATATCCGGGTTAAGTTTCGCGCGCCAACGGGTAATGGGATTGTTGTGGGCTGCTCCGCCCCTTACTGCGCTTCGCGCACCTCGTCGAGGATTTTTATCAGGTCGGCTTCCCAGCGCATGAACATGGGTTTGAGCGCCGGGTCGGGAAAGAATTCGGCGAGCACGCTGGGGCGGTTGGTGGCGACGACGGTGTTGGCGTCCTCGGCGAATATCACGATGTTGAGTGGCAGGTAGGGAATCAGTTCAGGATGCTCGCGGGTGATTTGTGCGATTTCCTCCGGGTTGCCGTAGAACACCACCTTGTAATAGTCGATGGTGTGGCCGGTCTTGCTGATGCCCACATCGATGTTTTGCACGCGGGTCACTTTGTAGCCGCGCGAGGAAATGGCGTTTTGCAGGCTGGCCATGGATTCCGGGTAATCCTGCTGGGCGCGGATGATCAGCAGCTGGTCGGCCAGCGCCGGGAAAACCCAGCCTGCGCACAGGATCGCCAGCAACACGCGCAGGGTTTTCATAGTGCGGCTTCCTCCATGATGGCGATGTAGCGTGCGGCCATTTCCTCGCACATGGCGTTGAGTTCCGAATTGTTGAACACGGCGCTCAGGCGTTTGGGGTTGATGGTCATCATCTTTACCTTGCCGTTGTGCTCCACCACCGTGACGCGGCACGGCAGGAACAGTCCGACGCGCGGGTCGGTGATGATGGCCTGATTCATCTGGCTGAAGTTGCAGAAATAGATGATGCGCTGTTTGGGGTCTTCCTGCTCTTCCGGCACTAGGCCGAAATTCAGATTTTGCTCGCGAATGAACACGTAGTTGTTGGCATCCGCCGCGCGCTTGAGGTTTTCGATGGTGGTGTGCATGTCGTAAGGCGACTCGACCGTCAGGATGGCCTCTTCGGTCTTGAGCACGGTGGCGCTTTCAGCGCGCGGCGTCCTGGCGTAACTGCGCACGAAACTGACAATGTCGTCGATATCCTTTTCCTTCAAACCCTGCTTGAGAAAGGAAACCATGGGCGAGCCTTCGCGGCCCTTCATCAGGGTGTTTTTCATCATGCGGTCGCTGGCCGAGGCGAGAAAGCCGGGATTGTTCAGCGCCGGGGCGACGATGGCGGTGGTGCGCGGACGCGGCAACGTGATGCCGGTGCCCTTGCCGCCGCCGCCGTTTTCGCCGTGGCACGCGGCGCAATGTTTGGCGTACAATTCCCTGCCGCGCGGGACGTTGCCGCGCACCGGCGTGCGTGCGTAGCTAGGTATCGGCCCCTTGTGCCAGCCGCGAATGTGCTTGACGATTTCATCGACTTCCCGGTCGCTGAACTGGGTAAAGGCTGGCATCACCCGCCCGGGCCGCCCGTAGCGGATACTGCGGCGCAGGTATTCGTCATCGATGGTGGCGAGAAACGAGGGCAGCGACAGCGGGGTGCCGATGCCGCCCTTGCCGTCCTCGCCGTGGCAGGCGGCACAGTGGCGCGAATAGAGCGTATCCCCGCCGGGCGCAGCCTGCGCCGCCGCCATGGTCAGCCACGGCAGGACAAATGCCACGATGTAACGAATCAGAGCGGTCATGGGTGCGGACGGGAAGATGAAATAGTATTTTTATTGAATGGATTATAGCATGACGACCCGACTTGTAATGACGCAGCCCGACGACTGGCACCTGCACCTGCGCGACGGCGCGCACCTTGCCAGCGTGCTGCCCGATAGCGCCCGCCGCTTCGGGCGCGCCATCGTCATGCCGAACCTGCGCCCGCCGCTTTCCACCACCGCGCAGGCGCTGGAATACCGCGAGCGCATCCTGCGGGCGCTGCCGCCCGGCAATACTTTCGAGCCGCTGATGACGCTGTATCTGACCGACAACACCCCCGCCGCCGAAATTGCCCTGGCCAAGTCCAGCGGCAAGGTGCACGGCGTAAAACTCTACCCGGCGGGCGCCACCACCAATTCCGACAGCGGCGTCACCGCCATCGCCCGCTGCCATGCCGCGCTGGCGGCGATGGAAAAACATGACTTGCCCCTGCTGGTGCACGGCGAAGTGACCGATCCCGGAGTCGATGTGTTCGACCGCGAGAAAATCTTCATCGAGCGCGTTCTGGCGCCGCTGGTGCAACGCTTTCCCGGCCTGCGCGTGGTGCTGGAGCACGTTACCACCCGGGACGGCGTGCAGTTCGTCGCCGCAGCGCCGGAGCGCGTGGCGGCGACGCTCACCGCACACCACCTGCTGCTCAATCGCAACGCCATGTTCAGCGGCGGCATGCGCCCGCATCATTATTGCCTGCCGGTACTCAAGCGCGAGGAACACCGCCAGGCGCTGCTGGCGGCGGCGACCGGCGGCAGCGCCAAATTCTTCCTCGGCACCGACAGCGCGCCGCACGCCAGGAATGCCAAGGAATCGGCCTGCGGCTGCGCCGGCATGTACACCGCGCATGCCGCCCTGGAGCTGTATGCCGAAGCCTTCGAGCAAGCCGGGGCGCTGGCGCGCCTGGAAGCCTTCGCCAGTTTCCACGGCGCCGATTTTTATGGGCTGCCGCGCAACCCGGATACCGTGACGCTGGTAAAGCAAAGCTGGAGCGTCCCCGCCGAACTGCCGTTCGGCGAGGAAACCCTGGTGCCCTTGCGCGCCGGGGAAAGCGTGGCCTGGCGTCTGTGTTAGAATCCCCTCGGGAAGCTGGCTAGGCAGTCGCTGTACGGTTTTCCGCGCAGAGGAAAGTCCGGGCTCCATAGAGCAGGATGCCGGCTAACGGCCGGACGCCGCGAGGCGAGGAATAGGGCCACAGAGACGAGTAAACCCCGGTTTCGGCCGGGGTGGACGTGAAACGCGGTAACCTCCATCCGGAGCAAGGCCAAATAGGGAAGCGATGGCGTGGCTCGCGCCGCTTCCGGGTAGGCCGCTTGAGCCCTGGGGCAACCCAGGGCCTAGAGGAATGACTGTCCACGACAGAACCCGGCTTATCGGCTGGCTTCCCCCTTTTTTACATTTGGATCAAACCCACGGGGGTGGACCATGACAACTTCTTCCCGTCTTTTTGTCCTTCTCGTGCTGGCGGGCCTTGGCGGCTGCCAGTCCTTGCTGCCGCGCGGCGAGGCCCACACCGAGGGACAGTGGCATAATTATCGCGAGGCGCAACGGACTTTCGACCAGATCGTCCCCTACCGCACCTCGGTGGGTGACCTCAGAAAACTGCACCTCGATCCAGAGGTTAACCCCAACATCACCCTGCTGAATTATTCCGACGTGCTGCGCCGTTTCATCCCCAGCCCGGCGGTCAGCGCGCTTGACCTCGACCCCGGCGTGCTGGACTGCATCAAGGCGAAAACCGCCTGCATCGGCTACGAAGTCGACCAGCGGGTGACCAAGCGCAAGCGCTACGGCAATTTCTGGCTGGACATCCTGAATTTCAAGCGTAAAACCAATATTTCCGGCTGGCGCTTCAACGGCGTCCTCCTGATCCGCGACAACATCGTGGTCTACAAGCTCACCGGGGGTCAGCCGGCGATACACGAGCTCGAACAAAGCACTACCCCCCTCGGCCCCTTCCAGGGGTTGGGGGAATCGCGCCTGCTGCATTAACGGGCAATTAACAGTTCTATTGGCGGACGCTAGCGGGGCCATACCATGTCAGATTACCAGGCCGCGATGGCCGCCTCTCGCGCCTTGCGGGAACGCGCTCAAAGCGATGGCTTTTACCTGAATTTCATCGGTGCGGGCTTCTATTCGCACCACATTCCGGCGGCGGCGGAAATCGCCGCATGCGGCGAATTTACCCTGGACGATGCCCGCCATCCGGGTGCCGGGTCGCTGTGCCTGCTTCACCAGCTACAGGACGACCTCGCCGCGCTGGGCGGTCTTCCCCACGTCTGCGCCACCCTGCCCAACGGCGCCTCCGCCTTGGCAGAAGCCGCGCTGATGGCGGCGGCACAACGCAACTGCCGCAAAATCCTGCTGCCCGCCACCCTCAACCCGCTGTGGCGTAGCGCGCTCGATGCCCTGCTGGCGCTGCATGGCATCGAACTGATTGCCGTCCCCTATTGCACCGGCGGCGGCGACACCGTGCCGCCGGCATTGCAGCGCCATGCCGGCGAGGACATCGCGGCCCTGGTGATCCCGCACCCCAATTTTTTCGGCGTGCTGGAGGAGGTCGACGAGCTGACCGATTGGGCGCACGCGCACGGCATTCTGGTCATCGCGGTCGTCAATCCCCTGTCTCTCGGCCTGCTCAAGCCGCCCGGCGCCTGGGGCAAACGCGGCGCGGACATCGCGGCGGGCGAGGCCCAGGCGCTGGGGCTGGCCTTGGGCGGTGCGCGGCTGGGGTTCCTGTGCTGCAAGGCGGAACTGGCGCCGTACTTGGCCGGAGAAATTGCCGAGCGCGACGCGGCCGGCAATCTCCGCCTGTGGCAATCCGCTCCCCGCTGTTCCACGCCGGCGGACTGGCCCGCTCCGGTGGCCGCCGTTTCCCTGTATCTCTCCCTGTCCGGCGGCAGCGGGCTGGAAGAAATCGCCCGTGCCTGTCGCGACGGCATGCGCGAGCTTGCTGCCCGGCTGACGGCCATTCCCGGCGTGGAAATGCTCTTTTCCGAACCAGTGTTCCATGAATGCGTCTTCACCTTCGACACCCCGGCGGCGGACGTGTTGCGCGCCATGGAAGCCCAAGGCATACTGGCGGGACTGGACATCACCCCCTGGTTTCCCGAACTGGGCAATGCGTTGCTGGTGTGTGTCACGGAAATTCACAGCGCGGCAGATCGCGAGAACGTCGCGGCGCAACTGCAACGCATCCTTGCCAGGCGTAGCGCCGCTCCGGCCTGCGCCCGGATGAAACCCACCGCCAGCAGCAAATGGTAACTATACAAAGGAACCCACCATGAGCACCGTCACACTCGAAGGCACCCCGCAGGAAGTCATCGGCGATTTTCCCCAGCCCGGCGACCAGGCGCACAGTTTCATGCTGGTCGACAAGGATCTCAACGATGTGTCCCTGAGCCACTTCAAGGGCAAGAAAAAAATCCTCTCCATCGTGCCGAGCATCGACACCGGGGTCTGCGCCGCCTCCACCCGCCGCTTCAATGAAGAAGCCGGTATCGTCAAGGATGCCGTGGTGCTGGTGATTTCCGCCGACCTGCCGTTCGCCCAGAAGCGTTTTTGCGGCGCGGAAGGACTGGACAACGTGATTACCCTCTCGACCCTGCGCGGGCGTGACTTCCAGAAGGATTACGGGGTGCTCATCAAGAGCTACCCGCTCGCCGGTCTGTGCGCGCGCGCGGTGGTCGTGCTCGATCAGGACGACCGGGTGGTTTATTCGCAACTGGTGCCGGAAATCACCAGCGAACCGGACTACGCCGCCGCCATGTCGGCGTTGATGAACATCTGATGACGCAGATTCCGGCGCATCTGCTGCGCGACCGGCCCCCGCTGTTGGCGAATGGGGAGGCGTTGCGCCGCCACTGGCAGGCGGCGCGCGACAACCCCCTGCCCAAAGCTGCACTAGCGCCCCTGGTGCCGGCGGCATTTCTGGCGCAACACCCGCTGGCCCCCGTCGCGACGCAACAAGGCCTGCTGGCCTGCCTGCACGAGCGCCACGCGGCCTCCGTCATTTCAGAAAACGGCCACTGGCAGCGCGGGCCGCACTTCAACCCGGCGCTCGCCCCGGCCAATGCGGCGCTGCTGGCCGTTAACCCGCAAGCACAAGGATAATCCATGCAAATCCAACACGTCTGTATCCTCGGCGGCAGCGGTTTCGTCGGCACCCACCTCGTCAACCGGCTGTACAAGGAAGGTTATCGCCTGCGCGTGCTGACGGCCCATCCAGAGCGCTGCAAGGCTTTTTCCGTGCTGCCGGGTCTGGAAATACGCCGGGCCGACGTCCACGATCCCGCCGAATTGGCGCGCCAGTTTGCGGGCATGGATGCGGTCATCAACCTGGTCGGCATCCTGCATGAAAAACGGCGCGGTGATTTCGAGCGCGCCCACGTCGAACTGCCGCGCAAGGTGGTGGACGCCTGCCGCGCCGCCAATGTGAAACGGCTACTGCACATGAGCGCGCTGGGCGTCTCGCCGGATGGTCTGAGCCGCTACCAGCAAAGCAAGGGACAGGGCGAGGCGCTGGTGCGCGCGGCACACAGTGACGGACTGCAAGTGACGGTGTTGCGCCCATCGGTGATTTTCGGGCGCGGCGACAGCTTTCTCAATCTGTTCGCCGAATTGCTCAAATGGGCGCCGGTTTTCCCCCTGGGCAGCCCGCAAGCGAAAATCCAACCGGTCTTCGTCGGCGATGTGGTGCGCGCTTTCGCTGCCAGCCTCAATCATTCCGCCACCTTCGGCCAGGCTTACGAACTGTGCGGACCGCAAGTCTATACCCTGCAACAACTGGTGGAATTCGTCGCCGCCACGCGCGGCTATCGGCGCATGATCGTGCCGCTGGGCGAAACCCTTTCCTGGATGCAGGCCTTCGCCCTGGAATTCATGCCGGTCAAAATGCTCACGCGCGACAACTGGCTGACCCTGAAAACCGATGCCACCTGCGCCTGCCCGTTCCCGGCGGAATTCGGTTTTGCCCCCATGCCGCTGGAAATTCAGGCGCCCGACAGTCTGCTGGTCGCCTCCGAGCACCATCCGCGCGCCTTCCTGGGCGAACCGGACGAATAAGCCGCAGCGATGCAGATTTACACCGTCGGCGGCGCGGTGCGCGACGAGTTGCTCGGCCTGCCGGTAAAAGACCGGGATTTCGTGGTGGTCGGCGGCACCCCGGAAGACATGGTGCGCTTGGGCTACCAGCCGGTAGGCAAGGATTTCCCGGTATTCCTCCATCCCCAGACCCACGAGGAATACGCGCTCGCCCGCACCGAACGCAAGACCGCGCGCGGCTACAAGGGCTTTCAGATTCACGCCAGCCCGGATGTGACGCTGGAAGACGACCTGGCGCGGCGCGACCTCACCCTCAACGCCATCGCCCGCGATGAAGCCGGGCAACTGATCGACCCGCACGGCGGCATCGCCGACCTGCGGGCCGGCATTTTGCGACACGTTGGACCGGCCTTCGTCGAAGACCCGGTGCGCATCCTGCGCGTAGCGCGCTTTGCCGCGCGTTTCGGCTTCCGCATTGCCGATGAAACCTTGGCGCTGATGCGCGTGATGGCGGAAAACGGCGAAATCGACGCGCTGGTGCCGGAGCGCGCCTGGCAGGAACTGGCGCGCGGACTGATGGAAGCCGCGCCCTCGCGCATGATCCTGGCGCTGCGCGAATGCGGCGCGCTGGCGCGCATCCTGCCGGAAGTGGAACGCCTGTTCGGCGTCCCCCAGCCGGAACGCTGGCACCCGGAAGTGGATTGCGGCATCCACACCCTGCTCGGGCTGGATTATGCCGCCGCGCAAGGCTACGCCCTGCCGGTGCGCTTCGCCGTGCTGGCGCACGATCTGGGCAAGGGCACCACGCCGCGCGCGGAATGGCCGCGCCACATCGCCCACGAACAGCGCAGCGCTGCCTTGGTGAAGCCACTGTGCCAACGCCTGCGCGTGCCCAACGACTGCCGCGAACTGGCGCTGGTGGTGGCGCGCTTTCACGGTCTGCCGCACCGCGCCTGGGAATTGCGCCCGGAAACCATTCTGAAGTTGCTGCTGGACACCGACGCCCTGCGCCAGCCGCAACGTTTCGAGCAATTCCTGCAAGCCTGCAGCGCCGATTACTGCGGGCGCACCGGCTACGAAAACCGGCCCTTCCAACAGGCCGACTATTTGCGCGCGGCGCTCCAAGCCGCCGCCAGCATCGACGCCGGGGCGGTCGCCCGCCAAGCAGGCAGCGCCCCCCTGACCATCCGCGACAAGGTGCAGCAGGCGCGCCTGGAGGCCGTTACCCGCTGGCACGAAACGGCTCAGCGCGGGTAAGCGCCTATTTTCGTTCCAGCAGTAGCCGCAGCGCCGCCGCATTGCTCCAGGAAAAGACCTTTTCCGCCGCCGCCGCGCACGGCAGCCACAGCCAGTCCAGATGTTCCTGCGGCGCCAGCCGGATGGGCAAGGGGGCGGGCAATTCCAGCCCGAATACGTGCTCGGTGTTGTGCGTCACCCACGGCGCGTAGCGGTGGCGCCATTCGGGGAAAATTTCGAAATCGACCTGGCGTCGCCAATCGGTGAGGCGGAAATCCCCGGTTTCCAGGCCGGTCTCCTCGCGCACTTCGCGCACGGCGGTGTCCCGCGGCGCCTCGCCGACCTCGCAACTGCCGGTGACCGATTGCCAATAGCCGGGGTGATCGGCGCGCTCCAACAGCAATACCTGTAGATCGGGGGTGTGGATGAGCACCAGAACGGAAACGGGAATTTTGTGGGGCGGCACAATCGCTTGGAACGCGGACGGGAAAAGCCCATTATAGCCGCAGAGCACACTGCTGCTGCCGCTACGCTATAATCGGCCGGTCGTCACTACACTGCCGCTCTCCCATGAATTTTTCCAGCCTGTTTCCCCGCCAGGTCAACGTCACGCACCACGAACGGCTGCTGTCGGCGCTCGGCGCGGCACTGGCCATCGGGCTAGTGGCCTGGGTCGGCGCTTATTTCATCGACCGCGCCGACGTCCCTTTTCTCGCCGCCTCGCTGGGTGCCTCCACGGTGCTTTTGCTGGCGGTGCCGCACAGCCCCTTTTCGCAACCTTGGGCGCTGCTCGGCGGAAATCTGATCGGCGCACTGGCGGGCATTACCTGCGCGCGCCTGGTGCCGGACGTGTTTCTGGCCGTCGCCCTGGCGATGGGGGTGACGGTGCTGCTGATGTTCTATCTGCGCTGCCTGCATCCGCCCGGCGGCGGGACGGCGGTGCTGGCGGTGATCGGCGGGCCGAAAATCCAGGCGCTGGGCTATCTGTTCGTCTTTACCCCGATTCTTTTCAATGCCCTGATCCTGCTGGCGGCGGCCTTGCTCATCAACCGCCTGATCCCGCATCGCCAGTACCCCCACTTCCCGCCAGCCAAGGCCGCGCCACCGACAAAAAAACGGGGCTTCAGCCACGCTGATCTGGTCGCGGCACTGGAGGAAATCGACGAAGTGATCGACGTTACCGAGGAAGATCTGGAACACATCTACGAACTGGCGCTGGCGCACGGCAAGCGGCGGCACCAGGCAAAACCGCATCCCTGATTCGCTCAGCCCGTCACCACCGCCGCAAAGCCGCCTTGCGGCGTGCGGAAATTGGTAGTCTGCCCCTGGTAAAGGCGCGCCGCGATCAAGCGCGCCACGCCTGCGTAAACATAGTAGCGGATGTCCACTTTCAGCGCCGTCGGCATGGATGCGGCGCCGAGCGCATGCGTGCCGGGCGGCACGAAGGTTTGCGCCACGTACTGGCCGTCCAGAATATCCTGCCACACCCGGCGCGTGAGTTTTTCCCCGCGATAGGCGCCGCGCCCGCCAAACCCCTGCATCGGTTTGAAAAACAGGCCGCGCCGCTCGCGCCACAAGGCTTCGGCATTCTCCGCCGTCACTTCCACGGTACGCGGAACGCTGCGTGCCAGCACCTCGATAAGCTGCGACGCCACACCCATGCGTTGCAAAGCCTGCGCGTCGCTCAACAGCACCAGGTTGCGCTTGTCGGCGTACAGCGCGTAGGCGGGCGGGTGCGGCGTCAACACCACCGCGCCGCCCAACCAGGCATCGCGCAGGGCGGCGTGGGCAGGCTGTTCCAGCATGAAATCGGTAAGCCGGTTATAGACCAGGTCGATGGCCGTATCGCCATGCCACAGCGCGCCATCGCGCCAGGCCAGCGCGGCGCCATCCGCCACCCGCACATCCAGCCCGTGGCGCTGCAATAGACCACGGAACAGCAGGAATTCCGGGTACAGGTATTGCCCGGCGGGATCGTCATCGACGATAGCGACGCTGCGTAGCGCCTGCTCCCCGCGCTCCAGGCGCCACTCTTCGCGGAACATGGCGACGATCGCCTCTTCCTCGGCGTGCGCGCCGCCGCCATGGCGCGCATCCGCCAGCACCGCGTTGAGCAGTCCTCCCCCGGCATTGCTGTTGATTTCGATGAGCTGCGGCACGCCGCCGTCAAGATGAAAGTCGTAGCCGAAAAAAACCCCGCGCGCGCGCGGCGTCTGGCGCGCAATCTGCGGTGCGCGCGCCAGCACCGCCTCGCGCCAGGCAGGCAGAGCCACAACCTGTTCCACCGCCGCGATGGTGGCGCGCATCTGCGCATCCGCCGCTGTGGAAAGCGGGATTTCCGTGGCGGCGAACAGAGTGGGGCGCTGCTCCAGCAAAGCATGACAGGCCGCATCGCCGCCGCAGCGCTCCGCCAGGCGCGCGCGCAGGCGCACCGGATCGACGGCGGGAAAAACGCAGTTACCGGAACGGGGGGCGGTCAATCCGCAGGGTCTTCGTAGGTTTTGTTGCGCGACTTGTAGAGCGCGATGTGCCACACGGCGAAACCAAGCAGCGCCACGCCCGCCAATGTGTGATAGCGCATCACCGTGCGCCCGCGCGCCATCGCCGACCACACCAGCACGCCCAGCGAGGCGCCCATGCCGGCCTTGGCCAGCGTGCGCTGGGTGGCAATGGAAGCATGCTTCCGGTTCCTGTTTGCAAGATTGGGGATTATTTCCGCCATGACCATTCCGCCTGTCGCTCCTAAAAGGTGGGCGGCAAAGTAGCACCGCGCACGCGGCGCTGTCAATCGGCGCGGCGGCGCGAACTGTTTGCGGTCTTGCGCCGCCATGACTGGGTGGTGTATGCCAAGCAACCGCTGGGCGGCCCGGCGCAAGTGTTTGCACCTGCCGGGGAGGTGTTCGCCCTGATGCGCCGGGCCGACCTTCAAGGTGTCGTTCCAGCGGGCATTTTTACGCAGGGAGGACATGTCATGCGCCGCCAACGCGCCTATTTCCTTGTCACTCAACGCCTTCGCTTCACAATGGCCGGTTGACTTCCCCTTCCGCAACCTTACAATCCCCATAATCAACCGCCTGTCCCCGCAGTTCAGTCCTAGGACTGGGTGCTAGGATATTTTATGTCTGCGCAAACGCAAATATCACCGCGAACTTTCAAAACTGCATGGTTTGCCAAGGCTGCCAGGAAGGCGAATATTTCCGACGCAGGGCTTTGCGCGGCGATTCTGCAGGTCATGCAGGGCAAAGCCGATGATTTGGGCGGGGGAGTATTTAAAAAGCGTCTAAACGACAACATGCACCGCTCCATCATCCTCGCCAAGGGTCGGAACTATTGGGTTTACGAGTACCTGTTTGCCAAGAAAGAGCGGGGAAATATCGACGACAATGAACTTGCAGCTTTTCGAGACTTGGCAAAAGGCTACGCGGGGCTGACGGACGAACAATTGGTTAGGCTGGTACAGAGCCGGCAACTTGAGGAGATATGCAATGACGACAAAACGAAAATTTAAGAGCGATGCTTTCGAGGCTATCCATAGCTCGGCCAGAGCCCTGCTTGAAGTCGACGCAATCAATAAAACCACGATGCGCCAATTTGATGAGGCGTGCCTGGTTGCTCCTCACCCGTTCGACCCCAAGCAAATCAAACAACTGCGGGAAATCAACAGTGTCAGCCAACCTGTATTCGCACGCTATCTGAATACCAGCGAGTCAACTGTGCAAAAATGGGAGGCCGGTATAAAACGACCCAGCGGCATGGCGCTCAAATTACTTGCTGTTATCGAAAAGCATGGATTGACCGTGCTCGCATAACCCGGAAGGGTGGGCACGGCTTTATCGTTGCGGGTATGCGACCGTTCCGTGTGGGCACAAAAGAACCGCGCCCACCCTACGGAAATTGGGCGGCAAGTGAAACTTCCCGTCGGAAAAGATCATTCTGACCTTGCAGGTGGCCGACACCAAAGGCCGGCAGGGCGAAATGGAACTGCAACCGGAATCGGGGTCAGTTCTAACATTCCAACATTTCCTGCTGGTTTTTCTCGAATTTTCGCA
>CAZGOY010000065.1:0-13417 GCA_964527565.1 uncultured Sulfuricella sp. | reverse complement strand
GGATTTTGCAATGTGCGCGATAGCGTGGTTCGAACAAGCTCACCGTGCCTACCTCCAAAACCCGCGCCGATATTGGCTTCGCAGCCGACATGGCGCAATTTGACCGGACACTGCCGATTTCAGGCAAGCCATGAAAAAAAAAAGCCTGAACCCTTGATTTCTCGCGGGTTCAGGCTTTTTTGCCAACCTCCCCGGCAAGCGGGGACGGTGGGCTGGCTTACAGGCTGTAATACATCTGGAACTCGACCGGGTGGGTGGTCATGCGGAAGCGCGTGACTTCTTCCATCTTGAGTTCGATGAAGGCTTCGATCCAGTCCTTCGAGAACACGCCGCCACGGGTGAGGAACTCGTGGTCGGCGGCCAGGTTTTCCAGCGCCATTTCCAGGCTGTGGCACACCTTCGGGACGTTGGCTTCTTCTTCCGGCGGCAGGTCATAGAGGTTCTTGTCCATGGCATCGCCGGGGTGAATCTTGTTCTGGATGCCGTCCAGGCCCGCCATCAGCAAGGCGGAGAAGCACAGGTAGGGGTTGGCCAGGGGGTCCGGGAAACGCACTTCGATACGGCGCCCCTTGGGGTTGGCGACGTGCGGAATGCGGATTGAGGCGGAACGGTTCTTGGCGGAATAGGCCAGCATCACCGGGGCTTCGTAGCCGGGAACCAGGCGCTTGTAGGAGTTGGTGCCGGGGTTGGTGATGGCGTTCAACGCCTTGGCGTGCTTGATGATGCCGCCGATGTAGAACAGCGCGGTTTCGGACAGGCCGCCGTAGCCGTTGCCGGCGAACAGGTTTTTGCCGTCCTTCCAGATCGACTGGTGGACGTGCATGCCGGAGCCGTTGTCACCAACGATGGGCTTGGGCATGAAGGTGACGGTTTTGCCGTAGGCATGGGCGACGTTTTGCACCACATATTTCAGGATTTGCGTCCAGTCGGCGCGCTGCACCAGTGTGCTGAACTTGGTGCCGATTTCGCACTGGCCGGCGGTCGCCACTTCGTGGTGATGCACTTCCACTGGGACGCCCATTTCTTCCAGCGCCAAGCACATGGCGGAGCGGATGTCCTGGAAGGAATCGACCGGCGGGACCGGGAAATAGCCGCCCTTGATGCCGGGACGGTGGCCCATGTTGCCGCCTTCATATTTTTCGCTGGAGGCCCAGGCGGCTTCTTCGGATTCGATCTTCACCGAAGTGCCGGACATGTCGGTATGCCAGGTGACGGAATCGAAAATGAAAAACTCGGGTTCCGGGCCGAAGTAGGCGGTGTCGCCGATGCCGGTGGATTTCAGATAGGCTTCGGCGCGGCGCGCGATGGAACGCGGGCAGCGGTCGTAGCCCTTGCCGTCGGCGGGGTCTACCACGTCGCAGGAAATGATCAGCGTCGATTCGTCGAAGAAGGGATCCAGGTTGGCGGTGCTGGCATCCGGCATCAGCAGCATGTCGGAGGCCTGAATACCCTTCCAGCCGGCGATCGAGGAACCGTCGAAGGCGTGGCCGGATTCAAACCAGCCCTCGTCCACCACGTGGGAGGGAATGGAAACGTGCTGTTCCTTGCCGCGGGTGTCGGTAAAGCGCAGGTCAACGAACTTGACCTCATGGTCCTGGATCATTTTCAATACGTCGGCAACTGCCATGTCGATTCTCCTAAAAAGCAGGTTTTAAAAAAGTAGGTAAAGTTTACGTGAGCCAGTACAAAGCATTAAGCATGCCATTCATTCCGGGACAAAAGTCATTGTGCCATAACACATCGCTGTTCGGGCACAAAACCGCTTGTGCACCCATACGGGGCATTCGCCATTTCAAGCGCACCGTTTTGGTGCTCGCTCATGAAGCAATGCTACCGTGCAGCCGGATGGCGGAAAAATACGCATCGCCGCTCAAGGTATCGGTGATGCGTTTCTGCAACGCGGCCACCTTGAGGGCGTCGCTGTAAAAATCCAGCGGCAGCCAGATGTCGGCTTCCACCCGCCCTTGCAGGTAATGCAGCAACACTTGTTGCGGGGTGGGCAGCGCGGCGCCCAGGCGATCCTCCAGATGGCGCAGCAAAGCGGCGCGCGGCGGCAGATGCAGGTTGAGCACCATGGCCGAATCGTCCTCGGGGTCGATATGCACCAGCACATCCAGCGCGCCATGCGCTTTCAGAACCCGACCGCGCGCGAATTCGGCGATATAGTGCCCTTCGGAAACACTGATGTACGGATCGACCAGAATGTGGGCGTCGACCAGGGCATGCTCGCCCATGCGCCGCGTGCGCAGTTCGTGCAGGCCGCGCACGCCCGGCGTTTCCAGCAGGGTGTGGCGGATGGCCTCGACCTGCCCTTCGTCCAGCCCGGTGTCGATCAGTTCCGCCAGTGCCGCAGAACCCAGCTTCCAGCCCATGCGCGCGATCATGAAGGACACGGCGACCGCCGCCAGTGCATCCATGAAGGTGTAGCCGAGCAGGTTGCCGGTGATGCCGATGGCGCCCACCAGCGAGGTGGCCGCATCAGCGCGCGTGTGCCAGGCATTGGCGGTGAGCAGTTGCGAATGCAGCTTGCGCGCCGCGCGTATCAGGTAGTGGTAAAGCGATTCCTTGGCCGCCAGGGTCAGCAGGGCCACGATCAGGGTGGCGTAATGCACGCTCGCGAAGGCCTCCGGCGCCTGCAGGCGGACAATGCCGTTCCACATCATGCCCCCGCCGATACCCAGCAGCGAAGCACCCAGCAGCAGCGTGGCGGCGGTCTCGATGCGACGGTGACCGTAGGGATGCTGCGCGTCGGCGGCGGCGGAGCCGTGGCGGTTGGCCCACAGCACCAGAAAATCGGACAGCAGATCGGACAGCGTGTGCATCCCGTCCGCCAGCAAGGCCTGGGATTTGCCGAAATAGCCCACGCTGATTTGCAGGAGGCTGAGCGACAGATTCACCCCCAGGCTAGCCAACGTGACCTTGCGCGCTTCGCGGTAGCGTTCGCTGTCGGTAGGCCGAAATGCGTTGGCAGGAGAATGATGGGTGCTCAAGGGGGTTCCAAACTTGGTAGAATCGCGCACCATTTTACCGTATGGCGCCCCTAATACCATGACTGACCTCTACGCCGTCACCGGCAACCCCATCGCCCACAGCAAATCACCGCTGATCCATGCCGCCTTTGCCCGCCAGAGCGGGCAGGATATGCGCTACGAAGCCCTGCTGGCGCCGCTCGACGGCTTTGCCGCGAGCGTGGCGGCGTTTCGTGCGGCGGGCGGCCGGGGCATGAACGTCACGGTGCCCTTCAAGGTCGAAGCCTGGCGACTGTCCACCCTTCTGACCGAACGCGCGCGCCTGGCGCAAGCCGTCAATACCCTGCGCTTCGAGGCCGACGGCGGCACGCTCGGCGACAACACCGATGGCGCCGGTCTGGTGCGCGACATCACGCACAACTTGGCTTGCCCCCTGCACGGAAAAAACATCCTGCTGATGGGCGCGGGCGGCGCGGCGCGCGGCGTGTTGCTGCCCCTGCTGGAGGAGCAACCGGCGACGCTGTTCATCGTCAACCGCACGGCGGACAAGGCGCACGCATTGCGGGAACAGTTCGGCGCGCGGGATTGCGTCAAATCCGGCGGCTATGAAAGTCTGGCGGGCCAGCGCTTCGACGTGGTCGTCAACGCCACCTCCAGCGGCCTGTCCGACGAGCTGCCGCCCCTGCCGCCGACTACTTTTGCCCCTGGCGCGCTGGCCTACGACATGATGTACGGGCGCGAAACGCCGTTCATGGCCTTTGCCCGCACCCACGGCGCGGCGCAGGTCGCCGATGGTCTGGGCATGCTGGTGGAGCAGGCGGCGGAAGCCTTCCTGCTGTGGCGCGGCGTGCGCCCGCAAACCGCCCCGGTCATCAATCAGTTGCGCGCATGAAGCGATTCCGCCGCTGGCTGGGGCGCGGCTTCCTTCTGGCGCTCGCCGCGCTGCTGCTGTACCAGGGCTGGATCTTCGCCCATATCTGGTGGTGGAAAGATCACAACCCGGCCTCCACCGCCTTCATGGACGCGCGCCTGGACGAGTTGCGCGAATCGCGTCCCGATGCAAAGCTGCGCCAACAATGGGTGCCCTACGCGCGCATTTCCGTCCATCTCAAGCGCGCCCTGATCGCGGCGGAAGATTCCAAATTCCTCGACCACGAGGGCTTCGACTGGGACGGCATCCAGCAGGCCTACGAAAAGAACCTGAAAAAAGGCCGCATCGTCGCCGGCGGCTCGACCATCAGCCAGCAACTGGCCAAGAACCTGTTCCTCTCCGGCAGCCGCAACCCTCTGCGCAAGGTGGAAGAAGCGCTCATCACGGTGATGCTGGAAAACACCCTGAGCAAGCGCCGCATCCTGGAGATTTACCTGAACGTGATCGAATGGGGCAACGGCGTTTTCGGCGCGGAAGCCGCCGCGCGCCATTACTACGGCACCAGCGCCGCCAGCCTGACCGCAACGCAGGCGGCGCGGCTGGCCTCGATGGTGCCCAACCCGCGCTATTACGACCTGCACCGCAACGCGCGCGGTCTGGAAAGGAAAACGCCGGTTATTCTGGCGCGCATGAATCAGGTGCGCGCCCCGTAAATACCCATTTACTGATTTCAGACTTCAAGCAGCTCGAAATCGTGCGTCACCGTGGCGGTCTTGCCCAGCATGATGGTGGCGGAACAGAATTTTTCTGCGGAGAGCTTGAGCGCGCGTTCTACCGCTTCGGGCTTGATGGCCTTGCCGCTGACGACGAAATGCAGGTGGATTTTGGTGAACACCTTGGGATCAGTGGCGGCGCGCTCGGCGTCAATCTGCACTTCGCAGCCGCTGACCGCGTGGCGCCCTTTCTTCAGGATCAACATCACGTCGAACGAGGTGCAGCCGCCCGCGCCGAGCAGCAGCATTTCCATGGGGCGCGGCCCCAAGTTGCGCCCTCCGGCATCGGGAGGGCCATCCATCAGCACGGCATGGCCGCTTTCGGTGGTACCCAGGAAACTCATCTCCTCCACCCATTTGACGCGCGCTTTCATCTTCGGTTTTTCCTTTATGTTCAAAAGGGTGGAGATTCTATATCACGCCGTCAGGCGGTACCAGAGGATGCCGATGGTCTCGTGCAGAACGGTGTGACTTTCCAGCAATGCCGATGCGCTGGGCAGGAAAGCCAGCACGGTAATCTTGCCACGGCCCTTCCCGGTGGGCGCTGCCACGGCGCACAGCCCGGCACGGGTAAAAACGCCTTGCGCGCGCGGCATGTGCGAGGCATGGGTAACCAGGTGGACGGCACCGATACGGTCGTTCTGCAACAACTGGCGGGTGAAGACCGCGCTTTCGCGGGTGTTGCGTGCTGCGCCCTCAACCCATTTCACGGTCGCCCGGAAATCGTTTTCCAGCACGGCCTTCATCAGGGCCGCCTCGGAGGATTTTCCGCCGTCCGGGCTACCGCCGGTTACCAGTATCGGCAGACGCGTCTGGCGCTGGAGGTGTACGGCGTAACGCAGACGTTCCAGGGCAAGCACGCCGACGGTATCGGCACCGCCGTATTCCGGGGCATTGAAACGGGTGCCCGCGCCCAGCACCACGATCGCTTGCGGCACACAGTCGCGCGCCGGGGAAACCTGCGTTTCCAGCCAGGCCAAAAGCTGTGACGAAAGCAGCGGCGTGGAGAGCAGCCACAGCAAGACGGCAGCGGCGATCATCAAGCCCTTGCCGGTTTTGGCATGACGGCGGCGCAGCAGCGCCCACCCCGCAGCGCCGAGCAGCAACAAGCTGAGCGGCGGCAACAAAAGCGCCGCCAGCACATTGGTAAGAAGCCAACTCACGAATTTCGCGGGGGAAAATCAGAAATAGCTGCGCATTTCCTCAGGGGGTACCGGCGCGCTCTGGTCGTTTTGTTCATGCTGCTGGTGCGCGTTGGCGTAGATCATGTGCAGCCGGTCGTCGCGCGTCGGCGCGCGCAATGGCATGTTCAGGTTGTCCTGCTGGATTTCCTCTGTGAAATGGATCAGCCCGAGGCGGATTCTTTCCAGCAGGTTGTTTTCCAGGCGGTAGCCCTGGTCGGCCAGCAACTGCTCCAGTTCTTCCAGCTTGTGTTCGGCCACGCAGTAGGTGACCACCACGCTGGCGCCGTCCTCACCTGGCACGGCCTCGACATGCTCCAACTCGTTGAGGATTTCAGCCACATTGGACACCTGCTCGGCAGATAAATCGGCAAAGGAAATCCTGCGGGTCTTGGTCAGTTCGGGATCGTTGTAGAGAGAGTCTGTCATGGTACATACACCGTTGAATTGGGGAAAATCAGGGGGGAAAAACAAGTAACCTTCACCCGCCTAATCCTATCCGTCTTATCAAATTTTGTCTATCGGCCCATAAGGGATTTCGTGTTCACTCTTCCCGCAGGGCCACCACCGGGTCAAGCAGCGCTGCGCGCCGCGCCGGGAGGACGCCGGCCAGCAAGCCGATCAGCACGGCGACAGATTCAGCGAGAATAACGAAGCTCAATGGCGTATGCACCGGGAGTGCGGGCACGGCGAAATGCAGCAGTTGCGCGAGACCGATGCCGAACACCAGCCCCAGGACGCCGCCGACGGCGGACAGCGCCACCGCCTCGCCGAGAAACAAGGCGAGGATGACGCGGCGCGGCGCGCCGATGGCGGCCAGCAGGCCGATTTCACCGGTGCGCTCGGTGACGGCGATGGTCATGATGGTGACGATGCCCACCCCGCCGACCAGCAGGGAAATGCCGCCCAGCGCGCCGACCGCCATGGTCAGGATGTCGAGGATGTTGGACAGGGTGCGCAGCATGTCCTCCTGCGTGGTGAGGGTGAAATCCTCGCGCCCGTGACGGGCCTTCAGCAATGCGCCCGCCGCCTCGCTGACCCGTTTCGCCGGTTCGCCCTCGGCATAGGAAATATTGATTTCCATCAAGCCGTTCCGGTTGTAGAGTTCCAGTGCGCGTGCCGCCGGAATCCAGGCGGTATCGTCCATATCGACACCAAGTATCTGCCCCTTGGCTTCCAGCACGCCGATGACGCGAAATTGCAGGCCGCCGATGCGCACGCGCGCGCCCAGCGGATTATCGCTGCCAAACAATTCCTGCTTGAGCTTGGCGCCCAGCACCACAAAGGCGCGCGCGCTGTCGGAGGCTTCCGGGGGCAGGAATTGACCGCTTCTGACCTTGATGCGGAACACCTTGAGCATGTCCGGTCCGACGCCGTACACCGTGGTGCGGCGCAAGCGCCCGTTGCCGTTGACCTCCGAATTGCCCCACACCACCGGCGTCACCGCCGTGACGTTGGGCAACCGCTCCAGCGCGCGCGCATCCTCCAGCGTCAACGGGCGCACCGAGGTGGGAATCCCCGATGGCGGCGCGCCCGAAGTCTTGACCTTGCCCGGCGCAACGCTGATGACATTGGTGCCGAACTGGGTAAATTCGGCCAGCACAAAACGGTGAATGCCCTCGCCGATGGAGGTCAGCAGGATCACCGCCGCAATGCCGACGGCAATGCCCAGCACGGTGAGAAAGCTGCGCATGCGTTGCGCGGTGACGGCGCGCATGGCCAGCAGGAGGGTATCGGCAGGGCGGATCATCGCTTCGCCAGCGCCTGCACCGGATCGAGCGCAGCGGCACGGCGTGCGGGCGCCACGCCGAAGAGCAGGCCGGTGGCCAGCGCCGTCGCCAGGCCGGCAATCACCGCCCAGGCCGGCGGGTAGGCCGGAAAGGCGGGATAAAGCTGGCGGATCAGCGCCGCGCTGGCCTGGCCGAGCACATAGCCGGCCAAGGCACCGGCCAGCGACAGCATCGCCGCTTCCGTCAGAAAGATCAGGCGCAGGGTGCCGCCGCTGGCGCCCAGTGCCTTCAGCAGGCCGATTTCCGGGGTGCGCTGGGTCACCGAAACCAGCATCACGTTCATCACCAGGATGCCGGCCACCGCCAGGCTGATGGCGGCGATACCAGCCACGCCCAGCGTCAGCACGCCGAGCAGGCGGTCGAAGGTGGCGAGCACGCCGTCCTGGGTAATCACCGTGACGTCCAGTTCGCCGTCGTGGCGTTGCTTGAGGATGGCTTCCGCCTGCGTCTTGGCTGCGGGAATCGCCTCGCGGCTGCGCGCCTCGACAAGAATGCGAAACAGCGTGTTGCTGTTGAACATGGCCTGCGCCAGCGCCACCGGGACGATCACCAGTTCGTCGCTGTTCATGCCCATCCCCTGCCCGCTGGCAGCCATCACGCCGACCACACGGAAGCGCCGGTCACCGATGCGCACCAACTTGCCGAGCGCCGTTTCGTGGCCGAACAGATCGTCGCGGACCTTGGCGCCGATCACCACTTCCGCCGAGCCGCGCTCCCAATCCTCTTCCGGCAGGAAACGCCCCTGGGCCAGCGTCAGGCGGCGCACCTCGACATATTGTGAAGTGGTGCCAGCCACCATCACCTCGCGCAGCTTGCCGCCTGCGCTGATTTCGGATGTGCCGATCACCAGCGGCGCCAGACGGCGGACGGCGCTGCCGCGCAGCAACGCCTGCGCGTCGCGGATGGTCAGGTCGCGCGGGGTGCTGGTGATGGCGTTGGCCGGATTGAAACCGCCGGTTTCCGAACGGCCGGGCAACACGATGACCAGATTGCTGCCGAGGGAGGAAAACTGATCGACCACGTAGCGCCGCGCCCCGTCACCCAGCGCCGTCAGCACCACCACCGCCGCCACCCCGATAGCCACCGACAGCACCGACAGCGCGGCACGCAAGGGATTTCCGGCAGCGGCGCTGCCGGCGAAGCGGATCAGGTCGGGAAAGCGCATGGGACGGCGGAATGTCGCGTCAAGGCCAGCGGGGGGCAGGCAGCCAGAGCCACTTCAACCTCTCATATCTTCGAGATGAGGATGAGAGGGAATTGCCATCAAACATGGGCCAGGCTATGAACGGAGAAGAGACGACCGGCGATGCTTTTCTCAGCGGTTATCAGATCATAACTGGCTTGCAAATTAAGCCAGTACTGCGGCGTTTGCTCAAAAGCTTTTGCAAACAGCAACGCCAGTTCAGCCGTAACAGGGCGCCTGCCTTTAACGATGTGGGAAATGCGCATGGGCGACACACCAATGGCACGAGCGAACAATGCTTGAGAGATATGAAGCTCTTCAAGAAGTTCGGCGAGGTACTCGCCGGGATGGATAGGTGCCAAACCATTGTAGATCATGTTGTTACCCCTAGTGGTAGTCCACTATTTCCACGTTAAATGCGTCACCGCTTTCAAACTTGAAACAGACGCGCCACTGTTGGTTTATGCGTATGCTCCATTGACCAGCGCGATTTCCTGAAAGCGCCTCCAAGTGATTGGAGGGCGGTAAACGCAGATCATTCAACTCCGTAGCGGCATGCAACTGATTGAGACGCATGGCTGCACGCTTGAGAATTTCCGAAGGCAAACGACACGATTTACCTGTAACGAAAAATCCTTCGGTTTCAGTGTTGGCGAATGTTTGAATCACGCATCGATAATAAACATAATGTTTACGGCGTGCAAATTTTCTTGACGGCTCATGTTCGGCTTGAGGGGTGCGGAGCCGGTTTTCATGGGACGGTGTAAGGGCCTATCCTCGCGGGTGCGGGGGAAACCCTCCCGCGCGCGGGAGGGGAAAACGCTCAACGTTGAGCGCTCAGGCGGGGAAGGGTCAGGCGGCTTTCTTGTAGGGCGCGGTAAGCAGTTCCCGGTCGGGGTCGAAATCCGTCATGCCGATCTTCGCTGTCGGGATGCCCAGCAGCCCGGCCTGTTCGACGGCAACGGAAAGCATGTCGTAATAAGCGAACCGTTTGCCGTCGGCGAAATTGCCGGTTTCGTTCACGGCACAAATCGGCCTTCACCCAGGGCAGGTTGAGATAGACCGCCTGCGAATTGGGCTTCCACTTGCCGCCGTCGAAGCGGCGCTTGGAGGTTTCGCTCACCCGCTCGCCGATGCTTTTGAGCAACGGGGCGGGCTCTGCCCCGGCTTGCAGCAGGCGGTTGAAAGCGGCCAGCACGTCGGCGTTTTGAAATTCGATTTCGACGACGGTGGTCATGTCAGGCGGCTTTCCGGATGACCGGGGCGTCACCCAGCGCAACGATGTCGCGCAACATCAGCGCGTCATAATCCGGGCTCTCGCGGTGGGTAGCCCATAGCGCGGCGGCGCGGGCGTCAATGCCGGCCAGCAGGCGCTCTTGGGCGGGCGTCAACGCCGCGTCCTGCAACAGGCGCCGGGCGCCGTACACCTGGTCGGTATCGCCGATGCCCGGCGCCCAACCGTCAATACCGAGCGAATATTCCTGCAAGTAGCGCTCGATCTGCCGCGCTGAGAGTCTGTTCATAAACGCTGTCTCCGAATCGTTGGTGATTTTCCTCGAAACCCGGCTTCAGGGGGTCGAAGGGATACGAGGTAATAATCACGCCTCCTTCCCCCAATATAACCACCCAATTGCCATCCGGCAACTGGAATTTTGCCGATAAGGCACGCCCGTCAAGCGGCTCGGCGACCATGGCCGCCTCGGCGTTTTTCAGTACCGCGAACGTGCGCGTTGCGTAATCCTCGGCTCCCGTGACGTCGCTCAGTTTGACACGTTTGGCAAGGTGCGCGGCATAGGCGGATTCGTTTGACCACAGGCCGGACAACAGCGCTTCGCTGCTGGGCACCCCAGCCGCCAGCAATGTTTTGGCGCGGGCATCCAGATTGGGCAGGATTTTATTTTCCATCCCCGCATTATCCGCGATCTTCGCCAAATCCGCCTTGAGCGCCGCCGCCAGCGGGGCGGGCAGTTTGGCGGCGCCTGCCTCCAGGGTCTTGCGCAGATCGGCGGTCACGCTGTCGCCGGGCATGTAGGCGAAGCCCTTGTCGATGCCGCGCGGGGCGCCGGTCCTGGGGTCGATGCCGTCGTCCGGCGGCTCGATGAAACGCCCGCCGGGCCTATCCCCGCGAGCGCGGGGGAAACCGCCGCTGGATTCCACGTTCGTTTCCTACCTCGGGCCTATCCCCGCGAGCGCGGGGGAAACGCCGACGGGCAGATCAAGGACAAGTCCGAGCCGTTCGTCATCTGGGGCAAAAACGGCCCGGTCAAGCTCATGCACCCCCACGATCCCAAGGCGCCCGCGTCGGAAACCATCAACTGCGGTTGCGTGGCGCTGCCCTACATGGATTCGTGGTCTGTGGCAACGCCGGGGCGCAAGCCGTTCAGCGAGGAGGAGTTGCGCCTCAACCCGACAAAACGCGACATGGCGCAGGGAAAAACAGTGGCGCAGGCGCTTGAAATGCCAGCAAGAAAAAGTGATAAACTGAAAGCGATGGGGAGCGATGCTTACAAGGCCGCCAAGGTCGGCGGACGGCAGGCCGGGCTGCTGAAACAGTTGCCGAATTACGGCCCCGTTCAACTGCGCAAGGCTCTAGCCTCGCAACAGGCCCGCGCCCAGGAACACCTGGAAAAGATCGCCAACCCCGCGTTTTTTTGCGAAGGCTGGGAAGAACGCCCGCCACAGTACCGAGAGGGGCTGCTGCGCAAATGGCGCGGCGAAGTGGCGGACGCCAACGAACAGATTGCCGTGATCGAGGGATATCAAAATGAGCCAGAGTGACAACAAGGTAGCCGGTGCGGTCATCTGCCTGGCATCGGTGGTGCAGTTGCTGAAGGACGAAGGCGAGACGCACGCCGGCGAAACGGACGGCCTGCTGGCCTATCAGGCGCTGACGCGCATCAAGGGTAATGCCGTGGCCTGGGGCGTTGCCCTGGCCGACATCGGCCTGGACGGCTACGACGTCGACGCCCTGCTGAACAAGCCGCGCAAGGCGGCCTGACCTGCTTCCCGCTTACCCCGAGCCGCCTGCGGGCGGCTTTTTGTTGCCCGCCGTAATTTTTAACCCAAGTTAAAATACCTTTTCCGTCCCGCCCCGTAATCTGGCACCTGATTCGATTTATCAATCAACGATCAGGGCCTATCCCCGCGAGCGCGGGGGAAACGTCACTGTGGCCATAGCCGGGCTGGGGCCGACGGGCCTATCCCCGCGAGCGCGGGGGAAACCGGCGGAAGAAATCACCGCGCACTTGCAGCGCGGGCCTATCCCCGCGAGCGCGGGGGAAACTTCATACATTTTTCTTGCTCCTTTTTCTCGTGGGGCCTATCCCCGCGAGCGCGGGGGAAACGACGGTGAGGGTGAGGGGGGCGGCCATGATTTGTTTCTCCTTTTCAGTGCGCGTTGTTTGCTCTATACTTGGCCCAAGCGCGGATGCCCATAACGGCGTGCCGGGTTCCCTTCGGGGCCGTGAGCGGATCGCCAGCTCAGTCCGCGCTACTTCTTCCCTTCCTGTATTACCGTTCCCCGTTTTATGTCGCGAGCCAATTGTCCGGCTTCCGCGCGCCGCAGCGATTTCAAATATAACTCGTCTCCGGCTTTAGTGGCACGGATGGCGGCCTGATACCACTCCCCGTCCTCTTCATAGATGGAAACCGCGTTGTCGCGGTATTTGACGATCCATCCGGCGTCGATCATGCGTTGCACCAGCACATATCTGCGCCGGCCTTCCTCATTGTCCTTGCTGACTTGCTTATCACGATCATCCGCCGACAGCCAGACAGCTTTCACCGGCACACCCAGCGCTTCCTGCATTTCCGTGGATGCCACCGCTACGGGATAAGCGCCACGCCCCACTCCGGCGGCAAATGCGGAAAACTCCGCGCTATTCAATACCGCTGCAACCGCCGCGCGCGCTTCCGCATCCGGCATGGATTCGATTTGGGCTATCGTTGGCAGGCTGGTCATCCCGCCATTATCCCCAAAACCCGCCTTGAGCGCCGCTTCGCGGATCGGCGCGGACGCCGCTGCGAGCTTGTCTTGCGCGATGCGTTGCAGGTTTTGCGCGCGTTGCGAGGCGATGCCGGGGTTGTAGTCCCAGCCGGGGTCGATGCCGGCGGGTATCTGGCGGATGTTGCCCCAGCGGTCTTTCCAGTCGACCAGGACGATTTCCGGTGCGTCCGTCTTGAGCGCCTGGCCGTTGGGCGCCAGGCCCTTGTCGTATTCGGCCTGCGACATCGAGACGATGCGGCAGCGGCAGCGCCAGCCGTTGGGCGGGGTGTGGGTTTGCCAGAAGGGATGGCCGACCGGCAGGGTGACGTTATCCCAGGCCGCATGGCTGTGGCGCACGCGCTCGTCGCGCCGGGTGACGTAGCGGATATAGGGGTGCGTGATCTGGTTGCGGTCGATGCGCGCCCACTGCCCGGCTGCGTGGGCGGTGCGCAGGTTGGTGTCGTAGATCAGCTTGAGGCGGGCCGGGTCGAACACCGTGGTGCCGACCTCGCCGGCCTATCCCCGCGAGCGCGGGGGAAACTATATGCGTGCCGGGCGTAATTACCTGTATGGGGGCCTATCCCCGCGAGCGCGGGGGAAACAGCCGTGGGCCCCCTATGTCAGACTAGTTGTCGCCTCTAAATTTTAATTTTGGAATGTAGAGG
>CAZGOY010000064.1:0-13459 GCA_964527565.1 uncultured Sulfuricella sp. | reverse complement strand
TAGCGCTTGCACTTCTCGGTGATGCCGAAGCCGTCCTTGGTGATGAAGTCCTTGGGCATGAATTTCTCGACGTTGGCGACATCTTTCAGATCCGCCACGCCGATCTTGTACTTGTAGGGGCTGTCGGAAATGCGATCCACCGTCGGCATCACCGAATTTTTCCCCTTGATGGCCAGATCCACCGCCGCCTTGCCCAGCTGGTAAGCCTGCTTGACATCGGTCTTGGAGGCGATGTGGCGCGCGGCGCGTTGCAGGTAGTCGGCCACCGCCCAATGGAACTTGTGGCCCAGCGCATCCTTGATCATGTTGGCGACCACCGGCGCGGCGCCGCCCAGTTGCGCGTGGCCGAAGGCGTCGCGGGTGCCCTGCTCGGCGAGGAACTTGCCGTCCGGGTAGTGGCAGCCTTCCGACACCACCACGGTGCAGAAGCCGTGTTTCTTGACGTTCTCATCGACCTTGGCGAGGAATTTCTTCTGGTCGAACTCCACTTCCGGGAACAGGATCACCACCGGGATGCCGTGGTCTTCGACCAGACCGCCGGCAGCGGCGATCCAGCCGGCGTGGCGGCCCATCACCTCGATGACGAACACCTTGGTCGAGGTCTTGGCCATGGAGCGCACGTCGAACGACGCTTCCAGGGTGGAAACCGCGATGTACTTGGCGACCGAACCGAAGCCAGGGCAGCAGTCGGTGATCGGCAGGTCGTTATCCACCGTCTTGGGTACGTGAATCGCCTGAATCGGGTAGCCCATGGCTTCGGAAAGCTGGGAAACCTTGAAGCAGGTGTCGGCGGAATCGCCGCCGCCGTTATAGAAGAAATAACCGATGTTGTGCGCCTTGAACACTTCGATCAGGCGCTCGTATTCGCGCTTGTTGGCATCCAGGCCCTTCAGCTTGAAGCGGCAGGAACCGAAAGCGCCGGACGGCGTGTGGCGCAATGCGGCGATGGCCTCGTCGGATTCCTTGCTGGTGTCGATCAGGTCTTCGGTCAGCGCGCCGATGATGCCGTTGCGGCCGGCATAGACCTTGCCGATGACGTCCTTGTGTTTGCGCGCGGTTTCGATGACACCGCAGGCGGAGGCGTTGATGACGGCGGTGACGCCGCCGGATTGTGCATAAAAGGCATTTTTCTTGGCCATGTTCAAACTCCCGAGTTCATGAATTTTTTTGGCGGCTCGCTTCGTGCTCGGCCTGCTTTTGCAATAAGGTGACGACGCATTGCGCCAGGTCGTCGTATTCTTCCTGCCCGGTGCCGTACTGCTCGCGCACCGAGTAGAAGAACTGGCTGCGGAAACGGTTGTCGCCCACCTTGGTGATGAGACAGGCCGCATCGCCTTCCTTCCAGTACAGCGCGGGACAGATCGTCATCACCGGCAGTACCGGGTCGAGACGCAGTTCAACATCCACCGGCTCGATGTTGACCTCCCGGCAATACCGTTCCTTGAGCGCGGTTTCCACGCACCAGTGTTCGGCGCCGGTAAAGTCGGGGATGGCTTGCGGCATGTTATGCGACGATTATTTCAGTGCGGCGAAAACGGCGTCACGGATCTGATCGACCTTGCCGACACCGGCGACTTTCACGCACTTCGGAGCCTTGGCATCGCCGGATGCCGACCAGTCGGCGTAATACTTGACCAGCGGTTCGGTCTGGGCATGGTAGATGTCCAGGCGTTTCTTGACGGTCTCTTCCTTGTCGTCGTCGCGCTGGATCAGGTCTTCGCCGGTCTCGTCGTCCTTGCCGGCCACCTTGGGCGGGTTGAACACCACGTGGTAAGTGCGGCCGGAAGCCACGTGCACGCGGCGGCCGGACATGCGTTTGACGATTTCCTCGTCGGCCACGTCGATTTCCACCACGTAGTCGATGGGCACGCCGGCGGCCTTCATGGCCTCAGCCTGGGGAATGGTGCGCGGGAAACCGTCGAACAGGTAGCCGTTCTTGCAGTCGTCCTGGGTCAGGCGCTCCTTGACCATGCCGATGATGATGTCGTCGGAAACCAGACCGCCCGCATCCATGATGGCCTTGGCCTTCACGCCCAGCTCGCTGCCCGCCTTGACGTGGGCGCGCAGCATGTCGCCGGTGGAAATTTGCGGAATGCCGAATTTTTCCTTGATGTAATTGGCTTGCGTACCCTTACCAGCACCCGGACCACCCAACAGAATCAAACGCATAGCGACTTCCTTTATAAAATGTGAATCGACAGGCGTTGCAAACTCATACAAATTATTCGCAACTTTCTACCGCGAGCATATTCAAAAAGCCCCCGCCATGCGAATTTAAATTTTGTATCCAGTCATAAAACTTATTTCATCATCAGCCGGCGCACCCGTTCCAGGTCTTCCGCCGTATCGACGCCCGCCGTCGGCGCGTGTTCCGTCAACGCCACGCCGATGCGGTAGCCATGCCATAGCGCGCGCAACTGTTCCAGCGCTTCGACCTGCTCGATGGCGGCGGGCGCGAGGGATTGCCAGAGCTTCAGGAAGGCGGCGCGATAAGCGTAGATGCCGATGTGCCGGTAAACCGGCAGCCCCTCGGGAAGCGGGGGAAGGTGCGAGGAGGGAAGCGTGAGGGGGAGGGCGGCTGACCAGGCGTCGCGTGCCCAGGGGATGGGGGCGCGGCTGAAATACAGGGCGTAGCCGTGCCGGTCGGTCACTACCTTGACGACGTTGGGGTTGAAGAGGGTTTCCGCATCATGGAGGGCGTGGCAGGCGGTGGCAATGGCGGCATCGCCATGGTCGTGCAGGTGGCGGGCCACGGCGCGGATGAGTTCCGGCGCGATCAGGGGTTCGTCGCCCTGCACGTTGACGATGATGTCGTCATCACGCCAGCCGTGCATCAGCGCCACCTCGGCAATGCGGTCGGTGCCGGAGGGGTGGTCGGGCGAGGTCAGGCAGGCATTGTAACCCTGCGCCCATACCGCCTCCGCGATGTCCGGGTGGTCGGTTGCCACCCACACTTCCTCGGCACCGCTTTCGATGGCGCGTTCCGCCACGTGCACCACCATCGGCTTGCCGGCGATGTCGAGCAGCGGTTTGCCGGGTAGCCGCGTGGAGGCTAGGCGGGCGGGAATGACAGCCTTGAATTTCACACTTCTTCTTCCGGCGGCAGCCTGCGCGCTTCGTCTTCCAGCATCACCGGGATGTCGTCGCGCACCGGGAAGGCCAGGCGGCAGGGCTTGCAGACCAGCTCTCCTTCAGCCTTTTTGTAAACCAGCGGCCCCTTGCACAGGGGGCAGACCAGAATTTCAAGCAGTTTGGCATCCATTCGTTTTCCTCAGTTTTTCCAGTAATCGTTCGCCCAGGGCCGCATCGACCTGGGCTTCCACCGCCAGTGCCCACCACGCCGGGGCGGCGAAGGCGGCGCATTTGACCGCGTCCTTTTCGGTCATCAGCAGCGGGTCCGTTCCAGCAAAGGCCAAGTCTTCCGCGCGGTAGGCATGGTGGTCGGGGAAGGCGCGCGTGGCGCATTCCAGCCCCAAGCCCCGCAAATGGTCGAAAAACCGTTGCGGATTGCCGATGCCGGCCACGGCATGGAGGCGCAGGCCCCTGAAATCCTGCGCCTGTGCCGTGCGCGACGCATCGGCGAGGTTGCGGAACAGCGTGCCGCACAGCGTCATGGCATAGCCGTCCTGCCCCGTGCCGCCGTTGACCGCCACGGCATCCACCGTTTGCAGGCGCTTCACGCTTTCGCGCAACGGCCCGGCGGGCAGGAGAAAGCCGTTGCCGCAGCCGCGCGCGCCGTCGATCACGGCGATTTCCACGTCGCGCCGCAAGCGGTAATGCTGCAAGCCGTCGTCACACAACAGCACGTTGCAATCCGGGTGCGCCTTCAGCAAGGCCCGTCCGGTTGCCGCACGGTCGCGGCCCACCCACACCGGGCAGCCGCTGCGGCGCGCCAGCAACAGCGGTTCGTCGCCGCTTTGCAGCGGGTTGCCGTGCGGCGTTACCGCGTGCGGCAGCGTGGCGGATGCGCCGTAGCCGCGGCTGACGATGCCCGGACGCCAGCCCTGCGTCCGCAGGAAATGCGCCAGCCACAGCACCAGCGGCGTCTTGCCGGTGCCGCCCACGGCGATGTTGCCGACCACCACCACCGGCACGGGCAGCTTGACGGACGGCAGCAGACGGGCGCGGTACAGGCCGCGCCGCAAGGCCGCCAGCAGGCCGAACAGCAGGCTGAGCGGCAGCAGCAACGCATGCCATGGGCTTCGGCGATACCACAGCCCTTGCAGCCAATTTGCCACTTCTAGCCCGCGTACGTCATGAAAAACCACGTTGCCGGTGGGAGCGGACTCTTGTGCCCAAGCCGACAGGCTGTCGGGTATGGCCGCGAGATTTTGACTTTGTTGCCGCCGAGCCAAAAAACTCGCGGCCAAGGCCGCTCCCACAAGGTTTGGTGGTATTGATAAAACATCCGGGCTAATTCTTGCTCTGGCTCTGCGTGGCAAAAGTGATGTGGGTATAGCCGCTTTGCCGCGCAGCTTCCATGATATTGACCACCGACTGGTGGGTGGCCTTGGCGTCGGCGTTGACGACGATTACCGGGTCGCTGCGCTCGCCTGCCGCGCGGCGCAAGCCCAGGGCAATGGCTTCCACCCCCGTATCGGCGAGCAGGCCGCCATTGACCAGATAACGTCCGCCGGCATCCACCGCGACGTTGATGGGGTTGGGTTTTTCGGTGCTCTGCTCGCCATCCGCGCTGGGCAGGTTGATCTGCAATTCGGCGATTTGCGAGAACGTGGTGGTGACCATCAGGAAAATCAAAATTACCAGCAGCACGTCAATCATCGGAATCAGGTTGATTTCGAGTTCTTCCCGGCGGCGTCCGCGTTGAAAATTCATGGGGCGTTCCTACTTGCGTTCGCCGTGGACGATTTCCACCAGCTTGATCGCCTGCATTTCCATTTCCAGCACCAGTTCGTCCACCTTGGCGCGGAAGTGACGGTAGAACACCATGCTGGGGATCGCCACGATCAGCCCCATCGCCGTGTTGTACAACGCGATGGAAATGCCGTGCGCCAGTTCCGACGGGCTGCTGCCGCTGGGCTTCAGGGCGGCGAAAATCTCCACCATGCCGATCACCGTGCCCAGCAGGCCGAGCAGCGGGCTGATCGAGGCGATGGTGCCGAGCGTGGTGAGAAAACGTTCCAGCTCCCCGGTGGCGCCGCGCCCGGCCTCCTCGATGGCCTCCTTCATGACCTCGCGCGGCCCGTCGGCATTTTTCAATCCGGCGGAAAACACCCGCCCGAGCGGGGAATGCAGCGACAGACGGTTGAGCAGCGCTTCGCTCACGCCCTGGCTTTTCCATTCGCGCGCCACCTCGTCGAGCAGCCCCGGCGGCGCAATTTCCCTGGAGCGCAACGACCACAGCCGTTCGCCGATAATGCCCAGCGCCACCACGGACGCCAGAATAAGCGGCCAGATCGGCCAGCCTGCTGCTTCAATAATCGCTAACACGTGTTTCCCCCTGCGCAACGCGCAATAAACCGCGCAACTTTAGCGTGCAGGGCATTTTTCGGCAAGCCGCGCTTTTCCCGGAAGGAAGAGTTCCGTTCGTTTGTTAATCCACATTGCCGAAAACCTTCCTAAGCTGCCGCCGGAAAAACGTTTTTCCAGTTGCCCACAAAATCTGTGGATAACCTTGTGCATAACTTGTCTGAAGCAGGACTAAGTCGCCTGTGGTAAAGGGATTTGTGGTAGTGGGCAAAAAATAGACTCAATTTTTTTTGTTTGAATTCAATCTGTTAAAAAAATGCATGTGGTTTCATGGCGATAAGCTCATCCTGGTTTTGTCAAGCCCGCAGCTTGTGGATTACTGTAGAATGTCAATATGAAATTTGATACCTCAGCAATAGGGGAATCCCCGGTTGTCACCGTTACCGAACTCAACCGTTACGCCAGGCAGTTGTTGGAGCAGAACTTTTCCTTGTTGTGGATCGCGGGGGAAATCTCCAATTTAACGCGTGCCGCTTCCGGGCACTGGTATTTCACCCTCAAGGACGACAACGCCCAGGTGCGTTGCGCCATGTTCCGCCACAAAAACCAGTATCTCGACTGGCGCCCGGAAAACGGCATGCAGGTGGAAGCGCGCGCGCTGGTGACGCTCTACGAACAGCGCGGCGAATTCCAGCTCAGCGTCGAAAACCTGCGCCGTTCCGGGCTGGGGGCCTTGTATGAAGCATTCGAAAAGCTCAAGGCGCGCCTGGGTGCGGAAGGCTTGTTCGACGAATCGCGCAAGAAGCCCTTGCCGCTCTTCCCGCGCTGCATCGGCATCGTGACTTCTCCCGCCGCCGCCGCACTGCGCGACGTGCTCACCACGCTACGGCGTCGCATGCCGGGTATCCCGCTGGTGCTCTACCCCACGCCGGTGCAGGGGGAGGGCGCGGGTGAAAAGATCGCCGCCGCGCTGCGGAGCGCCGCGCAACGCGGGGAATGCGACGTGCTGATCCTGTGTCGCGGCGGCGGCAGCATCGAAGACCTGTGGGCCTTCAACGAGGAAGCCGTCGCGCGCGCCGTTGCCGCCAGCCCGATTCCGGTGATTTGCGGGGTCGGGCACGAAACCGATTTCACCATCGCCGATTTTGCCGCCGACCGGCGCGCCCCCACGCCCACCGCCGCAGCGGAAATGGCCAGCCCCGAGCGGCTGGACCTGCTGCGCCGCCTGGATGGCCTGGAAAGCCGCCTGCGGCGCCGCATGAGCCATGCACTGGAACAGCGCATGCAGCAGCTCGACTACCTGGCGCGCCGTCTGATTCACCCCGGCGAGCGCCTGACGATGCGCGAAACCCATCTCGGCCACTTGCGCCGGCGGCTGGAGCAGGCCGCCGCCCGCGCCCTGGGCGAACAGTCCTGGCGCATCGAACGGCTGTCCCAGCGGTGGCGCCAGGGCAGGCCGGACCTTCCCGCGCTGCATGCCCGTCTGGACGGCCTGGGCGAACGCCTGTGCCGTGCCGCCGGTCAGAACCTGTCCGCGCGCCGGGAAGTGCTGGCGCGCCTGGACGGGCATCTGCGGAACCTCAATCCACAAACCGTGCTGGAGCGCGGCTTCAGCCTGACGCAGGATGCGCACGGTAACATCGTGCGCGACAGCGCCACGCTGGCTGCCGGCGACCTGCTACGCCTTACTTTCGCCAAGGGAACCTCCCATGCGCAAGTGCGGGATGTGGGGTAAACTGCGCTCTCACACCGGTTTCGCATCTGCCCCATGACCACTGATCTCGCCATCGAACAGATCGTTCAGCCGCACATTCTCACCTGTCCGCCGGAGACCCCCCTGTCCGTGGCGGCGCAGCGTATGTCCGCCGCGCATTGCAGTTCGATACTGATCGCCGACGGAAGCGAAGTTGTCGGCATCTGGACCGAGCAGGACGCGGTGACGCTGGGCAGTTTTGATGCGCTTACCTTGAGCGCGCCGATTGCGCAATACATGACTTCGCCGGTCAAGACCATCAGCGGCAAGATCACGGTGGGCGAAGCTGCCGTGTGCTTTCGCGAGGAGGGTCTGCGCCATTTTCTGGTGGTCGACGATGACGGCAGGCAACTGGGCATCATCACCCAATCGGATATCGTCATCAACCAGGGCATCGAATACTATATTTCCCTGCGCGAAGTGAAATCGGTGCTCAAGCGCCGTCATCTGGCCCTGCCCGGCGATACCCTGCTCGACGAAGCGGTGCGCCATATGCGCGCCGGGCGCTTTGACGCCGTGGTGGCGCAGTGTCGCGACGGCAGTTTCGGCATCCTTACCGAACGCGACGTGGTGCGGCTGATCGGCGACAACCAGCCATATGCCGCCCTCAGCGACGTGGCCAACCGCCCGCTGATCAGCGTCGCCAGCAGCGCCAGCCTGTATCACGCGCGCAAGCTGTTCACGGAAAACAATATCCGCCACCTCGGCGTAACCGGCGAGGAAGGCGAACTGCTCGGCCTGGTGACGTTCTCCGATATCCTGGAAAACATCGAATACGACTACGTGCGCCAGTTGCGCGAAACCCTGCGCGAGCGCGAGCACAGCCTGGCGCTTTCCCAGCAGCACCTGCGCCTGACCACCAAGGTGTTCGAAAGCACCTTCGAAGGCATCATGGTCACCAATGCCGACAACGTCATCGAGTCGGTCAACCCGGCCTTTACCCAGATTACCGGTTTCAATGCCCACGAGGTGGTCGGCAGCACGCCGGCCATCTTGGCTTCCGGCAGGCACGACGCGGAGTTTTACCGGAAGATGCGCGCGGATCTCGACGGTGTCGGCCACTGGCAGGGCGAAATCTGGAATCAGCGCAAGAACGGCGAGGTCTACCCGGAGTGGCTGTCCATCAACGCCGTGCGCAACCCGGAAGGACAGATCACCAACTATATCGCGGTGTTTTCCGACATTACCAAGCGCAAGGCGGCGGAAGACCAGATGCGCTTTCTCGCCCATCACGACGCCCTCACCAGCTTGCCCAACCGCGTCCTGTTCGCCGAGCGCCTGAGCCATGCCATCGCCCACGCCCGGCGCAACGGGAAAGTGGTTGCGGTGATGTTTCTCGATCTCGACCGCTTCAAACAGGTCAACGACACCCTCGGTCACCCCGTTGGCGACCAGTTGCTGCAAACCGTGGCGCAGCGCCTCACCGGCTGCGTGCGTGCGGAGGATACCGTGGCGCGCATGGGCGGCGACGAATTCACCGTGATCCTGGAAGAAATCAACGATGCCGCGCATGTCGTGCCGGTGGCGCGCAAGGTTATCGCCGCCCTGGCGCAGCCGATGACGCTGGAAGGCAAACCGCTCGCCATCACCACCAGCCTGGGTATCAGTCTCTATCCCGAGCACGGCGAGGAGCCGGACAGCCTCATCCGGCACGCCGATACCGCCATGTATCAGGCCAAGGAAAGCGGGCGCAACAATTTCCAGTTTTTTACCGCAGCGCTGGACACCAAAAGGTTTCCGGCGCGGGGCTAGCAGCCTGTCGCCCCTGCTGTCGGCAAGATGACTGCGTACACTGCGATTGAAGCGTAGCCGGAATCGCGAACGGATTTGTCCAATCCAAATAATTCATCAAAGGAGTTTGCCATGAGTGCCATCAATACCCTGCCAACCGGCTGCTGATATCAGAGGAAATTCGTCATGAGTGGAATCGATAGCTTCGCCACCGGCCCCATGTGGGTCGGCTTCATCTCCTTCGTGCTGGCTATGCTGGCACTGGATCTATTCGTCTTTGGCGGCAGGAAGGCGCACCGCGTGCCGGTCAGAGAAGCCCTCGCCTGGGTCGTGGCCTGGATGCTGCTGGCGCTGGCCTTCGCCGGGCTCCTGTGGTGGTATCTGGACGGCAACCTGGGCCGCGAAATTGCCAACCGCAAGACGCTGGAATTTCTCGCCGGCTACCTGATCGAACAGTCGCTGTCGGTCGACAACATGTTCGTTTTCGTGATGATCTTCGGCTATTTCGCGGTGCCGCCCGAGTTGCAGCGCCGCGTGCTGCTCTACGGCGTGCTCGGTGCCATCGTCATGCGTGCCGGCATGATCCTCGGCGGCGTCTGGCTGGTGACGCAATTTTCCTGGCTGCTATACGTCTTCGGCGTTTTCCTGGTCGTCACCGGCATCAAGATGATCATCTTCGCCGAGCATGAGCCAGACCTCGAAGCCAATCCGCTATTGCGCTGGCTGCGCGGTCACCTGCGCATCACGCCGGACTTCCACGGCGAATCCTTCTTCGTGCGCAGGAACGGCATCCTGTGGGCCACGCCAATGTTCCTGGTGCTGGTGCTGATCGAAGCCAGCGACGTGGTGTTCGCGGTCGATAGCATCCCGGCCATCTTCGCCGTCACCACCGACCCCTTTATCGTCTTCACATCCAACATCTTCGCCATCATGGGCCTGCGCGCCCTGTACTTCCTGCTCGCCGACATGGCCGACCGCTTCCATCTGCTCAAGTACGGCCTAGCCATCGTGCTGGTATTCATCGGCGGCAAGATGCTGGCGGCGCCCTGGTTCCACCTGCCCATCCAGTGGTCGTTGGCGATCGTTGCCGCCATCATTGGCCTTTCCGTGATTGCCAGCCTCACCCTTTCGAAAAATGCCGACACCGCTCCGGGAGCAAAGCCATGAGTGATCTGCCGCAAAACACCGCCATGAATCGCGTCGAACGCGACACCGACGGGCGACTCGTCTATGTAACGATTGACAGCACCCCGCCGCCAACCGATCAATGCAACGTCTGGCTGGTCGCCATTGACGGTTCGCCGCATTCCTTGCGCGCGACCGCAGCGGCCATGCGCCAGGCATCGGCGATGAAGCCCTGCGCGCTGCACTTGGTCAATGTCCAAACCTGGCTCGCTCTTGAAGCGGCGGAAAGTGAGCTGCTACGCCGCGGCCTGATTGCTACAGCCGAGGCACGCAGAATCCTCGATGAAGTCGGCCAACCCTGGCGACTGCACGTGGTCATGGGCGAAGCGGCGGAAAGCATCGTCGGTCTGGCAGACCGGCTGGGCTGCCAGGGTATCGTTATTGGCCACCACGGCCAAGGCGTGGCGAAAACGCTTCTGCTGGGCTCCGTGGCGCAGAAGGTGACGCATTTGTCCGCCCTGCCGGTCATGGTGGTGCCCTAAGGCAAGAATCAGCGATCTGATCGGACTAAGTAGTAACGAGCACGCCGAATGGCAATATTCAACGCGGTACGCGAATAGAAAGGGAGATAAAACATGTTTTCGGTATACGGCGTGACTGGATCGATGTTTCGCGGCACCCTTGAACAATTGATTCAGGTACCCGGCGTAATCAAATCCCGAGGTGCTCGTGGTATTGCTCAGGAGGGCGAAGAGCTTGGCGCAGAATATCGAATTGACAAGCAGCATGATAAGGACGGCGCCGCGCAATACGCACAGAAGGCAGACGCTTATGCGAAGGTGCTTCGTCAGAGCGCTGAGCGCGGGCCTGTGCGCCATGCTTATCAGGTGATGAACCGCCATGTCTTGACACTGCGGCCCGACGACACGGTGGCCGCCGCCTGGCAGGCACTGGCTGCGCGCCATGTTCGCCAAGCACCGGTGCTGACATCGCGCATGGACATCGTCGGGCTGGTCAGCGAACGCGATCTGCTTACCGTCATTGATCTACAGGGCGATACTCTCAAAGGCTGGCTGGACCGTACCATTGGCGAGGTGATGATCACTCCGGTCATTTGCGCCGACCCGGTCACTGATATTCGTCGCATTGCGCGTGTGCTACTGGATAGCGGTCTGAGCGCTGTGCCGATTGCCGGTGAAGCCAAGCAACTGCTCGGCATCGTCTCGCGCGGCGACATTCTGCGCGCCGCGCTGGCTGACCCGCCCCTGAGCCTGTGGATTTGAGGTCCATACGGTTCGCGACCAGGAGGCCGCCCCTACATCGCGTAACTGCAACATGACTGATTACTGGCCGCGCAGGATTTCCGCCAGTCGGCCCGGCTGTTTCATTTCGAGGGCCAGGGCGCGCGCGGCTTCGATGTCGGCGGCGCTCATCGTTTCTTCCTTGGCGCGCAGGTTTTGCGCCGCCAGTTCGTTGCCGTTGGCCAGCGCCAGGGCTTGCAGGGCGTAGGCCGTCTGGAGGTCGCGCGCCACCCCGCGCCCCTGGGCAAACATGGCGCCCAGGTTGTTCTGCGATTCGGCGTGTCCCTGCAAGGCCGCCCGCCGCCACCACTTGACCACTTCGCCGTCGTCCGGCGTCACCCCGCGCCCGCTCAGAAACATGCCGCCAAGCTTGTATTGCGCGGCGGCGTGCCCCTGTTCCGCCGCCTTGCGGAACCAGCGCGCCGCCGTGCGATAGTCCCGGCGGATGCCCTTGAACTCGTAGAAGTACAAACGCCCCAGGTAATATTGGGCCTCGGCGTCTCCCGCATTCGCCAGGGGGCGCCATTGCGCCAGCGCCGCCTTACCGTCGCCGCGCTCGTAAGCGGCCAGCCCCGCGCTGAAATCCGCCCATGAGCACGGCGCCCAGGCGAGCAGCAGGGCCAGGAGGAGGCTGGCGGGAAGTTTCGGCATGCGCATGGACTTCATCTCAAGCCCGGTAGCGCGCCACCACGCCCTTCAGAAAATTCCGCAGCAACTGGTCGCCGCAGGCCCGGTAGTTGTTGTGCCCCTTGGCGCGGAACAGAGCGCTCAGCTCCGGCTTGGAAACGCCGAAGCCCGCCGATTCCAGGATGGCGTGCATATCCGCTTCCTTCAGCGCGAAAGCCACCCGCAACTTTTTCAGGATTACGTTATTGGTCAGGCGCGCTTTCTTTCTGGCGGCCTGTTCCGGCGGCGCTTCCAGCTTGCCGCGTCGGTGGACGATCAGGCCGTCCAGGAAGGCTTCCATCACCGTATCGCCACATTCGGCGAACCCTTCTTCCTCTTCCTTCCTCAGGAAATCCTGGATGTCGGATAGCGCGGCCTCGTGCCCGGCGAGGTGAATGATTTCCACCACCTTCGCGTCACTGAGATCCAGCGCGTATCGAATGCTGCGCAACACATCGTTATTGACCACGGGCTACTCCGTTTTCAGGTTGAATGACGCCCGCGATTGCGGGTTTGTGGATACAGGAACTCCTCGTCCGTAAACTCAAGCGGCTCGACCTGCGTATTTCAGCATATATCATTTGCGGGCAACAGGGTCTTCGCCGGAGCGGGCGGGGGGCCCCGAGCCGAGCAGGATGTCCATCAAGGGGTCGAACAGGCCGCCGTGCCGGTGATTGTAGCGGAACTCCAGCTCGTAAAGGATGTGCGGGAAATAAGGGCGGTTGTGCCGGTGCAGTTTTATCCAGGAGGAAGCGAAGCGCCAGAATTCGTCCAGGGGTTCGGCCTATGCCTTCTACTTCATGGAAGCGCTGGAAGAAAGCGCACGCGAATTCGGCTTCCCGGCGGGGCAGGCGCGCGCACTCGCGGTGGAAACCTTCCTCGGTGCGGCGAAACTGGCCGCCGCCAGCGACGAGGAACTCGCCACCCTGCGCGCCCGCGTCACCTCCAGGGGCGGCACCACCGAACGCGCCCTGCTGACCATGGAAAACGCCGCCGTCAAGGCCGGCATCGTGCGCGGCATCCAGGCCGCCGCCGAACGCTCGCGCGAGCTGGGCGACGAACTTGGCCGGGCGGAGTAATTCCGGTTTTGTTTTTTTCGACTATGTGCATTCTGGGGCGGAGTTTTCGCAGTCCAATTTGGTTGACGGCGGAGGCTGGAATTTGCACTCTCGTGCGCAACTGAAAACCCAATAGGTTGAATTCGAACCCATGCTCCCATGCCTGCTTTAGACTGGTTCGGTCCATTCAGTTCTCGACGGTGACGGACTCTATCCGACCCACTGCGGACGGTCACAATTACCAACAGCGGACATTACGAGTTGTGGTTGGCTCGTCAAGCCAGACAAATATGGGCACTGGATTGCTGTAGTTATGCTCCTCCGATGATGCTTACAAACTATGTTGAACTAAACCGCTATCGCGGTGGCCCCCATACCCACCGCCCTCTCTTCAT
>CAZGOY010000063.1:0-14720 GCA_964527565.1 uncultured Sulfuricella sp. | reverse complement strand
GTTACCTCCTTTCAGGTAACGAGTACATGCCCATGCCGGGCACACTAGGGTGCAATCCGCGTAGCGCATTGCACCGGAACCGCGAACATTCGGCGCAATGCCCTTCGGGGATTGCGCCCTACGTGGGCTGACCATGCAGCACGCGGATTCAGCGGGCCTCCCCCTTTTGCAAAGGGGGGAATTTCTGGATTTTTCGCTAATTGGATTATCTGGGTTCAACTGTAATTCAACCCCATCGCCTCACGCACGTCGCGCATGGTTTCGTTCGCCAGTTCGCGGGCCTTTTCGCAGCCGTCGGCGATGATGTTGCGCACCAGGGTGGGGTCGTCGAGATACATCTGCGCGCGTTCGTGCATGGGTTTTTGCTCTTCCAGCACGGCGCCGATCACCGGCTGCTTGCATTCCAGGCAGCCGATGGCGGCACTGGTGCAGCCTTCCTGCACCCATTGGCGTGTGGCATCGTTGGAATACACCGTGTGGAACTGCCACACCGGGCATTTTTCCGGGGTGCCGGGATCGGTGCGGCGCCCCCGCGCCGGATCGGTGGGCATGGTGCGGATTTTCTTGGTCAGGCTGTCCTCGTCCTCGCGCAGGGTCAGGGTGTTGTGATAGGACTTGGACATCTTCTGTCCGTCCAGTCCGGGCATGCGCGAAGCTGCCGTCAACAGGGCCTGCGGCTCGGCGAGGATCATCTTGCCGCCGCCTTCGAGATAGCCGAACAGGCGCTCGCGGTCGCCCATGCTGAGATTCTGGGTATCGTTAAGGAGCGCCTTGGCGGATTCCAGCGCCTCGTCATCGCCTTCCTGGCGGTAGCGGGTGCGCAGTTCATCATAGAGCTTGGCCTTCTTGCCGCCCATTTTTTTCACTGCGGCCAGCGCCTTTTCCTCGAAGCCCGGCTCGCGCCCGTAGAGATGGTTGAAACGGCGCGCCAGTTCGCGGGTAAACTCGATGTGCGGCACCTGGTCCTCGCCCACCGGCACCTGGTTGGCGCGATAGATGAGAATGTCGGCGGCCTGCAACAGCGGGTAGCCGAGAAAGCCGTAGGTGCTCAAATCCTTTTCGGTCAGTTTTTCCTGCTGGTCCTTGTAGGTCGGCACCCGCTCCAGCCAGCCCAGCGGCGTCATCATCGACAGCAGCAGGTGCAGTTCGGCATGCTCCGGCACGCGCGACTGGATGAACAGCGTGGCCTGCGCCGGGTCGACGCCCGCCGCCAGCCAGTCGATGACCATGTCCCAGACGTTCTGTTCGATGACCTGCGGGCTGTCGTAGTGCGTGGTGAGCGCATGCCAGTCGGCCACGAAAAACAGGCATTCGTATTCGTTTTGCAACTCCACCCAGTTTTTCAACACGCCGTGGTAATGACCGAGGTGAAGGCTGCCGGTGGGGCGCATGCCCGAAAGGACTTTTTCCGCAAACATTTTGAAGTTATATCCCGAACAACAAGAAAATCGTACTGGCCACCGCGCGTACCAGCGGCCATAGAATGGTATTCAGCACGCCGAAAAACAGCAGCGCGATGAGAATGATGAAGCCATAGCGCTCCAGTCCGGCGAAACGCCAGGCCAGGGGCGGCGGCAACAGGCTGGTGACGATGCGCCCGCCGTCCAGCGGCGGCAGCGGCAGCAGATTGAGCACCAGCAGGATGACGTTGATGGTCACGCCGGCCTTGCCCATCAGCGCCATCGGCAAGGCAAAGGCGCTGTCCGGCATCAGGGTGGCCAGCTTCATCACCAGCGCCCAGCCCAGCGCCATCGCCAGGTTGGCGGCGGGCCCCGCCGCCGCCACCCACAGCATGTCGCGGCGCGGGTTGCGCAGGTTGTTGAAATTGACCGGCACCGGCTTGGCCCAGCCGAACAGGATGCCGCCCAGGAACAGGGTCAGCAGCGGCACCACTATCGTGCCGAGCGGGTCGATGTGGCGCAGCGGGTTCAGGCTGATGCGCCCCAGCATGTAGGCGGTGCCGTCGCCGAAATGACGCGCCGCGAAGCCGTGCGCCGCCTCGTGCAGGGTGATGGCGAATATCACTGGCAGGGCATAGACGGCAATCTTCTGGATCAGGGTCAGTTCCATCGCGTCATTCCAGCCCGAAAACCCGCGCATCGCCCTTGCCCTGCCGCACCAGCAGCGGCGCATCGCCGGTCAGGTCGATCACGGTGGAAAATGCCAGGTCGCAATAGCCGCCATCCACCACCAAGTCGACCTGGTGTTCGAGCAGGTCGCGGATCTCGTAGGGATCGGAGAGCGGCGACTCGTCCCCCGGCAACTGCATGGTGCTGCTCAGCAGCGGTTCGCCCAGCTCTTCGAGCAGGGCCTGCGTCACCGGATGGTCGGGCACGCGCAGGCCGATGGAACGGCGCTTGGGATGTTGCAGGCGCTTGGGCACCTCGCGGGTGGCTTCCAGGATGAAGGTGTAACACCCCGGCGTGGCTGCCTTGAGCAGGCGGAACTGGCTGTTGTCGACCTTGGCGTAACGGGCGATTTCCGCCAGGTCGCGGCATACCAGGGTGAGGAAATGCCGGTCGTCGAGACGGCGGATGGCGCGGATGCGTTCTTCCGCCGCCTTGTGGCCGGGCAGGCAGCCGAGCGCGTAACTGGCGTCGGTGGGATAGACGATGACCCCGCCGCCGCGCAGGATTTCGGCGACCTGGCGAATCAGGCGCGGCTGCGGGTTTTCCGGGTGGATGACAAAAAATTGGGCCATATCAGTTCAACACCCGCGCTTCTTCCCAATCCTGCCATACCGGGCGGCAGCCCGGCGGCAATTCGGGCAATTTTCCCAGGTCGAGATAATTTTCGCCGGGACCGTGAAAATCCGAACCGCACGAGGCCAGCAGGCCGAATTCGCGCGCGTGGCCGGCGAATTCCTCGTATTGTTCGCGGGTGTGGCTGCCGGAAACCACTTCGACGGCACCGCCGCCCGCTTCGGTAAAATCGGTGAACAGGGCATGCAGGTTGGTGCGTCCCAAGTCATAGCGCCCCGGATGCGCCAGCACGGCGACCCCGCCGCAGGCCTTGATCCAGCCGATGGCCTCCGCCATGTCGGCCCACTGGTGCGACACGTAGCCCGGCTTGCCCTTGACCAGAAAATTGCGGAATACCGACTTCACATCCTTGGCATGCCCCTGTTCCACCAGAAAACGCGCGAAATGCGCGCGCCCGATGATGCGCTCGTTGCCGGCATGACGGTAGGCGCCTTCCAGGCTGCCGGTGATGCCGACTTTTTCCAGGTCGTCGGCCATGCGGCGCGCACGTTCGACACGCCCGAGGCGGATCGCTTCCAGGCCTTGCAACAGCAGCGGGCAGGACGCATCGAAATGCAGGCCGACGACGTGGATGCCGCGACCGCGCCAATCCGTGGAAATTTCCGTGCCGTTGATGAGGCACACCCCCTCTTCCCGCGCAGCACACCGCGCTTCTTCCAGGCCGTCGACATCGTCGTGGTCGGTCAATGCCAGCATGCGTATGCCGTGGGCGGCGGCGAGACGGACAAGTTCGGTGGGGGTGAGCAGGCCGTCCGAGGTGGTGGAGTGACTATGCAAGTCAACAATGGACATCAAGAAGTGGCAACGCTTGTGAAATGAGGACGAATCATAGCAAAATAACGCCTTTGTTGAAACGCGACCACTAATGAAGTTCCTCTTCGACCTGTTCCCCATCATCCTGTTTTTCATCGCCTACAAGTTTTTCGGCATCTTCACGGCGACCGCCGTCGCCATCGGCGCCACCTTCGCGCAAATCGGCTGGGTGTGGCACCGCCACCGCAAGGTCGATAACATGCTGTGGGTGAGCCTGGGGCTGATCGTGGTGTTCGGCGGCGCGACCCTGCTGTTTCGCGACCCGACTTTCATCAAGTGGAAACCGACTATTCTCTACGGTCTGTTCGCCGCGATTTTACTGGGCGGCGACCTGCTGTTCGGCAAAAACCCGATCAAGCTGATGATGCAAAAACAGATCACCCTGCCGGAAATCGTGTGGAAAAAACTCAATTTGAGCTGGGCGTTGTTTTTCCTCGCCATGGGCGTGGTCAATCTGTATGTCGCCTACAATTTTTCCGAGGATACCTGGGTCAATTTCAAACTGTTCGGCATCCTCGGCATGATGGTGGTGTTCATCCTGATGCAGGGCGTGATGCTCGCCAAATACATTGATGAGAAGCCTGAAGCCGCCAACGACCCGGACGCCGGTAAGCCCTGATGCTATACCTGATCTACGCTGAAGACACCCCCGCTTCCCTGGAAAAACGCCTGGCCGCCCGCCCCGCCCATCTGGAGCGCCTGCACGAATTGCAGCGTGAAGGCCGGTTGGTCCTGGCCGGGCCGCTGCCCGCCATCGACAGCCCCGACCCCGGCCCGGCGGGATTTTCCGGCAGCGTGATAGTGGCCGAATTTCCCTCGCAGGACGAGGCGCGCGCCTGGGCGGAACACGACCCCTACGTTGCCGCCGGGGTTTACCGGCAAATCACGGTCAAGCCCTTCAGGAAAGTGCTACCCGCCTAGGCCGAAAAGCGTACAATTCCGGCGCTGAAAATGATTTCATCAACTCTCGAAAAGGATACCCATACATGAAGTTGCCCCCGATTCTGCTCGCCCTCGTCGGCGTGCTTGCGGTCAGCGCGAGCTACGCCCAGGATGCCACCGCCGCCAACGGCAAGTTCGCCACCGTCAACGGCGTGGTCATTCCCCAGGCACGTTTTGACTACCTGCTCAAGCAAAGCACCGCCCAGGGGCAACCGGATACGCCGGAATTGCAAAAGAACCTGCGCGAAAACCTGATCGCCCAGGAAATCATCAGCCAGGATGCCGCCAAGAAGGGGCTGGACAAGAACGGCGATGTCGCCCTGCAAATGGATCTCGCCCGCCAGCAAGTGCTGGTGCGCGCCTATATCCAGGATCACCTGAAGGCACACCCTGTCACCAACGATGCGCTGAAGGCTGAATACGACAAGGTCAAGGTGCAACTCGGCGACAAGGAATACAAGGCGCGCCACATCCTGGTGGAAAAACAGGAAGAAGCCAAGGACATCGTCGCCAAGCTGAAAAAGGGCGAAAAATTCGACAAGCTCGCCGAAAAATCCAAGGACCCCGGTTCCAAGGGTAATGGCGGCGACCTAGGCTGGAATGCCCCCGGCGGCTTCGTCAAGCCGTTCAGCGATGCGCTGACCAAACTGCAAAAAGGCAAGTTCACCACCGAGCCGGTACAAACCCAGTTCGGCTGGCACGTCATCCAGCTCGACGACATCCGCGACATGAAAGCGCCGGACTTCGAGCAGGTGAAAATGAACCTGCAACAGCGCTTGCAGCAACAGCAGATCGAAAAGATGATCGGCGACTTGAAAGCCAAGGCCAAAGTCGAATAGGCTTGGCAGCGATTTTCCAAAAATGACCTGACGGGGGCTGCTTGCCCCCGTTTTTTTGCTCGGCGCCCTCATAAATCATGCCTCCAAGCACTCTCCCCGCCTTCGAGACGTTCGACGTTTTCCGGGCGCCCCTCGACCGCCCCACACTGATCGAAGCCAGCGCCGGCACCGGCAAGACCTGGGCGATCGGCGGGCTGTACGCACGCCTGGTGGTGGAATCCGGGCTGCGGGTGGAAAACATCCTGGTGGTGACCTACACCAAGGCAGCGACGGCGGAACTGAGCGGGCGCCTGCGCGCCAAGCTGGCGGAGACGCTGGCGGCGTTCAAGGGCCAGGCCAGCGACGACCCGTTTTGCCGCGACTATCCGGCGCAAATCGCCGATACCGAAACGGCAGTGCAGCGCCTGACCCACGCCCTGCGCTGTTTCGACGATGCGGCAATCTTCACCATCCACGGCTTTTGCCAGCGCGTGCTGACCGAAAGCGCGTTCGAGTCGGGGATGGAATTCGCTGTCGAACTGCTGCCGGACGAAAACGAACTCCTGCGCGAGATCATCGACGATTACTGGCGCCGCGAGGTGCAACCGGCCAGCGGGCGCTGGGTGGGTTTCCTGCTAGACGAGGGACAATCGCCGGACGGCTGGCTGGCGGAAATGGTCCCGCACATCGGCAAGCAATCCTTCCTGGCGCTCTCCCCCCTGCCCGCGCCGGGCGATGCTGCGGCGGCGGAAGCCGCCTTCGACGCCGCGTTCGCGGCAGCGCGCAGCCTGTGGCAAACGCAGCGCGATGAAATCGGCAAACTGCTGCTGGAACACCCCGGCCTGAACCGCAACAGCTATAAAAAAGCCAGCCTCGCCGCCTGGTTCGCCGAATTCGATGCCTGGTTTTCAGACGCCGCAGCAGCCGGATTGCAGGTGCCGGACAAGCTCGTCAAGCTGACGCCGGGCGCCTTCAAAGTCAACGCCGGACACAGCGCCCCGCAACATCCTTTTTTCGATGCCTGCGCCGCCTTGTGCGCCGCCGCCGATGAAGCGCGCGCCGTTTTCGACAGCCGCCTGAAAACCCTGAAAACCGACCTGCTGCGCTATTGCGAGGCGGAACTGCCCAAGCGCAAAGCGGCGCGCCGGCAGCTTTCCTACCACGACCTGCTCAACCGCCTGCACGACGCGCTGCACGCGCAGCACGGCGAGCATCTGGCGCAAGCCTTGCGAAAACGCTACCCGGCGGCGCTGATCGACGAATTCCAGGACACCGATCCGGTGCAATACGGCCTGTTCCGCCGCCTGTATCGCGGCCAGGCGCTACCGGTGTTTTTCGTCGGCGACCCCAAGCAGGCGATTTACGGCTTTCGCGGCGCGGACGTCTACACCTACCTGCAGGCCTATGGCGACACCCAGGCGCGCACCACGCAAAACACCAACCAGCGCTCGTCCAGAGCGCTGGTCACAGCGGTGAACGCCCTCTTCGACGGCGCAGTCCACGCCCGCCCCTTCCTGGTGGAAAACATCGCCTACCGTCCGGTCGAGGCCACGCAACGCCCGCTCGGCACGCTAGAAATCGACGGCATTGACGGCATCGACGGCGACGCGGAGGCGGCGTTGCGCTTCCGCCTGCTCGGCACCCGCGACGGCAAGGCGCTCGGCAAGGGAGAAGCCGGACAGCTCGCGGCCCGCGACTGCGCCACGGAAATCGTGCGCCTGCTCGATCTGGCTGCACAGGGCAAGGCGCGCCTGTGCAAGGGAAACAAGTGTGACCCCTTAAGCGGCGGCAACATCGCCGTGCTGGTGCCGGCACACCGCCAGGGACGTCTGGTGCAGGAAGAACTGGCGCGGCGGCGCGTGCCCAGCGTGCGCTACGGCCAGGAAAACGTCTTTTCCGCGCCCGAGGCGACGGAACTGGAAACCCTGCTGCTCGCCGTCAGCGAACCGGGGCGCGACGCCCTGGTGCGGGCGGCGCTGGCGACCGGCCTGGGCGGCATGAGCGCCGCTGCGGTTTTCGCCCTGGGCGAGGACGCGCGCGCCGCGGAACAGGTATTCGACGATTTCCGCCGCTATCATGAACTGTGGCGCGACCACGGCTTCATGCGTTTCTTCCGCGCCTGGCTGGAAGAGCAGACGGTGGCGCAACGCCTGCTGTGCCTGCCGGACGGCGAGCGCCGTCTCACCAACCTGCTGCACCTAGCGGAACTGCTCCAGGTGGAAAGCCACGCCCGGCAAGGCATGAGCGCGCTGCTGGGCTGGCTGGCGCGCGCCATCCGCGACCCGCGCGGCGACGACGAAGGCGCCCTGCTGCGCCTGGAAAGCGATGCCGCGCGCGTGCGCATCGTCACCATCCACGCGGCCAAGGGCCTGGAATACCCGCTGGTGTTCTGCCCTTTCCTGTGGGACGGCAAGCTGCTGCCGAAAAACCGGGACGCCGTCACCTTTCACGACCCGGACGCCAACCAGCGCCCCACGCTCGACCTGGGGTCGCCTGAAATCGAGACGCACCGCGCGCACGCCGCCCTTGAAACCCTGGCGGAAAAGCTGCGCCTGCTCTACGTGGCCCTGACGCGCGCCCAGCATCGCTGCGTCGTCACCTGGGGGCATGTCGGCGAGATGGAAAACTCGGCGCTGGCCTGGCTGTTGCACGGCCCCGGCAGGGAGACGGGCGACGCGCTGGCATTCCTGCGCGGCAAATTCGCCGCTGCGGATGCCGCCCTCGTCGCGGCGGAACTGCACGAGTATGTGGCGCGCACCGCCGGTTGCGCCCTCGTCGAAGCGGCATGCGACGACGAACGGCAATTCCTCGCGCCGTCCGCCCCCGCGCCTGTGCTCGCCGTCCTGCCCTTTCAGCGCGCCCTGCAGGCGGGATGGCGCATGACCAGTTTTTCCGCCCTGAGCGCCGGGCGCCACAGCGAAGCGCCGGATTACGACGCCACCGGCAGCGGCGCGCCGGAAGCCGCGCCCGCGGCGGACATTTTCGCCTTCCCGCGCGGCGCGCAGGCCGGAACCTGCCTGCACGCCATTTTCGAGGGCTGGGACTTCGCCCGCCGCGACACGGCGGCCTTGCAGGGCTGGGTGGCGGAGCAACTGCGCGCACACTTCATCGACGAAAAATGGACGGCGGTAGTCGCGCAAACCGTGCAAGCCACGCTCGACGCGCCGCTCGACGACAGCGGCATGCGCTTGCGCGAGACCGGCGCAACGCAGCGCCTGGCGGAAATGGGCTTCGTCTTCCCCCTGGCCGGGCTGGACGTGGCGCGCCTGCGCGACCTGCTGGCCGGCCCGCTGCCGGGCGTGGCGCCGGAATACGCGGCGGCGGCGCGGCATCTCGACTTCCGCCGCGTCGAAGGCTACATGATGGGCTTCATCGACCTGGTGTTCGAAGCACACGGACGCTACTACCTGGCCGACTACAAATCCAACTGGCTGGGCGCCACGGCGGCCTGCTACGCCCCGCCCCTGCTGGTGCAGGCCATGGCCGCCAACCACTATTACCTGCAATACCTGATCTACTGCGTCGCCCTGCACCGCCACCTGCGCACCCGCCTGGCGGATTACGACTACCAGCGCCACTTCGGCGGCGTTTATTACCTGTTCCTGCGCGGCATCGGCGGCGACGGCGGCAACGGCATCTACCACAACCGCCCGGACATCCGCCTGATCGAGGCGCTCGACCGGCTGATGGGGTGTTTGGGGTAAACACAGGCCAACATGATGGATCCGGTTTTCATGCTCTCTTCCGAACTCAAGCAACACTTGGCAAATGCCTTGGGCCGCCTTGCACACCTTGAAGCCTTGGCGATCCTGTTTCACGCCCTTGCCGAGGGGAACGCGGCGGGAGCATTCGGCCAAGCGAGGGAGGCATTGAACCGGGATTTTCCCGACAAAGCCAGGATGGATGGCGAAATTACCCGGCTGGCCGGGCTATTGTCCTCAGCCTACCAGAACGGAACGCCTTGCTCCGTTGCCGATCTCCAGGAAAACCCGCTCCTGATCGCCGCTGCGCTTGGGCGGCAGCTTGGCGAATCGTTCATGCACGCTGTCGGCCAGGAGGTCCAAACGCTCGGAAAACGCTTCCATGCCTTCCGTGCGTCCCCGTCGCTTCTGCAAAAGGACTGGGTTTCGCCACGCCACTGGTTTCAGCCGATCTGGTTTGTCGAAACGCCCATAAGTGGCAAAGAGGTGAAAATCTCGCAGGTGGATTGGCAGGACGGTGCCAACCCCGCCTGCGCCCTGATCGAATTCGACGACAGGGTCGGCCTGGACATGGAAACAACCGGCGACACTTTCGTCGTTCGCGGCCTCAAGGACGATGAAACGCGCTGGAATAGCCTGGTTGCCGCGCTGCACGTCGCGCAAAAGGAAAAAGCGCAAGTCCTCGTCCTGCCGGAATTGTCCTTGACGCCAGCCTTGCTGGAGAAATTGTCCGGCTGGCTGCTGAAACAACATGGACATCCATTCCGGCTGGTCGTGGCAGGCAGTTACCATCATCTCGACCCGCCCAGCGTATTGGCTTGCAACCGGATGACGGTATTGGATCGCCGTGGAGAAACCCTGTTCCATCACGACAAATGGTTTGAATACTGCGATCAAGGACGCGAGAGAATCAGTCCCGGCAAAACACTGCAACTGTTGTTTGCCCCACCGGGCCTCTTGTCCTTTGCGATATGCAAGGATTTTTGCGAAGCCGACGGTTTTACCTGGAAAGCCTTGGCGCTGGATGGGGTGTGCGTCGCCAGCATGGGCGTCAAAACCACGCTGACGGCTCACCATGCCGCCGCCAGGACCATGAAGCTCACCGGTGCCCGTGTGCTGCTCGCCAACAACACCAAGGAATCGGACGGCGCACACCAGGGATTTTTCAGCCTGCCGGACGCCGATCCTCAGGCGAATGAAGGTAACGTCACGTTGAGGTCATGGAACGGGGAAGAGCGGCGAGCCCCTCCCCGGGTGAAAATTGTGAAATAAAATAATTGCATGAAATGTTGTAAAATGAAAAATCCGATCAATTCATAACGATTCACAAACACACCATGGACTTGCGCCAAACCGAAGCCACCTGGTTATCCACCCGCACCCCGAGCGAATTGATTGCCCTGATTCGCGCCCAAGGCGAGTGGGACGACGCAGCCGTCCGTAACCTTGACGGCGCGCTGACTTCAATGGTCGGGACAGCGCTTGCCCGCACCGCGCCCGATCTCGACGAACTGGAGGATTTCCAGTCCCTGTTGCGCGCTGCCGGGCAACGCCTGCCCGCTTCCTGTGCCATGCGCGAACGCTACGCCGCGCGCTGGGAGAGCCTTTCCGACTGCCTGCGGATACGTGCCGGGTTGATGGTTCACGGCTCTTACGAAGCGGTGCGGCACATGCGGCATGTCCCCGAAATCCTGGCCATGCTGTCCGGGGCGAGGGGAAACGGCCTGTCTCAGGACGACTTGCGGAAACGGCTCGACCTGCAACCCGCCAATCTCACCCGCATCCTCAATACCCTGGAAAACCACCGTGTCGTGGTGCGCGAACGCAACGGCAAGACCAAGCGGGTCAGGCTGGGGCAGAATGCGCCGGAAATTGAACGGGCGGAATTGCAGACGCGGAGCGGAGTAGGAATATTCGGCGAACAAAGGAAAGCCGCATGAGCGCCTACGTCGTCACCTATTACAGCTTCAAGGGCGGCGTCGGGCGTTCGACCCTGCTGGCGCAGACCGCTTTCCGTCTGGCCGGAAAAAACACCGTGCGGGTATGGGACCTGGATTTGGAGGCGCCGGGCCTGCATCTGATGCCCGACCTCAGGCCGGAAAAAATCCCGGCGCGGGGTTTTCTCGAATGGCTGGCCGAATGGCAGAAAAACCCGCAGGTGCCACCCCCGGAAAAAAGCCTGAAATTCCTGTGCAAGGCCATCGCCCCGGTGCCGGGACAGCCCAAGCTGAGCATCCTCCCAGCCTTCGGCAAGGATGCCGATTTCGCCCGCCTGTATGCGGGAATCGACTGGCATCGCTGGCTGGAAGCCGAACCGGATACCGGCATCGGCCTGTTCCGCGCCCTCGTCGCCGCCTTGAGCGAGGATTGCGATTACCTGCTGATCGATTCACGCACCGGCATATCCAACCTGGGCGGCTGGCTGGCCGCCGTGCTACCGCACGCCACCGTGCTGGTGGCGGGCTACGGCGAGCAGAACACCCTGGGCGCGGCGCACATTTTCGATGCGCTCGAAGATGCCCGCGAGGGGCGCATGCCCGAGCGCATCGCCGGCCATGACGACGCGAGCGTCAAACTCCGGCAGTTGATGGTCGCCTCGCCGGTGCCGATTCACAACCCCGCCAAGCTCGACGCGCGGCGCAAGGTATGGGAAAGCCGCTTCGGCAACCCGCCATCGGTGGAAATCCCCTTCGACCCCGAATTGCTACTCCTGGAAACCGCGAAAAGCGCACTTTCCCTGCCGGAGCTGGATAGCGCATACGGCCAGGTGGCACAACGACTCGAAGTCTTCCGCGCTGAAAGGGAATCCACGATCCGCCGCGCCGTCGAAATGGCGCCGGAAACACGGATCACGCCGGATGGCATGAACAGCCTGAGAATGGGCGGCGAAAGCCGCGTAGAAAAAGGCGCCACCTTCGAGGAACGCATGGCGCGCCTGCTCGAACTCAACGGCTTCAAGGTCGAGCGCGAACGGATCATCGACGGCAACCGGGTCGATCTGGTGGCGCGCACGCTGGACATCTGGAACAAGGAAACCGTCTACTGGGTGGAATGCAAGGACCACCAGAAAGCCGCCCCCAAAGAAGAGCTGGAAAAACTCTGCATCTGGCTCAACGGCAAGGATGCGCGTGCGATGCGCGCCGTAGGGCTGTTCATCGCCAACGACTACTCCCCCGCCGCCCGCAGCTTCGCCGAAAGCCAATCGGGCCAGATCATCCTGGTCACGCCGCGCGAGCTGGAAAACAAGCTCTTCGACTTCCGCCCCTACCTCGCCAAAATCGTCAGCGAATACGAAAACGCCGCCCTTTTCAAAACCTACGTGCGCCAGCGCATCCTGCTGGAAAGCCGCCCTGATGATCCGGTCGGCGATGCGCTGGAATACGGCCTCGACTGGGTGGCCGGCACGGGGCGGCGCCTGTGGCTGGTGCTGGGCGATTACGGCACCGGCAAAAGCGCGCTGGTGCAGCGCCTCGCCTACGAGCTGGCCAAGCGTGCCCTTGCCCCGCAAGCCGGGGAGCCGGAGCCGGTCATCCCGCTTTTCGTCAACCTGAAATTCCAGCCCAATGCCGTCAGCCTGGAAAACCTGCTGTTCGAACATTTCGCCAGGGATGCCGACGGCAAAGGCTTCAACCCCGCCGTCCTGCTTTACCTGCTGGAAGCCGGGCGCATCGTCCTGCTGCTCGATTCCTTCGACGAAATGGGCCTGGCCGCTGCCGGGCGCAGCGTGGAAGAACAGTTCCGCATGCTGGCCTATCCCGCCGGGAAAGCCCCGCTCACCCCCAACGGCAACCGCGTGCTGATTTCCTGCCGCACCCATTTCTTCCGCGACCAGCAGTTGGTCAAAGCCTGCACCCATGGCCCCGGCGACAGCCTGGTCAGCGCCGATTCGCCGCTGGGTCGCGCGGCGCGCCTGTTCGACGCCGCCATCGACGAACTGGAACTGTTCGACGACGAGCAGATCGGCGATTTCCTGCGCCGCCACCTGGGGGAGACCGCCGCCGCCGAAATGCGGCGCTTTATCAATAAGACCTACGACCTGCCCAACCTCGCGCCGTATCCCATCCTGCTCGACATGATGGTGAAATCCCTGCCCGAACTGAAACGCGGCAGCGGTGCCGTCACCCCGGCCACGCTGTATTTCGCCTATACCAAGACCTGGCTGGAAGACCGCAGCGGCGGGCAGTTGCTCTCCAGCCCGGAACAGCGCCGCATCGCCCTGGAGCACCTCGCCCAGAGCCTGTGGCGGCGGCCCGAGCGGCACATCCACCACAGCGACCTGGTCGGCGAACTGCGCACCCTGCCCGCGCAACTGCTGGCCGGTCTCGATTTCACCCGTCTCGACCTGGAGTTGCGCACCGCCGCTTTCCTGGTGCGCAATCCCGAAGGGCAATACCGCTTTTCGCACAAGAGCTTCCTCGAATATTTCTACGCCCGCCGCCTGCTGCGCGCGGCGGACGACGGCATGCTCGCCGGTTTGCTCGATAGCCCGCCGACCAGCCCGGAAGTCGCCGCCTTCCTGGCCGACCTGGCGCGCGACGGTTCGCTGGAGGACTTCCAGGCGCGCCTGTTCGGGCCGCTACGCGACATCCTCGCCGCCCCCCATCAGCCGCGCGTATCGGAAAATGCCTTGCGCCTGCTGCTCGACGCGGCGCGGCACGCAGCTGGCGAGCCGCCCGAAATGGTCGGGGCCATCCTCGTAAAATGGCTGCCCCGGCCCCTGGAGATGCCGGGAGCGGACCTGCGCGGCATGAACCTGAGGCACGCGCCGTTGCCCGAGGCTCATCTGGCCGGAGCCAATCTGGATAACGTGGATTTGCGTAATGCCGACCTGTCCGGGGCCGACCTCAAGGGGGCGAGCTTGCGGCATACGCTACTCGCCGATACAAAACTGAGCGGCGCCGACTTGAGCGACGCCGCCCTGGTCGGCGCTCTGGCCGACTCAGCCGATTTTTCCCATGCCGACCTGAGCCGTGCCGACCTGAGCGACGGCGTCTTTACCCGCGCCAGCTTCGCCAAGGCGCAATTGCGCGACGCTCGCGGCCTGCGCGCCGTTTTTTCCCATGCGAACCTGTCAGGGGCGGATTTTCCTGACGCCGATTTCAGTCATGCCGACCTGCGCGAAACGGATGTCGCCTTTGCCGGTTTCCGCAATGCGACGCTGCAAGCCACCCGCTGGGCCGGGGTGCGCCACGCAACGCAGGTCGATTGGCGCGATGCCGAGCTTACCCGCGCCACCGCGCCGGGGCGGGAGGGGGATTTCCCCGCCCCCTTGCGCCCCGTGCCATCCCTGCCCGCCTGGCTGCTGCAAACCGGCCATACGGAAAGCGTCTTGGCGGTGGCCTGGGCGCCGGACGGGAAAACCCTGTTGACCGGCTCGGATGACAATACGGCGCGCCTGTGGGACGCGGACAGCAGGCGCGAACTGCGGCGCCTGGAGGGGCATGGCGGCTCGGTCTCGTCGGTGGCCTGGGCGCCGGACGGGAAAACCCTGTTGACCGGATCGCATGACAAGACGGCACGCCTGTGGGACGCGGCCAGCGGGCGCGAACTGCGGCGCCTGGAGGGGCATGGCGGCTGGGTCCGGTCGGTGGCCTGGGCGCCGGACGGGAAAACCCTGTTGACCGGCTCAGGTGACAATACGGCGCGCCTGTGGGACGCGGACAGCGGCCGCGAACTGCGGCGCC
>CAZGOY010000062.1:0-15198 GCA_964527565.1 uncultured Sulfuricella sp. | reverse complement strand
TGCCCATGCCGGGCACACTAGGGCGCAATCCCCGAAGGGCATTGCGCCGAATGTTCGCGGTTCCGGTGCAATGCCCTTCGGGGATTGCACCCTACGATCTGATTATTCTGCTGGCCGGTGGGGATAAGAGTACCCAGGCCAAGGTCATTAAGACCGCTTTGCGCCTCGCACAGAATCTTTCGGAGTAACCATCATGAGCAAAAAACTCGCTATGACGTTGCCGAACACCTCAGAACCCAAGAGGAAATGGCTGCTTATTTTGAAGCCTGCCTTGAAGAAGCCGACGGGGATGCAGCATTCATTGCTAAAGCACTTGGTGATATTGCTCGCGCCAAAGGTGCGATTGCCCTGCTTCAGGGGCGAACCGCCAACTCCCTCAACACGCCATGGAAATCCCGCAATTCCCGATTTTCAGTGAGCGGGCACTGTTTTTCCACCGCGCGGCGCAAGCCGTGCAGGAGAAAGGGATTGTTGCGTTCCGAGCGCTGTTCCTCCTCCGGCCAGTCGGCGGGGTCGATGCCGCGCGCTCGCGCCGCTTCGCCGTCGAGAGACTGATACTGCTCCAGCGTGGCGCGCACCATGGCCCCGCCGCAAAAGCGCGCCGGCGCGGCGCTGCCGCACTGGGGATCGCATAGGGAAAACAGGCGGTTCCAGAAAACGTCCGCGCGGTAGCTGCGCTCCATCACCCCCAGCATCTGCCCGGCGTCGCGCGGCAGGGGTTCCGTGCGCGGCATCCGGCTGCGGAAGGCGTTTTCCATGCTGCGCGCCATGCCTTCCAGAAACCAGGCGTTCTTGAACCAGGTGTAGCCATACTGGTAGGCGTGGAACACCTCGTGCTCCGGGGTGAGGTTGGGCGGCACCCAGCGGTTGGAAATCGACATCGACAAGGCCGGCACGGCATCCGTGAAATGGCGATAGCGGTAAACGACCGGCGCGTCGCCGGTCGAGCCGGTCTTGCCTTCGAGCGCGCGGATGTGCACGTCGATGGCGCGCACGTCGCGGTAGCGCGCGCCGCCCAATGGCGGGGTCAGGCCGAGTTGCTCGCGGTAGTAGCGGTCCGCGCCGGTGAGTTGCGCGGCGAGCCGCGCCAGCATCCTGTCGGCGCGCTCCTTGCGCAGCGCGGGCGGCGCGTCCGGGGGAAAGGCGTCGTCTGCGTCCAGCGTGTAATGAATGCGGAACGGCCCCGCCGTCAGGCGCTGGTCCAGCGCCTCGCGCGAAGCTTTCCAGTCGGCCCCGGCAGGTGCCGCAAGGGCAATGCAAAAAAACCAGGCGGTTATCCGACTGACCGCCAAGCATGACAGCGTGGGAGCGGCCTTGGCCGCGAGTTCTTGTGCTCGACAGCGAAAAAATAAAAATCTCGCGGCCATACCCGACAGCCTGTCGGCTTGGGCACAAGAGTCCGCTCCCACGGGTAACGCGGCGTTTTTATGAAACATTCGAGTTATCACCACGACTGGAAATTCCATTACGGCACGCAGACATCCGGCCGCACTACCCGGCCTGGAAATCCGGCAACGAGCCGGTCCAGAGAACGGCACGGAATACGCGGGTTTCCGCGCAAATCCACTCGTTCGAGTTGCGCGGCAGGCAATTGTTCCAGCGCCTCAACCTCTTCCAGCCGGTTATGGGAGACATCGACGCGCCGCAAGGCGGTGAGTTTCTCGATGCCCGCCAGGGTGGTGATGGCCGCGCCGGGACAAGCCAGTTCCGTCAATCCGGCGATTTCCCGGCCCCGGTATTTCGCGGCGATGCAATCCCGCAACGCCGGGCTGGCATAGGGCAGGACATGCACGTCGGGTTCCTCGTGCCCCGCGTAAAGGCGCGCATGCTCGTTGAGGGCGCGCGCCGCGTCCCCGCTGGCGGAGTCGCCGCACACCCCGCCCGTGCCGCAGCGCGCGTCGCGGATGCGCGGGTTGGAAAACAGCGGCAGGTTGCTTTTGCCGTTGCCGTTAACCGCCTTCATCCAGCCGCCCACCATGATGTCGCCGAATTCGCCCGGCTGGGGCCGTCCGTCGCAATTGCCGGCGGCGTAACCGTTGGCGTAAGGGGTCAGCGCGGAGACGTGACCCTTGCCCGGTTCGCAGCGGTCAACCAGGCTGCCGTGGTTGAGTCCCATCAGATGCCCCAGTTCATGTGCCAGGGTGTGCGCGCCGCAGGCGAAATCCATCGCCGCGAACGCCGTGCGCGTGGAGGAAACGGCTTCCAGCGTCTTGTTGACCGCCCAGGCGCGCCCGCAGCCGCGTTTTCCGCGGATCAGGAGATGATCGACTAGCGCGACGGTATAGTCAGCGCCGGATTCGTCGGCGCTTCGGAACAGGCCCTCGAAACCGTTGCGCTCGCGCGCCATGTCATCCAGCAGCGGCAGCACTTCGCGCTGCTCGATGGCGGAATATTCAACGGCAACGATTTCGGCGCGCAATGCCACTTCGCTGTCGCGGTAATAGCCGTTGAGCGTTTCCACCCATTCCGCCAGCTTCGCTTCCACGCCGGGGCGCTTGAGGGTCTCGGCCAGGATGAAGCGCAGGCCGATGGTCTCGGCCCAGGCGCCGCCATTCAACAGCGTCAGAAGCAGGGCAGCGGCCAGGTGGCGCCAGTTCACGTCAGCGGCAGCGCGCCAGGATGAATTCCGCCAGCGCCTGTGCGCGCTTGCGGCGCAGGCTTTCCTGGGCGCCTTGCAGCAGCACGCGGATTTCCTTGGTGAACTGGATGATGCCCAGCAACTCGATCCAGCGCGGCAAATCTTCCATTTCCTCGGCGCTGAGCGGATAGGCGGCATCGTAGTGCGAAATGAAGGCGTCGAAGCGCGCGAAATCGGCCAGGTGGACATATTTTTCCGCCAGCGCGAACTGGAACGCGCCGTCGATCACGTCGGCCATGCGCGGACCGTAATAGGCGTTGTTGAAGTCGAAGAAACAGGTGTTTTCTCCACTGACGATCACGTTCTTGGGCGTGACGTCGCCGTGGCAGTGAACACTCGGGCTACGCGCGAACAGCGCCGCCCGCTTCTCGCCGGGGAAACAGCGCTCGGCCAGCGGCGCCAGCCGGTCGAAAAGCGGCGCAATGGCGGCCTCCAGGTCGGGCTTGTGCAGATATTCCTCGAACAGCGGTAGCCAGATCATGCACAGGTCATCGAAAAGGAAGCTCTGCGCCAGATCGAGCGGGTTTTCCCGCTGCACGCGATGGACCTGCGCCAGGGCGGCGGCAATGCGCTCCAGGGGATATTCCGGGCGCTGCTGCACCACGCCGGGAATGCGCTCGAACAGCAGGGCGGAATAGCCCTCGATGGTGGCATCCTGCGCGCCGGAAGCGGGGATCACCCCCGCCGTCGGCACGCCGCGCGCCTTGAGCTGGCCGACCAGGCTTGCCTCGTAGGCGGTATGCTCGGCAACGTGCGTGCGGTGATAGTTGCCGGACACCTTGAACAATTTGAGAATGTAATCGTGTTCCCCGGCAAACACCTTGTACAGAGCGTTTTCGGTGCTCACCTTCATTTTTTCCACCGCCACCGCAGCAAAACCGTGCAATTGCGCCAGCCGTCCGGCAATGCGCTGTTCCTCGTCGCCGGGGTACAGCACCCCGTCGCGTGCGCGGTCGTAAAAAAGCTGGGCGCCGAATTTCTTCAGGAAAGCGGCTTTTTCCTCGGCAAAGCCCTGCGAGGGAAAAGACACGTAGACATCCAGCAGGTGCTGGGTGAACGTCACGTGCGGGTGACGCTGCGGCCATTCGCCCGGCCCGTCCGCCAGAGGGATTTCACCGGTGTGATAGACCGCGCAGTGGTTGGAAGCCTTGGGGTTGATGAGGTGCCAGTGGGCGGGAATGTCGCCCTCGCGCGCCGGGTTGATCTCCACCAGGATGTCGATGTCGGAACCCAGCTTGGCCATCTTGCCGTGGACAAAAGGCGCCTGGTAGCGCCCCATCTCGCCGCGCAGCGCCGACCCCATGTAATACACCCGGTCCACCGCGCCGTAGGCCGCAATTTCGCGGCGCATGGCCTGCGCCACCTGTTCCTTGATGGCCGCCTGTTGCTGGGGGGTGAAGATTGCCTTGGTGGGTTTGACGAAATTCATTTGCAAACTCAGCAGCAGCGCGCTCCATGCCTTGTAGAGCGTTTCGGCATCGTCCTTGCCGCGTGGCGTGGGGCTGTAGGGGAAAATCGCTTGCCCGTTGCCATGGGAATACAGCCAGAGTTGCGGGTCGATTTCGACAGGCAGCGCCTTATCCGCCTTGAGCGCGAAATACAGGTCCAGCACCTGGCACTTGAGCCGGTTCAGTTCATTGGCATCCAGGCTCGCGCCGCTGCGCGCGAGAAAATCGACCAGCCGTCCGACTTCGTTGTAGCCGCGCAGCCGTTTATAGTCGAGCGCGCTGCGCTGTTTTTCCGGCCGCGCCGTCACGGCAAGACGCGGCCCGGCATAGCGGCGCACCTCGCCTTCCGCCTCCTGGGTGAAACCGATGTAGGCGAAGATGTCGCGAATCTTCGGCATGTGGTGCTGGGCCACGGCGATGGCCAGCTTCTCACCCGGCACGTTGCCCGCATCGAGCATGAAATCCACGTCGTTGGTTTCCAGCAATTCCAGCACTTCGTCGTAAGTGCTGGCGTAGGGGCCGTCCACGTCCAGGCTGCGGAACAGTTGCGCAAGCTGGCGGAACTCCGCCGGGTCGATGAGCAGCTTATAGTTGCGGTAATGGAAATGGTAGCCGTCGCCGCATTCTTCCAGGGAAAAACGCTGGGGATGGTATTTCACCTCGTGCTTTAAGCGCGATTCGGTCCAGATGCGCACGTCATCCTGGTTGGCATTGGGCAGTTTGCCGTCCTGATAGTGCTTTTCCTCGATGATGGCCTGCAATTCGCGCGCCTGCTTGGTGAAGGCGCTGACGATGTCCTCGAATTCGCCGCGGCTCAGTTCGATGCGCAGGTCGCGGTAATGGATATGGATGTTCTCTTCCATGTCCAGGAACAGGTTGCGGTGGCGCGGCTTGCCCAGGATGTTGCCGCGAAACAGGGTTTTCTTGATGACGCCCATGGAAATCGGCCCTCGATGCTAGTTTTAAATGTTTGCCCTTCAATCGAGCCAGGAAAAAATGCGTGTGAGTGGAGACGGAGGGCAAAAACGCCAAAAAAATTCTACAAAAGCGCTCTGAATTGAGCCGTCGTAAGTCCCGTATCATGGGCGATACCGCCAAGGGTAAAGGCATTGACCGGGTTGTTCCGTGGGATAGTCACGATTCGTATGCCATTCGACATGACGATGTGCTTTCCTTGACGCACGATGGCGAAACCCGCTTTCTCAAGGGCGCGAACAACATCAAGATGATTGATGCCGGGAATCTTTGGCAAAGTTACACCGCCATCTCAATTTCGCGAATCTGCTCTCCGCGAAGCTGTTCATCGACAACAGCGAGATATTCACGAAGCGCATCCTTGATATTTTCGATGGCTTCGTCCTCTGTCGCGCCTTGTGACCAACATCCGGGAAGCCCCGGCACTGAAACCGAGAAGCCCTCATCTGATTGGTGAAGCGCAATGCGATAACGCATAAGACCTCCTGCAAAAATGATAAGCCAAGTAGAAGGGTGGGCACGGCCTTATCGTGCCCACGCGGCAAACGCACCCAAAATGGTGTGCACAAAACCCGTGTCCACCACCAGCCTGAAATTTTTCAGCACGACGGACACGGCTTCAGAAAAAAGCTTTGAGTATCAGGCTCAGCACACCCGTCGGCAGGACGCCCATCATCCATTTGAGGACTGCCAGATCGGCACGCACCAGAGCAAGCTCCAGTTGCAAATCCTATAATGCAACTGTTGCCATGGGAGGAACTCCTTTGTCCTGGTTTTCATCCTAGCAGAAAATCGGCACAGCCGGGGCTGCCGCAAGCAGCGCTTCGGCCCTGTCCAGGTAGTATTTGAGTATCACTTTTTCCCCCAGCCGGACTTGAACCGCGAAGCGCAGCTTGAGCGGTAGCGCGCTGGCCTTGAGAATTTCCTGGTCTTCCTCGATGCAAGTATCAAACTGCTGCAAACGGCGGCGGCAGGCGGATGCCAGCGCGTTCAACTCGGCGCGCTCGCCCTGGTGAAGCTGCGAATCCAGTTGTATCCCGTATTTCTCCCGGTTCAACTCGGCAGCGGAAAGGTCCACCGGAGCGCTCAGGCGCAAATAGGAAAACAGGGTTTGCGCGCGCTTGTCTTCCACATCCGCAGGCACCTTGAAGACGCGCAGACCCTCCCGCACCGTTCCCATTTCCCTGGCCGCCTCAAAATGGGGATGATCCGGCGGCAGGGACGGCATGTGAATTTCCGCCACATTGTAAGGATTGGTCTCAAGACAAAAACCGTAAATGGCAAAAGTCAGGGCATTGCATTCCTTCCAGTAGCGGTCGGTCAGCGGCGCACCGGCTTCAACATCCCGCGCCGCGACCATCAGGAACCCGCGCGCGGATTCGGGTTCCCACAGCACGTTCGGCTTGAAGGCATGATTGAACATATCGGCCAGGGGAATCATGGCATGGGTCTTGTTGCCGGAAAAGCGCGCGCTGAATGCGCGGGTCAGGACGTTGACCATGGCCCAGGCGTGCTCTTCGCGCGAGAACATTTTTTCCGGCGGCAGGCAATCGCTCAAGGCCCGGTATTCCCGTTTCAGCCATTCCTTGTGACGGCGCACCACCCGGAGGGCATAGGAACCCTTCAGCCATTCGAGTTCGGCTTCGGAAAAAAACAGGGGATGCTCCGGGAAATCCTGCGGCAGCACGGCGACGTAAGGCGCCCAGAAACCGCCGTTACGCCTGGTATCCAGCAGGAATGCCGCCAGCACCCCCTGGTAGGAGGCATCCGGATTATGCGCCGCAATAAGTCGCCCTATTTCGGAGGCTTTTGCCGCTTCGACGGTCATCATCAAGGAAGGAGGAACGTGCAGCACCACGGATGCCGCCTTGAGCGGCAGGCCCGCGTAAGTCTCGCGCGCATTGTCCTCCATGAGGACTTCCACCGCCGGGAAAGTGGCGCCCTGCTCTTTCATCCAGTGCAGCAGGCGTTGCATGCTTGCCTTGCTGGAATCCTGACCCACGGGTGTTGCCCCGTTTTTTGAAACGTCCGTCGGCAATGCTTCATCACGGGAAAGTGTCATTTTTATCCTCAACCGTTAAATTCCAGCAACCGCTGCCGCGCGCCTTCATGCCCGGCTTGCGCCGCCGCGCGCAGCAATTCCCCCGCCCGGCGGCGTGCCCCTGCGTCGTCTTTTTTCATCAGGATGCGCGCCAAACGATAGCCCGCCTCCACGTAACCCGCCGCGCGGGCTTTTTCCAGCCAGTACAGCGCTTCCTTGCCGCGCGCTTCCCGGCGCAGACGCAAGGCGTAATGATACTGGGCATAGGGAACGCCGTGGCGGGCGGCGCGATGCAAAAAAGCGCATTCGTGGCGAATCTGGCGGAAATCCAGCCAGGCGTAGCACTCCGGCTCGCGCCCCGGCGCTGCTTCGAGCAGCGCATCGAGATCGTAGCCCACCAGCCGCCGGGCGGGCTCCTTGTCCAGCCAGTTGAGGATCAGGCTGCGCAACGGGGCGGGGATGCCCTCCGGCAGGACGGGACGCTCCATGCAGTGCGCGGCGACGCGATAGTCCGCGTCGCGTACCTCGGCGAAATGGTAGGGCAAGGCGCCGCTCAGGGCTTGCACCGCCAGCCAGCTCAGCGAATAAAAGTCCGTGGCGAAATCGTGCCGCCCCCAGTAGCATTCCGGTGCGACGAAATCCTGCTTGGCGCGGATGGTTTCCATGCGTCCGTCGCCGCGCGGCGCGGCCACGCCCCAGTCGAGCAGCGTGAAGCGCTCGCCGTCCATGAGGATATTGGAGGTTTTGACGTCCTTGTGCAGCCACCCCCTGCCGTGAGCGCAGGCGAGGACAGTGAGAAGCTGGCGCAGCAGTGCCTGCGTTTGCGTCAGTGTCAGCGTGCCATCGCGGCGCAAATGCCGGTCGAGCCGGATGCCCGGCGCGAAGGTGGTGACGATGCACAGGCGGCCTGCGGTGTCGCGCCCATGGGCCGCCAGCGCGGGAGTGCCGGGGCAACCCACCAGGGCTTGCAATACCTGCACCTCGCGCGCGAAAGTCTTGACGAAATCCGGGTTGTCGAACACCTTGACGGCGTACTCGCCATCCGGAAAATCCGGGTGGCGACAACGGTAAGCCTGCGCATAGCCGCCGCCGCCCAGGCGCTCCGCCTCTGTCCAGAGCCACCCCTGCAATACGGGGATCATGCGGGGCACTCCGTTGTTGCGCTCTCGGCTTCGGCGCGCTCCCAGTGGGGCAGCAGCTTGGCATAAAAGGAGGCGACGTGCTGGATGGTGTCGATGCGAAACCAGTGGCGCGTGTACTTGAAGCGAATGCCGCCCAGCGCCAGGTTGGGGTTTCGAGCGAAATAGATCGCGTCTTCGGTGTTGACCAGGTGCATCACCGCCCACGCCGCTAGGCGTAGCGCCGGCCAGATGCGCCGCGCCCTTTCCCGGTCGCCCATCTTCAGGGCCAGTTCATAGGCGCCCAGCAATCCTTCGCAACGCGCGCCGTCGGCGTAGGGATAATCGCCCCAGGTGTAATAAAACGCCCCGGCGTAGTCGGGATAAGGCGCGTCCGTCACCTTGTAGAGGTTGGCGATCATCTTGTCCGCATCGGAAAATACGAAGTCCGCGTACAGCGACCTACGCATTTCGGCGAAATCCCACAATTCCATGATGCCCATCATCAGCCAGGAATCCGAAGGCACGGCGGTGTACTGGTCGGCGCGCGTTACGGGGCGCACGCGGATCAGAAAATCCAGCGCCCGGTGCAGGCGGTCGCACATCATCGCGCGCGTTTCCCCATCGGCCAGATGCAGGTATTTCGCCAGGCCGCAGACCGCTTCGCCGGGATAGTAGAAGGAAAAGTAGTTCTGGTTTTCCGCCTCGCCGATGGCTTGGTCGAGGTAGATGTTGTAGTAGATGAACTCGCCGCTGGCGGTAATCTGGTGGATAAGGTGCCAGGCGATTTTGTCGGCCCATGCCTGGTAGCGCTCGTCGCCCGTCAGCAACTGGTATTCCGCCATGAGGTAAAGCGCGATGCCGGAGCCGCCCAGCTTGGCCTTCTTTTCATGGTAGATGTAGGCGCCCTGACGCCCTTGGTAATCCTGCGTGCGCGTCTGGGCGATCAGATAGTCGATAGCGCGGCGGATATTTTCCTGGGTGTCGCCGCGCTGCGTATATTTCTCGTGGAATACACAGGTCAGCCCGCCGCCGCCGTGGCGCAGGATGTTGTAAAAGGGATTCTTGTCCGGGTCGCGCCCGAGGTGCTCGTGGTCGCGGCGCGTATCCAGCGCGGCATCGTAATAGTAGAGAAACTTGCCGTCTGCCGTCTGGGTGCGCTGGATGTGGCCGACAGCCAGTTCCACCGCCTGTTCGATCTTGCATTTTGTCAACGCGCCCACCATGGGATAACCGCGATACAGGCGCAGCCAGCGCCCTTCCCCAGAAAGATAGCTCTCCGAACGGAAACGCCGGAATTCGCACTGGCGCAAATAGTTGTCGCCGTGGATACCCGCCAGCCAGGCGCGCAACTGGCTCATCGACATGACGGAGCGCACATAGCCGTCGCCGGGCGGGAAAACATGCGTCTTGCCGTCTGCGCCACGGAAGATCAGGCCATCCAGACCGATCTCGAAGTGGCGCTCGCCGCGATGTTCCATGCCCACGGCGTAATAATCCAGCGGGGCGGGCGGCTCGCCGACGAAATCCATTTGCAGGCGGAAGGGTTGCGCCGCCAGTTGCGTGCAGCGTGGATGTTCCAACAGGCGGCGGAACACGGCGGAAAGGCGCAGCATGCCGTCGCGGCGCGCGCGGCTGACCAGAATGCGTTTGTGGCCGGGCGCATACAGCACCAGGATGATGCGCTCGCTGTCCTGCGGAAAGCCGCTCGCCGCGAAAGCCTGGTCGAGCGCGCCGTCGTCGCACTGCGCCTGGCGCAACGCATCGTGGAGGAGGCGCAGGAATGCGTTATCCGCTTCACTGCCGTGATACTGCGGCAGGTGCGCTTCCGGCGCGAGAAAATGAAGCGTGTCGATGGTCATTTTTTTACTCGTGGATCAAGCAGACTCTGTGCGATTTGCGCCAGACGTTTGGGGGCAGTGTGCGCCAACCGTTGCAGGCCAATCGCAGGGTCGTCGCACACCAGCACCGCCCGCCAGCGCGGCAAATCGGGCGGCACCAGGGGTGCAATAACGGCGGCGGCACCGCGCTCGAAGGCTTGCAGAATCTGTTTCTCCAGTTCCGCCAACCCCTCCAGATCATCCGGCGTGCCGTCGATCACCGCCAGGTCGCCCTGGGTCACGTTGTGCGCTCCCAAGGCGATGCCGTTAACCGCCCAGCCAGCGCGTGCACCGTTCACCCAGGCACCATCGAAAGCGCGTGCCAGATCGGCGGCGTCCCCCAGATACTCCTGCGCACCGCCATCCCTGAGCGGCAATTCGGCATGGCACAGGCGGCGGCGCAGGGTTTCGTCGGCGCTCAACAACACGGCCATGTCGTCCGCTTGCGCTTGGTACAACAGGCTTTCCCAGGCGTGTTCCACCTTGGCGAAAGACAGCATGCGCGCGGCGGGAACACCCAGTCCGCCCAGGATATTGATCCATTCGCTGCTCCCACCCGTCACGCACCAGGTGGGTTGCAACTTGTCGAGCTCCCGATGCAGCACACCGAGATTCGCAGCAATCTCCGCTTCATCCGCAAGCACCAGCCAGGGCCGCGCACAGCGGTTCGCCCTGAAAAAAGCCGCCAGGCGTTTGAGGGCTATCCGGTCGCGGAAGTCCGCCGCTGCCATGACGCACGGTTGCTGCGGATAAGTCACCAGGGTGGAAGGATGGCTGCTTTCCCTTGCCGCCGCTTGCAGAGGGGCCGCCAGAGCCTGCGCCGACATACCCATGCCCAGCAGGGCGGCACAAGCCAGCAGGGCTTCCCTGTGCGGGGTCGGCGCGCCGCTTTCCGGCACGGCGCCCCGCAACACGTCCGCCATGCGCACAATGGGGTGCCGCCCGTTTCCGCGCCACTGCTCGATCCACACGTCGCCGCCGCCGTCCGTTGCCGCAACCACTGCCCAGCCGCCCGCTTGGATGTGCTGTTGCAAAGGGGTGTCGTCGGCATGGCTATCCGCATCCCAAACGTAGCCGACCTGCCAGGCGGGGCGGCGCTGGGCGGCATTGCGCAGGGTAGCGCTGGCGCCATCGATCACCACCGCCTCGCAAGCGACATCCACCGCCAGGCGATGCACGGAGGCCGCCACATCCGGGATGAAAGCCGTCTTGCCGATGTCACCGGCTGGTGGAAATTCATCGCTGATGACCGTGACGGCCACGCGATCCAGCGTCATGCCCTCCAGCGCCAGCGTTTTCAGGGACATTTCCAGCACGCCGGCATCGATTCCCGGTGCGGTAAAGGCGCCCGCCGCCAGCGCGGGAACCGACACCAAGGCCGCCTGATGGCCGCATAATGCCAGCAGGTTGGCGCTCCAGGCGGAAATGGCTTTTTTGCCGTAACGGCCAGTCACCATGATGACCGGTATGCGTCCCGGCGCGCGCGCCGGCAGGCGGGAACGGATAGCGTGCCAACTGATGTCGCGCCGTTTGCCCGCGCTGGGAAACATGTGCAGGTCAACCGCCGGCCCGGCGTTGACTTCCACAATGCCCGCGCCATTCTCCTTCCAGGAACGGGTGATGTCCGTAGAGATGAAATCCACGCCCGCCACGTCCAGATGGCAGCTTGCGGCGGCCGCCACCGCCACCGCCCGGTTTTCGGGGTGCACCTGATCCGTAACATCCTCGGAGGCGGATTCCGGCGAGGCGGAACGGCGCAGGAAAATACGCTGCCCCTGCGGCAATACCGTCTCCAGGGTGACCCCCTGTTCGTCCAAACGGCGACGCACTTCGGCATTCACGCTGATCGGATCGAGAAACAGGCCATCGCGCCGTTCTGCTTGGTTAGTGATTTCAATCAAGGTGTTGATGTCGTGAACGCCATCCCCTGTTACTGCCGGCGGCGGACGTTTTACGGCGGCGACGAACCGGCCATCCACCACCAGCAGCCGGTAGTCGTCCCCTTGCAGGCATTGCTCGACTACCGCGCCGGACTGGATTTCACTGGCGATTTGATAGGCTTCCCGGACATCCGCCGCGTTTCGCAAATCGACGCTGACCCCTCTTCCGCGATTGGCGCCGAGCGGCTTGAGTACTGCCGGATAACCGATTTCTTGCGCCACCCGCACCGCTTCTCCCGCGCTATAGGCTAGACGTTGCTGTGCCGCAGGCAAGCCGCGTTCAGTCAACAGGCGGTAAGTCAGGCTTTTGTCGGCGGCCAGTTCCTTGCCCAAGCGGGAAGTCGCAACCGTGGCGCTCGGCGCCAGAACCTGTGCTGCCGCCCCTTGGCCGATTCTGACCAGATACCTCGGCATACCATTGCCCGCATGGCAGGGAATACCCAGGCGCGCGGCGGTTGCCAGCCGATCATAGGTAACCAGATGCGACAGGCGAATCGCCATGCCTTGGTGCAGGGATTGGGTAATTTCTTCCAGTGCGCGACGTTTATCCAGACCCAACGCCACCCGCACCAGCGACACGGCACAGCCGACAACGGCATCGACGGCCGAAGGTCGCATGACTTCGAACGCCGCCGCACAGTGATTTTCCCCCAGGCTTTCCACCTTGCTCCACGCGACCGGATAATGGTGCGCCCTTTGCAGCAGCAAAGCCGACTCAGTGAAAACCCCTGCTGGGGTATCCGAGAGAATAAACAAACCGGCTTGCCTGCTCCCCAATACATCATCCAGCAAACCCTGCGCACGCTGGCGAAACGCCTCCCCCTGGCTATCCAGCAGCGCCGTTTCAACGCCCGCCAGCACCACGCGAACACAGGGACGCAACGCCATGATATTGGGGCCGGAATAGAGGGACTGGGTGTAAAGTTTCAAGAATAAAATTCTCTGAATTTGCCCGCCTGCAGCAAACGGTTATTGGGCGACATAGGCTCTATACATACCACGCATGGCATCTGGGAAAAGCGACTCCTTGGGATAGCGCAAACTGGGCGTATTCACCTTGGCGCCTCAAAACGTCCGGCACAACCGTCAATTCCTGACTCACACATCCCTCCAGAAAACCAGCCGCAAAAAACTAAGGCGCCCGCCGCATCTTATCGGCAATTGCCCATTCGCACAAAAAGGGCGGGGCCTCCCCTTACGAAGGCCCCGCCCATTGGTGCGACACGCGTCTATTCGAGGTTACCAGTCGATCGGGTCGCCGCCATGATCCGGCCCATTCCCGCCGTTTCCGGGTGCAGAATCCTGTGTTTCGGCTCCGCTGTCCGGCACATCATTGTCGATTTCGGTCGTCCAGCCGCCTTGACCGGCGCTGGCATCGCCATCAACCACATCAACCTCGATCATTTCGGTCCAACTGCCACCGCCATCCCCGGCATCAACTTCACCTAGGTTGAACAAGTCGTCTCCGGCTTGGCTATCCTGGGCGGAGTCTTGCTCATCCGCGTCATTTTCGGCGCTATTGTTGGGGCCCGAGTTGCCAGGTGCATCCTGGTCGCCGTTGCCGTGACCGTTGTTGCCACCCGCATTGCCTTGGCTACCGCCACCGGAACCACCGTTTCCGCTATTGCCGTTACCGGAGTTCTCGCTGTTCTCGGCATTGTTGTTGGAACCCGAGTTGCCGGGGGCATCCTGGTCACCGTTACCGTGGCCGTTGTTGCCACTGGTTTCATTGTCACTGTCGGCGTCTGCGTCAGAGTCGGCATCCGCGTCGCTATCGGCATCGGCATCACTGTCAGCATCCGCATCAGAGTCGGCATCGGCATCACTATCGGCATCCGCGTCACTGTCGGCATCGGCGTCGCTGTCAGCATCTGCATCACTGTCGGCGTCCGCATCACTGTCAGCATCGGCGTCGCTATCGGCATCCGCATCGCTATCGGCGTCTGCATCGCTATCGGCGTCTGCGTCACTGTCAGCATCGGCGTCGCTATCGGCATCTGCATCACTGTCCGCATCAGCGTCGCTGTCGGCGTCTGCATCAGAGTCGGCATCTGCGTCACTGTCGGCGTCGGCATCAGAGTCGGCATCTGCGTCGCTGTCGGCGTCTGCGTCACTGTCAGCATCGGCGTCGCTGTCAGCATCGGCGTCGCTATCAGCATCTGCATCAGAGTCGGCATCGGCGTCGCTATCGGCATCCGCATCGCTGTCGGCATCGGCGTCACTGTCGGCATCTGCGTCGCTGTCAGCATCGGCATCACTGTCAGCATCCGCGTCACTGTCAGCATCTGCGTCGCTGTCGGCATCCGCATCGCTGTCGGCATCCGCATCGCTGTCAGCATCGGCGTCGCTATCGGCATCGGCGTCGCTATCAGCATCGGCGTCGCTATCAGCATCGGCGTCGCTATCAGCATCGGCGTCGCTATCGGCATCTGCATCACTGTCAGCATCGGCGTCGCTATCGGCATCTGCATCGCTGTCGGCATCGGCGTCACTGTCAGCATCTGCATCGCTATCGGCATCAGCATCGCTGTCAGCATCGGCGTCGCTATCAGCATCTGCATCACTGTCCGCATCAGCGTCGCTGTCGGCGTCTGCATCAGAGTCGGCATCTGCGTCACTGTCGGCATCTGCGTCGCTGTCAGCATCTGCGTCGCTATCGGCATCCGCATCGCTGTCAGCATCTGCGTCGCTATCGGCGTCTGCATCGGCGTCACTGTCAGCATCGGCGTCACTGTCGGCGTCTGTATCAGAGTCGGCATCTGCGTCACTGTCGGCGTCAGCGTCGCTATCAGCATCGGCGTCACTGTCAGCATCAGCGTCAGAATCAGCATCTGCATCACTGTCCGCATCGGCGTCACTGTCAGCATCGGCGTCGCTATCAGCATCTGCATCACTGTCGGCATCGGCGTCGCTATCGGCATCAGCGTCGCTATCAGCATCGGCGTCGCTATCGGCATCTGCATCACTGTCAGCATCAGCGTCGCTGTCGGCGTCCGCATCAGAGTCGGCATCTGCGTCGCTATCAGCATCGGCGTCACTGTCAGCATCAGCGTCGCTGTCGGCGTCCGCATCAGAGTCGGCATCTGCGTCGCTATCAGCATCGGCGTCACTGTCGGCGTCTGCGTCACTGTCGGCGTCTGCGTCACTGTCGGCGTCTG
>CAZGOY010000061.1:0-15370 GCA_964527565.1 uncultured Sulfuricella sp. | reverse complement strand
ATCGAGCAGGCCGAGCAGGGCGTGGACTACTTCACCATCCACGCCGGGGTGCGCCTCGCCTACGTGCCGATGACCGCCAAGCGCATGACCGGCATCGTCTCGCGCGGCGGTTCCATCCTCGCCAAGTGGTGTTTGGCCCACCACCAGGAAAACTTCCTCTACACCCATTTCGAGGAAACCTGCGAAATCATGAAAGCCTACGACGTGGCGTTCAGCCTCGGCGACGGCCTGCGCCCCGGCTCGCTGTACGACGCCAACGACGAAGCGCAATTCGCCGAACTCATCACCCTCGGCGAACTCACCAAGATCGCCTGGAAGCACGACGTGCAGGTGATGATCGAAGGCCCCGGCCACGTGCCCATGCACATGATCAAGGAAAACATGGACCTGCAACTGAAACACTGCGACGAGGCGCCCTTCTACACCCTCGGCCCGCTGGTCACCGACATCGCCCCCGGCTACGACCACATCACCTCCGGCATCGGCGCCGCGATGATCGGCTGGTACGGCTGCGCCATGCTGTGCTACGTCACGCCCAAGGAGCATCTTGGCCTGCCCGACAAGCAGGACGTGCGCGAAGGCATCATCACCTACAAGATCGCCGCCCACGCCGCCGACCTCGCCAAGGGCCACCCCGGCGCGCAGATCCGCGACAACGCCATGTCCAAGGCCAGATTCGAATTCCGCTGGGAAGACCAGTTCAACATCGGCCTCGACCCCGACAAGGCGCGCGAATTCCACGATGAAACCATGCCCAAGGACTCCGGCAAGGTGGCACACTTCTGCTCCATGTGCGGCCCAAAATTCTGCTCCATGAAAATCTCCCAGGACGTGCGCGACTACGCCGCCACCCAAGGCGTCTCCGAAATCGAAGCGCTGGAAAAAGGCATGCAGGAAAAATCGCTGGAATTCGTCGAGAGCGGCGCGCAGGTTTACCGCAAGGCTTGATTAGTCTAAGATGCAAAGTCCCTTATTAGCCAGACAGTTGCCGCCCGCATGAACCCGGCCCGCGTTCCCGCCTTGCAGTCCTATTTCGCCGCCCGCTCGGGCGGCGACGTGGCGGATGCCGAGGAGCGCGCCAAGATCGAAAACTTCCTGTGGGATGAACGCCCTCACGACGATGCAGCCACGCGGTATTCCAATGCGCTGAAAGGCGACCCCGTAACCGATCAGGACGACTGGCAGGGCCGCCATAACGGCTTTCTCGAAACCGAAATTTTCATCGAGCCGGGCAATCCCGAGCTTCCCCTGACTTTTCGCACCGTCAACGACCTCAACCGCCTGCGCGCCATCGAGCCTAATCTTTACCTGATCCGGGTGGAGAAAGCCGCCTGGCCGTGCAAATTGGTGGACAAGAGTTTTCTCGACCTGGAAAAAGCCATCGAAGGACGCGCCAAGGGTAACAAGGCCGCCGAAGAGTTTCTCAAGGGCCTCGCCTCGCGCTGGAACGCCGAACGCGACCGGCGCCCGATGTTCGCCACCACCGAACTGGAAGTACAGGGCATCCTTGAAGACGACGCGCCCGACTGGACCGAGCGCCTGCGCGACTGTCTCGGTTTGGGCTACTGCGACCCCGGCGTTTCCGGGCAACCGGTGGAAATCGTGGTGATGCGCTACACCGTGCGCGAAGTGCTCGACAGCCTCGTCGGAGGACAAGGCCATCCCGCCGTCCCCACCCTGCTCGATGGCACGCTCAACCCCTATTTCTTCCCCACGCCGTTTCCTTCCAGCGACGGCGAGGCGGGCGCGGACTATCGCGGCCACACCCTCAACCTCACCCCCGGCGTGGCCGCCAACACCTATCAAATGGGCGTGGAACTGCTGCACCCCGCCATCGCCTACAAGCCCGAGCATTTTTACCGGGCCGGCGTCATTGCCCAGCCGGTGGGCCTGCCCGTGGCAACCGCGCGCAGTTTTCACCTGCCCTGGCTGCAACTCAATTACGGGCGCGACGATTTCGGCGTTGCGCCGCAAGGCGGCTGGTCATGACCACGCTAGCCCAGCAAAGCCCCGCCGTCCTGCGCTGGCGCGAGCGCTTCGCCGCCGACCCGGTTGCCGCGCTCGACGTTTTGCTCACCGGGCGTGTCGCGCTCGGCCCTTTCGACCGCGCCAGCCCCGCCGACGCCTTGGCGGCGCTTGTCAAACCGGAGGAAATCCCGCTGGTGGATGGAGCGCTGACGGACTGGCTCGCGGCGCACCTCGGCCAGCCCAAGCCGGACAAGCTGATACCCAAAATCTTTGCCAAGGCATTGGTCGAAGCCTTCCGCGCCGTGGTGCGCCTGCCCCTGCCGCAAACCGGCGCCTGGTGCGGCGCGCATCACGGCGCTTTGCGCATCTGGCTGCGCGGTTTTTGCCTCGACCCCAGCCGCGACCCGGAAAGCGCCCTGCTCATCGCCCTCGCCTACAACCAGAAGGATCGCAGCCTGCTGGGCCTGTGGCGCGGCCTGCTCAACAAGGGACGGTCCCTCGAACATGCCCGCGCCGCCCTGCTGGGCCTGCGCAAGATGCCCGCCGACGACCAGGGCAAGCCTGAAAGCGGCCTGCCCAAGGCCCTGCTGCGCGGCCTGCTTGATTGGGGCACGGCGCTGGCGCGGCATGGCGAGAAGGAGAAAAAGACCTGGCTGGCCGAGGTGGATTTCCTCGCCGCCGTTTATCCCATGAGCAAGGAAACCTGGGCGGACAAGTTCCGCGAAGTGCTTCAGGCGCGGACGCCACCCAAGGCCGTGTGCAACTGGCTGGATCGGCGTTATCCGGCGGCGTTCACGGAGGCGAAGGGAAAGGGCGTGAAGGTGTTCGTCGCGCCACCGGATAAAACCGAGCGAGATACCTTGCTGCAACGCCTGTCTACGGATTTGCCGGGAACCCGTCCCTTGTTGGCGGCATTTCTGGACCGGCACCGTTTTTACACCCAGCAAAGCGGCGATAGCTTTTATCTGGTGCAAACCTTCTGCAACGTCGGCAATCAGTTACTCAAAATCAAAGCCGACCCTGCCTGGGCGCGCGACCTCGCCCACGAAGCGGCGCGCTGGGAACCCAGCAATCACCACACCTGGTCGCTGCTGGCCCGCGCCCTGGAAGCGGAAGGCGACTGGCGGCGCGCGGCGGCGGTGTATTGGCACGCCCGGCGGCGCTTTCCCCACAACGACCAAAGTCACGCCCAACTTGGCCACGCGCTGATCCTGCACGGCCAGGCCGGACTGGGCGAATTGGTGTACCACGAAGCCCTGCGCCTTTTTCCCGATAATGCGGTGTGCGCGGCGGACTACGCCCATGCCCTGCGCGTCAGCGGTCGCCTGGAGGAAGCCGTCGCCGCTTACCGCCAGGCCCAGGAACGCTTCCACCGCAACCCGGTGCTCGCCAACGGGCTGGCGGATACTCTGCTCGACCTTCAGCGCCTGCCCGAGGCGGAGGACGCGCTGGTATGGGCGGAGCAGGTCGTTTCAAGCGGCGACGAAAGATCGCAAAGAACCAACCAGCAAATCCGCCAACGCCTGCGCCGCGCCCAAGCCGGCGAGGCGGCCCAGCCCAGAACCCTGCACGCGCCTCACGAAGGCCCCGGCGGCGACATCAATGCGCTGACCGACATCACTGGGCTGGATATTGCCGATGCGCCGCTGCTGGGCCGCGCCGGGTTGTGGCGGCATCAGGCCAACGGCCACCTGGCACAGGCCCGCGCCGAACTGGAAACCTTGCCGGAGAGCAGCATCAAATTGGTCGAACTCGGCCTGTGGCACGCCACGGCGCAAGGCTGGCAAGCAGCGGCGGAATATTTCGACGCCGACTGGGAACGCTATGCCGGCGACGGCGTGCTGCGCGTCCATCGCCAGCGTGCCCATCGGCGCGCCGGGGAAAACGTGGATTGGTCGTGGGAGCGGCTGCAATACCCGGAACTCACGGCGGTGATCCTCACCGAAGAACAGGGCCGCGCGCCCGGCCTGGATTTTGCGCCCGATGACGACGACCTCTCCGAGGAACAGCGCCAGGATGCCTGGTACAAAGGCTTGATCGACGCCGGCGACGCGGCGCTCACCGATCTCGCCGAGGAAGGCTATCTCGCCTCGCGGCAGTTGACCTGAGTTCTTTTCTCCATGCCGCCGCTGACGGTTTACCGCCCGGCGAATTCTGCCTTACCGTTCCGAATCAATCGATATTTTTAGAAACGCCATCATGACCGAGCACGCCACCGATTCCGATTTCTCTCTCGAACAAGCTCTCCGCCAAGCCGTCTTCGTCGCCTTGAAGAACCCCGACGCCGCGCCCTTTCTGGATTGGATGCACTTGTACGGAGTCGATGTTTTCATCGAGGCGATGGGCGCGCCAGGTTTTTCCGCCGGGGAGCGCACCGCCCTGGCGACCATGCTGGGGCGCGCCGTCTGGAATCATCTGCCGCACCCCGCCCACGATTTCCAGCCGCGCCGCCTGCCCGAACCGGGGCGCAACGATCCCTGCCCGTGCGGATCGGGGAAGAAATTCAAGCAGTGTTGCGCGCTCTTCGGCATCCCTCCCATGCCGCTGGAAATGGAGGTATTGTTGCCAACGGTACTGGAGTTGTTGCCGAAAAAGGCGTTGAGCAATTTTCCGCGCAAGCGTTTTTCTCCCGAATTGCTCGCCGGCATCGGCGAAATGTGGCTGCGCAACGGCGACGGGGAGCTCACGCGGGCATTGCTGGAACCGTTCTTTGCCGATCCGGCGGGCTTGGATGGGCGCCATTCCGCGGTTTTCGACGTGCTGATGAATGTCTACCTGGAACTCGGCAAACCGCGCAAGCGCAAGCAATTGCTCGAACTGTGCCTGGCCGCCAGTGACCGGCACTTGCGCGCCACGGCCTTGCAGCGCCAGTGCGCCGCCCTGTTCGACCAGGGCGACCATGCCGGGGCCTGGAAATCCTTCCACCAGGCACAGCGCGAAAACCCCGACGACCCCAGCCACGGCCTGCTGGAGTTGACCCTCCTGCAAGCCGAGGGCAAGCCGGAGATGATGCGCGAGCGTGCCCGTTTCTGGCTGCTGCGCCTGCAACGCCGCCCCGACGCGGCGGAATGGGCGGATGTCGCCGAAACGCTGCGCGCGGCCATGGAAAATCCGGGCAGCCTGGGCGACACTTACGTCGCCGGTACCGCGCCGCAATTCGCGGAATTGGCGGCTGCATTGCAAGGCTTGGCGCCGGTGAAACATTTTCCCAAGCTGGAAGTGCTCGACGACGGCAGCGCGATCTGGCCCGAGGCGCGTACCAAATTGCTGGATGAGTGGCTGGATTTGGATGACGACCTCGCCGACGAGCTGCGCTGGCTCACCAAGCATCCCAAGGCTTGGGACCATATCGACGTGCTCTCCAGCTTGGTCGACGATGTCTTCGAATCGGGCTTGCCGCTGGAATGGATCGACGAAAACCTGCTTGGGGCACTGCTGGAGCGCGCCCACGCGATATTTTCAGGCGCTTGGCGGGAAGCACCGGGCAAACCGGAAAAATTCGAATGGGGATGGCTGCAGAACCGCCTTGTGCTGCAATTGCTGGACGAGCGTGCGCAATGGCTGGAACGCCGGCGCCGCAGGGAAGATTGCGCCGCTGCCTGCGCCGAGTTGCTGCGCCTCAACCCCAACGACAACCAGGGCGTGCGCGAACGGTACAGCGGTCTGCTGCTGGAGCTTGGCCGTTATGCCGAAGCCGCCGCCCTGCATGAGCGTTATCCAGGGGATCTCTGCACGACACGCTATGATCGGCCTCTGGCGTTGTTCGCCCTGGGACGCAAGGGCGATGCGCTGCTTGCGTTGAACGATGCCGCCAAGGAATTTCCCAAGGTCATCAAGATGCTGCTGGCCGATCACCCGCGCGAACCGAATCCTGATAAATACGGGGTGGTGGTAGGCGGCAATTATGAGGCTTGGCTTTACCGTGAAGACCGGCGCGGATTGTGGGAAGCTACCGGCGCGCTGACGTGGGCGAAGGGGTTCGCCACGCCCCGGCGTTGACGCCATGAACGCCAGTCCCGCCCCATGCCAGCATCCCTTTCCGCCTCGCCCCGGTGCCCATATCGCATAAACGCACCAAAACGGTGCGCCTTTGATTTTCCAGGCTTGCTGGTATCATGACGTTGAAGAATTTCCACGCGCCGTAATTATCACGATGAAAGCATTACTGTTTCTTACCTGCTGCCTGGCGATGACCGCCGCCCATGCCGAAATCTACAAACATGTGGATGAATACGGGCGGGTGACCTATTCCAACATCCCCATCAAAGGGGCGCAGAAGCTCAATCTCGACCCCTTGCCGGTGGTGCCGCCGCTGGCCAAGCCCAAGGCCGCGACCGCGAATCCCACGCCGACCAATTTTCCCAGGGTGGATGCGGGCACGCAGAAAAAACGTGACGACATGCGCCACCAGATACTGGCGGACGAACTGGCGACCGAGGACAAGCTGCTGGCGGAAGCCCGCCATACCCTGAAAAATGCGGAAGAGGCGCGCATCGGCAAGACGGAGGCGCAACTGCCGGCGAAATACATGGAACGCCTGCGGCAACTCAAGGAAAACGTGGTGCGCCATGAAAAGAACATCCAGGCGCTGAAAGTGGAAATCGCCAACCTGAAACACTGAGCGCTTCCGCCGACACTTTGGGCCATGGCGCGGATTTTGCTTTTCGATGGCATGGGCGCAGACAATGACACCGGTTTCATGATTCCCCCGCTTTTTCTCGGGCTGGAACATCTCGCCACTGCGGTGGTGCTGCTCGACCGGGATTTCCGGGTATGCTACGTCAACCCTTCCGCTGAGAACCTGTTCAAGTTCAGCGCCCGGCACGTTGCCGGCCTGCCATTGCCGCAGGCTTTCCTCGATGCCGGGATTCTGACGCGCGCCGTCGATTTCGCGCAAACCCATCACACCAGCTTCACCGAACATGAAGTGACCCTGCCGGACAGCGGCGGCCACGCGCTGTCCCTGAGCTATACCGTGACGCCGCTGGCCGGGAACATGAATTGGGGCGATGTGGCGCTGATGCTGGAATTCCACCAGATCGACAAGCAGCTCAAGATCGCCCGCGAGGAACGCATGATGCTGCAACAGCAATCCAACCGCGAGTTGCTGCGCAACCTGGCGCACGAGATCAAGAATCCGCTGGGCGGCCTGCGCGGCGCCGCGCAGTTGCTGGAACACGAATTGCCGCGCGCCAGCCTGCGCGAATACACCCAGGTCATCATCAAGGAGGCGGACCGCCTGCAATCGCTGATGGAGCGCCTGCTCACCCCGCACCAGTTGCCGCAGTTGCAGGCGGTGAATATCCACGAAGTGCTGGAGCGCGTGCGCAGCCTGACCCTGGCGGAGACGCCGCAGGGCATCGCCATCCGCCGCGATTACGACACCAGCCTGCCGAACCTGCTGGTCGACCCGGAACAACTCATCCAGGCGGTGCTCAACATCGTGCGCAACGCCGTGCAGGCGATGCACGGCCAGGGGGAAATCACCCTGCGCACGCGCATCGCGCGCCAGGTGACGGTGGTGAAAAAGCACTACCGTCTGGCGGTGATGGTGCAGATCATCGACAATGGGCCGGGCATTCCCGAAGCCATCCGCGAGCGGATTTTCTATCCCCTGGTATCCGGGCGCGAAGGCGGCAGCGGCATGGGACTGACCCTGGCGCAAACCCTCATCAACCAGCACCAGGGCACCATCGAGTGCGACAGCGTGCCGGGACGCACCTGTTTCACCCTGCTGCTCCCCATTATCGAGGTTCAAACATGAAAGCTGCCATGAAACCGGTGTGGATCGTCGACGACGACCGCTCCATCCGCTGGGTGTTCGAGAAGGCGCTGACGCGCGAGGAAATCGATTTCAGGATTTTTTCCTCGGCCAACGAAATGCTGGATGCCCTGAAAAACGACACGCCCCAGGTGGTGGTCAGCGACATCCGCATGCCCGGCGCCTCCGGCCTGGAACTGTTGCAGCAACTGAAGAAAAGCCTGCCCGGCGTGCCGGTCATCATCATGACCGCCTATTCCGACCTGGAAAGCGCGGTATCGGCCTTCCAGGGCGGCGCTTTCGAATACCTGCCCAAGCCTTTCGACGTGGATAACGCGGTCGAACTGATCCGCCGCGCGCTGGATGAAAGCGCCACCCAGCAGGACATCCCGGTGGAAGCCGGTGAAAGCGTACCGGAAATTCTCGGCCAGGCCCCTGCCATGCAGGAGATATTCCGCGCCATCGGCCGCCTGTCGCAATCGCACGTCACCGTAATGATTACCGGCGAATCCGGCACCGGCAAGGAACTGGTGGCGCTGGCCCTGCACCGCCACAGCCCGCGCGCCGACAAGCCCTTCATCGCGCTCAACACCGCCGCCATCCCCAAGGACTTGCTGGAATCCGAACTGTTCGGCCACGAACGCGGCGCTTTCACCGGCGCGCAGGCGATGCGGCGCGGGCGCTTCGAGCAGGCCGACGGCGGCACCCTGTTTCTCGACGAAATCGGCGACATGCCGGCGGATTTGCAGACCCGCCTGCTACGCGTGCTGGCCGACGGCCAGTTCTACCGCGTCGGCGGCCACCAGCCGGTGCGCGTCAACGTGCGCGTCATCGCCGCCACCCACCAGAATCTGGAGGAACGGGTCAAGCAGGGGCTGTTCCGCGAAGACCTGTTCCACCGCCTCAACGTCATCCGCCTGCGCCTGCCGCCGCTACGCGAGCGGCGCGAGGATATCCCGCTGCTGGCGCGCCATTTCCTGAAAAAGAGCGCAATAGAACTGGGCGGCGAGGCCAAGCAGCTTTCCGATGCCGCCCTGAAATTCCTTACCACCCTGGAATGGGGCGGCAACGTGCGGCAATTGCAGAATATCTGCCACTGGCTGACCGTGATGGCGCCGGGCCAGAATATCGAAGTGGGCGACCTGCCGCCCGAGCTGCGCAACGATCTCGCCACCACCCCGCAGCAGGACTGGTGCGCGCCGCTGGAACGAGAAGCCGCCGACCGCTTCACGCGCGGCGAACACGGCATCATCGAGGAACTGACGCAACGTTTCGAGAAAACGTTGATCCTTTGCGCACTCCGGCACACCGGCGGACGGCGTATCGAAGCCGCCCATCTGCTGGGGCTGGGACGCAACACCCTGACGCGGAAAATTCAGGAACTGGGGCTGGAAGAAGGCTGACGGCTGATCAGCAGCGACGTTGTGTAATGCCAGGGCTCATTGTTTACAGAGGCTCTTGGCAGTATTGCCTTGCTTCTGAGCCGCCCAATCGACAAATACTTTGCCACCAATTCCTTTTGAATAATGCTTCGCTTTGCATGCTCGCGCGGATAAAAAATGGCGCAAGGGAGCGAAGGCTATCTGGATACTTTGGTGCGCCAAAATGGCAACACATAAAGAAATCGTAAAGATTAAAGTGTTTCAGATCGGTTCTTGGTATCCTGGTTATCGCTTCATAAAATCCCCTCCTATCCTCGTTCGGCAATAGGTGGGAAATAACGGCAAACGGATTGCCGGGAATTGTCTTACCTGAAAACAATAATCGCGGGTGTCCTGTCGATGGATCAAAATCATGGTAGAACAAATTTACCGATAGCACTTTGAATTCCGGACTAATTTCATAGACTCCATTCTCTGTAACTACCCATACACTGTCCGAATAAGTATCCGAATAGATTCGTTCTACCCACCCCGAAAGGTTGTTAATCCGTGCAAACACCCTTGAGCCACTATAATCCTGCACGATAATCCCTTCAGCCTTGTAATAACCTCCTTCACCGCTGTAATAGGTACCAAGCCAGAGTTTCCCGTTGACAATTTCAACGCTGCTCACGTTGGTGCATTCATCCTTGGCACGCACCCGAACTCTCTTCCCGCCAACCACCACTTCACGAGCACCTTCCATACCATCACCACAATATTTCGCTTTCAAATTGAATTTGACCCCTTTTGCGGTGTGACCGGTCCAACCGGAGTCGAGGTTTCGTTGTGGTTCACTGAGAAGGGACTTGGCTGGAAAACGTTCATGGAACCGCTTGGCATCAATTTCAACCATCGTACGACTGCCACGCTCGTAGATGAAATAAAACCCTGAGCCAAAGAAACGATGCAACAGATAACTTCCCCTCTCGACGGAAGCGAAACCCACTGCATCTTTGTCAAATCCGACACCCACAACCATCGGAAGCACTTCGGAGTCTTCAAACTCCGCCGCAATCGATGAGGTTGCCCATGGACCAACAAGCGTCAACAGACAAGTGGCACGGAACAATAATTTCAAAAACAATCGAACATCCATGATGTGTGTCATGTTACGAAATGCTTTAGCGTGCCCGCTTCCTTAAATCGCCGCCTCGTCCGTTTCGCCGGTGCGGATGCGCACCACCTGTTCCACTGAAGTGACGAAGATCTTGCCGTCGCCGATCTTGCCGGTGCGGGCGGCCTTGACGATGGCATCGATGGCGGTATCGACCTGCGCGCTGGAGACCACCAGTTCCAGCTTGATCTTGGGCAGGAAGTCCACGACGTATTCCGCGCCGCGATACAGTTCGGTGTGCCCTTTCTGGCGCCCGAAACCCTTGACCTCGGTGACGGTCAGGCCGGTGATGCCGACTTCCGAGAGCGCTTCGCGCACTTCGTCGAGTTTGAACGGTTTGATGATGGCTTCGATTTTTTTCATGATGCACTCCACAGATAATTATTGCGCCCAGGGCTGGTAGCGCGAGGTAATCGGGTAACGCCGGTCCCTGCCGAAGCCGCGTGGCGTGATGCGCACGCCGACCGGCGCCTGACGGCGCTTGTGCTCGCTGAGGTCGATGAGCTTGAGCACGCGGCGCACGTCCTGTTCGCTGTAGCCCATGGTAATGATGTCGTGCGGGCAGATGTCGCGCTCGACATAGGCTTCCATGATGGCGTCGAGAATCTCGTAGGGCGGCAGCGTATCCTGGTCGGTCTGGTCGTGGCGCAACTCGGCGCTCGGGCTGCGCGTGATGACGCGCTCGGGAATCGCCAGGCTCAGGCTGTTGCGGTATTTCGCCAAGCGGTACACCAGGGTCTTCGGCACATCCTTGAGCACCGCAAAACCGCCGGCCATGTCGCCGTACAGCGTGGCGTAACCCACCGCCATTTCGCTCTTGTTGCCGGTGGTCAGCACTAGGGAACCGTATTTGTTGGACAGGGCCATCAGCAGGGTGCCGCGCGTGCGCGCCTGGAGGTTTTCCTCGGCGGTGTCGAAGGGCAGACCCTTGAATTCTGCCGCCAACCCGTCGAGAAAGGCGTCGAAGACCCGCTTGATGGGGATTTCGCTGTAGCGCACGCCCAGCACCCCGGCCATTTTGCGCGCGTCCTGCAAGCTGATGTCGGCGGTGAATTCGGATGGCATCATCACCGCGTGAACGCGCTGCGCGCCCAGCGCATCCACCGCCGCCGCCAAGGTCAGGGCGGAATCGATGCCGCCGGACAGCCCCAGCACCACGCCGGGAAAACGGTTTTTATCGACATAATCCCGGATGCCCAGGCACAGCGCCTGGTAGACCAGCGCTTCGCGTGAAGGCGGGGAGGGAGTCTCCGCGCGCAGGGGGCTGCCGTTTTCCAGAGTGACGATGCCCAGCGCCTCTTCGAAGGCGGGCAACTCCTGCATCAGCTTCCCCGCCGCGTCCATGACGAAGGAAGCGCCATCGAACACCAGTTCGTCCTGTCCGCCGACCAGATTGGCGTAAACCACCGGCACGCCGCATTCCCTTGTGCGACGGCGGATGACCTCGTGCCGCGAGGCTTGCTTGTCCATATGATAGGGCGAGGCGTTGAGCACCAGGAGTACGTCGGCGCCGGCATCGCACGCGCTGGCGGCGGCGGCTTCTTCCCAGATGTCGGCGCAGATGTTGATGCCGAAACTGAGGCCGCCCTCCTGAAAGACGCAAGGTTTGTCGCCCGGCACGAAATAGCGCAGTTCGTCGAAAACCGTGTGGTTGGGAAGAATCTGCTTGTGATAGGTGGCTGCCACCTTGCCGGCGCGCAACACGGAAGCGGCGTTGTAGCGCTTGTCGTCGCTTTGCTGGGGATGGCCGACCACCACGGTGATGCCATGGATTTGCGCCGCCAGCCGGTAGAGCGCTTGCTCGCAGGCTGCGTAAAAACCGTCGCGCAATAGCAGGTCTTCCGGCGGGTAGCCGGTCAGCGCCAGTTCCGGGGTCAGCAGGATAACAGCACCCTGCGCCTTGGCACGTGTCGTGCAATCGAGGATTTTCCCGGCATTGCCCGCGAGGTCGCCGACGATGCAATTGATCTGGGCAATCGCAATTTTCATGATTTCCGGCATCCCCTCAAAACTCCTGCAATTCCCGTAACATCTGGCGCGTGTGCAGCGTCTGCTCGCCGAGGTGATGGTTGAGCAGCGCGCGCATCAGCATTTTGCTCTGCTGCTGGGTGAGCGGGTCGCGGTAATCGTCGTCCGCCATGTCCAGCAAGGTTTTGCCGCGCAATTGTACACTGTCGCGCCGCCCCCCGCGCAGCGACGGCCCGTGCTCGAAAACATAATGGTAGACGGCGTCCGTCTCAATGGCGGCACCGCTGTCCGCCTCGCGGTCGAATGCCGGCGCGTAGCCCAGTTCCTGCAATAGACGCACCTCAAAACGGCGCAACACGGCGGCATGGGCGGGATCGCGCGCCAAGGCCTGCAAGGCGTCGCGGTAATGGAGAAAAAGCTGTTCATGAGGGTCTTCGCGCGGCAGCAACTTGAGCAGCAGTTCGTTGAGATAAAAGCCGCAGATCAGCGCCGGTCCTTGCAACAATGGCTGCCCGCCTTGCCATTCCGCGTTGTGCAGGGTGCGCAATTCGGTCTTGCCGAACCACCCCAGATGTAGCGGCTGAAAAGCCAGCAACAGGCCGCGCACCGCCGAGCGCGGACGTCGCGCGCCGCGCGCCACCAGTGCCAGGCGCCCGAAGTTCTGGCTGAATACTTCCACCACCAGGCTGGTTTCGCGGAACGGCCAGGAATGCAGGACGTAGGCGGGCTGGGCCTCCTGACGGGACTTGGGCGCGGCAGTCACATCCCCCTCACAAGGTCTTGATGAACACCTTGGAGCGGCGCTGGTAGTTGTATAGACCCTGCTTGGCCTGCGGCAGGTTTTCCACCCCGGCGGCGGCGAAACCGCGCTCGATGAACCAGTGGGCGGTGCGCGTAGTGAGCACGAACAGCCGCTTCACGCTCTGCTTGCGCGCCCGCTCTTCCATGTGTTCCAGCAGCGCCTCGCCGCGTCCCGCATTGCGGTATTCCGGGGCGACGGCGAAGCAGGCCAGTTCCGCCGCGTTTTCCTCGGGGAACGGGTACAGGGCGGCGCAGCCGATGGTCGCGCCATCGTATTCCAGCACCGAGAAATTGCCGATTTCCATCTCCAGCCGCTCGCGTGAACGCCATACCAGGATGCCTTCCGCCTCCAGCGGCTCGATGATCGCGAGGATGCCGCCAACGTCATCAATGGTCGCCTCGCGCAGGGTTTCCAGGGCATCCTCGGTAATCATGGTACCGATGCCTTCGCGCGTGAACAACTCTTGCAACAGCGCGCCATCGACGTGGCGGCTCACCAGGTGGACGCGTGCCACGCCGTGGCGGCAGGCGCGCACGGCGGCGGGCAGGTAATAGCCGACATCCTCGGTAAGCGGTGCCGCGCCGGCGAGGATGCCTTCCGCCTGAGCGGTGGTCAGTTCGCGCAGCAATTCGCCATGCGCATCGGCAAGTCCGGCGGTTTCCATGAGAAAGATCAGTTTGTCGGCATCCAGCGCGATAGCCGTAGCGGTGGCGACATCCTCCAGGGTGAGGTTGAAGATTTCCCCGGTGGGCGAATAGCCGAGCGGCGACAACAGCACGATCTCTTCACCGTCGAGCCGCCGCCGGATAGCCACGGCGTCGATCTTGCGCACTTCGCCGGTATGCATCAGGTCGATACCGTGGCGCACGCCCATCGGCTTGGCGGTGACGAAATTGCCGCTGGCGACGCGGATATCCGCGCCCGCCATCGGCGAGTTGGCCAGGCCCATCGACAGTAGCGCCTCGATTTCCACGCGCACCGTGCCGGCGGCTTCCTTCACGCACTTCAGCGCATCCTCGTCGGTAACGCGCATCCCTTCGGCATAGCGGATGGTGGCGCCGCGTTCGGTGAGTTCCTCCTCGATCTGCGGGCGCGCCCCGTGTACCAGCACCAGGCGCACGCCCAGGCTGTTGAGCAGGTTGAGATCGTGCGCCAGGGCGATGAACTGGTCTTCGCTGACCATCTCGCCGCCGAAGGCAATCACAAAGGTCTTACCGCCAAAAGCGTGAATGTACGGCGCGGCAGAGCGGAACCAGTCGACAAAAGGTTGAATTTCCGGGAGGGAACTGGAATTTTTAACGACCATTTTCTAAGGAGGTACAGTGCGGTTGGTAAGGCGCTGAGTGTACAACCCAATGGCCTGGTTTGAAAACGGGAGAAAAAGCGCATTCCACGGCACGACATCCACATCGACTTCATCGGAGTCAGCGCCACGCCCGAGAGAGCAACTCATCCAGGGCGGCAATAATTTCATCGCTCTTGTCGGCCAGTGAATCGACCTTCTCCCCCAGGGATTCCAGTGGAATCGAGACAATTTCCAGCGGATTCAGGACAACCTTGACCCCCTCGACGATGAAGACCGGATTGATTGTCGAGGAAGGCAGTAACGTCACCTTGCTGAGTTCGTCCCACGACACCAAGGGCACGACAACCCGTCGGCGGGCTGCCGCAAAGTAGGATGATTGCACTACCACCACATAGGGTATGTTCAACCGGTTCCTGCCGGTGTTCCGGCAAACATCGAACTGGTTCATAGCGTCGAATAATCGTCCGCGAAAGAAGCGCGCATCGCGTGAAACCGGTTCCATGCCTCGGCAACGGCCTCTCCCTGCTTTTGCCTGGAAAGCCGCGCCTCATTTTGACTCGTCACGTAATCGGCTAATAACAAATCAACCGTTGCGGAAAGATTGCTGGTGAAATGTCTGGCTTGCCGCACGTTCTCTTCGTTCAGCAGCAGGTTGAAGGGACGCTTGTTCCGTTGTTGATGGGGTGCCGATTTCATGAAAAACCTCCTATGCGCATCGTATGCGCACTCTGGCGAGACTGCAATCTAAATAGCGCCAATAGTTAGTTCTACTTTGTCAGATTGCCTTGTAACGTTTTTGGCTCCCTCCCCCAACGGGGGAGGGTTGGGGTGGGGGCGTTAAATCAAGCGGTTGAATGATTTTCTCGCCCCCATCCTAGCCTTCCCCCGTGGGGGGAAGGGACGTTCTAACACCACTTGCCTTGAAATCTGACAAATCTGACAAAGTAGAATTAGGGAAGCACTGATTTATTCGATGTAAATCAGCGTGCAAAACTGACCAGGAATCCGGGGTGATCAGCGTCCAAAT
>CAZGOY010000060.1:0-15455 GCA_964527565.1 uncultured Sulfuricella sp. | reverse complement strand
CGTGAAGGTGGCCGTACTGTTGGTGCCGGTGTCGTGGCTAAGGTTATCGAGTAATATCGCCAGTCATACAGTCTGGGGCTGAACGGCCCATGCTGGTGTTCGGTGCTAAAACTGTTTTTAGGCCAGTAGCTCAATTGGCAGAGTGTCGGTCTCCAAAACCGAAGGTTGGGGGTTCGAGGCCCTCCTGGCCTGCCAGAACAGGCTTTTTCCCGGGGCAAGCCGGGACGTTGTGACTACCGACCGGCAGGCGCTTCCTGCCGGGCGGTTTTTCGTCTTTAAAAGATACGATGTCAGATAAGATCAGATTGCTTGTGGCGTTTTTGCTGGTGGCTGGTGGTGTGGCGGGATATTACCTGCTATCCGACCAAGCGACCGCTTTTCGGGTGATTGCTGTGCTCGCCGGGGTTTTGTCAGGTGCATTGGTGGCGGGGTTTACCACTCCTGGTGGCCAGTTTGTCGTTTTCAGCCGTGAGTCCTGGGCTGAAACTAAAAGGGTGGTGTGGCCAACGCGCCAGGAAACCATGCGTACCACCGGTATCGTATTTCTGATGGTGGTGGTGATCGCCTTATTCTTGTGGGTGGTGGATGCCAGTCTGATGTCGTTGGTCAAGATGATGATGGGCCAGGGGGATTGATGGCGAAACGATGGTATGTGGTGCACGCCTATTCTGGATTTGAGAAGAGTGTGCAGCGTGCTCTTCTGGAACGTATCGAGCGTGCCGGGATGCAGGAACAATTTGGGCAGATTTTGGTGCCGGTGGAAGAGGTCGTAGAAATGAAGGGCGGCCAGAAGAGTATCAGCGAGCGCAAATTCTTTCCTGGTTATGTGCTGGTTGAGATGGAGATGAACGACCAGACTTGGCACCTTATCAAGAGCACGCCTAAGGTAACCGGTTTCGTAGGTGGTTCAGCGCAAAAACCGACGCCTATCACCGAAAAGGAAGTGGCTGCGCTGATGCAGCAGATCCAAGAAGGTGTGGAGAAACCCAAGCCCAAGGTATTGTTCGAAGTGGGCGAGGCCGTGCGCGTTACAGAGGGCCCCTTCAGCGATTTCAACGGCATGGTCGAGGAGGTCAACTATGACAAGAGCAAGTTGCGCGTCTCCGTGCTGATCTTTGGGCGCCCAACACCGGTTGAGCTGGAGTTCGGCCAAGTCGAAAAAACTTAATAAGTAGTGTAAGAATGTAGTTTGATTTAACGGGGAGCCAGGTAGCAGAAGGTTGCCGGGCGTTATTACCCACATTTCAGGAGTTGTCAAAGTGGCAAAGAAAATCATAGGTTACATCAAGCTGCAGGTCCCTGCAGGCAAGGCGAATCCCAGTCCACCAATTGGTCCGGCATTGGGTCAGCGCGGTTTGAATATCATGGAATTCTGCAAGGCATTCAACGCGCAGACGCAGGGTGTCGAAGTTGGCTTGCCGATTCCGGTCGTGATTACCGCCTTCGCCGATAAGAGCTTCACCTTCATCATGAAGACGCCGCCGGCCACCATTCTTATCAAGAAGGCTTCCGGTGTTCAAAAGGGTAGCCCCAAGCCGCATACCGACAAGGTGGGCAAGTTGACGCGCGCCCAGGCTGAGGAAATCGCCAAGACCAAGATGCCCGACCTGACTGCGGCAGACATGGACGCGGCTGTACGCACTATTGCCGGTAGCGCGCGCAGTATGGGTATCGAAGTGGAGGGTGTGTAACATGGCCAAGATTACTAAACGTGTCAAGGCGCTCAACGCCTTGGTTGATCGCAACAAGTTCTATCCGTTGAATGATGCGCTGGCTCTGGTCAAGAAGTCCGCGACGGCAAAATTTGACGAGTCTATTGATGTGGCCGTCAATCTGGGGATTGATGCACGTAAATCCGACCAGTTGGTGCGGGGTTCCGTCGTGTTGCCGCGCGGTACCGGCAAGACCAAACGTGTTGCTGTGTTTGCACAAGGAGCGGCTGCCGAGTCCGCCAAGGAAGCGGGTGCGGACATCGTTGGTTTTGAAGACTTGGCCGCCGATGTGAAGGCCGGCAAGATGGATTTCGACATCGTCATTGCCAGCCCCGACGCCATGCGCGTGGTTGGTCAGCTCGGCCAGATTCTCGGGCCGCGCGGCCTGATGCCGAACCCCAAGGTCGGCACTGTGACCCCCGACGTTGCAACCGCAGTGAAAAATGCTAAGGCTGGTCAGGTGCAATACCGCACTGACAAGGGTGGTATTGTCCAGTGCACCATCGGGCGCGCTTCGTTCGGAGAGGATGCGCTCAAGGAAAATCTGCTGGCATTGGTTGATGCGTTGAACAAGGCCAAGCCTGCCGCATCCAAAGGGGTGTACGTGAAGAAGGTAGCTGTCTCCAGCACCATGGGTGTCGGCGTCAGGGTAGACCAAAGCACCCTGGCTGCGTAACCATTTTAATTAAGGCAAGAAACTTTGGGTCTGCCGGAGGAAATTCCGGGAGGCCGTCAAAGACCGTAGGTGCCCGTGAGGGCTTAATGCGGGATTAATCCCGGTCCTACGCAGATGGCGCACCCGACAGGTCAGTTGCAAGACTCCTGTAGCAAAGGTCGCCGTGGGTGAGTCTGTTATTCCCGGTATGGGAGTGCGGGCTTGTAATTGAACGGAAGGAGGTAAGACCTTGAGTCTGAATCTTGAAGAAAAGAAGGCAGTTGTTGCCGAAGTCAGCGCACAGGTCGCAAATGCTCAGGCGATAATTATCGCCGAGTATCGCGGCATGGGTGTTGGAGACATGACGGCGTTGCGCAGAAAAGCGCGCGAGTCCGGCGTGTATCTGCGCGTGCTGAAGAATACCTTGGTGCGTCGTGCCGTTGCTGACACGCCGTTCGCCGGTTTGTCCGACCAGATGGTTGGTCCGCTGGCGTATGGCATTTCAAGCGACCCGGTGGCCGTAGCCAAGGTGTTGCATGACTTCACAAAGGGTAATGACAAGCTGGTCGTCAAAGCCGGTGCAATGGCCAATTTCGTGATGTCCCAAAAGGATGTTGCGGCGCTGGCCACCATGCCGAGCCGTGAACAACTGCTGTCGATGTTGCTGGGTACCATGCAGGCGCCCATCACGCAGTTCGTGCGCACGCTCAACGAAGTGCCGACCAAGTTTGTGCGTGGCCTGGCCGCAGTGCGTGACCAGAAGCAAGCTGCTTGATCCATTTATACCATTATTTATTCAGGAGTAATTGAACATGGCTGTTTCTAAAGCTGAAATCCTCGACGCAATTGCTGGCATGACCGTGCTGGAACTGTCCGAACTGATCAAGGAAATGGAAGAAAAATTTGGCGTGTCCGCTGCTGCTGCTGCTGTGGCGGTTGCTGCCCCGGCAGCTGGTGCTGCTCCGGTCGCTGAAGAGAAGACCGAGTTCGACGTCATTCTGACGGGTGCTGGCGAAAACAAAGTCAACACCATCAAGGTAGTGCGCGCCATTACCGGCTTGGGTCTGAAGGAAGCCAAAGACTTGGTGGATGGTGCGCCGAAGCCCGTCAAGGAAGGCGTTTCCAAAGCCGATGCCGACGCAGTTGCCAAGCAACTGATCGAAGCCGGCGCTACCTGCGAAGTCAAGTAAGCGCTGACGCAGGAATACAGGCTGGCGGGAAACCGTCGGCCTTTTCCTGTTTTCGGAAGCCGGAAGAGAGAGGCTGCACACGCGGCCCCTGTCTTATGTCCTCTGAGAAGTCGTCTCAAGCCAGGGCACAGTCATCCTTCCCACGGAGTTAATATGAGCTACTCTTTCACCGAGAAAAGACGGATTCGCAAGAGTTTCGCCAAGCGCGCCAACGTACAGCAGATACCTTTCCTGTTGGCGACCCAGATCGATTCCTTCGCCGCCTTCCTGCAAGCTGGGGTAAAGGCGGACAAGCGCAAGAATGAAGGATTACAGGCAGCCTTCTCCTCGATTTTTCCGATTGCCAGCCACTCCGGCAACGCGCGCCTGGAGTACGTCAGTTATACGCTTGGCGAACCGCCTTTCGATGTGACTGAGTGCCAGCAACGCGGCCTGACCTTTGCGGCGCCGTTGCGCGTCAAGGTGCGCCTGACCATCATGGACCGAGAGGCCTCCAAGCCGACCGTCAAGGAGGTGAAGGAGCAGGAAGTGTATATGGGCGAAATTCCGCTCATGACCGACACGGGGTCGTTTGTCATCAATGGCACCGAGCGCGTGATCGTTTCTCAGTTGCATCGCTCCCCCGGCGTGTTTTTCGAGCATGACCGCGGCAAAACCCATTCCTCCGGCAAGCTGTTGTTTTCCGCGCGCGTCATTCCCTATCGCGGCTCTTGGCTGGACTTCGAGTTCGATCCCAAGGATTACCTGTATTTCCGCGTTGACCGCCGCCGCAAGATGCCGGTCACCATATTGCTGAAGGCGCTGGGTTACACCCCGGAGCAGATCCTCGGCATGTTCCATGTAAACGACACCTTCCACATCAACAAGAAGGCTGTTCAGTTTGAATTGGTGCCGGATCGCCTGCGTGGCGAGCTGGCGCGTTTCGATATCTCCGACAAGGACGGCAACATCGTTGTCCCCAAGGACAAACGCATTACCGTCAAGCACATTCGCGACATGGAAAAGGCTGGCGTCAGCAAGGTCGTGGTGCCGGAAGAGTTCCTGCTTGGGCGCGTCCTGGCGCATGCCGTGATCGATAAGGAAAGCGGTGAGGTTATAGCCACCGCCAACGAGGAAATTGGCGAGACTTTGCTGGGCAAGTTGCGCGAAGCGGGTATCAGCAAGATCCATACGATCTACATCAATGATCTGGATCAGGGTGCGTATATTTCCGCTACCTTGCGCATTGATGAAACGGCTGACCAGAAGGCTGCCCAAGTGGCGATCTACCGCATGATGCGCCCCGGTGAGCCGCCTACAGACGATGCCGTCGATGCCTTGTTTGCAGGCTTGTTTTTCAGCGAGGAGCGTTACGACCTGTCAGCCGTTGGGCGCATGAAGTTCAACCGTCGCGCCTATCCGGAGAAAGCCGACGAGAAATCGTCCGGCTGGTTCAAGGCCTTTTTGCAGCGTGTCGGCCCCAAGGGGGAAACTGGCCCTGCCATTTTGGAATATGACGATATTGTTGCGACCATCATGATCCTGGTTGAGTTGCGCAACGGTCGCGGCGTGATCGACGATATCGACCACCTCGGCAATCGCCGCGTGCGTTCGGTGGGTGAACTGGCTGAAAACCAGTTTCGCTCCGGCTTGGTGCGTGTCGAACGTGCAGTCAAGGAACGTCTCTCCCAGGCGGAATCGGAAAATCTGATGCCGCACGACCTGATCAATGCAAAACCGGTATCCGGCGCAATCAAGGAATTCTTTGGTTCGTCGCAGCTGTCGCAGTTCATGGACCAGACTAACCCGCTGTCGGAAATCACCCACAAGCGCCGCGTATCCGCGCTGGGGCCGGGCGGTTTGACGCGCGAGCGCGCAGGTTTTGAGGTGCGCGACGTGCATCCCACCCATTATGGTCGCGTATGCCCGATTGAAACGCCGGAAGGTCCGAACATCGGATTGATCAACTCGCTGGCGTTGTATGCGCGTACCAACAAGTATGGGTTCCTGGAAACACCCTATCGCAGGGTGGACAACAACAAAGTGACAGATCAGGTTGATTATCTGTCGGCTATCGAGGAAGGGCGCTACGTTATTGCACAGGCCAATGCGGATCTCGACAAGAACGGCAAGTTTGCGCAGGACCTAGTGTCCTGCCGACAGCACAATGAATTTGCCATGTCGACCCCTGACAAGGTGCAGTACATGGATGTGGCGCCGGGGCAGATCGTCTCGGTGGCGGCATCGCTGATTCCCTTTCTGGAGCACGATGACGCCAACCGTGCGCTGATGGGCGCCAACATGCAGCGCCAGGCGGTTCCCTGTCTGCGTGCCGAAAAAGCGTTTGTTGGCACCGGCATCGAACGCACCGTGGCGGTCGACTCCGGCACGACCGTGCAGGCGCGACGCGGCGGTGTGGTCGACTATGTCGATGCCGGACGTATCGTGGTGCGCGTGCATGACGAGGAAGCCAAGGCTGGTGAAGTCGGTGTGGACATCTACAACCTCATCAAGTACACCCGCTCCAACCAGAATACCAACATCAACCAGCGTCCGCTGGTCAATGTCGGCAACCTGATCGAGCGCGGCGATGTTATCGCCGACGGCGCGTCAACCGACATGGGCGAACTGGCTCTGGGTCAGAATATGCTGGTGGCGTTCATGCCGTGGAACGGCTACAACTTTGAGGACTCGATTCTGATCTCCGAGCGTGTGGTGGCGGATGACCGCTACACCTCCATCCACATCGAGGAACTCTCGGTAGTGGCGCGCGATACCAAGCTCGGACCGGAAGAAATCACCCGCGACATTTCCAATTTATCCGAGCGCATGCTGAGCCGCCTTGACGAATCCGGGATGTGTTACATCGGTGCTGAGGTTGAAGCCGGCGACGTGCTGGTCGGCAAGGTGACGCCCAAGGGCGAAACCCAGCTGACACCGGAAGAGAAGTTGCTGCGCGCCATTTTTGGCGAAAAGGCGTCCGACGTGAAGGACACCAGCTTGCGCGTGCCCTCCGGTATTTCTGGAACGGTCATCAATGTCCAGGTGTTTACCCGTGAGGGCATTGAGCGTGACAAGCGCGCGCAACAGATTATCGACGACGAACTCAAGGGGTTCAAGAAGGACTTGGCCGACCAGATGCGTATCGTTGAGGACGATGCTTTCAGCCGTATCGAGAAGCTGCTCGACGGCAAGGCTGCCAACGGTGGTCCCAAAAAGTTGGCCAAGGGCAGCGCGGTGAGTAAGGATTATCTTGCAGCAGTGGAACGCCATAACTGGTTTGATATCCGTCTCGCTGACGAGGAGGCCGCGCGCCAGTTGGAATCCTTGAAGGATAGCCTGGCGCAGAAGCGCGTCGAGTTCGACGCCATGTTCGAGGAGAAAAAGCGCAAGCTGACCAGCGGTGACGAATTGCCGCCCGGCGTGCAGAAGATGGTCAAGGTGTATGTTGCAGTCAAGCGTCGCCTGCAGCCCGGCGACAAAATGGCCGGTCGTCACGGCAACAAGGGCGTGATTTCCAAGATCGTGCCGGTCGAGGACATGCCCTATATGGCCGACGGCAAGCCGGTGGACATCGTGCTCAACCCGCTCGGCGTGCCGTCGCGGATGAACGTTGGCCAGATTCTGGAAACCCATCTCGGTTGGGCTGCCAAGGGATTGGGGTTGCGTATTGGTGAAATGTTGCAGGTGCATGCCAAGGCGCAGGATGTTCGCAAATTCCTCGACAAGATTTATAACTCCACCGGTAAGATGGAAGACATCAAGTCGCTATCCGACAGCGAAGTGCTGGAATTGGCGAGCAATCTTCAGCATGGCGTTCCCTTCGCCACGCCGGTGTTTGATGGCGCCAAGGAGGAGGAAATCAGGACGATGCTCGACCTTGCCTATCCAGACAGCGACCCGCGTACCAAGCAATTAGGTTTCAATGATTCGAAGACCCAGTTGACACTGTACGACGGACGCACTGGTGAAGCTTTCGAGCGCCAGGTAACGGTCGGTTACATGCACGTACTCAAGCTGCATCATCTGGTCGACGACAAGATGCATGCCCGTTCGACCGGTCCGTACTCGCTGGTGACCCAGCAACCGTTGGGCGGAAAGGCGCAGTTCGGCGGCCAGCGCTTCGGTGAAATGGAAGTGTGGGCGCTGGAGGCCTACGGTGCGTCTTATGTGTTGCAGGAAATGCTGACAGTGAAATCCGATGACGTCAGCGGACGTACCAAGGTCTATGAAAACATCGTCAAGGGCGAGCACAAGATTGATGCCGGGATGCCGGAATCCTTTAACGTGCTAGTCAAGGAAATCCGTTCATTGGCGATCGACATCGATCTGGAGAGAAACTGAGAGATCAGGGACTAGGAGTAAAACATGAAAGCACTGCTCGATTTATTCAAACAGGTCACTCAGGAAGAAGAATTCGACGCGATCAAGATCGCGCTGGCTTCACCCGACAAGATTCGTTCCTGGTCGTATGGTGAAGTGAAGAAGCCGGAAACCATCAACTACCGCACCTTCAAACCGGAACGCGATGGTTTGTTCTGCGCCAAGATTTTTGGTCCGATCAAGGACTATGAGTGTCTGTGCGGCAAGTACAAGCGCCTCAAGCACCGTGGGGTAATCTGCGAAAAATGCGGCGTTGAAGTTACCCAGTCCAAGGTGCGCCGCGAGCGCATGGGGCATATTGAGCTGGCCTCGCCGGTTGCGCATATCTGGTTCCTCAAGTCCTTGCCGTCGCGGCTGGGCATGGTGCTCGACATGGCGCTTCGCGACATCGAGCGCGTCCTGTATTTTGAGGCTTACGTGGTTACCGATCCCGGCATGACACCGCTGAATCGCTGTCAGTTATTGACCGAGGACGATTATCTCGCCAAGGTAGAGGAATTCGGTGATGAATTTCACGCCTGCATGGGGGCGGAAGGGGTGCGCGAATTGCTGCGTAACCTGGACCTGAGTTCTGAAATCGAGACGCTGCGCAAAGATCTGTCGGAAACCGGTTCCGATACCAAGATCAAGAAAATCGCCAAGCGCCTGAAGGTTCTAGAGGCGTTTCAGAAGTCCGGTATCAAACCCGACTGGATGGTTCTGGAAGTGTTACCGGTGCTGCCGCCAGAATTGCGCCCGCTGGTGCCGCTGGATGGCGGACGTTTCGCCACCTCCGACCTTAACGATCTGTATCGCCGCGTTATCAACCGTAACAATCGCTTGAAGCGCCTGCTGGAACTGAAAGCGCCGGAAATCATCGTGCGTAATGAGAAACGCATGCTGCAGGAAGCAGTTGATTCGCTGCTCGACAATGGCCGTCGCGGCAAGGCAATGACCGGTGCCAACAAGCGTCCGCTAAAGTCGCTGGCCGACATGATCAAGGGCAAGGGCGGTCGTTTCCGCCAGAATCTGTTGGGCAAGCGCGTCGACTATTCCGGCCGTTCGGTGATCGTGGTCGGCCCGCAGTTGAAATTGCATCAGTGCGGTCTGCCCAAGAAGATGGCGCTGGAATTGTTCAAGCCCTTTGTATTCAACAAGCTGGAAGTGATGGGCTTGGCTACCACCATCAAGGCCGCCAAGAAAATGGTCGAAGCCGAAGATCCGGTGGTGTGGGATCTGCTGGAAGAAGTCATCCGCGAACATCCGGTGATGCTGAACCGCGCACCGACGCTACACCGACTGGGTATTCAGGCGTTCGAACCGATGCTTATCGAAGGCAAGGCCATCCAGCTGCACCCGCTGGTGTGCGCCGCATTCAATGCCGACTTCGACGGCGACCAGATGGCCGTTCACGTGCCGCTGTCGCTAGAGGCGCAAATGGAAGCGCGCACCCTGATGCTGGCCAGCAACAACGTGCTGTCGCCTTCAAATGGCGAACCCATCATCGTGCCGTCGCAGGACATCGTGCTAGGTCTGTATTACATGACGCGTGAAAAAATCAACGCCAAGGGCGAAGGCATGATGTTCGCCGACATCGGCGAAATTTCCCGTGCCTATGAGTCGCGCCAGGTAGAGCTGCACGCCAAGATTCTCGTGCGTATCAAGGAAACCGTGCTGGATGCGGAGGGGGGCAGGAGCGAAAAAACCACGCGCTACGAAACGACTGTCGGGCGTGCACTGATCTCTGAAATTCTCCCCGCGGGGTTACCTTTCCCGTTGGTCAATAAAGCGTTGAAAAAGAAAGAAATTTCAAAACTAATTAATGCCAGCTTCCGCCGTTGCGGCTTGCGCGAAACCGTGATTTTTGCCGATAAGCTGATGTACACCGGCTTCACCTTCGCCGCGCGAGCGGGTATCTCCATCGCTGTGGGCGACATGCTGGTGCCCAGCACCAAGAACGATCTGATCGGCGCCGCCGAGAAGGAAGTGAAGGAAATCGAGGCGCAGTATTCCTCCGGTCTAGTGACGCAGGGTGAGCGCTATAACAAGGTGGTGGACATCTGGGGCCGTGCCGGCGATGTGGTGGCCAAGGCAATGATGGATCAGCTCGGCTCGCAGATGACCATTGACCGCGAAGGCAATCAGGTCAAGCAGGAATCCTTTAACTCCATCTACATGATGGCCGACTCCGGCGCACGTGGCTCCGCTGCCCAGATTCGCCAATTGGCCGGCATGCGCGGTCTGATGGCAAAGCCTGATGGTTCCATTATTGAAACCCCGATTACCGCAAATTTCCGCGAGGGGTTGAACGTGTTGCAGTACTTCATCTCGACACACGGTGCGCGTAAAGGTTTGGCGGATACCGCGCTGAAAACCGCCAATTCGGGTTACCTGACGCGCCGCTTGGTGGATGTGACCCAGGATCTGGTGGTGATCGAACTGGATTGCGGCACCGCCTCGGGCATGGCGCTGAAAGCGCTGGTCGAGGGTGGCGAGGTGGTCGAACCCCTGCGCGAGCGTATCCTTGGCCGCGTTGCCGCCAGTGACATCATCCATCCTGAGACTGATGAAACTGTGTACGAGGCAGGTACCCTGCTTGACGAGGACGCAGTGGAAAATATTGAGGCGCTGGGTGTTGATGAGGTGCGCGTGCGCACTCCGCTGACCTGCGAAACTCGCTACGGCCTGTGCGCCAAGTGCTATGGGCGGGACCTTGGTCGTGGCAGCCTGGTGAATACGGGTGAGGCGGTGGGCGTCATTGCGGCGCAATCTATCGGCGAACCCGGCACCCAGCTCACCATGCGCACCTTCCACATCGGTGGTGCGGCATCGCGTGCGGCGGCAGCCAGTCAGATCGAAATCAAATCCAACGGCACCATTCGCTTCACTGCGCTGATGCGTTATGTGACCAACGCCAAGGGCGAGCAGATCGTCATTTCCCGTAGCGGCGAAGCTCTCATAGCCGACGATAACGGACGCGAGCGGGAACGCCATAAGGTGCCATACGGGGCCACCCTGCTGGCGATGGACGGCGATGTGGTGAAAGCCGGTAAGGTGCTGGCCACATGGGATCCGCACACACGTCCGATTATTACCGAATACGCGGGCAAGATTCGTTTCGAGAATGTCGAGGATGGTGTTACCGTTGCCAAGCAGATTGACGAAGTGACCGGACTTTCCACCCTGGTGGTGATTGATCCGAAACGGCGTGGTACCGCCCAGACCAAGGGCTTGCGTCCGCAGGTCAAGTTGCTCGCCGAAAACGGTGAGGAGGTGAAGCTGGCCGGCACCGACCATCCGGTTAACATCACCTTTCATGTCGGTTCCATTATTTCGGTGAAGGATGGTCAGGAGGTCAGCGTAGGTGACGTGCTGGCTCGTATCCCGCAGGAATCCTCGAAGACCCGCGACATTACCGGCGGTCTGCCGCGTGTTGCGGAGCTATTCGAGGCGCGTTCTCCCAAGGATGCCGGTTTGCTGGCGGAAGTTACCGGTACCGTGTCTTTTGGTAAGGACACCAAGGGCAAGCAACGCTTGGTGATTACCGATCTGGAAGGCATCGCCCACGAATACCTGATCCCGAAAGACAAGCATGTTACTGCCCATGATGGCCAGGTTGTGAACAAGGGCGAATCCATTGTCGATGGTCCCGCTGACCCGCACGACATCCTGCGTCTTCTCGGCGTTGAGGCACTGGCACGCTACATTACCGACGAGGTACAGGACGTTTATCGACTGCAGGGTGTGAAGATCAACGACAAGCACATCGAGGTGATCGTGCGCCAGATGCTGCGCCGCGTGACGGTGACGGATGCGGGTGAAACGCGTTTTATCCAGGGTGAACAGGTTGAGCGTGCCGAATTGCTGGAGGAGAATGACCGCGCTACCGCGGCTGGCAAGGCTCTGGCGTCCTACGAACACGTCCTGCTGGGTATTACCAAGGCATCGCTTTCCACCGACTCGTTCATTTCTGCCGCATCCTTCCAGGAAACCACGCGCGTGCTCACCGAGGCCGCTATCCTGGGCAAGAAGGACGATCTGCGCGGCTTGAAGGAAAATGTCATCGTTGGTCGCCTGATTCCCGCTGGTACCGGGCTGGCATACCATACTACCCGCCGTCGTCAGAAGTTGGGGGAAGATGCGGCAGGTGAGGTGATGAGCACGGATTTGACGATAGTTCCAGTAGGTGAAGAGCTGGGTCAGTCTGGCGAAATCTCCGCTTGATTGGGGGGGGGGCAGCAGTATAGTTGTTGACGCGGGTTGCGGGTTCGGATAGAATCCGCCTTCTTTTGAAATGTGGGGCCGTGCATAGTGGTCTCACGCATGTATGGATTGGGGCGGCAACCATGCCGTCCCGGTTATTTTTAGGAATGGAAAATGCCAACAATCAACCAACTGGTGCGTAAGCCGCGTGCTATGAAGCGCGTAAAGAGCAAGGTTCCCGCACTGGAAAGCTGTCCGCAAAAGCGCGGCGTGTGTACGCGTGTTTATACGACTACGCCTAAGAAGCCAAACTCGGCTTTGCGTAAGGTGTGTCGTGTGCGCTTGACTAATGGTTTCGAGGTGTCCAGTTATATCGGTGGTGAGGGGCACAATCTGCAGGAGCACTCGGTGGTGTTGATTCGCGGCGGTCGCGTCAAGGACTTGCCGGGCGTGCGTTATCATACCGTGCGCGGTAGTCTGGATACTGCTGGGGTGAAAGATCGTAAACAAGGTCGTTCCAAGTACGGCGCCAAGCGCCCGAAAGCGGCCTGATAATTGTTGAGTTGAGGAAATTATGCCAAGACGTAGAGAAGTGCCGAAGCGTGAAGTGTTGCCGGATCCTAAGTTCGGTAGCCAGGATGTCTCGAAGTTCGTCAATGTGTTGATGAACGACGGCAAGAAGTCAGTCGCAGAGCAAATTCTGTATGGTGCTCTGGAGCAAATCGAGAAAAAATCTGGAAAGAATCCGCTAGAGGTCTTTACTCAGGCGTTGACCAATGCGCGTCCGGTTGTCGAGGTTAAAAGTCGTCGCGTTGGTGGGGCTAATTTCCAGGTTCCTGTTGAAGTGCGTCCGGTTCGCCGCACTGCCCTGGCAATGCGCTGGTTGCGTGATGCGGCCCGCAAGCGCGGTGAGAAGTCCATGGGTATCCGTCTGGCTGGCGAGTTGATGGACGCTGCTGAAAATCGTGGCGCTGCCATCAAGAAGCGTGAGGAAGTGCACCGTATGGCTGAAGCCAACAAGGCGTTCGCACATTACCGGTTCTGATGCTGTAAATCGCTCTCAGGTGTTCTAAATTTTTCAAGTCATCGAAAGCGCGGGGATCGTTCGGTTGAATCCGTCCGGTCTCCGGTTTTTTTTGGCATAAAAGTAATCCAGTTCTTTAAAAGGCTTTTACCGTGGCTCGCAAAACTCCCATCGAACGTTACCGCAATATCGGTATCAGTGCACATATTGACGCCGGCAAGACAACCACGACCGAACGCGTCCTGTATTACACCGGTGTTTCGCACAAAATTGGCGAGGTCCATGACGGCGCCGCCACCATGGATTGGATGGAGCAGGAGCAGGAGCGTGGTATTACCATTACCTCCGCAGCAACTACCTGTTTCTGGAAGGGGATGGATAAGCAATTTCCTGAGCATCGTATCAACATTATCGACACTCCTGGGCATGTGGACTTCACCATCGAGGTGGAGCGCTCCATGCGTGTGCTGGACGGTGCGTGCATGGTGTACTGTGCGGTGGGTGGTGTGCAGCCCCAGTCTGAAACCGTGTGGCGTCAGGCGAATAAGTACGGCGTGCCGCGCTTGGCGTTCGTGAACAAGATGGATCGTTCCGGTGCTAATTTCTTCAAGGTTTACGATCAGATGAGGTCTCGTCTGAAGGCTAACCCGGTTCCTCTGCAGGTGCCCATCGGTGCCGAAGACAAGTTCGAGGGGGTGGTTGACCTGATTCGCATGAAGGCGATCTACTGGGATGAGGCCAGTCAGGGTATGAAGTTTGAGTTGCGTGATATACCTGCAGATCTTCTGGTTGAGTGCAAGAAATGGCGCGAGGTTATGGTGGAAAATGCCGCCGAGGCGTCTGAGGAGTTGATGAACAAGTACCTCGAAGAGGGGGACTTGTCAGAAGTGGAAATCAAGCGTGGTTTGCGTCAGCGCACCATTGCCAGCGAAATTGTGCCGATGATGTGCGGTTCTGCTTTCAAGAATAAAGGCGTGCAGGCCATGTTGGATGCGGTGATCGAATTTATGCCGGCGCCGACGGATATTCCCCCGGTTAAGGGTATTCTCGAGGACGAAACAGAAGGTCAGCGCAAGGCTGCCGACGATGAGCCGTTCTCCGCCCTGGCTTTCAAAATCATGACGGATCCGTTTGTTGGTCAGTTGATTTTCTTCCGTGTTTATTCCGGCATGATCAAATCAGGTGATACTGTTTATAACCCGGTCAAGGGTAAAAAAGAGCGTCTTGGCCGGATTTTGTTGATGCACGCCAACAATCGCGAGGAAATCAAGGAAGTGTACGCGGGTGACATCGCCGCCGCCGTGGGATTGAAGGAAGCGACTACCGGTGACACTTTGTGTGATTTAAATAATACGATTATTCTGGAGCGCATGGTTTTCCCGGAGCCGGTGATTCATGTGGCGGTCGAGCCAAAGACCAAGGCGGATCAGGAAAAGATGGGCATTGCGCTTAACCGCTTGGCCCAGGAAGACCCATCGTTCCGTGTGCGTACCGATGAGGAAACCAATCAAACGATTATTTCCGGCATGGGTGAGTTGCATCTGGAAATTCTGGTTGACCGTATGCGTCGCGAGTTCGGTGTGGAGGCCAATGTGGGTGCGCCGCAAGTTGCGTACCGCGAGGCGATCCGTAAGCCGGTTGAGGTTGAAGGCAAGTTCGTCAAACAGTCCGGTGGCCGCGGTCAATATGGACATGTATGGCTCAAGATGGAACCCAACGAAGCCGGTAAGGGTTTTGAGTTTATCGATGCTATCAAGGGTGGCACGGTTCCGCGCGAATACATTCCCGCCGTAGAAAAAGGATTGCGCGATTCGCTACCAAACGGCGTGCTCGCCGGCTTCCCTGTTGTGGATGTGAAGGTAACATTGTTTGACGGCTCGTACCACGATGTCGATTCCAACGAAAACGCCTTCAAAATGGCAGCGTCGATGGGCTTCAAGGATGGAATGCGCAAGGCCAGCCCGGTACTGCTGGAGCCGATGATGGCTGTGGAGGTGGAAACGCCTGAAGAGAAAATGGGTGACGTAATGGGTGACTTGTCCTCGCGTCGCGGCATGATCCAGGGTATGGAAGACATGGCGGGCGGTGGCAAGGCGATTAAAGCTGAAGTGCCGCTGGCTGAGATGTTCGGCTATTCAACGACGTTGCGCTCCCTGACTCAGGGACGCGCAACTTATACTATGGAATTCAAGCATTATTCGGAGGCACCGAAAAATGTCGCCGAAGCAGTGTGCAACAAGAAATAATCGTTCTTTAGACATAATTAAGGGAAAGCAATCATGGCAAAAGGCAAGTTTGAGCGGACGAAGCCGCACGTAAATGTGGGCACG
>CAZGOY010000059.1:0-15688 GCA_964527565.1 uncultured Sulfuricella sp. | reverse complement strand
ATTTCCTTCAACTTCATTACTAAAATGTGAAGCTTTCATTGCAATCAATAACATGGAAGTATCAAACAACAATGATGCGGGCAAATTTGCGCTTACCGATTTGCGCGACCACAGTTTCACCGCGCCGGATTTTAAGCGCCTTGTCGCTGACTTTCTCGCCATTCAACCTAACGCCGCCCTGCCCAATCATGCGCATCGCCTCTGAAGTGCTGGCTGTCAGCCCCGCCTGCTTCAATATTTGCACTACAGTTATCTCATCACCTTCTGCTGGAAGGGACAACTCCTGCATATTTTCTGGAAGCCCGCCCTGCCTGAAACGCGCCTCGAAATCCGCCAGCGCCTGCTCAGCGGCCTGCCTGCTGTGAAAACGCCCTACAATTTCCTGCGCAAACGCCACCTTGACCTCACGCGGATTGAGCCCCTGGCTGACCTCCTCACGCCAGCGCTCAATGACGCTGGACGACTGAAACGACAGCAAGAGTAGGTATTTCCACATAAGGTCATCGGAAACCGACATGAGCTTGCCGAAGATTTGCTCTGGGCTTTCAGTGATGCCGACATAATTGCCTGTGGACTTCGACATTTTATTGATGCCGTCCAACCCTTCCAACAGCGGCATGGTCAGTATGCACTGCGGGGGTTGCCCATAATGCTTCTGCAACTCACGACCCATCAGCAAATTGAATTTCTGGTCGGTGCCTCCCAACTCCAAATCGGCCTTGAGCGCTACCGAATCGTATCCTTGCACGAGCGGATACAGAAACTCATGGATCGCTATCGGCTGGTTGTTGCCATAGCGCTTGGCAAAATCGTCCCGCTCAAGCATACGCGCCACGGTATGCGTCGCCGCCAGCTTAATCATGCCGACGGCCCCCATCTGATCCATCCAGGTCGAGTTAAATACCACCTCGGTCCGCTCCGGCCTGAGTATTTTGAACACCTGGCTGGTATAGGACTTGGCATTTTCCGCCACTTGTTCACGAGAAAGCGGTGGGCGCGTAGCATTTTTACCCGTGGGATCGCCTATCATGCCGGTGAAATCGCCTATAAGGAACAGGGCATGGTGCCCGAGGTCCTGAAGCTGGCGCAATTTATTCAGCAATACTGTATGCCCCAGATGCAGATCGGGCGCTGTGGGATCAAACCCTGCCTTTACCCGTAACGGACGCCCGGCAGACAGCTTGACCACCAACTCCTGTTCGACCAGCAGCTCTTCGCAGCCCCGCTTGATTACCTGTAATGATTCACTGGATTGCTCCATCAATATTCCTCGATAAAGTTTACTGTCTTCGCGCATTCTGCTACCCTTCGGCCTGAAAGAAAAACTCAGGCTTATCAATGCAGAACAACAAACGCGAGATTCTAGCGCAAAACCCTGCGCCTCAAGCACGAAAAATCAGTCTGCGCTGGATGGTCGGCCTTTCTGCACTTCCTCTCTTCGGCATAGTTGCCGCTTTTGGTATCGCCCCCGACACCAGCACACGGCAAGTACAAGTACAAACAGTCATTGAAAATATCGAGTTGCCGGCGAACGACGGCCATGACTTGGCAACTACCTTCTGGCGCGAGGAAAAAATCCAGCGGGGCGATACCATTTCCGCCTTGCTGGAAAGACTCGACATCAGCAATGAAGAAATTGTCGCATTCCTGCGTAGCTCCAAGGATTCGAAGGGAATACGCCAACTGATTCCGGGGCGCACAGTGCGCGCCAGGACTTCCGCAGACGGAGAATTGCTGTCGTTACGCTATATCAGCAGCAGCGACAGCATGTTGGTGGTGGAAAAGGAAAACAGCGTGTTCCGCGCCAGCGACCAAGGCGTTCCGCTCGAACCGCGCACACTGATGAAATCCGGGGAGATTCGAAGCTCCCTTTTTGCCGCTACGGATGCCGCGAACATTCCCGACAACATTGCCACTCAGCTAGCCGATGTTTTCTCCTCTGACATAGACTTCCATCGCGACTTGCGCAAAGGGGATCGTTTTAATGTTATTTACGAGGTCTTCTACCATAACGGAGAACTGGTCAAAACCGGGCGCGTTCTAGCTACCGAATTCTTCAATCAAGGCAAAACCCATCGCGCCGTCTATTTTCAGGATCGCAAAGGACAGGGTGGCTATTACACACCTGATGGCAAAAATCTGCGTAAGGCATTTCTACGATCGCCCTTGGAATTTTCCCGTATCACCTCCGGCTTTACCAATGCCCGCTATCACCCCGTCCTTAAAGAATGGCGCGCCCACAAGGGTGTCGACTACGGCGCTCCCGTTGGCACGCGCGTCAGGGCTACGGCGGATGGAACCGTCGAGTTTGTCGGAAAACAAGGGGGGTATGGCAACCTGATTGTTCTGAAACACCAAGGACAATACAGCACTCTGTACGGACACCTTAGCGGCTTTGCCAAGGGGTTACGCAAAGGCAGCAAAATCAGCCAGGGGGATATTATCGGCTTCGTCGGCATGACTGGCTTGGCAACCGGCCCTCACCTGCACTACGAATTCAAGGTGGCGGGTATCCAGCGCAATCCGCTGAGCATCGCCATGCCAGCTGCTTTCCCGATTACCGCGCAATACAAGGCGGAATTTGAAAGGCATGCCCAGCTATTGGCCAGCCACCTGAAACTGCTAAGCAATACTAATCTTGCTGCACTGGAATAACCCCACGCAGATATGTCGGCACTGCAAGTCAACACATACCCGAAGCTGCGCAAAAAAATTTTGAACCGCAGGTAATGCAGCCGGGCATCTACATCGGCATCATGTCCGGAACCAGCCTGGATGGAATTGACGCTGTTGCCGTGGAATTCACCGCATCCAACGTAGCGCATTCACTGGGCCACTACCACCTTCCTTATGACGCCCCCCTGCGCGCTGAATGCTTGGCACTCAACACCCCCTGCGCCAACGAACTGGAACGTGCGGCACTGATTGCCAGCACTCTGGCGCGCCTCTACGCCGAAACAACACGGCAACTACTTGATCTGACCGGCATCTCCCACCGGGATATTAATGCCATCGGCTGCCATGGGCAAACTGTTCGGCACCGCCCCGACTTGGGATACTCCATCCAACTTGTCAACCCTGCATTACTCGCCGAATTAAGCAACATTACGGTGGTTGCCGACTTTCGCAGTCGCGACATTGCCGCTGGCGGGCAGGGTGCGCCGCTGGTGCCAGCCTTTCATGCCGCCGTATTTCGCCACCCTGAAATTCACCGCATCATTGTCAACATTGGCGGCATCGCCAACCTGACTGATCTGCCGCCACAAGATCGCGTTGGTGGCTTCGACTGCGGCCCCGGCAATCTGCTGCTGGACGGATGGGTAAGCCGCCATCAGGGAACAGCCTACGATAAAGACGGCAACTGGGCGCGGGCCGGGACACCCATTCCCGAACTATTGGCCGATATGCTTGCCGACCCTTATTTTTCTGCGCCTCCCCCAAAAAGCACTGGACGCGACCTGTTCAACCTCTCGTGGCTGGAAAAACTTATCACCCCATCCCTGCAAGCAGCAGATGTCCAGGCGACGCTGCTTGACCTGACTGCACGCAGCATCAGTGCTGCAACAGGCTCGCATTGCCATGCTGCGCGGGAAATGTACCTGTGTGGTGGTGGCGCACACAACTCCGCACTGGTAGAGCGACTCAAAAAACTGCTACCGGCGCTGACATTGGATACCACCGAAGTCCTCGGTATACCGGTCGATCAGGTGGAAGCCTGCGCCTTTGCCTGGCTGGCAAAGCAAGCGCTGACCGGGGAAACAGGGAATCTGCCAAACATCACTGGCGCCACTGGCACTCGCATCCTAGGAGCGATTTACCCGGCAAGATAATAAAAAAGGGGCTTACGCCCCTTATTTATTGCCAACACCTCACAAGTTACGAGGAAAAAGAAGAACCGCAGCCGCAAGTGGTCGTGGCATTCGGGTTCTTGATGACGAATTGAGAGCCTTGCAGGCTTTCCTTGTAATCGATTTCTGCCCCCACCAAGTACTGGAAACTCATCGAATCGATCAATAGGCTGACGCCATCCTTTTCAACCACCGTATCATCCTCGTTGGTATTCTCATCAAAGGTAAAACCATATTGAAAACCTGAGCACCCCCCGCCGGTAACAAATACACGCAACTTCAGCCCGGGAATTCCTTCCTCTTCAATCAGGCTTTTCACCTTTGCTGCGGCACTATCGGTAAAAATCAGGGGGGAAGGCATATCTGTCGCTGCATTCATATTCATCTCCAAGAGCACAATGGTGTTTGATTATTTCATTTCCAACAAAACTGGTCAACTACTCGACACCAGTGCAATATCATTGCCAATTGGGTCATGGTCAGTCGGCTGCAGCAGTGCGCTAGCCTCCTGGTGCATCAATTTGCCCTCGACGATGGCCCCGACATGCATTTCCAGGGTTTTATAATACACATCGCCGGTCACTCTGGATCGCCCCTGAAGCTCTACGTACTCACTGGCATGCACGGGCCCAATCACCGTTCCGTTGACGACCACATGGGAAACGCGGATGACACCCTCAATCCGACCCTGCTCGCTGAGCACCAGTGTGCTCGCCTGCCCCTCGACTTCGCGGATGTTTCCACAAACCCTTCCATCAACCCGTAAGCCGCCGGAAAACGTCAGATCACCGTCTATCCGGGTTTCTGATCCGATCAAGGAGTCAATCCGATTTTGTGGCTTGCTGCTCTTATTCTTGAAAAACATACACCATCCCCATGTTCTCTAATTTAAGAAACTCCCACCGTTTGCAGCAACTTCGGCTGCAACGATCCGTTTTCAAAAACCCGCACCTGTATATTCCCTACCTGCGCAGTAGGCGCAACCTGGAAAGTACCCTCGATCCGCTGATAAAACTTAAAATTTAGGTTGAATGGCTGCGCATCCTTACCATTGCCGACCGGCAGCGTCATCACTGTTTTTTTGCCACCCTGCCGCAAGTTTACCAGCAACTGTACTTTCCCCTGAAACTCCTTCTCCCGCTGCCCACCCTGCAACAACAGTAATTGGTAGCGGTATTCACCGGGCAGAACACTGCTTTCGACCTTGGCACGATAAATGCTAAGCGTCCCCGCATTCCGGTCGGCCGACATCAGTTTGCGAAAAAATGCGATATCCTCCTTCAGGTGGGCATTTTCATCCTGTAAGGTTTTCAGCGAGCCCGCTAAGTCACCCTGGGTAACCTGCTCAATTTGCAGCTTGCGCTGGGATTGCGCGACCAATGAACGCAACTCACCATTTTCCTTCTCCAACACGATGACACGCTTGCGCAAATCGAATAGCTCATCAATGGTGATGCCGCGTTCAAAACCGGCAAAGCGCATACCCGCGTTATAGGTCCACCATGCCAGAGCAAGACCGCCAACCAACATCACCAGCACCAGTGGAATACGCCAGTACCATGCCAAATGGCGATGCACCGCTAAAGGAGAGGAAGCAATACTGAAGCGATGCTTGAACCTTCTAGTCAGTTTCATGGCAACAGCGGAATCTGCTGCAACCCCATGTTTTCCGGGAACCCGAACAGGATATTCATGTTCTGTACCGCCTGCCCGGCCGCTCCCTTGGTCAAATTGTCGATCACCGACAATATCACTGCAACGTCTCCCCCCTGAGGCCGGTGCACGGCGATGCGGCACAGGTTGCTGCCACGCACCGAGCGCGTCTCGGGATGCGCCCCCTGCGGCAGGACATCAACGAAATATTCGTCTGCGAAACGCTGTTCATAAAGGGATTGCAGATCCACCTCGCCGGTCAGACGCACGTAAAGCGTAGCGTGGATACCGCGTATCAAAGGGGTCAGGTGCGGCACGAAGGTCAGGTTTACCGATTTTCCCGACATCAATTCCAACCCTTGGCGGATTTCCGGCAAATGCCGATGACCGGAAACTGCGTAGGCCTTGAAATTGTCGGACGCCTCGCTGAACAGGGTGGGCACCTCCGCCTTGCGTCCCGCACCGGAGACCCCGGACTTGCAGTCAGCCACAACATGGGTAAGGTCGGCCAGACCGGCCTCAAGCAATGGCAGGAAGCCCAGTTGCGCAGCGGTTGGATAACAGCCGGGATTGGCAATCAAGCGGGCGCCTTGAATCTTCTGGCGATTGAGTTCCGGCAGGCCATAAACCGCTTCCGCGATCAGGTCGGGGCAGGCATGCTGCATGCCATACCACTTTTCCCAAAGCGCCACATCCTTGATGCGGAAATCGGCGGCAAGATCAATAACACGCACACCCGCATCCAGCAGCGCGCGCGCCTCCTGCATGGCAATACCGTTAGGCGTGGCAAAGAAAACCACATCGCAACCGCTTAACCCCGCGCCTCCCGGTTCGACGAACTTCAATCCCACTCGACCACGCAGGCTGGGATACATATCGCACACCGGCATCCCCGCCTCCTTGCGCGAGGTAATCGCCTGCAACTGCACCTCGGGATGCTGCGCCAGCAGACGCAGCAATTCAACACCGGTATACCCCGTACCGCCTACAATGCCTACCTTTACCATGTCAGTGCCATTCCTTGGGACGAAAGGGTGATGATAATAATCCTGCCATCAATAAGCAATAAAAAAGCCGCCAACGAAGTTGGCGGCTTTTTTGCCTGCGGCAAACGCTGGTTAGCGCTTGGAGAACTGTTTGCGGCGACGCGCTTTGCGCAGACCGACTTTCTTGCGCTCAACCTCGCGGGCATCACGGGTGATCAACCCCGCCTGGCTCAAGGCAGGCTTCAACGTACCATCGTAATCAACTAGTGCGCGGGCGATACCATGACGCACCGCGCCAGCCTGACCGGACTCGCCACCACCACACACGTTGACCATGATGTCGAAGGAACCCTGATTGCTGGTCACTTCAAGCGGCTGACGCGCGATCATGCGACCAGTCTCACGGGCGAAATACTCGTCGATAGGCTTGCCGTTGACGATGATGGCACCCTTGCCGGACTTCAGGAAAACCCGTGCCACAGAGCTTTTGCGGCGGCCCGTGCCATAGTAGTAATTACCGATCATGACGCTTAATCCTTAAATTTCCAGAGGTTTCGGTTGCTGCGCAACATGATGATGCTGCGCCCCGGCATAGACTTTCAGCTTGCGGAACATGGCGTAGCCCAACGGGCCCTTCGGCAGCATGCCCTTCACGGCCTTCTCCAGCACGCGCCCCGGAAAACGGGCGTGCATCTTGGCGAAAGTGGTGCTGTACAACCCGCCAGGGTAACCGCTGTGTCGGTGATAAACCTTGCCTTCCGACTTGTTGCCAGTAACGCGCAACTTATCGACGTTCACCACCACGATGTAATCGCCAGTATCCACGTGCGGGGTATATTCGACCTTGTGCTTGCCGCGCAGACGATGAGCGATCTCGCTCGCCAGACGGCCCAGGACTTTATCGGTGGCATCCACCACGAACCACTCGCGCTTCACTTCATGCGCTTTTGCTGAAAAGGTTTTCATAGCGAAAATGCTGCTTCTGTCAGAGAAAGACGCGCATTCTATTTCATGCCCAATTATCCTGTCAATAACAATCCAGCAATTGCCTGCCACAGACGAGAATCACTCGATCCCCAACCGATCGAGGCGGTAGCGCAGGGCGCGGAAGGTAATGCCCAACAGGCGGGCGGCGGCAGTCTTATTGAAACGGGTTTTAGCCAGGGCATCCATGATCGCTTGGCGTTCCACTTGATCGAGGTAATCCGGCAAGGCCATGTTGCCCGGCAACTCGGAGGGAGGCGCGGAATTTTCCGGCGGGGTCAGGTACAGATCTTCTGCATTGATGCATGTCCCGCCACTCAGTGCCAGGGCGCGCTCCAGGATATTTTCCAGCTCGCGCACATTGCCGGGAAAGCCATAATCCTGCAAAGCGCGCAGCGCTTCAGGCGTAAAGGGCGGCACCTGTTCCAGCCCGGCAGCATGCGCCTGGCGTTCCAGAACGGCTTCGGCCAGCAATGGCACGTCCTCGCGCATCTCGCGCAACGGCGGCATTTTCAGTTCTATCACGTTAAGGCGGTAATACAAATCCTGGCGGAATTTTCCCGTCTCGACGCAGGCATTCAGGTTCTGGTGGGTGGCGCTGATGATGCGCACATCGACACTTTCTTCCTGGGTAGCCCCCACCTTGCGCACCTTTTTTTCCTGGATCGCACGCAACAGCTTGACCTGCATGGCCAGCGGCAGATCGGCCACCTCGTCGAGAAACAAGGTGCCGCCGCTAGCTGCCTGGAAGAAGCCGTCACGATCCTGGTCGGCGCCGGTGAAAGCACCCTTGCGGTAGCCAAAGAACTCGCTTTCCATGAGATTTTCCGGAATCGCGCCGCAATTCACCGCGACGAAGCACTTGTCGCGCCGGGTACTGTGCTCATGGATGAGGCGGGCCGCCAACTCCTTGCCGCTACCGGATTCGCCGGTAACATAAACCGCCGCCTGGCTGCGCGCCAGCTTGGCGACCAATTGCCTGACCGTTTCCATGGGTGGCGAATTGCCGAGCAGATTGCAGTTTTTCCCGGCAGGGGCTGGCGTTTCCAGATTGAGCGCGGATTTGACCAGCGCACGCAATTGATCAAGTGACACCGGCTTAGAAAGATAGTCAAAGGCGCCGGCCTTTAGCGCGGCAACGGCATTTGCCATATTGCCATGGGCGGTTATCACCGCGACCGGCAAGCTGGGGCGGTGCTCGCCGATGTATTCCACCAAGCGCAGCCCCTCGCCGTCCGGCAAACGCATATCGGTGAGACACAGCGCGAAATCTCCATTCTTCAGCAACGCCAGCGCCTCGGCCACGCTCATCGCGCGCTGGGCCTGCAAGCCCATGCGCAGGAGGGTCAGCTCCATCAACTCGAGAATATCCGCTTCGTCATCGACGATCAGAATTCGCGCCCGCTCACCGGCGTCCGCGCTATTCCCCGTCGTGCGTTGAGTTCGTTTCACCGCATATTCTCCTGCCGCTGATTCTGAATCGGCATCCCTGCTCCGTCGGGACGTATTCCAGTGTGGCGCCGTTGCTCTCGCACAGCTCGCGGGCGATATACAAACCCAGCCCGGTTCCCTTGCTGTCAGTAGTGAAAAAGGGTTCAAAAAGACGGTTTCGCAGAGTTTCCGCCACCCCTTCGCCATCGTCGCGAACGTCCAATTGTACGGAACTCCCGCCTGCCGGAATAGCCGCTTCCAGGCGGACACTGCCCGGCCGCTTGAGGCTGTAGCGCCAGGCATTGCGACACAGGTTCCACAACACCCGGTCGAAATGATGGCGGTCGAAGCAAATCTGGCCGCCGCCTGACGGTGAAAGCGCGATGGTTTCCGGCGAAATCTTCTCCGTCTCGCAGAACTGCCGGACAAAATCCGCCAGACACGCGTCGAAATCAAGCAATTCCGGGCTGGCGCGGTCGCGCCGGTTGAGTTGCATGACATCTTCGACGATGCGGTCAAGGCGGCGCGTGTTGTCGCGAATGATGCTCAGCAGGCGTTCCTCCACGGCCCCCATCCCTTCCTCCTCACGCAGCAATTCGGCGGCATGGCTGATCGCGCTCAGGGGGTTGCGTATTTCATGGGCGATGTTGACGGTCAACCTGCCGAGTGCGGCCAGCTTGATCTGCTGTGCGCGTATCTGCATCTGACTGACGTCCTCGATAAAAATCACCACCCCTTGGGAACGCTTCTGCCCGGCCGGGACAAAACGCGCCTGCACCCGCCTGCTGGTGGCCGGTGCCAGCAAGGGCGGAAAATCATCGTCTTCATGGTTGCGCCAGCGCCACAACTGGACGGCCAGCGCCGGAAAATAATCGTTCAGCAACAATTTACGGCGCACTCGCGGCGGCGCGCCGAGCAATTTTTCCACCTGCGGGTTGCGCTGCCAGACCCGCCCCGTCTCATCGACCACCAGTACGCCATCCTGCATGTCGCGGATCACCAACTGGTTGACCTGCGACAGATTGGCCAGATCCACGCTTTGCCTGCGCGCCAGGCTCTCGCTGGCAAGAAGACGCTTGGCCGAGGTATAGGCCAGACCGGCGGTAGCAAAAAACACCATGCTCATCAGGCCGACATGAAGAAAATCGCGCGGATCCCCCCCCTTGGCAATGACCTGATAACCATGCTCCAGCAGCACCGCGATGCTGGCCAGCGCGGCGTGGAACATCGCCAGCCGCCCGCGCCGCACCAGACCGGCGGCGGCCAGCGAAGCCACCATCAGCAGCCCTACGCCGCTATGTATTCCGCCGCTGGCGTGCAGCAAAGTGACGATGAAGGCCACGTCGGCGCTCATCTGCATGCTCAGTGACAGATTGAAATATGGCCAGCGCACGCCGATTGCTACCGTCATCACGACAGCGAACAGCGTATAAAGAATGCTAACGAGGAAAAACAGCGCCGGGCTATCCTCACCGAAAGGCACGGCGCCGAACTGGGTGTAGGCAACAACGAAAAACCCCGCCACCGTCAGCCGGAGGAGATTGAAATAATGCAGTGAACGCCAGTGGGTGTCAGGCTGCACCGGATAATCCCAGGACGAAGGAAACAGCGTCATACCAAATTTTGGGAATACAAGAAAATTGACAGGTTGCCCGAGCGCCCTATTATAGGTGGGCTTTTGCCTACCCGATACCATGCCCTTCGAAACTCTTTCTGCCGCCGTTGCCATTATTCTTGTCGCCTTCATCATCCGCGGCATCACCGGCTTCGGCTCCGGCTTGATCGCCGTACCCCTGTTGGCACACTTCCTCCCCCTGCAATTCGTCGTGCCGTTCATGCTGGTGCTTGATGTGACCGCCGCTGTAACCCTACTGGGGGGACAGGGCTTGCGCCGGGTACGCTGGGACGAATTGAAGCCGCTGATACCTTTCGGAATAATCGGTGTGCTGCTCGGAGTGGGCCTGCTGATGAATCTGCCGAAAACCCCGCTATTGCTGGGGCTGGGGGTATTCGTGCTGATTTTCGGCCTGCGCAGCCTGCTCGACCTGCACGGCGAACGCACCATCTCGCGGCTGTGGGCGATTCCCGCCGGGCTAACCGGCGGCACGGTAGGCGCACTGTTCGGCACCGGCGGACCACCCTACATCATTTATCTCTCGCACCGCCTGCACGACAAAAGCGAATTACGCGCCACTTTTTCCGGCCTGTTCATGATCGAGGGCGGCCTGCGCGTCGCCCTCTTTCTCGCCACCGGCCTGCTGTTGCAGGAAAACATGGCAACGGCGCTGCTACTGGCCTTGCCGGTATCGATGCTCGGGCTATACCTGGGGCACCATGTCCACCTCGGTATCGGGCGGACGCAAATGATGAAACTGATCGGGCTGCTGCTGTTGGGCAGCGGCGCCTCCCTGATCTGGAAAGCCTTGGGATAAGCGCATGCGGCGGACTTGGCTCAAGGAGGGGGATATTGTGCCCAAGCAGACAGGCTGTCGGGTATGCCCCCGAAATTTTGACTTTAGCGCTGCTGAAACCAAAATCTCGGGGCCAAGGCCCCTCCGGCAAGGGTTGTTATGAAACAACGGGATCGTGCGATTGCCTTGGGGATTTTCAGCGCACGGCAAACCCCTGCGCCGTCCCATCGGCGTTGCGGATATACAGCTTGCCGTCCGTGCCGCTCCACCAGTTTCTGTCGGCCTGTTCGGCTGGTGCGGCGGTGAGGGTGGCGCGCAGGGTGGCGAAGGCGGGGAGCAGGGTCTGGCGGGGGCCCTGGGCGTCGCGGTAGCGCCATTCGTTCTGGGCGTTGGTGTCGAGGGTGGCGCTGGTGCGGCGGCGCTTTCGACGAGGAGGCCGGGTTGCACGACGGTGGTGCTGCCGTTGCGGGTCAGGGTGAGGATGCCGTCGCTGTGCAGGCGGGCGCTGGCGGCGCTGAAGGCGCTGGCGGCGCTGAAGGCGCTGCTGGCGGCGATGTCGCTGGCGATGGCGCAGGTGCCGAGGCTGGCGTTGTCGGTGAAGTCGCCGCTGGGGGTGGTGGGCACGGCTTGTGCCACGGCTGCGCGCCTTGATGTGGATCAAGGAAAACGCTTGCCGCCGGGTTTTGCCGACAAGTGGCCGGGGAGATCAATGCTGTGTCGGGCCGAAGACGCTTTCGAGACTGGAAGCATCGATGGCGGCGTCAAACCAGGCTTCAACAGTCTCCGCGTTGGCCGTGGCTATCTTCTCCTGCAAGGCGGGCGGCAGGGCGCCGAAGCGCTTCACCAGCAGGCGCTGCAAGGCCAGCGCCTCGCCCTCGAGCTTGCCTTTGATCTCGCCTTCGAGCTTGCCTTTGATTTCGCCAAGCAGCACGCCTTCAGCCACGGCGTTCTTGTAGATGCGATCCAGATTCTCTTCCAGCATGTCGGTTCCTTTCAGCAATTCTTCTATTGGCTGTTCCACCAGTCCGGGAAATTTCTTGAGCAGACTGCATTGTGCCCATTGCAGCACGGCTTTGTCGATGGTCTGTTTCAGTGGTGATTGCGCTACTGTCCGCCCCAGATAGCGGATCGCTTGTTTTACCGTCTCCGTGTCGTGGGCGTGCTCCATGCGGAAGATCGCTGCCATGACCCTTTGCAAGCCTTCCAGATAGGCCGGGCTGAACTTGCCTTCATCCAGCAACCAGAATTTCAACCTGGGCTGGAATTCCGCCAGCACCGCCGGGTGCGGCTGTATCAGGTCGAATATCTCCGGGCTGTGCTGCCAGCGTGCGTTGCCATTGTAGAGGACGATGGGCAGCACCGGGGGCAGGCCGTCCGCCAGATCGATGACTTTGCTGCGCACCAGATGATCGTAGAGCGCGGCAACATACTGCATCATCCGCACCGGCATGCCGCGGTCGATGGATGACTGAAACTCCAGCAGCAGGTACAGGTAAATGCGCTGCCCTTTGAGTTCGATCGACCACACTACGTCGTCTTCGCGCTTCTTCATGGCCGGGGTGATGAAGCTGCCGGGTTCGGGGCGCAGGCTGCTGTAGTCCAGCAGTTCGCTCAGACCCGGCGGGGCGAAAACCTCCAGCAGTTCGCGCACCAGGTCGGCGTGCGAGAAGAGAAATTTGTACCCTGTGTCATGTGGTTGCGTCATGACGGCATTGTAGGGGAGGCGCCGGGGCGGCGCAAACCGCCATTCGGGACGGTCGGCGCTGGCGGGTTGGCAATCAGAATCAACGGGCTTGCCACATTGATTCTGAACCTGGGTTTTCCATTCAGCGCACCGCAAACCCCTGCGCCGTCCCATCGGCGTTGCGGATATACAGCTTGCCGTCCACCCCGTTCCACCAGCTTCTACCGGCCTGATCCGCTGGCGGCGTGCTGAGAGTGTAGTCCGGCACCAGGGTGTAGGTGGTGCCGTCGAGGATCACGCTGGTGACGCCGTTGTTGCGGCTCACGGTTGTGCCCGGCATGGCCGCCGCAAAGGTGGCTCGCAGGGTGGCGAGGTCGGCAAAGGCGGGGTGCAGCGCTTGGCGGAAGCCTTGGGCGTCGCGGTAGCGGAAATGCCCCTGTTCGTCGAGGTCGAAGCCCATGCCGGTTCCTGTTCCAGTTCCGGTGCCGATTTCCGCAGCCAGATCGGGCTGCATGACGAATTCCACGCCCCCCACGTTGACGACGATCACGCCGTCGCTGCGCATTTCGGTGGCGGCGCCGCTGAAGGTTTGCGCCAGGTCGGCGGCGAGTTGGCGGCTGTCTCGCACGGCGGGGGCGAAGCGCATGACCACGCCGCTACGGACGAACTGGTAGAGGCCATCCGCCGTGAGGCTGACGCCGTCCGGCAGGCTGCCGTCGATGTCGAGCGTGCCGAGGGGCAGCACCGGCACGAGCCGGTCGCCGAAGCGCAGGGGCAGCACACCGGTGGCATTCTGGCCGCCGTTTTCCAGGATGAAGTTGGGGCCCAGCAGGCCGAGGGCGGCCTGTTCCGGGGTCTGGTCGCCCAAGCGCGCCAGTTGGCCCTTGAGGTTGGGAACAGTGGCATTGAGGGTCAAGGTGGCGGGTACGTTGGCGACACTGAGCGGGTCGCCCGCGCCGCCGCTGCCGCTGGTGCTGGCGGCGCGGTGGGTTTTGATTTGCCCGGCGCTGTCGAAGGTGACGGTTTCTCCGGCGTGGATTTCCGTTTCCGTGGCTGCCGCGCTGCGTATGGCCGCGCCGCTGCCGGGCAATACGACGATGCCGCCGGAGACCGCCAGCAGGGTTTCGCCGCTGGCGGCATCCAGGGTGGCGCGCGCCGTGACGGCGGCGGTGCCGCCGGAGGACAGCAGGCGCGGGGTGCCGCCGTTGCCGACGGAGAGCAGGGTTTGGCCGCTGCCGCTGACGGTGATGGAACCGGCGCTGAGCGAGATCAGTTGTACGACGGTGGGCACGCCGTTGAGGGTGACGGTGGCGGTGGTGACGCGCAGGACGGTGCCGGCGCTGCCGGGGGTGACGCTGAGGCTTTGCCCGTTGAGGCTGAGCGTGACCGGGGCGGCGCTGCCGGACGCGGGCAGCGGCAGGTTGAGGGTGACGCCGCCGGGGGCGATGGTGGCGGGGATAATCAGGGTGGCGCCGCCGTTCACGGTGGCCTGGGTGATGCTGCCGGTGAGGGTGCCGTTGCCGTTGGCGGAGAGCGTGAGGGTAGTGGGCGGCTCGTAGCTGCCGCCGCCGGAGGACGGCGCGGCCTCGGTGGTGACGTTGAAGGCGCCATCCACACCTCCGATGGTCAGGGTGGCGGTAGCGGCGGTGCTGTAGCTGGCGGAGCTGGTGAGGCGTACTTTGACCTGATGGTTGACGCTGACCGTGGCCGGGGTGGTGGTAGACCAATCGCTCCAGTTGGTGCCGCCGTCGGTCGAGACGCTGTATTCGCCGCCGACAATCGACATATTGGCGGCGCTGTCGATGCCCGCCACGGTGATGGTGTTGGAGGCGGTGACGGTGGAACGTGCGGCGCCGGTTTGGGCGGTGAAGGTGAAGGCGTCGGGGGTGGTGTCGGCGGCGGCCGCCGTGGTGACGCTGAAATCGCCGGTCACCCCGCCCACGGTCAGCGTGGCGGTGACCGGGGTGGCGGCGCTGGCGCTGGAAGTAAGCTTGACCCTGACCTGGTCGCCGTTTTGCACCACGCCGGGGGCGCTGGTGTAGCTGCCGCCGTTGATTTTGTATTGTCCGCCGCTGATCTTGATGCCGGTGACGGTGGTGAGGCCGGAAAGCGTGACGGTGTCGCTCTCGGTGGCGCTGCTGGTGGCAACATCGGTGGCGGCGGTGAAACTGAACGCGGCGGGGGTGAAATCGGCGTGGCGGTCAAAAGTGTCAACGGACTGTCCGCCTCGCACGAGACGAACGACACTGGCAGAGGTCTTAGCGACGACTTCGTAGTCGTAGCCATAGCCGAAAGTGACGACCCAGGCATTGGCCGGATTGCCCGCATTTAGCGGTGTGCTGTTCCAGGTCCAACTGGACGGCGTGTTGGGAAACAGGGTGGTGTTGATGGCGGGATCGGCGCAGCCGGTTTCGACTAGGGATTCCAGTTCCTTTTTGGTCGGCAGGCGCCAGTCGCTGTGGCCGCCGGTGGCGTCCGACCCGGCGAGAGTCAGCGCCTGCGCCCAGGTGTGGGTGGTGGTGGCGCCGGTCACGCAGTCGGCGCCGGAGCGGCCTTCGACGCATTGCTTCCACATCAGGCCGGTTTTGCTGTGCGTCACGGTGCCGTTGCCGTGGTCGGTGAAGTCGGCATCCGGCGTGCGCGCCAGGTTGTTGGCGGTGCGCGCGCAGTTGGCGAGGGCGGGCGCGGCGG
>CAZGOY010000058.1:0-16403 GCA_964527565.1 uncultured Sulfuricella sp. | reverse complement strand
TTTTACAGCAGGCTACCATCTTAATTCTCTGTCCGGTTATTGGGGTCCACTATAAGGATCAATTGTGATGCCGGTAATTAAAATCCAGTCACCTAAATCCAATTGCTGCTTTTCCGCCAAACGCTTCATGTCATCATCGCTTTGCATCACGCCGCCCCCTTCACAGATTCCAGCTTCCCGGCCAAGGTGTCGCCAAGCTCCACGATGCGGCCCGGTGCCAAGTGCGAATAGCGCATGGTCATCTGCAACTGGCGATGCCCCAGCACGCGGGCCACGCTCACCAAGTCGGTGCCAGCCATTACCAGATAGCTCGCGGCGCAATGGCGCAAGTCGTGCCAGTGGAAGTTCGCAACGGCAGCGGCTTTAAGCGCGGCCTCAAAGGATGCGCGCAGATCGATATGCGCGGACTTCCTCGCCTGCGCGGTCGGCGGAAAAACCCGGTCATCGTCAATCTGGCGCACCTTGGCGCGCTCTTGCAGCATCCCGAAAGCCTCCCCGGAAAGCGGCAGCGCCCGTGCATCGCCGTTCTTGGTTTCGCCCAGGGTGATGATGCGGCGCTTGAAGTCGATTTGCGGCCAGCGTAGGCCCATGATTTCGGATTGACGCCCGCCAGTGGTCAGCGCCAGCAACACGGCCAGGCGAAGGTCAGGGTTACCCGATTCCCGGCAGGCGGTCATGAAACGCGCCAGTTCGTCATCATCCAGAAAGCGCACCCGGCCCTTGCTCTCCGGCAGCTTCGAGACTTTCGCACAGGGGTTGACCTCCAGCCATCCAAGCTCTTTGACGCCAAAGCCCAGCGCGCTGGATAGGGCGGCCAAGGTGCGGTTTACATCGGAACCGGTGCGCTCGCCTCCACCCCGTTCCTTCGGTGTCGCTTTCTGTTCATCGCGCAGGCTGGCGATACGGGCGGGCTTGATGGCTTCCAGCAGTTCATCGCCCAGCTTGCCGCGCCAGAATGCAAGGCGGGCCTTCGTGCTCTCCCATGATTTCAGGCGCAGTGCCGCATGGGCTTCATATCGATCCAGCAGTTCGGCCAGGGTGTGGCGCTTGGCGCTCCCGAAGTGCCGTCCGCCCTTCATGTCGGCTTCTACCCTCTTCGCCCATTCCTTGGCGTCCGTCAGTCGGTCAAAGGTGGCAGTCTCTGGCGCATAACCTTTCAGTCGCACCATGACGCGGTAGGAAGTGCCCTTGCCGGTAACTCGCTTTTGAATCGTTGCCATTGTCGCCCCCTGTGTTTCAACTCTTGAAAAGAGCATAGAGCAATCGGCAATAATATGCAACAAGGCATATGTAATCCGCTGTCTGGCTTCGCCATGCCGATGATTATATTGGTTGTATCTGGCGTCGCTTTTGGCAATGGCACACCAGAGGAACAGTAGCGGCGGAAAAAGTGAAGAGATTGCCTATTCCTTGACCAGCAAAGGCAGTGCATCGGGTAGGTGTGACAGGAGGGTGTTTTGTGGTGGCTTGTTGCTGGTGTTTTTTTAGAAGTGTGCCACCAGTGCGCCAGAAAGCAAAAAGGCCACTCCGAAGAATGGCCTAAGTTGCTGTTTTTATTGGTGGGTTGTGACAGATTCGAACTGTCGACCTACGGATTAAGAGTCCGCTGCTCTACCAGCTGAGCTAACAACCCAAATACTTTGAAACTGTCGGGTAACCGGTCCGCCGGGATGGGACTTGGCGGAAACGGATTCAAGAGTCCGTCAGAAGGGCGCCATTATAATGCCATATCGCGCCAAATCAAGCTTTCCGGCATATTCCGGGGAAAATCAAACTTTATCCCCCGCATTCCGCCGGTTAAACTCCGGCCAGCCCTTTCTTCAGTAATTCCTCCACGACTTCGTTCAACCCGCTCTGGCGTTCCTGCGCCAGCGCCTGGATTTGCTTCACCAGATCGCCGTTGAGCTTGACGGCGAAAGGAACTAGACCCAGCGCCTGATCGCGCTTGCGCTGTTCGCGCCGGTCCACGGCGGGGGCCGCATCCTTGCCGGTATGGCCGGGTATGCCGGCGAGCTTCATTTTTTCGTTGATCTTCAAGCCACGGTTCTTTTCCAGGTCGGTTCTTTTCACGGCGTTTTACCCTTAATCCGGTTGAGATGCCGCATTCTACGCAATATCGGCTGTTTTGAACCTCGGCTATTTGGGAACGGTGACGAATCCCAGCTTGACGATGCCGGCGCGTTGCGTCGCCGCCATGACCTGGGCGACGCGCCCGTAGCGCACGGCTTCGTCGGCGTGGAGCTGGACGCTGAGTTCGGGGCTTTGCGCCAGCAGGGTTTTCAATTCCTTTTCCAGCACGTCGAGGTGCACCGCGCGCTGATCGACGAAAACCGACCCCTCGGCGTTGACGGAAAGCTGCACGGTACGCGCCTGCGTGACCGGGTTGACCGCCTCGGTTTTCGGCAGCTTGACCTGCACCGCCTGCATCAGCAGGGGCGCGGTGACGATGAAGACGATCAGCAGCACCAGCATCACGTCCACCAGCGGCGTGACGTTGATTTCGCTCATCGCAGCCTGTTCCGATTGCTTGCTGAAGGCCATGGCTTATTCCACCTTGAAACCGGCTTTCATCGCCAGGTGCAGGAAATCGGTGGCGAATTCCTCCATCTCCGCGACGTACAGGCGCATGCGCCGCAGGCCGTAGTTGTAGGCCAGCACGGCGGGGATGGCGGTGGCGATGCCGATGGCGGTGGCGATCAGGGCTTCGCCGATCGGCCCGGCCACTACGTCCAGTCCGGCCGATCCGCTCTTGGTGATGTCGGTCAACGCGTGCATGATGCCCCACACCGTGCCGAACAGCCCGACGAAAGGCGCGGTCGAGCCGATGCTGGCAAGCACCATGAGGCCGCTTTCCAGGCGATGCTGCTCCTTCTGCACCTGGTTGCGCAGGCAGCGCTCCAGGATGTCCTGCCTGTCGCCGCTATGGTGCAGGTTTTCCTCGCCGCCGCGCTGGATGTCGCGCACTGCGGAAAAGCCGGCCTGGCAGACCCTGGCCAGCGTGCCGTCGGCCTGTTTCGCCTCCTGTTCGGCCACGTTCAGGCTACGGGCATTCCAGAATGCGGTGCGGAAAGCGCCGTTCTGGCGCGACAGCACGATCTGCAACCAGCCTTTCGCCACGATCAGCGTCCAGGTCACCAGAGAAAAAGCGATCAGCAGCCACAAGGTGCCAGCGACGACGGGGGAAATGGAATTATCGAACATACAGCCCTTTCTTCATTCTAAAAATCAGTTTTCCAGCTTGAACGTCAGCGGCACTTCCACCCACGCCACTACCGCGACGGCACCGCGCTTGGCGGGAGCGAAACGCCATTTTTTAACGGCCTCCAGCGCCGCCTGGTCGAGTAGCTCCGAACCGCTGCTCTTCCTGATTTCCGCGCGCAGGCAGGTGCCCTCGGTCGATACTTCGGCACGGATCAGCGACGTCCCTTCAATGGCGCGCCGCCGGGCTGCCAAGGGATATACCGGCGGCGGATTGCTCAGATAAGCCGCCTGAAAACGTGGCGGCTCCAGCACCGGCTCAGGCGCGGGGCGCGGCGCGACCACGGGTGGCGGCGGCGTTGGCGCCACCGGCTCTGGCTTGGCTTCTTCCACCGGCGGCGCGGCCATTACGGGTGCTTCTTCCGCCTGGCTGCTCAATATCGGCTGCGGAGGCGGCGGTTCCTGCACTTTTTTCACCGGCTGTTTCCTGGGCGGTTCCGGTTGCGGCGGCGGGCGCACCGGCTCCACTTTCGGCGGCGGAGGCGGGGGAGGGGGTGGCGGCAGCAATTCTGCATTCATCAGCGGCAGCGGCAGCGGGCGCGTGGCGTCATGCTTGAGATGCGCCATCCCCCACCACACGGCGGCGTGCAGCACCACCACCAGCCCCAGGGAAGGCAGCCAGCGGCTGTTGAAATCGGATTGCGGCATGACGTGCGAGCGAATGATTTTACAAACCCCTCAAGAATAGCACAGGCGTGCAGCCGTCCCGGCGGCCTGACGGCACTGGCGTTGAGCGTCATTCATTGGCGCGCATCCATTCGTCGATCCGGCGCGGGTTCAGCTTGCCGCTGGTGGCGGTGCAGGCGTGCGCACGGTCGCAGAGATAGGTTCGCGGCAGTTCGCCGCGCCATTTCTTATCCACGTCGGCGCGCAGGCGCTCGGCGAAGCCATCGGCAAACACCCAGGATTCGGCGCTCTCCAGCCGGTAATCGGCCAGGGTGGCGGCGATAACCGGCGCTTCCTCGGGCGTATCGGTGGAAACCAGCACCACGCGCAGACCCGGATGACGCGCGAGCAGGTTGCCCAGCAGCCCCAGTTCCTCGCGGCAGTGGGTGCAGGTCAACGACCAGAATGCCAGGATGTATGGCTGGCCCTGGCGGGCGGCAGCGATTTCCTTGAAACTGCCGCGCACGAATGGCCGCGCATCGGCAGCCTGCGCGGCGAGCGCGTTCAGCCCCAACGCGGCGGCCAGCAGCAGAATGGCCAAAGTGCGCTTCATTTCGGCGTCACCTCGATCAGCCGGTAGCCTTCGCGCACGCTGTTCCAGGAAAGATAGGCGCGCCTGCCGTCGCCGATCAGGAAGGGATGATCGGAGTGCTCCGCGGTTGCGGCAACTGTTTGCGGCGCCGACCAGCTGGCTCCCGAATCCGGCGAGGTCATCAGCCGCACGATGCCGTTTTCGCCGTCGAATTCCTTCCAGGCGACGAAGACCTGCTTGCCCTGGCTCAACACGTCGGCATGACCGGCCTGGGCATCGTTGTCGCCGAACGGCAGCGCGGCGGAAAAAGTCTTGCCGCCATCCAGCGAACGCGCGTAAAACAGGCCCTTGCGCTGCGGGGCGTTGGTAAACCAGGTCTGGTGATAGGTGCCGTCCGTGCCGACCGCCAGCGCCGGGCCATGATGCGGGCAGGCATCCACTTCCCAGCCGTCTTCGCTCGCGCGCAGCGGTGCGGATTTTCCGTCCAGCCTGACCAGCGCATGGTCGCGGGTGTTTTTGCCGAATATCTGGCGCCACAGGATTACCGGCGTGCCGTCATTGTCCACGGCCATCGCCACCCGGCAACATTCGCAGGAATGATCGGCGGCCTTGAGGTTGGGGCGGAAGCTGGCGCCGCCGTCATCGGAAACGGCGTAATAGGTGGCGCCGCCGCGATAGGGTTTCCCCTCGCGCTGGGCGGCGTACAGGTCGCGCTTGTCGAGCCAGGCGAGGAACACCTGTCCCTTTCCGTTCACGCCCATGGCTTCGAAACGATGGCTGATGACTTCCCGGTTGTCGTTGACGGTGAGCGGCGCGGAAAAACTGCGCCCGCCATCCAGCGAACGGCTGAAGCGGATGTCGCCGGTCATGGGCTTCGCCAGCCCCTGGGTATAGGAGACGTACACGATGCCCCGGCGCACGATGAGCTTGGGCCGGTTTTCGCCGTCCGCAAGGATGGCCTCCGGCTCGGCGTTGACCTTGACCGGCGTGCTCAGGGTGGCGCCCAGGTCGCTGGAATGGCTGACGTACAGGTGCCGCCCATCGATGCGCACCAGCCACAGGCGGCCGTTTTCATCGAAGGTTGCCGAAACGGCGAGGGACGGCTTTGCCAGCGTGGCCTGCCAAAGCTTTTCCCGGTCAAGCGGCGCGGGGCGTTCCCCGGCCAGTGCCGGGGCGGCGAGCAGGGCGGCCAGCAGAAAGCAGGCTATCCTGCCTGCGGTGCTTGCGGTTCCGTTCATCTTCAGAAACGCAGCGCGACTTCGCCGTAAACGGCTCTGCCCGTGGCCAGCGTGGATTGGTAATAACGGCGGTCGCCGAGGTTGTTGACGGACAGCGAGAGTGTGACCTGTTCCTTCAGGCGGTAGCTCAGCTTGGCATTCGTCACGAAATAGGCGTCGTAAGAGCCGTATACGCCGCTCACGACATCCTTGTTCTCGTCGTTGGCGTACACCTTGCCCACGTAACGCCCGGTGAGGGAGCCGCTCCACGGCCCTTTCACGCCCTGCAAGCCGATATTCGCCATTTTTTGCGGGGTGTTGGGAATATCCTTGCCCTCGGTGGCGCGTTTGGCGGAGTTTTCCACGATCTTGGCGTCGTTGATTGTCAGGTTGGCAAAGGCGGTGACCCCTTCCATCAATTTCTGGCGCGCCTCCAGTTCGACACCCTTCACCGTCGCCGTGCCCGCATTGGCGACGCTCTGTGCCATCAGGGCATCGGATTGCGTGCGGTAGATCAGGTCTTTCAGGCGGTTTTCATAAAGCGTGGCGCGCAACAGCGTGCCGACGCCCACCTGCTGCTCGACGCCGATTTCCGCCGAGGTGACGGTTTCCGGCTTGAGATCGGGATTGGGCGTATAGCTATAGCCGGTCTGGGGCGTCCACCAGCCGAAGGTATCGCGCAAATTGGGCGTGTGGAAAGCATTGCCGATGGAGCCGCGTACCGTGGTGGCCGCCGCCGGGCGGTAAACCAGCGAAGCCTTGGGGCTGAAATGGGTCTGGCTGCGCGCAGCGTATTCGTTCTTGTAAGCGCCGGGAGCGGACACTTTCTCGATGAATCCTTCGGTTTTCCAGGCATCGTAGCGTCCGCCCAGGTAAGCGGTCAGCTTATCGGAAAGCGTGATTTCGTCCTGGATAAACAACGCATAGGTGGTGTCCTCGCCGCCCGTGCGGTTCTGCAGCGGGCCGGCGGCGCCGGCATTGCGCCAGTCGCTGACGCTGTAGGTCACGGTGTCGATCATCCGCTTCACCCCGGATACGCCCGCCACCAGGTAATGGCGGTCGCCCACCGGAAAGCTGGCCTGCACCGAGCCGGACAAGTCCTCGCTGGGGCGCAGCATGCGGCTGGCCGCGCCGCCGCCGCTCAGGGTGGCGGAAGAACCCAGCACGAAATAATTGTTGTACAGGGGCATCTCGGTGTAGCCCAGGGTCGCCTTGAGCGAGGCGCCCTTGCCCAGCTTCTTCTCGTATTCCGCCGAATAGCGGCGGTATTCCTTGATTTCGCTGTCAGGCCCGATCAGGAAGTCCTTCTCCTTGAGCGCCAGCCTGGCGCCGTCCGCTGTGGTCACGTTGCCGGTGCTCACCGGATTTCCCGCCGCGTTGCGCAGATAGGTGTTGTACTGGTTGCGCCCCGTGCTTTCGTAAAAGAACTGCGAGGCGCCCAGCGTCAGGCGGGAATCCGCCGGCAGATCGACGTACAGCTTGACCCCCACGTTTTGCGAGTTCCAGCCGGCGGCGCCCTTGTCGCCCACCAGGTAGGCGAGGTTGCCGCTGGCATCGCTGGAACGGCGTGCGCCGCTGACAGCCGTGCCGCCCGTGGTGCCCGGCTTGATCATGACTTCATCCTTGACGTAGCCGTCGCTCTGCTTGTGCGCGTAGTCGAACACGATGCCGACCCGCTCGCCCAGCTTGTCCTGAAACACCAGGGATGCGTTCTTGAAATTGTTCGAACCGTATCCCGCCTTGAAGGAAAGCTCGCGCTTGGTCGGCGTCCGGGTGATGATGTTGATGACCCCGCCCATGGCGCTGCCGCCATACAGCGAGGAAAAAGGCCCCGGCACCACCTCGATGCGCTCCACGGTTTCGGCGGGTACCGATTCCCAGGTGACCGCGCCGATGTAAGGATCGTTGAGGGTTTGCCCATCGACCAGCACCAGCGTGCGGGAATAGTCGGGGATGCCGCGCAGCAGCACATTGGTGCCCATCACGCTGGGTTCGTGCCCGCCGGGGCGAGTGGTGTAGACGCCGGGCAAGGTGGCAAGCGCCTCGTCCACCGAGTGGACGTTCATGTTCTCGATATCCTTGGCGGTGACCACGCTGACGGTGGCGGGGGCATCCAGCGTGTCCTTGGCGGTCTTGGTCGCCGTCACTACCACTTCACTCATTTTCTGCGCGGCGGCATCATTACCCGCGCACCACCCGCTCCCCGCCGTTCCCGCGAAAATCCCCGCGATCAACTGTGCCAACAAACGCTGTTTTTCGAAATGCATGCTGCTTCCCCCTGAATTGTTATTGAACCCAGAAGGCGTATGCAAACCGTGTGCCATTAAAAACCTTTTTTAAAACAAAGGAGTGAAACCCAAATTCGTGTGTTACATGGCACAACTGTGCGAAATGGCGCACCTCATTGCGAAGCGTTGGTGAATTACCCCGCCGCCAGCAAACGCCGTATGCCGATGGCCACCAGCACCAGCGCTGCTCCCCAGCGCAGCCAGACCCCCAGCCATTGGCGCTCGCTACGCAGGCTTTGCCCGAAGAGGCCAAGCAGGGGCACGATCACCAGCAAGGGCGTGAAGGCCGCGCCGATGCCGAAGGACAGGCCGTAGCCGATGCCGGACAGCGTGCCGCCGGATACCGCGCACAGCGCCAGCAGGGAAGCGAGCGGCGCGCACGGCGTGAGGCTCAGGGAAAAGCCGAGCAGGAAGGGCGGCGTGGAAGCGCCCCGGCGCGCCGCGCCGCAGGGAGCGGTGCGCCGGGAAGGCAGCAGCAGCCACACCCCGGCGGCGATGCTGGCAGCGCCGATGAAGGCGTTGCCGATGCCGCTGGAAAGTGCTTGCGTGAGCCACGCGCCCAACGCCCCGGCCAGCCCGCCGAGCAGGCTGTAGGCGGCCACCCGCCCGAGCAGGAACACGCCGGTGTCGTAAAGCGCCGCGCGGTGATTCCCGCCGCGTCCCAGCACCCAGGTGCCCATGAAGGGCAGACAGGTGACGGTGCAGGCGGTCAACCCCATCGAAACGCCCAGCAGCCACACGCCGAACAGCGTGACCTGCTGTGGAACGGCGCCCGCGCCGGGCAGAATGCCTTCAAGCATCAGAATTTCCCTTTGTAACCCATGTAGTAATAGCGCGCGCCCGGATCTTCAGGCGTGCCGCGCATCATCATGTTGTCCGGCATTTTTTTGTCGGCGAGGTTGTCGATACCGGCAAAAACCGAGCTGTTGCGGGAAAAAGACCAGCCCAGGCGAATATCTGCCGATGTCCACGCGCTGTTGTAGCTGGGCGAACCGATGGGCGCAGGGTTGGCCGCCCAATAATCGCGGATGTTGCGAATGCGCGCGCTGACATCCAGTTTGCCGATTTTTCCACTGATTCCGGCGCGCGTGTGCCAGGCGGCGCGGTCGGCCAGACGCGAACCGCTGTTGCCGTCCACGGCGTCGGAATTTTCAACGGAAAGGTTGGCGTGCCAGTTTTCGCTGAGTTCCGCCGCCAGCGTGAATTCAGCCCCCTGGATTTCCGCCTTGTTGACGTTCCGGTAAAGCGTCAGCGTCTGGCTGCCGATTCGTCCGGCGCGTACCGAGGCGATCAGGTTATCCACATCCGAACGGTGAACGACAATTTCTGAACGAATCCTGCCCTGCTGGTAGCCTACGGCCAGTTCGGCGGTGCGCGATTCCTCCGCTTGCAAATCGGGATTGCCGCGTATCAGGTAGCTTCCCCTGACCATGTCCGTCATGTAGAGGTTCAGCAAGCTGGGGGCCTTGAATGCCGTTCCGAAGCCGCCGCGCACTGTCCATGCGCCTGGCCGCCACGCCAGCGACACCTTGGGGTTCAGCGTCGAACCGAAGTCGCTGTAATGGTCGCCGCGCGCGCCGAGCGTGAGTTCCATGTCACTGGCGAGGCGCCACTGATCCTGGAGAAAAAGACCATGCACCTTGCGCACTACCGCTCTCGAATTGGTGCTGAGATCCACATCGTCCTGCTGGTGGATATAGCCGACGTTCATGGTGTGGCCGGCTAGAGGCTGGAACACATATTGGCCGTCGAGCTGGGTCTGGTCGAACTTGGTGGTCTCGTTAGCCGCCGTGCCCCGGTTGACGTCCGCACGGGACGAGCCGAAACCCGCCTTGAGCGAGAGCAGGCCGTTGCCGATAGCCCCGTCATACCTGCCGGAGAGGAAGACGCGCTCGTCCTGTTCGATTCTCCGGTAAGCAGAATTGGTCGCGGTCAGCCCGGTTCCCGAATCATCCTGATTGGCATATTCCGCATTCCAACCCACGGAATCCGAGGCATTCAGGCGGTAATCCCCGCGATAGGAAAAAAACAGGCGTTCCTCGTTGTTGAGATCGGTAGCAACGCTGTTCGGATTGATGCGGAAATCGTCCCTCCGCTTGCTTTCGAAGCTTAGCCGGTGCTTGACGTCGCCCTTGCCCAGATTGGCGTGACCGCCGACGATCAGGGTGTCGCGTTGTGAGCCTTCGGTTATTCCCGCCGTTACCCGGATGCCATAATCGTTTCCGCTGCCGGGCTTGCGGGTGATGATGTTGACCACGCCGCCGAGCGCTTCAGAACCATAAAGCGCCGACATCGGCCCGCGCACGATCTCGATGCGCTCGATGTCTTCGAGCTGGATATTGTTCTGGTTGTAGCCGACATATTTTTCGGTGCGCTTCAATCCGTCCACCAGCAGCAGCGTGTGGGAAGTATCGAATCCGCGTATCGAAACCGATGAACTGCTGCCGGAATCCTTCACAAAAAGCCCGGTGGCGTGTTGCAGGACTTCGGAAATGCTGCGCCCGGAAAAGCGGGCGATTTCCTCCGCCGTGATCACCTGTACCGAAGCGTTGACGTCCTCAACAGGCTGCTCGATGCGCGAAGCCGATACGATCACCGGCTTGAGGCGGTCGCCCTGGACGGCAACGGGTTCCGCTGCCACCGACAGGCTGGATGCCAGGGCGGTGAAAACCGCCAACCATTTCTTTTGCAACATGTTTATTCTCCGTCTGAAAATCAATTTGCCGTTTCATTGGGCGAATTGCCCGCCAGTTTGCGCGGCGCTGCGACTACCTTCACCGTGCCTTCCGGCGTCTCGCCCTTCACGCGCTGCTTGTAGTAGTCGCGGCTAGACTGGAACAGCGTCGCCGGCCCCCATTTCAGGGCGATCACGCCGTCGTCCGGGCAGAATTCTGCGCAGCGCCCGCACAGGGTGCAGTCTTCGTGATAGGCCTTTTTGCCGTGTTCGCGCGCGATTTCGTGGATGTCCATCGGGCAGGCCTGTGCGCAGATGCCGCACTTGCTGCATTTGTCGTGTTCTTTCTTCACCAGGCGCAGGGGAGACAGGCGCTGGAACACGGCGTTGAAGGAAAGCAGCGGGCAGATGCGGCAAAACGGCTGGCGCACGGCCAGCGCGGCGATCAGCATAAAGCCGACCAGCGTGTTGGCGATGGCGCCCAGGGCGAATTCCACGCCGCCGCTGCGCAACGCCAGTTGCTCGGTGCTGCCGGTGAGCAGAGTGGTGGCGATGCGCGACGGGCACACGTCGCAGAAGGGATTGCCCAGGCTGTGCGGCGTCACTCCCAGGCCGGTGAGCAGCGGCAGGGCCAGCACCAGCACCAGCAGCATCACCCACTTCACCGGGCGCACGCGGCCGACGTTGCTGCTTTCAAAACGGCGCAGGGGCAGGTGAAAGCGCCGCCCCAGGCGGTTGATCAACTCCTGGATGGTGCCCAGCGGGCAGATCCAGCCGCAAAAGGCCTTGCTCAACACGAAGAAGAAAACGAAGAACGTCACCAGCGTCATGAGCAGCGGCACGAACATTTGCAGAGTGATCTGCTGCGCCTTGACGATGGCCTCGCCGATGCGGTGATGGATGATGTGCTGGGTGGGCACCAGCACGCAGTAGGCACCGTTTTGCTGGTCGTAGGCGCAGGACAGCGCGGGCAGGGCGCTGGAAATCTTCTCCGCCATGTAATGCCCGACCAGGCTGGAACCGTACACCGTCAGCACCAGCATGAATAATTGCACGGCCAGGCGGAAACGCCCGAGGGTGGGGAAAATGCGCTTCAGCATCATGCTTTCTCCGTGTTGTCAGGGTTGCGCGCGGGCTTGCGGCGCAGCAGCGGCGCGGCCAGCACCATGCCGAAAATGCCGAAGCCGATGCCCGCCGCGAGGTTGCGGTTGCGCTCGGCATCCGGGGAATAGGCGTAATTGAAGGCGCTCAGGTAGCGCTTGCCGTCGGCCTGATGTTCCGTAGCCAGCACGAACTGGGCGCGGCGCGGCCCGCCATGGTGAGCGCCCGCCCCCTGCGGTTTTTCAACCTTGAAATCGTAGGGAAACAGCACCGTGGTCAGGCCATTGGCATCGCTGGTGAAGGTAATGCGGCTGCCGGATTCGGTTTCCATCTGCACGCGCTGGTTGGCGAGCGGCTGGCCCTGGAAGCGCACCAGGAAACGCCATTTCTCGCTTTCGCGGTAGCTGCCGTGTTCGCGCGGCAGGGGCTGGGGGATAATTTCCAGTTCGTGCTTGCGTTCCATCAGCATTGCGGTCGGCGCGTCGCCGGGGTTGCCGAAATAGACTGCGGTGCTGGCCACCATGATCTGGCCGTCCTGCTCCATGCGGGCGCTCACCCAGTGGTAATTGCCGGTTTGCGGCGTTACCGACTCGATGCGCGCGCCTTCCGGCGTTAGCGGAAAGGCGCGGCGACGCTGTTCCTCCGGCCCTTCGGCGGCGAACACTTCCACCTCGCTGGCCGCCAGATTGCGCGTTTTCAGCAGCTTGACGCTACGTTCGCCACGCGGCCCCATGGCGGGCAGCAGCAGGGGGTAGCGGCTCCATTCACGGCCTTCCGGTCTGCCGCGCGGGGGTTCCGGGACGGGCATCACAGCATCGGCTGTTGCGTGGTTGCGTTCATGCTCGTGCTGCGCGGCTTGCGGCGCGGCGCTGGGCGCGTTCTGCGCCCAAGCCGCGCCAGACATGCCGAACAGCGCCATGGCTGTAATGGCAGCGTTTTTCTTGATGGTCTGCATCAGATTCTCCCGTTGGCCGTCAGAAGCTGGCCGATACGCCGGCCATCCAGGTGCGTGGCTTGCCGACCACGATGGATAGGTCGTTGGCGTTGTACACGTTGTCGTAAGCCCCGCTCAGGTAATTCGCCGCATCGTTGGTGCCGCGCGCCGTGGTCCAGTAGTTGTGGTCGAACAGGTTGTCGATGCGCGCGAACAGCGACCATCTAGCGCCCAGCAAGCCCTTTTCGCGGATGTCGTAATTGGCGTGCAGATGGAACAAGGTGCGGCCCGGCAGTTTTTCCTGGTTGATTTCATCCGCCCAGGAACCGGTCCTGGCATCCATTTCCAGCGCCAGGCGGAATTTGCTGTCCGGCTGCCAGCCGAAGGTGCTGTTCAGACTGTGGCGCGGCACGCGCGGCACGGAATTGCCGGTGTTGTCGAAGCGCACCAGCACGGGGCTGCGCACGTAAGGGCTGCCCAGCGCCTGGTAAAAATTGTCGTAGCGCGTGAATTTTGCCTGGATGTAGCTGTAGGCCAGGTCCAGCGTGAATTCGCGCTTGCGGTCGCTTTTCAGGGAAAGCTCGAAGCCGCGGTTGCGTACCCCGCCGATGTTCTCGTAACGCTCGCGCACCGTGCTGCTGGCCGTGCCGTACTGGCCGACGGTGCTGGTAATGAAATTGTCGCGGTCCACCTGGTAAATGGCGCTTTCCACTTCAAAGGGCAGGCCGAGAATGGCGGTCTGTGCGCGTGCGCCCACTTCCATGTTGAGCGCCTGCTCGGGTTTCAGGTTTTCGTTGTTTTCCACCTTGGTGCTGGTCGGTGAAATGCTGCCGTTGTAGAGCTGCTCCGCGCTAGGGGCGCGGAAGCCGGTGGAAAGGTTGCCGAACAGATCCAGGTTGCCGCTGACGGCATAGTTGGCGCCGGTGCGCCAGGAACCGACGTGGAAGTCCTTGGAACGGGAGAAGGCGGTGGGCACTTCGCGCGTGCGCCCGCTTTCGTAGTCCAGGCCGATGTGGTCGTAACGCCCGTTGACGGTCAGCGTCCAGCGCGGCGCGGGGATGAACTTGGCTTCGGCGTAGAGGGCGTTGACCGCCTCGTCCGTCTGGCTGTTGGTGAACACTTCACCTGCGCGCACCAGATTGGCCGGAGCACAGGTGTAAGGCGGCCGGAAAGCTGCCATGCCGCAGTAATCCACGCGCGCAGTGTTGTAGTTGCGATACTCGTTGCGCCGCACATCGAGACCCGCCAGCCAGCCCACGCCGCCAGCCGATCCGCGCCACTCGCCCTTGGCGCCGCGCTGCACCTGGTGGTAATCGTTGAGGGTGGTGTACATGTCCTGGGCGCCGGGCGCGGCGTCGCTGATCGACTGGCCGTTGGCCGCCACCCGCTGCGGCGAAGTCCAGAACAGGGTGTGGTCGCGGTATTCGTAGGCGGTGGCCAGCAGGTTGCTGTTAGCCGACAAGTCGTTGGAATAGGTCATGTGCAGCTTTTGCAGATCAACGTCGTATTTGCGCGAATAATCGCGCCCGATGATGCCGCGCGGGTCGGCCGCCGCCTGGTCGGCCCCCTTCACCGAACCGTGCTTGTCCTTCAGGCGGTCGGATTTCTCGAAGCCGAAAGTCAGGTCGCTGCTGTCGTTGATGAAAAAGCGCAGGTTGCCGTCAATGTAATCCGTGCGGTAGCCGGATTGCCAGTAGTAATCATCGCTCTGCCGGTGGCTGACCTGGACGTGGCCGCTGCCCCAGTCGTTAGCGAAACCGGCGCGCGCCAGTTGGCGGTTGTAGTTATAGGAACCGGTGTCGGCAGCTACGGTGAAACCCTTGTACTTGGCGCCGCGCTTGGTGGTAATGATGACCGCGCCGACCAGCGCATCCTCGCCGAACAGATAGGAAGCGCCGCCCTTGATGACGCGGATCGACTCGATGTTGTCGAGGTCGATATTGACCTTGCCGGTGCGCTCGAACACCGGCACGCCGTCGATAACAATCGCCACGCCGGGTTTCTCGCCCATGTAGCGCTGGTTCTCGATGCCGCGCAGCTTGATCTTGATTTCGTCGCCGGATGAAATGTCGGCGGTCACGCCGGGAATCGACTGCAACACCTGGATGATGTTTTCCGGGCGCTTTTCATCCACCGTCTTGCCGCTGATGACGCTGGTGCTCGAAGGCTCGCCGCGCTTGGATTCGAAACGGTCGTCGATGGTGGTGGAGGTTACCACCACCTCGCTCATCTTCTGCGCGCTCTTCGGTGCCGTGTCGGCATAGGCCATGCTTCCCGCCATGCCGGCGCACACCCCGGCGATCAATTGCGACAGTACGGTTTTTCTGATTTTCATGCTCATGGTCCCTCCTGAATTATTGTTGGTTGCGCCGCCTCCGTAGCGGAGGCAAACCCAAGTCCGTTGGCAATTTGCATGCCACCAAGAAACCCCTGAAAAATCAGAACATCAACCCGTGCCGACTTTGTGCCATCCGGCACGGTCGTGCCAAAACACGCATTGGTGACACAGCCGCTGCGGCAGGTCCATCATGGGCAATCCCAATCGGAAAAGTCGGCGGCAGATTGCCGTTCAGCGGAAAAAAGCGCATAATTCACTGATTAATATCAACTAGAAATTGGAACTTCTGCCCGTGTAAGTCTCGACCGCTCCCCCGCGAATCCGCTACAGCCGTTTGCCACCCTCGCGAGCGCTCTCAATACAAGCTTGTCCCGCATCACTTGCGCCGCCTTCCTCCCGGCCATTCGGCGGCTTTTCCCCGCGCCATTGGCCGGGAGCGGCGCGGGCAGGCACATTTATTCAACCTCCGGCACTCTGGCCGGCACCTGCAACGGAATGAAATAGTGATGAAATCCTTACGTCAGGACTGGTTTTCCAATGTCCGCAACGACCTTCTGGCCGGTCTGGTGGTTGCCCTGGCATTGATCCCAGAAGCCATCGCCTTCTCGATCATCGCCGGGGTGGACCCCAAGGTGGGGCTGTATGCCTCGTTCTGCATTGCCGCCATCACCGCCTTCACCGGCGGGCGGCCCGGCATGATTTCCGCCGCCACCGGCGCGATGGCGCTGGTGATGGTGCTGCTGGTCAAGGAACACGGCCTGCAATACCTGCTGGCGGCAACCATCCTGACCGGCGTGTTGCAAATGCTCGCCGGCTGGCTGCGTCTCGGCTCGCTGATGCGTTTCGTCGGCCGCGCCGTTATCGTGGGCTTCGTCAATGCCCTGGCTATCCTGATTTTCATGGCGCAATTGCCCGAACTGACCAACGTGAGCTGGGTGGTCTATGCGATGGTGGCGGGCGGGCTGGCGATCATCTATCTGTTTCCCCGCCTCACCAAGGCCGTCCCCTCGCCGTTGGTCGCCATCGTTGCGCTGACGGCCATTGCCATCGCGCTTGGCCTGGATATCCGCACCGTAGGCGACATGGGGCACCTGCCCGACAGCCTGCCGGTGTTTCTGCTGCCGGACGTGCCGCTGAACTGGGAAACGTTGCGCATCATCTTCCCGGTATCGGCGACGCTGGCGGTGGTGGGATTGCTCGAATCGCTGATGACAGCTTCCATCGTCGATGACCTGACCGACTCGCCGAGCAACAAGAACCGCGAATGCGTCGGCCAGGGCATCGCCAACATCGCCGCAGGCTGTCTCGGCGGCATGGCGGGCTGCGCGATGATCGGCCAAAGAGCCTGTTGCGCGATTTGCTGTGCCTGCTTCAGGCTGGAGATGTTTTGGTGGC
>CAZGOY010000057.1:0-16676 GCA_964527565.1 uncultured Sulfuricella sp. | reverse complement strand
ATTATATCAAATAGTTACTTGGTAGTTCGCCCTTCTTATGCAAAATTCAGGTTAATTAACAGTTCCTACGGCGGATTAATCAAGCATGATCGACCATCTCTCCATTCGCACCAAGCTGGTTTTCATTCTGTTCATCCCGATTGCGGCGCTGCTCTATTTTTCGGCTAGCGGCATCCGCGAGAAGTCTGCCCTGGTGGCCGGCATGGACGACATCGAAATGACGGTGCGCATCGCCGTCAAAACCGGCGAAGCCGTACATGAGCTGCAAAAGGAACGCGGCATCACGTCGGGTTTTCTCGCCAGCAAGGGGCAGCGATTCGAGGCTGCCCTGGCCGCCCAGCGTCGCGCCACCGACCAGGTAAGCGGCGAACTGGTAAAGCTGGCACGCGACCACCAGGCCAGCCACCAGGCCGCACCGCACGGGCTGGCACTGGACGGCCCGTTGCGGGAGATTCAGGCCTTGCCCCATCAACGTGCCGCCGTCGATGAGCGGCGGCTGGACGCCAGCCGCTCTTTTCACGCTTACAACAAGCTGATCGCCGTCCTGCTGCAACTGCCCATGCAATTGCCCATGCTGGGCGACGGCGACGCCGGAATTATCCGTTCTTCCCTGGCTTACAACGGCTTGCTGTTCGTCAAGGAATATACCGGGCAGGAACGCGCTTTGCTCAACAACGCCTTCAGCGGCGGCTTCCTCGGTCAATCCCTGCACCACGAATTCGTCGCCAACCTGGCGGCGCAACTGGTTTATATGCGGCAATTCCAGGCGTATGCCACGCCGGCACAGCTGGCTTATTACGGCGACCGGATGCGCGCACCGGAAGTGCTGGAGGTCGAGCGCATCAAGCATTACGCGCTGGCGCGCGAGGGCCAGCCGGTAACCGACCGCACGCCGGGGCAGTGGTTTCGTGCCGCCACCGCCAAGATCGACCGCCTGCACGAGGTGGAAAAAAGGCTGGAACAAGACCTGCTCGCCCAGACCGCGCGCATCCGCGCCGCCGCCCAAGCCATGCAGAACACCTTCGTCGGGCTGGCCGCCATCGCCGTGCTGCTCACCCTGCTGCTGTCCTTCATCCTGATCCGCAACATCCTGCGCCAGCTCGGCGGCGAACCCTGCGTGGCGGCCGAGATCGCGCAAAAAGTGGCGGCGGGCGACCTCGATGCGGAAATTCCCGTGCTTCCCGGCGACACCACCAGTCTGATCGCATCGGTGAAAATCATGCGCGACCATCTGGCCGACATGATCGCGGAAGCCAACAAAGCCAACGAGCGCCTCGAACGGCGGGTGGACGAGCGAACGCAGGAAATCAACGCCAATCTGGCGCAAGCCCGGAAAAACATGACGGAGCTGGAAAACCAGCATTTCGCGCTCGACCAGCACGCTATCGTCAGCATTACCGATATCCACGGCAACATCATCTACGCCAACGACAAGTTTTGCGAAATCAGCCAGTATCCGCTGGAAGATCTGCTCGGCAAGAACCACCGCCTCGTCAAATCCGGCATCCATCCACCTGCCGTCTATGAGGAATTGTGGCATACCATCACCCAGGGCAAGGTGTGGCACGGCGAAGTGTGCAACCGCGCCCGCGACGGCAGCCATTACTGGGTCAACGCCACCATCGTGCCTTTCCTCGACGAGGGCGGCCTGCCTTACCAATACGTCAGCATCCGTACCGACATCACCCGCAGCAAGCAGAACGAGATGGCGCTGGAAGTCGCCCGCGACGCTGCGGAGGCCGCCAGCCGCGCCAAAAGCGATTTTCTCGCCACCATGAGCCATGAAATCCGTACCCCGATGAATGGCATCATCGGCATGACGGAACTGTCGCTGGACACCGAATTGACCCCCTTGCAGCGCGAATACTTGGAAATCGTCAAATCGTCCGCCGATTCGCTGCTCACCGTCATCAACGACATTCTCGACTTTTCCAAGATCGAGGCCGGCAAGATGGAACTCGACCTGGAGATTTTCGACCTGCGCGACGTGCTGGCCGACGTGGTCAAGCCGCTGGCGGTGCGTGCCGAACAGAAGGGCGTGGAACTGATCTACGAGGTGGCGCCCGAGATACCGGAACTGCTGGTGGGCGACTATCACCGGCTGAAACAGGTGATCGTCAATCTGGTGGGCAACGCCATCAAGTTTACCAGCGAGGGGGAAATTGTCGTGCGCGCGCTGCCCGAGGCCATCGGCGAGGGCGAGACGATCCTGCACTTCATGGTTTCCGATACCGGCATCGGCATTCCGCCGGAAAAGCAGGCGCTGATCTTCGAGGCCTTTTCCCAGGCCGACAGTTCCACCACGCGCAAATACGGCGGCACCGGGCTGGGGCTGACCATCTCCGGCAGGCTGGTCAAGCTGATGGGCGGCAACATCTGGGTGGAAAGCGAGGCGGGCCGCGGCAGCACCTTCCATTTCCAGGCGCGCATGGAAATCGGGCGCGATGGCGCGCCGTCGTGCCCGCCTCACCGTGCGGTCGACCTCAACGGCGCACGCGTGCTGGTGGTGGACGACAACGCCACCAACCGGCGTATTTTCCGCGAAATGCTCGGCAACTGGGGCATGCTGGTCGATACCGCCGAACTCGGGGCGGAAGGCCTCAAGCTGCTGTGGCAGGCCGCCAATACGGAACATCCCTACCAGTTGGTGATTCTCGACGTGATGATGCCGGAGATGGACGGCTTCGAGGTGGCGCGCGAAATCCGCCAGAATTCCGCCACGGTGAACTTGCCGCTGCTTATTCTCTCCTCCGCCATGCGCCCGGACAGTGGCGCGTTGTGCCGCGAACTGCTGCTGGATGCCTGCCTGACCAAGCCGGTAAAACAATCCGATCTGCTGAAAAACATCCAGTCCGCGCTGGGGGCGCCGCCGCACGGCGAACTTGCCGCGCGGCGGCACATCACCGCCCAGCATGTCGCCGACGGCTTGCGCATCCTGCTGGCGGAAGACAATCCGATCAACCAGAAGCTGGCGGTGCGCCTGCTGGAAAAACACGGCCACCGCGTCACGCTGGCCAACAACGGGCGGGAGGCGGTGGAACTGCAAGCGGACGGGAAATTCGACCTGCTGCTGATGGACATGCAGATGCCGGAAATGGACGGCATCGAAGCCACGCAACACATCCGGCAGCGGGAAACGGGCAGCGGCGAGCGCGTCCCGATCATCGCCATGACCGCCAACGTCATGCCGGAAGACCGCCAGCGCTGCCTGGAAGCCGGCATGGACGGCTACGTCTCCAAGCCGATCAATACCGAAGCCTTGTTTGCCGCCATCGCCGGTGTGTGCGTCACGGCACCGCTGGGGCCAACAATGGATTCGGAAGGTGCGGACGGCGCGGAGGCAGCGGCCTTCGACTACGCGAGCGCGCTGAAAAACAGCGCCGACGCGGAAATCATCGGCATTATCGGCGCCGACTTTCTCGAACAGGCACCGGCCTACCTCACGGCGCTGGATGCCGCCATCGCCGCCGCCGATTGCGCCACGACCGCCCGTGTCGCGCATACGCTCAAAGGTCTGCTCGGCAATTTCGCGGCCAGGCCCGCCGTGGAAATCGCCCGCACCATCGAGCAAGCGGCGCGCAACCATAAGCCGGATGGCATTGCGGAACTGCACCAAAAGCTGGCGCAGGAAATGGCGCTGTTCACCCCGGCCCTGCGCGGGGTGCTGGAAAGCTGAAGGCCATGTGCCCTGGCAAGGCCGCCGGAGAGGCCATGGCATAGTAATTAGTTCTACTTTGTCAGATTGCCTTGTAACGTTTTTGGCTCCCTCCCCCAACGGGGGAGGGTTGGGGTGGGGGCGTTAAATCAAGCGGTTGAATGATTTTCTCGCCCCCATCCTAGCCTTCCCCCGTGGGGGGAAGGGACGTTCTAACACCACTTGCCTTGAAATCTGACAAAGTAGAATTAGTCACGTCGAAATAAACAGCATTTCCCCCTGTCATTTGGGTTCATAATGACGGGCAGCCAGATCGAAGCGCGTCCCGTCGAGATCAATCTCTCCCCCCCCCCCCCTGCATTATGTGCGTCAACAGACGGACGGCCAGGGTAATTTTCCGTAGCCTCAAATCCCCGCGCACCCGAGGCAATCCTGCCACGCCGCGACATTTCCACCTTAACCGAGGAGAGCGTCATCGTTATCAGAGACTTCGGGTTTTCGGCACGCGCCCGGAATGTCTTGCGCAATGACCGGGATACCGAGTTGTTACGCTCCGAGTTGTTCAGCATCGAGCAACTCAAGCGTCATGCGGTGACGTTGGCCGTGCGCCACAAAATCGACCCGCAGCAGGGGGCGGACAAGTTGCTGCCGCGCCTGGCGGACAATGCCCGCGTATTGCTGGCGGCGTATGACGTGGTGACCGCCGCCGTCACGCCGGGCCAGCGGATCATCCCGGCGGAAGCCTGGCTGCTCGATAATTTTTACCTGATCGAGCAGCAAATCGGACTGGCCCGCCTCCATCTGCCGCGCGGCTACAGCCGCCAATTGCCGCGCCTGGCCGACGGCCTGTCCGCCGGGTTTCCGCGCATCTACGAGCTGGCGCTGGAGCTGATTTCACACATGGACGGGCGCGTCGATAGCGACAACAGCACCCATTTCATCGCTTCCTACCAGACTGCCGAAGCGCTCAATCTGTGCGAGTTGTGGGCATTCCCGATCATGCTGCAACTGGCGCTGCTGGAAAATCTGCGCCGCGTCGCGGTGCGCATCGCCCATTGGCGCGAGGAGCGCGATGCCGCGATCACCTGGGCGGACCGCATGCTGGCGACCGCTGAAAAAGAACCCAAGCAGCTCATTCAGTTACTCGCCGAATTCGCCAATGCCGACGTGCCGCTCACCGCGCCGTTCGTCGAAGAGTTTTATGCCCGGCTCCAGGCGCAGGGGCCGGCAATGGCGTTCGTGCAAACCTGGGTCGAGCATAAGCTGTTCGAACAGGGGGTGAGCGCCGCCCAATTGTCGGAAGCCGCCGGACGCACGGCTGCCGCCAACCAGATTTCCATCGCCAATAGCATCGGCAGCTTGCGTTTCATCGGCGCAATGAACTGGCGCGATTACGTCGAATCGCTGAGCGTCGTCGAGCAAACCTTGCGCGAAGATCCGGCGGAAAAACACGCGGGGCAGGATTTCGCCACTCGCGACCGTTACCGCCACGTCATCGAAGACATGGCGCGCGGCTGCGCGCGCAGCGAATTTGCGGTGGCCCGCCAGGCCATCGCGCTGGCGCAGGCGGCGGCGCTACGCCTCGGGCGCGGCGACCGCAGCGCCCACGTTGGTTACTATCTGATCGACCACGGCAGGCCGCTGCTGGAACGTGCCCTGAACTGCCGCTTGTCCTGGTCGTCGCTGGCGGGCCGGATGCCCCGCAATTTACGGCTGTTTCTGTATCTCATGCCGATTCTGTTGCTCACCGGACTAGCGACCTGGGGGGGGGTGTTTTCCTTCGGCGGGTTTGCAGCGGACGGCTGGCGCGCCGGGTTTTTTGCCCTGGCCGCCCTGTTCGGCATGTCGGCGCTGGCGGTTTCGCTGGTCAATCAGGCGGTCACCCTGCTGTTGCCGCCGCGCGCCTTGCCGCGCATGGATTTCTCGCAAGGCATTCCCACCGCGTATCGCAGCATGGTGATTGTCCCCACCTTGCTGAGCAAGCCGCAGGAAATCGACGATCTGCTCGAAGCACTGGAAATCCGCTACCTCGGCAACCGCGACGCCAACCTGTTTTTCGCCCTGCTCACCGATTTTCGCGATGCGCCGGAGCGCACCCAGCCCGGCGATGAGGCCCTGCTGGCCCATGCCCGCGCCGCCGTCGAGGCGCTCAACGAGACCTACCGCGAAGATCGCCCGTGTATTTTTTATCTGTTCCACCGGCCCCGCATGTGGAATCCCCATGAAGGGGTGTGGATGGGCTTTGAGCGCAAACGCGGCAAGTTGGAGCAGTTCAACGCGCTGTTGCGCGGCGGGGAGCGCACGGCCTTTTCGGAGATCGTCGGCGACCCGGCCATCCTCGCCTCGATCCAGTACATCATCACCCTGGATACCGATACGCAATTGCCGCGTGACGCCGCCAGCACGCTGATCGGCAATCTCGCCCATCCGCTCAACCGCCCGGTCTACGACGCTGTCCAGGGGCGCATCGTCGAAGGCTACGCTATTCTCCAGCCGCGCGCCTCCATCAGCCTGACCAGCGCCGGCCAGTCGCGCTTCACCAAGCTGTTCGCCGGCGATTCGGGCATCGACCCCTACACCCGCGAAGTGTCCGACGTTTATCAGGACATCTTCGGCGAGGGGTCGTTCATCGGCAAAGGCATCTATGATGTGGATGCCTTTCGCCAGGCTGTCGATGGACGTTTTCCGGAAAACCTGATCCTTAGCCACGACCTGCTGGAAAGCGGTTATGCGCGTTCGGCGCTGGTCAGCGATGTCGATCTTATCGAAGAGCATCCTTCCAGCTACGTCATCGACTCCAGCCGCCGCCATCGCTGGATACGCGGCGACTGGCAACTGGCCGCCTGGCTGCTGCCGCGCGTCCCCGGCCCGCCGGGCGGGGATGGGGAAAAATCAACATGGCAGGCCAACCCGCTCAGCGCCTTGTCGGTGTGGAAACTCTTCGACAACCTGCGCCGCAGTCTCGTCCCCCCCGCATTGCTCGCCCTGCTGGTCGGCGGCTGGCTGTTCGGCGCGGGTTCCGCATGGTATTGGACGCTGCTGGTCGCCGCAGTAATATTCCTCCCCGCCCTGCTGTCGAGCGCCGTCGACTTGCTGCGTAAACCCGCAGAACGCGAATGGCGGGTGCATCTGACGCTCACCGGCAAATCGGCGAACCGCCCCCTGGCCCTGGCCTTACTGACTTTGACGCTGCTGCCTTACGATGCCCTGATTAATCTGGATGCCATTCTGCGCTCGGGCGGGCGGATGTTGTTTACCCGGCGCGGCCTGCTGCTCTGGCAACTGCCTTCCTATGCCAGCCGCAACGCGCGCCGCACCCCGGTCGATTTCTTCCTGGAGATGTGGGTTGGCCCGGCCCTGGTGCTGGCGCTGGTCTACGCAATGGGCGCGGACTCGCCCCTTGAGCTGTTATTCTGCGCGCCCATTTTGGCGTTATGGCTGGGTTCGCCCCTCGTCGCCTGGTGGATCAGCCTGCCGTTCAGCCCGCCCGCTCCCGGTTTGAGCGCCGCTCAACGGCTGTTCCTGCGCGATGCGGCGCGCCGCACCTGGCGCTATTTCACGGAATTCGTCGGCCCGGCAGACAACTGGCTGCCGCCCGACAACTTCCAGGAATACCCGGCTCCGGCCATCGCCTCGCGCACCTCGCCCACCAACATCGGCTTGGGTCTGCTGGCGAATCTCGCCGCTTACGATTTCGGCTACGTGAGCGCCGGGGAATTCCTGCGCCTGACCGCCAACACCCTGACCAGCATGGAAAAGCTGGAACGCTATCGCGGCCATTTCTACAATTGGTACGATACTCAGACCCTGAAACCGCTGCATCCGCAATACGTTTCATCGGTGGACAGCGGCAATCTGGTCGGCGCTTTGCTTACCTTGCAGGCCGGGTTGGCCGAGTTGAAAAACCAGCCGGTGCTCTCGCCCCAGGCTTTTCACGGATTGCAGGACACCTTGCGGATGCTGGCCGAAAACCTGCACACTCCCCCGGCTTCCGAGCCCGCGAAAAACCTGCGCTTTCTCCAGGACACCCTGCACACCTTGACCCAGGATGGAAAAGCCCAGACCCTGGCCGCCTCCGGCGTCGTGCTGGACGAAATTCTCCGCGCCGGCGAGGCGTTAAGTGGCGGCTTGCCGACAGACACCGCCCAGAGCGGCGAACTGCTTTACTGGACACAGGCATTCACCGGGCAAGCGCGCGCCCTGCGCGACGACCTGCGCGCCCTGATGCCCGGCCAGCAGCGCCTGGCGTCTGCACCCACCCTCGCCGAACTGGCCGGCTCGCCGCCGCCGCAATCCGGCGCAATCGCGCGGCTCGCCCTTATCGCGCAACTGGAAGAGCGTTGCCGCAAACTGGGGGTGATGGATTTCGAATTTCTCTACGACACCCCGCGCGGACTGCTCACCATTGGCTACGATGTCGGCGAGCGGCGCCGCGATCCGTCCTGTTACGACCTGCTGGCTTCCGAAGCACGCCTCGCCAGTTTCCTGCTCATCGCCCAGGGACAGGTGCCGCAGAAACACTGGTTCACCCTGGGACGCCTGTTGACCAGTCATGGCGGCGGCGTCAGCCTGATTTCATGGAGCGGCTCGATGTTCGAATATCTGATGCCGCGCCTGATCATGCCGGGCTACGAAAACACCTTGCTGGAGCAGACCTGCCTGACCGCCGTGGCGCGCCAGATCGAATACGGAAGTCAGCGCGGCGTGCCGTGGGGCATCTCCGAATCCTGCTACAACACGACCGACATCAATCAGGTCTACCAATACCGAGCCTTCGGCGTACCCGGACTGGGCTTCAAGCGCGGCCTGGGCGACGATCTGGTGATCGCGCCGTATGCCGCCTCCCTGGCGCTGACGGTGCTCCCGCAGGCCGCCTGCCGTAACTTGCAGACCCTTGCCGACAGCGGCTTTCTCGGCCAGTACGGCTTTTACGAGGCCATCGATTACACCCCGTCGCGGGTGCCGCGCGGCAAGGGCCACGCCATCGTGCGCGCCTTCATGGCGCATCATCAGGGCATGAGCCTGCTGGCCTATGGCCACGTACTGTTCGAGCGCCCCATGCAGCGCCGCTTCATGGCCGCCCCGCTGGTGCAGGCGGCGGAATTGCTGCTTCAGGAACGGGTTCCGAAAAAAGGCTCCGCCCTTCATCCCCACGCTGCCGAAGTCATTGCCGCCGCGCGTCCGCCCGATGCCGAAGCCGGCGCCATCATGCGGGTATTTAGCGAGCCGAATACCCCGCTGCCGGAAGTCCACCTGCTCTCCAATGGCCGTTACCACGTGATGGCGACCCATGTCGGCGGCGGTTACAGCCGTTGGCACGACCTCGCCGTCACCCGTTGGCGCGAGGACGCCACGGCGGACTGCTGGGGCACCTTCATCTACTTGCGCGACCGCGAAACCGGGCGCTACTGGTCCGCCGCCTATCAACCGACCTTGCGCAAGCCGTCGCATTACGAGGCGATTTTTGTCCAGGCGCGCGCCGAATACCGGCGTCGCGACCAGGCCATCGAAACCCACACCGAAATCAGCGTGTCCGCCGAAGATGACGTGGAAATCCGCCGCGTCACCCTCACCAATCTGTCGTCGCGGCCCCGCCACATCGAGGTGACGAGCTACGCGGAAGTGGTGCTGGCACCGTTGAACGCCGATCTGGCGCACCGCGCTTTCAGCAACCTGTTCGTGCAAACTGAAATTCTTCCCGCGCGCCAGGCGATCCTGTGTACGCGCCGCCGCCGCACGCCGGATGAACAGGTGCCGTGGATGTTCCACCTGCTCGCCGCGCCCGGCGCGGTGGCCGATGCGCCCTCTTTTGAGACCGACCGCGCCAGGTTTATCGGGCGCGGTCGAAGCGTTGCCGATCCGCTGGCGTTGGACGGCAGCAACCCATCGCCAGCGTTGTCGAACAGCGACGGGCCGGTGCTCGACCCCATCGTGGCAATCCGCCGCACCCTTACCCTGACGCCCGACGAATCGGCAACCGTGCAGATCATTTCCGGTGTCGCCGCCACCCGCGAAGCGGCGCTGGCCCTGCTGGAGAAATATTGTGACCGCCATTTCGTCGAGCGTGCCTTTGAAATGGCGTGGTTCCAGAGCCAGGAGGTGTTGCGCAACCTCAATGTCGGCGAACCGGACGCCCAGATATTCGGACGTCTGGCGAATTCGGTGATTTTCAGCAATGCCTTGCGCCGCGCAGCGCCCGGCGTGATTGCCCGCAACCACACGGGACAGCCCGGGCTGTGGCGCTTCGCCGTGTCCGGCGATTTGCCCATCGTCCTGATCCGCATCGGCGACCTGAACCGCATCGACCTCGTCAAACAGGTGCTGCAAGCCCATGCCTATTGGCGAATGAAGGGGCTGATCGCCGATCTGGTGATTATCAACGAGGATTTTTCAGGGTATCGCGGCGTGCTTCAGGATCAAATCGTCGGTTTGATCAACTCGGGGCCGGAAGCGCAAGTCATGAACAAGCCCGGCGGGGTGTTCGTGCTGCGCACCGAAGAGCTGTCCGAAGACGACCGGGTCCTGTTCCAGACTGTCGCCCGCATCGTCTTCACCGATACCGCCGAAACCCTGATCGAACAGGTCGAACGGCGCATTTCGACGGAACGCCCATCCGACCGCTTCGAGGCGGTGCGGCGGGCGGGCAGCGAAGCGGTGCATCCGTTGCCGCCCCGCGAACGCATATTCTGCAACGGCCTGGGCGGTTTCACCCCGGACGGGCGCGAATACGTCATCACGCTCGAAGCCGGGCAAACTACCCCGGCGCCATGGGTCAACGTCATCGCCAGCCCGCACATCGGCACGGTGGTCAGCGAAAGCGGCGGCGCTTATACCTGGGTGGGAAACGCCCACGAATTCCGCCTTACTCCCTGGCACAACGACCCGCTGTGCGACAGCAGCGGCGAAGCGTTCTACCTCCGCGACGAGGAAAGCGGCGCCTACTGGTCGCCCACGCCCTTGCCGGCGCGTGGCCGCAACGGTTACGTCTGCCGCCACGGCTTCGGCTACAGCGTGTTCGAACATGAGGAAACGGGCATCGCCTCGGAACTCACCACTTTTGTCGCGATGGACGCCCCGGTGAAATTCGTGGTGCTCAAGCTGCGCAATCTTTCCAAACGGGCGCGCCGCATCTCGTTGACCGGGTACTGGGAGCTGGTGCTGGGCGAGTGGCGTCATGCCAACCTGATGCACATCGTGACCGAACCCGACCCGCTCAGCGGCGCACTGTTTGCCCGCAACGCCTATGGCCGCGAATGCGCCAACCGGGTGGTGTTCGCTTTGGTCAGCGAGACGGAACGGCGGGTGACGGGCAACCGCAGCGAGTTCATCGGGCGCAACGGCTCGCTGGCCAGCCCGGCGGTGATGCGCCGCAAACAGCTATCGAACCGCACCGGTGCCGGACTCGACCCGTGCGCGGCGATTCAGACGGTCATCGAACTCGCCGAAGGACAGGAACGCGAAATCGTGTTTCTGTCCGGCGCGGCCTGCGACGACGACGAAGCCCGCCGCTTCATCCAGCGTTTCGGCGGGCCGGTGCGCGCCCGCCAGGCATTGGAAGCGGTATGGGAATACTGGAACCATACCCTCGGCGCGGTGCATGTCGAGACCCCCGATCCGGCGCTGGACGTGTTGACCAACGGCTGGCTGGTGTATCAAACGCTGTCCAGCCGTCTGTGGGGCCGTAGCGGCTATTACCAGTCGGGCGGGGCCTACGGTTTCCGCGACCAGTTGCAGGACACCATGGCGCTGATCCACACCACCCCGTGGCTGGCCCGCGAACAGTTGCTGCGCTGCGCCGGGCGCCAGTTCCTCCAGGGCGACGTGCAACACTGGTGGCACCCGCCCAATGGGCAAGGGGTGCGCACCCATTTTTCCGACGATTATTTGTGGCTGCCCTATGCCACCAGCCGTTACGTGCTGGCGACCGGCGACAGCGGGGTGCTCGACGAAGCCGTTCATTTTCTCGAAGGCCGCGAACTGAACCCCTTGGAAGAGTCCTATTACGACCAGCCGCAGCGTTCGGCGGAAGCGGCGAGTCTCTACGCACACTGCGTGCGTGCCATCCAGCACGGCTTGCGCTTCGGGGGGCACCAATTGCCGCTGATGGGCTGCGGCGACTGGAACGACGGCATGAACCTGGTGGGTGACAAAGGGCAGGGCGAAAGCGTCTGGCTGGCGTGGTTCCTTTACGAGAACCTCGGCCTGTTTGCCGCTTTGGCGCAGGGCCGCAACGATGCGGATTTTGCCGCAAGCTGTAGCGCCCAGGCGGCGGCGCTGCGCGACAACATCGAGGCCCATGCCTGGGATGGCGGCTGGTACCGGCGCGCCTATTTCGACGACGGCACACCCTTGGGTTCCGCCGAAAACGATGAATGCCAGATCGACTCGATCAGCCAAAGCTGGGCGGTGATCTCGGGCGGCGGCGACCCGCAGCGCGCCCGCCAGGCGATGGCGGCGCTGGATGCGCGCCTGGTGCGCCGCGACGCTCAATTGATCCAGTTGCTCGACCCGCCATTCGACAAATCGGCCTTGGAACCCGGCTACATCAAGGGTTACGTCCCCGGCGTGCGCGAGAACGGCGGGCAATACACCCATGCCGCGATTTGGGCGGCCAGCGCATTTGCCCTGCTGGGCGAACGGGAGCGCGCCTGGGAACTGTTTGCCATGCTCAACCCGGTCAACCACGGCAGCACGCCGGAAGCGATCGAACGCTACAAGGTCGAACCCTACGTCATGAGCGCCGACATCTATGGCGCCGCGCCGCACACCGGACGCGGCGGCTGGACCTGGTACACCGGGGCGTCCGGCTGGATGTACCGGCTCATCGTGGAAACCCTGCTGGGCCTGCAACTGGAAGGGGAGCGCCTGCGCATCGCCCCGTGCGTCCCGGCCCATTGGGCGTCCTACAAAATGCACTACCGCTATCGGGAGACCGTCTACCACATCGCTTTCCAGCGCGTCGCCCAAGGATGCGCGCGGATCACGCTGGACGGCGCGCTACTCGAAGAAAACGGCTTGGCGCAAGCCTTCATCCCCTTGCTGGATGACCGCCGCGAGCACCATGTCGAGGTGGATTTCAGCTAACCCGGATTTTTCGTGAATGCCAGCAAACCCTGTAGGAGGGGCCTTGGCCCCGAGATTTTGACTTTCCACATCTAGAACGGAAAAGCTCGGGGGCAAGCCCCCTCCTACAGGAAAGGCAGCGTTTTTATGAAACGCTCGGGCTAACCCCCCTTGAAATAGCGCTCGGTTTCCGCCTTGACCACCTTCGAGAGCAGCAGCAGGGCGATCAGGTTGGGTATCGCCATCATGCCGTTCATCAGGTCGGAGAAATTCCACACGAATTCCAGTTTCATCATCGCGCCGAGCATCACCGCGCAGACGAACACCACGCGATAGGGCGCGATGGCGCGGCTTCCGGCGAGGTATTCGATGGCCTTTTCACCGTAGTAATTCCAGCCGATCAGGGTGGAATAGGCGAACAGGGCCGTGGCGATGGCGACGATCATGCTGCCGGCAATACCGAGCGTCTCGCCGAAGCTGGCGCTGGTCAGTTGCCCCGCACCGACGCCCTGCATCCAGGGGGTGGCGGTGAGGATGACCAGGGCGGTCATGGTGCATACCACCAGGGTGTCGATGAAGGTCTGGGTCATGCTGACCAGCGCCTGCTTCACCGGATCGTTGGTGCGTGCGGCGGCGGCGGCGATGGGCGCGGAGCCGAGGCCGGATTCGTTGGAAAACACCCCGCGCGCCACGCCGTAACGCATCGCCGCCGCTACCGCCGCGCCGGCGAAACCGCCACCGGCGGCAATCGGGTTGAAGGCGTGGTAAAAGATCAGCCCCAGCGCCTGGGGAATTTCGCTGATATTGAGCGCCAGCACCAGCAGCGCGGCGCCGACGTAGCCGACGATCATGAAGGGCACCAGCAGCGAGGTGAAACGCCCGATGGACTTGATGCCGCCGAGTATGACCAGCGCGGTGAGGAGCATCAGCACCAAGCCGGTGACCCACGGTTCGATGTGGAACATCGACTGAAAAATTCCGGCTACCGCGTTGGCCTGTGTCATGTTGCCGATGCCGAAGGCCGCCAGCGCGGTGAACAGGGCGAAAAACCAAGCCAGCCTGGGCAATCCCGCGCCCTTGGCAAGGTAGTACATGGGGCCGCCGCGCATGCCGTGCGGTCCCTTTTCGCGGTATTTCACCGCCAGCACCGCTTCGGCGTACTTGGTGGCCATGCCGACCAGCCCGGTCATCCACATCCAGAACACGGCGCCCGGCCCGCCCAGGGTGATGGCGGTGGCTACGCCGACGATGTTGCCGATGCCGACGGTCGCCGCCAGCGCGGTCATCAGCGCGGCGAAATGGCTGATGTCGCCGTCCAGGGCGTGCTCCTTGTGCCAGATTAGCTTGAGCGCATGCGGCAGGGCGCGAAACTGCATGCCGCGCAGGATGATCGTGAGATAGACCCCGGTGCCCACCAGCAGGATCAGCATCGGCGGCCCCCACACCCAGCCGGACAGCAGTGAAACCAGCGCTTCGAGTTGTGCCATGGTTGCCCCTTTTAAATTAAACCGCTGTCAGCTTGGCGTATTCCAGCGCCAGCCATTTGCTGCCCACTTCGCGAAATTTTACCTCGACGCGCGCATCACTTCCGCTGCCCTCGCAATTGATGATGACGCCCGCGCCAAACTTGGGATGCATCACATTCTGGCCGAAACGCCAGGGCGAAGCGGAAGGCGATGATGGCGCGGCGGTCCGTTGCGCAACGCGCGGCGGCGCTGACCGCTCGTTCTCCATTTCATAAGCGTGGCTGCGGCGGCTGTTGACCGCCTTGAGCAGTTGCGGCGGGATTTCTTCGAGAAAGCGCGAGGCGATGCCGGGGCGGAACTGGCCGTGCAGCATGCGGCTTTGTGCCCAGGAAAGATACAGGCGGCGGCGCGCGCGGGTGATGGCCACGTACATCAGGCGCCGTTCTTCTTCCAGTCCGTCGCGCTCGTTGCGCGAATTCTCGTGGGGAAACAGCCCCTCTTCCAGCCCGCTGAGGAACACCGCGTGGAATTCCAGCCCCTTGGCGGCATGCACGGTCATCAACTGGATCGCCTCGTTGCCCGCCAGCGCTTGGTGTTCGCCAGCTTCCAGCGCGGCGTGGGTCAAAAAAGCCGCCAGGCCGGCGTCTTCGCTCTCGGCCACGAAACCGGCGGCGGCGTTGACCAGTTCGTTGAGGTTTTCCACGCGCTCGGCACCTTCCTTCTCGCCTTGGAAATGCAGAAGCAGGCCGCTCTTGTCGAGCATGGCCTCGATCTGCTCGTTGAGCGGCAGCCCTTCGCAATCGGCGCGCAAGCTTTCGATCAGCGCCGCGAAATTGCCGATGGCCGCGCCCGCTTTGCCACCCACCAGATGCATGCAGGCGGCCTCGAAGAGATTCACTCCGCGCTGCCTGGCGGCATCCTGCAACTGTTCCAGGCTGCGCGCGCCGATGCCGCGCGCCGGGAAGTTGATGACGCGCAGCAGGGCGCCGTCGTCGTCGGAACTGGCCATCAGGCGCAGGTAGGCGAGCGCGTGCTTGATTTCCTGGCGCTCGAAAAAGCGCAGGCCGCCATACACGCGATAAGGGACGGCGGCGTTGAACAGGGCATGCTCCAGCACCCGCGACTGGGCATTGGAGCGATAAAGCAGGGCGATACCGGAAAGCGGCACCCCCTCGCGTTGCAGCAGGCGCGCTTCCTCAACGATATAGGCAGCCTCCTCCTGGTCGGTGGCGGCCTCGAACAGGCGGATCGGCTCGCCCGAGCCTTCGGAAGTCCACAGGTTCTTGCCCAGCCGCCCGTCGTTGTGGTGGATCAGGGCGTTGGCCGCATCCAGGATATTGCCGTGCGAGCGGTAGTTCTGCTCCAGCTTGATAATCTGGCGCACTGCAAAATCGCGCTCGAATTCGCGCATGTTGCCGACGTGGGCGCCGCGAAAGGCGTAAATCGACTGGTCGTCGTCGCCCACCGCGAAAAGCGCGCTTTCCGGCCCGGCCAGCAGTTTCAGCCAGCGGTATTGCAAGCGGTTGGTGTCCTGGAATTCGTCCACCAGGATGTGGCGAAAGCGGTTCTGGTAATGCTGGCGCAGGGCGGTGTCGCGCTCCAGCAGTTCGTAGCTGCGCAGCAGCAGTTCGGCGAAATCCACTACCCCTTCGCGGTTGCACTGGCGGTCGTATTCGTCGAACAGCTCCTGCATCTTGCGCGTATAAGGATCGTAGGCCTCGACAGCGGCGGCGCGCAAACCTTCTTCCTTGGCGTGGTTGATGAAGTGCTGCACCTGCTTGGGGGCGAATTTTTCAACATCGATATTGAGCGCCTTCAACAGGCGCTTGATGGCGGAAAGCTGGTCGGCGGAATCGAGAATCTGGAACAGCGCGGGCAGCCCCGCTTCACGGTGATGCGCGCGCAGGAAACGGTTGCACAGACCGTGGAAAGTCCCCACCCACATGCCGCGCGTATTGATCGGCAACATGGCGGACAGGCGCGTGAGCATCTCCTTGGCGGCCTTGTTGGTGAAAGTCACGGCGAGGAGGCCGGACGGCGAAGCCTGTCCGCTCTGGATCAGGTAGGCGATGCGCGTAGTCAGTACGCGCGTTTTGCCGCTGCCTGCCCCGGCGAGAATCAGTGCCGATTCGTGCGGCAGCGTGACGGCGGCGCGCTGCTCGGGATTGAGGCCGTGGAGAAAGGGATAGGGCATGGCGGGGGATTATAGCAAAGGGGGAATCGGCATTCGCTGCCGCTACACGCAATTTCTTGCTTAATTCTACTTTGTCAGATTGCCTCGACATTGGGTTTTGCTCCCTCCCCCTGTGGGGGAGGGCTGGGGTGGGGGTGAGATAAATCAACTGGTTGAATGATTATCTCGCCCCCATCCTGACCTTCCCCCGTGGGGGGAAGGAACCTGTTAAATCTGTGGGTTTGGTAATCTGACAAAGTAGAACTAACCTGAATTTTGCATAAGAAGGGCGAACTACCAAGTAACTATTTGATATAAT
>CAZGOY010000056.1:0-17829 GCA_964527565.1 uncultured Sulfuricella sp. | reverse complement strand
CCAAGGACTTCATCACCAAGGACGGCTTCGGCATCACCGAGAAGTGCAAGCGCTACCTGGCGCCGCTGATTCAGGGCGAGGATTATCCGCCCTACAAGGACGGGCTGCCGGTCTACGTGACGCTGAAAAACGTCGCGGTTGCGAAAAAGCTGCCTGAATTCAAGCTTTGAGGTGAATGAAATGTTTGCTGCTTGTTCCGGTTCCAACCTGTCAGGCGGCAAGATTTTCAACCCCGCAAGCAGTTCGAGTGCGGGGTTGATTTTGGGTGGAAAGCGGATTTTGTTTTGAATGTTATTTGATTTGAGTCGTGTTATTACGGTTGTTGGGCGGTTTCGGGGTAATTTTTTTGGTTTTAAAACAGGAAAGAGGGGGTAATTCATGTCAACAGGCTTGATATTTGCGCTGGTTTGCGCGATAGCGGCGCTCCTGTACGGGGCGGTTTCGATTAAATGGATTTTGGGGTTGCCGACCGGCAACGACCGCATGCGGGAAATCTCCGCAGCCGTGCAGGAAGGCGCATCGGCTTATCTCAACCGCCAGTACACCACCATCGGCATCGTCGGTGCCATCCTGCTGGTGATTATCCTGGCAGCGCTCGGCTGGCAGACCGCCGTCGGTTTCGCACTCGGCGCAGTTCTGTCCGGCCTCACCGGCTACATCGGCATGAACGTGTCGGTGCGCGCCAACGTGCGCACCGCGCAAGCCGCCAGCGAAGGGCTGAACGCCGCGCTCAACGTCGCCTTCAAGGGCGGCGCGATTACCGGTCTGCTGGTGGTTGGCCTGGGCCTGCTGGGCGTGGCCGGTTATTACGCCTTCCTGACCTTGGGCGTGGGCGCCAGCGCTGCTGAAGCAACGCATTCCCTGGTGGGCCTGGCTTTCGGCAGCTCGCTGATCTCCATCTTCGCCCGTCTCGGCGGCGGCATTTTCACCAAGGGTGCCGACGTCGGCGCCGACCTGGTGGGTAAAGTCGAAGCCGGCATTCCCGAAGACGACCCCCGCAACCCGGCGGTGATCGCCGACAACGTCGGTGACAACGTCGGCGACTGCGCCGGCATGGCCGCCGACCTGTTCGAGACCTACGCCGTGACCATCATCGCCACCATGGTGCTGGGCGGCCTGATGATCACCGGTTCCCCGGAAGCGGTGATCTACCCGCTGGTGCTCGGCGGCGTTTCCATCATCGCTTCGATCATCGGCACCTTCTTCGTCAATGTGCGTGAAGGCGGCAAGATCATGAACGCGCTGTATCGCGGCCTGATCGTCTCCGGCGTGCTGGCGGTCGTCGCTTTCTACCCGGTGACCACCTGGATTCTCGGCGAAGGCGTGATGATCGACGACAAGCTGGTGACCTCGACGAACCTGTACCTGGCATCCCTGATCGGCCTGGCGCTGACGGCGGCGATGGTGTGGATCACCGAGTATTACACCGCCACCGAGTTCAGCCCGGTACGTCACATTGCCGAAGCTTCCACCACCGGCCACGGCACCAACGTCATCGCCGGCCTGGGCGTGTCGATGAAATCCACCGCCGCACCGGTTCTGGCCGTGTGTCTGGCAATCTGGGCCGCTTACGCCCTGGGCGGCCTGTACGGCATCGCCATCGCTGCCACCTCCATGCTGTCGATGGCCGGCATCATCGTGGCGCTCGACGCCTACGGCCCGATCACCGACAACGCCGGCGGCATTGCCGAAATGGCCGGTCTGGACGAAAAGATCCGCAACATCACCGACCCGCTGGATGCCGTGGGCAACACCACCAAGGCCGTGACCAAAGGCTACGCCATCGGCTCCGCCGGTCTGGCCGCCCTGGTGCTGTTCGCCGACTACACCCATGCGCTGTCCAGCCATGGCAACGGCGCCATCATGACCTTCGACCTGTCCAACCACATGGTCATCATCGGCCTCTTTATCGGCGGCATGGTGCCTTACCTGTTCGCCGCCATGGGCATGGAAGCCGTCGGCCGCGCCGCCGGTTCGGTGGTGGTCGAAGTGCGCCGCCAGTTCAAGGAAATCCCCGGCATCATGGAAGGCACCGGCAAGCCGGAATACGGCACCTGCGTGGACATGCTGACCAAGGCCGCCATCAAGGAAATGATCGTTCCCTCGCTGCTGCCCGTCGCCGTTCCGGTGATCGTCGGCCTGACCCTCGGCGCGCAGGCGCTGGGCGGCGTGCTGGTGGGCACCATCGTTACCGGCATCTTCGTGGCGATCTCCATGACCACCGGCGGTGGCGCATGGGATAACGCCAAGAAATACATCGAAGAAGGCAACTTCGGCGGCAAGGGTTCCGAAGCCCACAAGGCTGCCGTGACCGGCGACACCGTCGGCGATCCCTACAAGGACACCGCCGGCCCCGCCGTCAACCCGCTGATCAAGATCATCAACATCGTCGCGCTGATGATCGTGCCGCTGCTGTAATCCAGTAGAGCTTGCGTGAGAAAACAGGCCGACGAAAGTCGGCCTGTTTTTTTTGGTACACTGCAAAAATCACATCTTTATCGTTACTTCGCCATGAACACGATGGACTGGATCAATTTGGTGATTTCGCTTGTCGGCTATTGTGCCGCAGACGGAATCCAGGAACCATAAAGACAAATATTCACAAACCATGCGCATAGCCCCGCAGCAAATCCAATCCATACTCGAAACCTCGCACCGATTCCTGGGTGAGAACGCTACGGTGTTACTTTTTGGTTCCAGGGTTGATGATGCGGCCAAAGGCGGCGATGTGGATTTGTACATCGAAACCCCGGCGCAGCCTGGAATCTGGCGGCAGGCGCAATTTCTTGCGGAACTGGAAAAACGGCTTGGGCTTTCCGTGGATTTGGTCCTTCATGCGCATGGCGAACCGGAAAGGCCGATTCATCGTATCGCCAAGTTGACGGGGGTGGCTTTGTCATGAACGACTCTGCCATATTCGCTGAACGCAAGGCGCATCTGCCCCAGACGGCTGCGGAAGCCTCACCCGGCAAGACCATAGACCCCATGAAACATAGCAACACCCTCGACTGGCCGGTGGATGGGCTGGACTACCAAAAGCAGGTGCGGGGTGAATGGCAGTGAGGGCGGTTCTTGACGGGCTACCCGCCGCAATCCCACATTGAGAGAAATTGAGAGTTTTCTCACTGCAGGTTTCTGTTAAAATCGCCTGCCGCACGGGTTTTTGGCGCAACGCTCTGTTTTTAATAACATTTATTTGTCATAAATTTCGGTCGGCCAGCCCGCGCTATGGATCACTCTCGCCTCATATTCAGATTGAAGGGAACGCACCATGACCACGCACCGCCCATCCGCCACCGTCCACACACCCATAGGGAAAAAGGCCGGCCGTGCACGACAGGGTAAAAAGAAAAACCAGTTGCTGGCGCTTGAGCCACGCATGCTGTTTGACGGTGCGGCACTTTTCACGGCGGATGCGCTGGCGCAAACAGGATTTCAGCCCCAACCTGAAACCAGTCCGGCCGAGGCGGTCGAGATTGCGGCTGCGGTGACGCCACCCGCTGTCGGAAGTGCCGACAACGCCACCTTCTTCCAGTTCGATGCCGCGCCGCCCACGCTACATGAAGCCGCGGCGCTGGCCGGGCAGGCGATTCGCGATTTCATTGCGGATACCGATGCTGCAACCTTGTTTACGCTTTTCAACGGTGGGCGGGAGACCCCGGATTCGCAATGGCTGGCCGCCGCGGAAGCACTGCGCCAGGACGTTCTCGCCGGGCGTTACCACATTGCCGTGGAATTTGTCGGCAACGAGGAAATATCCGGCGCTTACGCCGCCTATGCCGCTGCCGGTCCCGGAAGCCGCCCCGTCCTTTTCGTCAATCGGGACTGGCTGGCCGATCAGGCCGATAGCAGCGCACTGACCCATGTTCTGGTCGAGGAATTCGGCCACAGCATCGACCACCATCTCAATGCCGGCCAAGATACTTTGGGTGACGAAGGGGAAGCCTTCGCCGCCAGGGCGCTCAATCTTTCGACCAATTTCTTGGACAATGCCCGCATCGCCATTGAGGACGATCACCGGACGATCGAAGTGGGCGGCGCCAGCTACCAGGTTGAAACCGCCCGCTTCAGCTTCATCAACGCCTATCGCGTCAACACCAACAATGGGAATCTGGCGGAAAAGGAGCAGAACAGCATTGATTTCGACTTCAGCGCCCCGTTGCAGATCACCCGCATCGACGACATGAGCGGCAGTAGCAACTTTTCCGGCAATGACGTGGTGGTCAAGCTGGAGGTCAGCGGCGAAACCCACTACGGCTGGGTAAGCCGCCCTATCAAGGTCGGCGGCATCGTGCGCGGTTTCTATTTCTGGAGCGATCCTCAATTCACCAACCTGGCGGCGGCCACCACGGATGGCAACGCGGATGGGGACCGCAATGCCGGCGACAACTACGGTTTTGTCATGGTGGTGGATCAGGACTATTTCAACAGCCTATCATTCATACAAAACTCAACAACCATCAAGCACATCGGCAGTTCCTCCGACCGGGTGGATAGCGCGGTCAATGCGCTGCTCGTACCCAATGGCGCGCCAACACCCTCCAACGACGCGCGCGCCGTGCTGGAAGACAGCGGCGCCAACACAGGCAACGTCCTCACCAACGACACCGACCCGAACAACGATGCGCTGAATATCACCGGTTTCAGCATCGGCGGCGTGGCAGGCACCTTGGGACAGGCTTTCACCATCACCAATGTGGGGCAATTCACCCTCAACAGCACCGGCGATTACAGCTTCACCCCCGCGACCAACTACTCGGGACCGGTTCCCGCCGTCACCTACACTGTCAGCGATGGGTCCGACACGGCCACCGCCACGCTTTCCATCAGCATCACCCCGGTGAATGATGCGCCGAGTTCGACCAATGACGCCATTACCATCAACCAGGGTTCCACCGTATTTCTGGGTTTGAGCGATTTCGGCACCTATAGCGACCCGGATGGCGATCCGCTCGCCAAGATCGTCATCACCAGCCTGCCAACGACAGGCACGCTGCAATATCTGGACGGTGCCGAGTGGAAATCCGTGGCGGTCAATCAGGAATTGACCGCCACGGCCATCAACTCCGGCAAACTGCGTTTCACCCCGTCCGGCAGCACCAGCACCACCTTGGGCTTCAAGGTTTCCGATGGCACGGCGACGAGCGAAGCCTATACCTTGAGCGTCAACGTCACCGCCAGCCCGGCGTCGCCGACAGCAAATGCCGACACCGGCACCGGCGACGCCTATGAGGCGACCGAAGGTGTTGACGGCGCAGCGGGTACGTCGGCTACTGGCAATGTCCTGACCAATGACACCGGCAGCAGCCTGAAAGTCACGTCGGTATTCAACACCGCCGTTGCTGCCAGCGGCAATACCACCATCAAAGGCAGCTACGGCACCCTGACCATCAGCGCCACTGGTGCCTACAGCTACGCCCCTGATAACAGCAATCCCACGGTCGACGCCCTGAATGTGGGCGGTTCTGTGACGGAAAGCTTCAACTACACCGTCACGGACAGCAACGGCAACACGGCGACCAGCACCCTGACGGTGAAAATCAACGGCGCCAACGATGCGCCGGTAGCGAGGGATGATGCGAATTCGTTGAAAGAACTGGCTGCGATAACTAACGGCAACTACGGCACGGTGACCGGGAATGTGCTGACGAATGATAGTGATGTGGATAACAGCACGGGGCTGAAGGTAGTGCTGGATGGAACAACACCTCCTAGCTCAAGCGACTATGTATTCACCGCCAGCTCCCCAATCAGTGCTGTGACGCTGGCGGTTACTCAGGTTTCTGGCAGTTGGACGGCAATCGTATCCAGTTCCGTGCAAACTGCTGTTTGGCTGGATTCCACCGGAACAAGCGTTGCCAAAGACCGGGCTGGTAACACGCTAACCGTGATAAGAAGCGGAAGTGGTGGCGGTGCCACGCTGGTATTCAGTGACAACGTCGCCCTGTATAGCTACCAGAATACAAACTTATTCATCAAAGACTCTGGCAACAGCAATATTGCCACGGTTCAGGTGGCAATTAATTCCGCCACGACTTCTTCAAGCACCGTTATTTCAACCACTTCGTCTGATATCAATAATATTGCTGTCGGTTACACCGTCAGCGGCACCGGCGTCCCTAATGGAACGACCGTAACTGCGATAGATACATCAACAAAGCAAATAACCCTATCGAGTTCAGTCAATATTGCAAACACCTCGCTGACTTTCCATGACCCGAACGGTATTTCATTAACCGCGACACAGACTTATAAAGCAGGCAACTATGGTTATCTAATCATTGACCAATCGGGGGCGTACACCTATACCCTCACCAGCAACGCCCTTGCCGCAGGGGTCAGTGCCACCGAAACCTTCACCTACGAAGTCACCGACGCCAGTGGCGTTGCAAGGGACTCGGCGGTCATCCGAATCACCATTGACGGCACCGCCAATACCACGGTGCCCGCCGCCGCCAACGATACGCTGACACTCAATGAGGACGCCACCGGAACCATTGCCAACATTCTCGGCAACGACACCTCTACTACGGCAGTCACGGGCTTTACCTGGGGCGGCCAGAGCGGCACGCTGGACACACCACTGACCATCAGCGGGGTCGGCAGCCTGACCCTTACCAGCGCGGGTGCACTGAGCTTCACCCCGGCGGCAAACTACGCCGGACCAGTGCCCGCCGTAATTTACACCGCGACGAGCGCCAACGGCGAACGGGTATCCGCCACGGTCAGCATCTCGATCACGCCGATCAACGACGCTCCCGCCAGTACCGACGACACGATCACCATCCCGAAAAACACCGCCTCGCTGCTGACGCTGTCCGATTTCGGCACTTACAGCGATGTCGAAGGCAGCCCCTTGTCCAGCGTGAAGATCACGACACTGGAAAACGTTGGAACGCTTGAGTTTTACAATGGCAGCGCCTGGGTAGATGTCACGCAAAATCAGGAAATCACTGCCGCCGACATCACCGCCGGCAAGCTGCGCTACACCCCGGTGACGGATGCCTTCGGCGACAACTACGCCACCATCGGCTTCCAGGTTGGCGATGGCACTGACTTCAGCGGTGCCTACACGCTGACCGTCAATGTCACTAATGCCACTGCTGTCGTTGCCGGTAGCCCGCCCGTCAATGCCGTGCCCGGCGCTCAGACCGTTAACGACTACGAGACCATCACCTTCTCCACAGGTCTCTCGGTAGCAGATACCGATGGCGACATTACCCGCACCACCCTGACTGTCGCCAACGGCTCGCTGGCTGTTACTGGTTCCGGGGCAACAGGCACCGGAACCGCCAACAGTCCGTTGGTGCTGACCGGCACACAAGCTGAGATCAACGCCTTGCTCGCCACGCTGGTCTACACCCCGACTGCCAGCTCCTCCGGCAGCGACACCCTGCGCATGCACACGGTCGACGCCGCCGGCAACAGCGATACCGATTTCGTCGACATCACCGTCAACAAGGACACGCGTGCCCTGACTGTAACCGGCACCGCCGTCAACGAAGCCTCGCCCTATGTGCTGTTCCAGGTGGCAGGCGTAGCCGGGCAGAGCGTGAGCCTTGAACTGGGCATAACGGGTACGGGTACCGGCCACGCCACCAGCGGTGCCGACTATCTGCCTAACCTCGAATATTTCAACGGCACGGCCTGGGTGGCTTATGGCGGCGGACTGGTGACTATCCCGGCTGGCAACAACCTGCTGGTGCGCACCGCAGTGCTGCAGGACAGCATCAATGAAGGCGCGGAAACCCTCAAGCTGATTGCCAGGAACACCAATGGGGCGGCCTACGAAAATAACAGCACCATCAAGGATGATGGCACCGGCGACATTTTTCTGGCGGGCAACAACACTTTTACCAAAAATACTTCAGGAGATAGCGGCTTCCCGGCCTACCTCGATGATGACCGCGCCTTTTCGGTGAATAACATCTCCGTCAACGAGGCTTCGCCCTATGCGGTGTTCACCGTGACCGGCCACAGCGGACAGGTAGTGAGCCTGGCGCTGCACAGCGGCACGGCCACCGTGGGTACGGACACCGGCAGCGGGCTGGAATATCACAATGGTTCCGGCTGGCAGGCGTACACCCCAGGCGCCAACATCACGCTGGCGGGCGCCACCCTGCTGGTGCGCACCTCGATTGCGCCAGACAGCGTTTACGAAGGCCAGGAAGCCTTTACCCTCGGCGTCACCAAGCCGAGTTCAGGTGCTACGGTTTATGGCACGGCCAACATCTACGACGACGGCACGGGCAATACCTATCTGGCAAACAACACCACCGGCACAACGGATGGCGCCGGAATCGACGATGACCGCAGCCTGGCGATTGATTCGCCGGTGGTCAACGAGGCATCCGGCATCACCATCTTCACTCTCAGCGGCAACTCCGGGCAAACCGTCAGCCTTGAACTCATCAATGAGAGCAACGGCGGCACGGTCACCGGCAAGGCCAATGTTCCGGCGAATCAGACCCTCAAAATCTGGGACGGCCTCGACTGGGTCAATTACAACAGCAACGCCCTTCCCACCTTCGATGGCAACGGCAGGATTTTCGTCAGCGTCGACATCACGAACGAACAGGATGTCGCCTACGAGGGTGGCGAAACCTTCAAACTTACGGCGACACTCACAGGCCGCGCAACCAGCGCGACGGGCGAAGCCACGATCAAAGACGACAATACCGGGGTGAAATATACCGGCACTTTCACTAATGGGTTACCGGCCACTTCGAGCAGCAGCCTGGACGATGACCGCCCCGTCGGTGGGCCTTTGCAGACGATTGAAATCGTCTCGATGACCAAGGACACCGGCAATTCGGCGAGCGACTTCGTCACCAGCGATGGTTCGGCTAACCGCACCGTCAGCGGCACGATCAGCGCCGGACTGGGCGAGAACGAAGTGGTGCAGGTGTCGTTCGATGGCGGCAACACCTGGAGCAATGCCACCACCGAAGGCACCAGCTGGACGATCAACGACAGCGGCAGCCACAACGCCAACTGGACCATCCAGGCACGCGTCACCAACACGACCAGCAGCCAGTCCGGCACGGCGGACAGCCAGGCGGTCACCCTCGACGGCACGGCTCCGGCAATTCCCAGCGTGGACAGCCAGACCACCACCAGCACTACGCCCACCCTTACCGGCATTGCTACAGTGAGCGCGGGTGAAGTGCTTACGGTCACCGTCAGCGGCGCCACTTACACCGTCACGCCGGACGGCTCCGGCAACTGGAGCCTGAACCTCGCCAGCGCGGTGCCGTCCTCCGGCACCCTGACCGCGCTGGTGCAGGGCCAAGCCTACGCCGTCACCGCCACGGTCACCGATGCGGCGGGCAACGCCACGAACGATGCGACTACCAATGAGCTGACCATTTCCGCACCAACCCCGGCGCCCGTGCCGCCCCCGGCACCCGAGCCAACCCCGGCGCCCGTGCCGCCCCCGGCACCCGAGCCAACCCCGGTACCCGTGCCAACCCCGGTACCCGTGCCAACCCCGGTGCCGGTGCCAACTCCGGTGCCCGAGCCAACTCCGGTGCCGGTGCCAACTCCGGTGCCGGTGCCAACTCCGGTGCCGGTGCCAACTCCGGTGCCGGTGCCAACCCCGGTGCCGGTGCCGCCCCCGGCACCCGTGCCAACCCCGGTACCGCCCCCGGTGCCCGAGCCAACTCCGGCACCGGTGCCGCCCCCGGTGCCCGTCGCCCCGCCACCCACCAGCGGTGTTTCGGAAATCGGCGCAGTGACGCAAGCCACGACGACGCCAGCAGTGGTGACGGTGGCGCCGGCTGCTGCGGGCAGCGCTCCCGCAACCGCTCCGCCGACGGGGTCACCTGTGGCGGAAGCGCCGACACCGGTGACGCTGACCAGCACCACCAGCGCCAACATTCAGCCCCCCGCAGGAACCAGCCTGCCGCAGCCCGGCACCAGCACCGGCCAGGTCATCCAGCAGGCAAGCGCCTCGCTGCCCAGCGTTGTGGGCAACGTGACGGTGCTTGCGCCGCTGGCGGTTACCTCGGACACGAGCTTTATGGCGCAGACCGCACCGCCCGTGCTGCCGATGGCCGCTTCGGGCATTCAGCCGCTTGCCAACCCCGGCCTGGCGAACTTTGATCTGAATATCACGCGCCTCGTCAACAGATCCTTTGACTTGCAAGGCGGCGCGGCTGCGGCGCTGATCGGAGCCGACGTGGTCATCAGCGTGAACCAGAGCGGGGCGCAGCAGGCCGACGAACTGGCGATTACCGTAGCGGTGATCAGGATCGAGGCCGGGCTGGTCCCCGGCCAGGATGTCATCCAGCCGCTGGACAACAACCCCAACATTACCACGACCTATGACGCCGCCACCGGCACCCTGACGCTGTCGGGGCGCGCCACTACGGCGGAATATCAGCGGGTGATCCAGAGCGTGAAACTGCTCAAGGAAGATGGCGGCGATGTCACCGGAAAGCGCACCATCCGCTTTTCGGTGACCAGCGAAAGGGGCGATACGCGCAGCGGAATCAAGGAATACCGCAACGGCGAGGGCGCCTCGACGCAGGATGAAGCCGACCTGGCCGGAGGCGAAGGCGGACAACCGCTGACACAGGAAGCAGCCCCCGAGCCAGTGGCGCGCATGTCCGGCGGCAAGGAAGGTCTGGGCAGCCAGATCAGTCGGCTGACGGGCAAATTCCAGCAGCAGCGCGAGCAGTTGCTGGCCGTCTCGCGCCAGACCGTGCAACAGCGGGCGGCCTGAGTTTTGACCTGATTAAACATCACAGGATATTTGACAATATGAAGAAGCAACATCCCACCGGAAAATTCCCTTTTCGCACGCTGACTCTGGCGCTCACCGCCGCATTGGCGCTTGGCGGATGCACGGTTACCCCCACACGGCTGACCGATGCCGAACGCCAGGATCGCGCCAGCAATGATCTGAAGAAAATGTTTGTCGAACAGGAACCGGTTTCCGCGCCCGTCACCCTGCCCGGCGCCATGGCGCGGGCGTTTCGCTACAACCTGGAAAATCGCGTCAAGCTGATGGAAGACGCCCTGGCCAGAGGGCAGCTTGACCTGAGCTTTTACGACATGCTGCCGCGCCTGACTGCGGCAGCGGGCTATTACAACCGCAGCAACGACCCCGGCGGCACTGCGCTCAACATGCGCACCGGGCAAATCGGCACGGATATTTCGGTGGCGCAGGAACGCGCCTACCACCACCACAATCTGGCATTTTCCTGGAATGTACTGGATTTCGGCATCAGCTACGTGCGTGCGCACCAGCAGGCCGACCAGGTGTTGATCGCCGAGGAACGCCAGCGCAAGGTCATGCAAAACATCGTGCAGGACACCAGCACGGCGTACTGGCGCGCACTGGCTGCCCAGCGTTGGGGGACGCGCCTGGACCAACTGTTGATGCGCGCTGAAGCAGCCTTGCAGGATTCCCGCCAGATCGAGGAAAAACGACTGCTGCCGCCGTTGCAGGCGCTCGCCTACCAGCGCGGGCTGATCGAGATCGTGCAGAATCTGAAGGCCAAGCGTTATGAATTGCAGATGGCGAAAACCGAGCTGGCAGCATTGATGAACCTCAGACCAGGCACGGAATTCACGCTGGCCGATCCCGCCGTGCCCGCCGCCCTGCCCTTCCTGCCGGACAACCTGACGGCGCTGGAAGAGGCGGCGCTGGTCAATCGCGCCGAATTGCGCGAGGAGGATTACCGCAAGCGCATCACGGCGCTGGAAGCCAAGCGCGCCCTGATCAGCCTGCTACCGGGAGTCCAGCTCGACATGTCGGCCCAGTACAATTCCAACAAGTACCTGTACAACAACAACTGGGCGGACATGGGGATGAACGTGTCGTTCAATCTGATGCGCGCCTTTTCCTATCCGGAAACCCAGAAGCGCAACGAGCTGATGCTGGAGGTTGACGACATGCGCCGCATGGCGCTTTCCATGGCTGTAGTGGCACAGGTGCGCATCGCCGCCGAGCGTTATCACCAGGCGCTGGCGGAACTCGATGTATCCAGCACCCTCGACCAGATCGACCAGCGCGTCAACGAACAGGTTTCCGGCGCGATGAAATCCGCCACCGGCAGCGAACTGGAACTGATACGCGCCGAAGCGCGTGCCTTGCTGTCAAGCCTGCAGAAGGACAATGCCTATGCCGTCATGCAGGCAAGTTACGCGCGCGTGCTCAATTCCGCCGGCTTCGACATGCCGCTCGAAGGACACGGCGACCAGCTCGCGGATTTTGAGCAGGCCATTGCCGTAGCCCTGAAAAACTGGACGCTGCCCGGCGCCGTTGCACCGGCAGGGAGCCGTTGAGCATGGGGCACACCATGACCCGCACTTTGTCCCGTGCCAGCCTGCTGGCTTTCCTGTCCTTGCCGCATGCGCTTTCCGCCGCCCCATCCGTGCCCACGCTTGCCCCGGCAGCCGGTGCAGCGGCGCCGATCCGCGTCCTGCTGGTGCCGGAACGCGAGGCGGTTCTGGCCGCCAACATGACCGGGCGCATCATTGCCCTGCCGGTTGCGCTGGGAGGCGCTTTTGCCGCCGGCCAGGCACTGGTGCGTTTCGACTGCAACGAGCACGCCGCGCGCCTGAAAATTGCCGACACCGAAATCGCCGCTGCCAGGGAAACCCTGGATTCACGCCAGCAACTTCAGCAATACCGCTCGGTGAGCGAACTTGATGTCCGCCTGGCACAGTCCAGCCTGGAAAAAACCCTGGCACAGGCTAACCTGATCCGCGTGCAGATGGGCTACTGCTCGGTGGCAGCGCCATTTTCCGGACGAGTCGTGAAGATCCGCGCCAAGCTGCATGAAACCGTGACGCAAGGACAGCCGTTGCTGGAAATCGTGGATAACAGTGCCATGCGTTTCCAGTTGCATATTCCTTCACGCTGGCTGGTAAAGCTGAGCGCGGGCAGCAAGTTCACCGTGCATATCGATGAAACCGGCAAAAGCTACCCCGCCAAGATACGTGTCATCAACGGCCGTATCGACCCTGGCAGTCAGACCGTGGAGATCACCGCGAATATCGAAGGAAAGTTTAACGAGCTGATCGCCGGGATGAGCGGCAGCGCCGAATTCGATGGCATGTAGCATCGACGCGCAAGAGCATCCCGTGGAAGAGGGGACGCTCGCCACCCTGCTGACCCTGGAGCAGGAGGCGCGCACCGCCCCATCCCTGGAGGCGTTGCAGTTTGTCATCGTCAACCGAACCTGGGAACTCGCCCGTTACCGTATCGCCATTCTGTTTACCCGCGATGCACTGGGACGCTGGGTTCCCGGCCTCGCCTCCGGCCTGCTCCAGTTGGAGGGCGACAGCCCCTTCGCTGTGTGGCTGAGTGAGTTGTACAAGGCAGCGCAACCAGAATCTGGCGCGGCAAGGGCCGCCACCCTGAATGACTACCCGGAATTGCCCGGCGACAGTTGGCATGAGTGGCTGCCCGAATATCTCCTGTGGCTGCCGCTGCGTGCACCAGATGGGCAGACTGTCGGCGTTCTGGCGCTGGCGCGCGAAGAGGCTTGGCACGCACACGAAATCGGGCTGCTGGAAACCCTCATGCAGGGCTACGCCCACGCATTGTGGGCGTGGCGCCCCGCCCGGCGTTCCTGGCAAAGCCGGCGCTGGCAAGCCTGGTGGGGCGGCAAGCGCGCGCGCTTCATCCTGCTCGCCGTGACACTGTTGCTGCTTTTCCCTTTCCGGCAATCCGTGGTCGCCACCGCCGAGGTGACTCCCCTTGCGCCGGTTCCCATCACCGCCCCTGCCGACGTACCCATCCGCCAGGTTCTGGTGAGGCCCGGCCAGACAGTGGAAAAGGATCAGGTGCTGGCGATTCTCGACGATACGCTTTACCGCAACCGCTTGGCGGTGGCGCGCAAGACCCAGGAAATCATCCAGGCGGACTGGCTGCGCGCCAGCCAGAGAGGATTCCAGGATGATGCCTCGCGCTCCGACACCGGCACCCTGCGCGCCAAGATCGACGAAAACCGCGCCGAAGTGGCTTTTCTCGAAGAATTGCTGCAACGCATCGAGTTGCGCGCCCCGGCGCGCGGCGTGGTGTCTTTCGACGACCCGCTCGGGCTGATCGGCAAACCGGTGGTTATCGGCGAAAGAATCATGCTGCTGGCCGACCCTGCCAAGGTGGCCGTAACCGCCTGGGTGCCGGTGCAGGATGCCATCGCGGTGGCGCCCGGCGGCGAGATGAAGCTGACCTTGTACGTTAACCCGCTGGGAAGCTACGAGGCGCGCCTGACAGAGACCGGATTCGCTGCCGAAGCAAGGCCGGACGGCGTAGCGGCCTACCGCATGCGCGGTGAGTTCACTGCCGGACAAACGCTGCCTACTCTGGGGTTCAAGGGAACCGCGCGGCTTTACGGCGCGCGTGCGCCGTTGCTTTACCAGATCGTGCGCCGTCCGCTTTTCGCCGTGCGCCGTCTGTTGGGCTGGTAAGCGCGGCATGGAGGAACCGCGCCTGCCCCCCCTGCTGCCCGCCTTGCGTGAGGATTTGCACATTTTTGAAGCTGGGCGGCACGATGATGGCAGCCCCTTGTGGCGTCTCCATGATCCCTTGCGCAACCGCTTTTATCAGATCGGCTGGCGTGAATTTCTGATGCTGTCTCACTGGCGCGAGGTTGCGCCGCAAGATTTCGCTGCGGGCGTGCAGCAGGCCGCGCCCATCGAAATTGAAGAGGGCGACATCGTCGAGCTACTGCGTTTCCTGGATGCCCATCAACTTCTTCAGCGGCACGGGCGCGCGCAGTGCCTCTCCGCCACCGCCAGTGCGCAGCGGCGCGACGGCAAGCTGAAGTGGCTGCTGCATAATTACCTGTTTCTGCGCATCCGCCTCGCCAACCCGGACCGGTTCTATCAGGCGCTGCTCCCCGCACTCGGTTTTTTCTTTACCCGGAAATTCTGGCTGCTGGCTGGTTTTGCTGCGCTGGCCGCCGCCTTCGGGCTGACCCAGCAGTGGGAAAGTTTCACCCATACCTTCAGCTATGTTTTCAGTTTGGAGGGCATGCTGTGGGTAGCGGTCGCCCTCGTTCTCAGCAAACTGGCGCACGAACTTGGACACGGGCTGGCCGCCAAGTATCTGGGGCTGCGCGTCACCGGCGTGGGTGTGGCTTTTCTCGTCCTCTGGCCGGTGCTGTTTACCGATGTCGGCGAAATATGGAAGCTCAGCGACCGCCGCCAGCGCTTTATGATCAGTGCAGCCGGCATCGCCGCCGAGGGTCTGCTTGCCTTGCTCGCCTTGCTCGCCTGGCTGGCGTTGCCGGATGGCCCCCTGCGCAGCGCGCTGTTCGTGCAAGCCAGCACGGTGCTGATTATTACCCTGGCGATCAATCTCAATCCATTCATCCGTTTTGACGGTTATTTCCTGCTTTCCGACGCGCTCAATTTCCCCAACTTGCACGAGAGGGCGTTCGGTTCCGCCAAGGGATGGCTGCGTGGACGCTTGGGGTTTCCCGATACGGGATGCGACAAGGGCTGGCTGACGTTGTTTGGCCTGGCGACCTGGATTTACCGTCTGGTGCTGTTCACGGGTATTGCGGTGCTGGTTTATTACGCTTTTCCCAAGGTGCTGGGCGCCTTTCTCGCCCTGGTTGAAATCGGTTGGTTCATCCTGTTGCCCGTCTGGCGCGAAATGCATGCCTGGTGGCAGATGCGTTCGGAACTGGCGCAAAAATACCGGCGCCGGCTCGCATGGTACCTGCTGGCCGTGCTGGCGGTACTGCTGTTCCCGTGGCGTGGCCACATCACAGCACCCGCCCTGTTCAGCCCCAGCGAAATCCAGTATGTGTATGCGCCCGCCAGCGCACGCATACAAGAAATGGGAGTGACGAACGGTACTGGCACGAAAAATGGCCATTTACTGTTGACGTTGTCTTCCCCCGACCTGGAAGTTCAGTCCGCCAAAAATCAGGCGCGCATCATTCAGGCGCGTCAAGAATTGCTCGCGCTGGCGCGGGGCGGCGACCAGGAGCGCGACAAACTCAACATCCTGACCGAACGTCTGGCCGAGCGCCATGTTGCGCAGGAAGCCATCCAGTCGGAACTGGAGCGCCTGAAACTGTTTTCATCCCTGAACGGCACCGTACGCGACTGGGATAATCAACTGGTTCCGGGAACTTGGGTCAGAAAAAACAGCCTCCTGGGAAAAGTGACAGGGGAACGGGGGGCGCGCGTTGTGGCATTTGTTTCCGAAGCGGACTACGGCCGCATCGCCAGAGGAGCGGAAGTCCGCTTCTACCCAAATGGAACGGCACTTTCGGTACTGGCGGGAAAAATTATGGAAATTGCCGCCAACCCGACCGATGCGCTCGATTACCCGGCGCTGTCATCGGCGAATGGCGGCCCTCTGGCGGTCACCACCACGCCGGAAGGGCAATGGCGCCTGCATGAAGCGCGCTATCGCATCGAGGCTGCCATCGAGTATCCGCACTTCGCCTCCACCGACCAGGAATGGATGGGCACCCTCCGCATCGAGTCCGGCAGCCACGGGCTGCTGGCGGATATTCTTGGGTGGATTGCTCACGATGTGGTCAAGGAATTGTACTGGTAGGGCTGGGCTGCCAATCCATGCCGCCGCCCATTCCCACATTAGGCCCATGGTAATAAAGCCCGTATAATCGCCGACTTTATTTTTCAGGAGCGCAGCCATGGGGTTGGACAGAGTCGGGTAGGGTAGGCACGCTTTTTGTGTCCACGTTGTTGATGCAATTTCCGCGTGGGCACGATAAGGCCGTGCCCACCCTACTTAACTTGCCCTTGCGGTGATCTATCTGCAAAAAGGTTGGCTTGAAGTTCCTTTGCCCATTGGCGAATACTTGATTTCGGTGATCACCGACTATCCTACGCGCTATCATGGTGACTTTTCACCGGCCAAGCTGGTGGCGCCTCGGCCAGCGGGTCCCAATTTACGGAGTAGTACATATGGCCTCTTTGCAAGATCAGTTTTTGAAAGCCGGTCTAGTCGACAAAAACAAAGTCAAACAGGCCAACCAGGACAAAAGTAAGCAGAAGAAGGTCGAGCGCCGGACCGGTACGCAAAGTGTCGATGAAGTTCGCCTGGCCGCACTAGAAACGCAACGCAAAAATGCCGAGCGGACCCGCGAACTCAATGCCCTGCGCGATGCGGCCGCCACCCACAAAGCGATCATGGCGCAAATTGCCCAGATGGTGCAGCAGAATCGCCAGAGCAAGGGCACCGGCGACATCGCCTACAATTTCACCCGAGACAACAAGATAGAACGGCTGTATGTGTCGGCCACGGTCCAGGCGCATTTAGCGGCCGGTCGCCTGGTGATCGTTTGCCAGGGCGGCACCACCGAATTGGTGCCCAAAATTATCGCCGACAAGATCGCCGAGCGTGATGCCTCGCTCGTCGTTCGGGTAAACAAGACCAGCGCCGAGATCGATGCGGACGACCCGTATGCCGCCTTCCAGATCCCGGACGACTTGATGTGGTAGCGCGGTTGCCCAGCTTACCCTGGCCGCGCCCAGCGGCCTGTTAGACCCCCGCGCTTCCAAACCCGCAGAGGTTATGGGGAGGCCGCAAGGCCGGAGATGACCCGCAGAGGTTATGGGGAGGCCGCAAGGCCGGAGATGACCCGCAGAGGTTACGCTGTTCCGGTGCAATACCCTTCGGGGATTGCATCTACAGCGCTGTTGGACACGGGGTTAACAGGCTGAAACAACGCCACGTAGGAGCGGCCTCCTGGCCGCGAATTCAGCCACGCAGGCACCCCGTGCCCCTCCCCCCTCAGCGCACCGCAAACCCCTGCGCCGTCCCATCTGCGTTGCGGATATACAGCTTGCCGTCCGCCCCGTTCCACCAGCTTCTGCCGGTCTGTT
>CAZGOY010000055.1:0-19003 GCA_964527565.1 uncultured Sulfuricella sp. | reverse complement strand
TCCAGACCCTCAAGACAAGAATGGAGCAGACCAAGGCCAAGCTGCAAGCCAGCGACATCACCGGACTGACCGGTGACCAAATCACCGGGGATTTGCTCACCGCCAATGTTTGGGGGTATTTCGGAGCGGTGGATAGCCTGGGCAAACTCAGCCAGAATCAAGCCAACACCATCGACCTGCCGGGGCTGTCCTACGGCCTGTTCCACGCAGTGGTCGCGCCGATGAAGACCTTCGGCGTCGTGATGAGCGTGAGATTCCCCGGCGTGATGATGGACATCGGGCACCTCAGGCATTTGCGGGTGGCGAAGGATAACGATGCCACAACCTGGATCAACTACAACCGGATGCGCGGACAGCAACAGTCAGTGCTGGAAGCCACAATCCCCGAGCAGTTCTTCACCGACCCGGCATCAACCACCAAGCCGGAGGGCGTGAGTACGGTTAAGGCGTTGGCGACCGCAGCAAGCCAGGGGCAGAAGATATTTACCATCACGCAAGCCAATATCGCCACAGCGTTGCCGCAACTTCAGCATAGCGCCAGCGTATTGGACGACATCCGCAATGCGGTGGCGGCGGGGAAAGAGGTAACGATTTCGGAGAGGCAAGTCACCGTGGCGGGGTGGACGGGGGCGGGGTATGCGATTGTTGACCCGGCTACGGGAGCAGGGGGTTATTTGATTGAGGGGGGGGCGAATGGGGCATTTTTATTCGCGGTTGCCTTTGCCGTACTAGCTATGTTTCTTACCGCCACAGTTGGACCGACATGGTTAATAGTCCTCCAACTTTATGGGTTTTATAACTTTATGGAAAAGGCGGCAAATACCGTTGATGACAAGATACTTACCATATCCGCAGCCTATTCGCTTGGTACTGTGATTACCATTATTGGTGCTGCAACGGGAATTGCTCTGAAAGGGATGGATGCCCTTGAGAAACTTGCCATCACACATCCATTAATGCTTGGTTCTGCTTATGTGGCCATGTTTAGCTATTTCTTTAAATAAAAACCTGTTTGACTCCATTGCATTCAAATGAAATCATTCAAATTATACAAACCAGAGTTTTATTGCTGGAAACCCAATATTTATGACGGCATCGCCATTCTTTTGTGCTTGCTGTACGTATTTCTGGAATTTTACCTTTTGCCAAGGACTGCTAATACGCCGAACATTTATAAGATGGCAGTAATCTCTGGATTAGCCATTCCGCCCAACATATATATTTTTGGAATGATTAATCTATACTCAGATGCCTGTAAATACGTAGAACGGCCACAATGGTACATTGTGCTTCTAAAAAATCTCTTTGCACCAGTTATTCTTGTGTATTCACTAACGCCTTTAGCTATATGGGCTAGTCTGGCTATCTTGCCAATTTTATTCAGTTTAATTTTAATATTATTAGTGATGAGAACACGTCATCTCTTAAGGTTTACCTACGATAAAAATGTATTGTCTAGTACATTAATTTCACTTGCAAAAAATAAAGACATCGTTCAGCTTGATATTTTTTTTGCAAAATCAATTTTCGGCGCGATTATATTAAATATTGTGCTTTTTTCCGATTTTGCGTGATTACTTGTTCACACCCGCCACCCTACGCCGCCTCTCCGGCCTCGTCCTCGTCACCTTCACCAGCCTGACGCTGCACCCCTTGCAAGCGGCGGCCCAAGGTCAGTTCGAACAATCCGCACTTCCCACATCCCGCGCCCAAGCCGCCCCCCCCTCCCGCACCGAAACCGCCGCAAAGCTCCTCGACACCCTCAAGGAAACCGCCAAACGCGCCAAGGACCGAGCCGCCCAGCGCCAGAGCACCCGCGAAGCCGTCCGCGAACTGCGCCGCCAGAAAACCCAGCTCGCCGCCCTCGAACAAGACATGCTCGACAGCTTTACCGCCACCGAAGCCCACCTCAGAGCCAAGAACCTCCCCCCGGAAATTCTCGCCCGCCACCAGGCCGCCGTCGCCGACTTCAAAGCCAAACAGGCCGACTTCAAAAGAACCTTCCAGCCCCTCGAAGCCGCCGACGAACGCGACGACGACAACGCCCGCGCCCAGAGCGTAACCCAGCTCTCCACCTGGCTCGACCAACACCAGCCCGGCAAACCCCACGCCAGGACCGACCCCCACAAGCTGCCGTTCCGCACCCCCGATTCCCGAGTCAGAGCGCCCGCCGAAACGGCCCGCGACCTGCGCGCGCAACTGGGCCTGAATCCCATACGCCTGGCCGGACCGCTGCCCGAGGGCACAACGCTCCACACCCCCGTCACCGACCCCCAGGCCCCACCCGTAGCAGGCGACCTTTCCGCCACCGAAGACATACAGCTCACCCCGGCCATCCAGGCCAAAGCCCAGGAATTGGGCAACAACCCAGTGAAGATTCACAACTGGGTACGCAACACCATCGAATTCATCCCCAGCTACGGCAGCATCCAGGGAACGGAAATGACCCTGCAAGCCAAACGCGGCAACGCCACCGACATCGCCAGCCTGGAAATCGCCCTCCTGCGCGCCGCCAACATCCCCGCCCGCTACGCATACGGCACCATCCAGCTACCGATAGCCCAAGCGATGAACTGGGTAGGCGGAGTAACGAATCCCGAAGCCGCCCTGAACCTGATGGGCCAGGGCGGAATACCCAGCATCGCCCTCACCAGCGGCGGAACGATCGGCGCCGTCAAGCTGGAACACGTCTGGGTGGAAGCTTACGTGGATTACGTCCCCAGCCGGGGCGCGGTGAACAAGGTGCCGGATAGCTGGGTACCGCTGGACGCAAGCTTCAAGCAATACACCTACACCCAAGGCATGGACATCAAAAGCAACGTCCCGCTCGACGCCAATGCGCTGCTGGCCCAGGCACAACAAGGCGCGACGGTAAACGCGGCGGAGGGCTGGGTGCAGAACCTCAATCAGGCCAATATCCAGAGCGCGCTGACGAATTACCAGAGCCAAGTACAAAACTACGTCAACGCACAAAACGCCACCGCCACCGTAGGCGACGTACTGGGCACAAAGACCATCGTACAGAGCAACCCCGCCCTTCTGGCCGGAGTGCTGCCCTACAAAACCGTAGCGACGGGAAGCCGCTTCGCCACACTGCCGGACAATCTGCGCCATAACGTCAAGCTAGATCTGTACGCCTCCACGCGGGATCGCGGCCTCGGGTCTTCCATGCTGTCCTGGTCGATCAGCTTGCCCAGCCTTAACTCCCGGCGTTTAGGCGTCACTTACGAGCCTGCCAGTGCCGCCGACGCGCAATTGATCCAAAGCTACAAGGATCAAGGCGCAACCTCGTTGCCCGCTTACCTGATCCAGGTCAGGCCGTTGATTCAGTTGGATGGTGTAACGGTCGCTACCGGCTCGTCGGTGGGCATGGGACAGGAACAGCTTTGGGATGCCACCTTGAGCGACCCGCTGAACCTCTACACCAGTTCGGAATCCTTTAACGCCAAAGCCGGGGATGAGATGGTGTTTGGGGTGAATGGGAATGGTCTTAATCCCACCATCATCCAGGCGAGAACGAATCAAACACAGTTTTCCAACTCCGTTGCAGAAGCCTTGCATTTGGTGAGCTTGGTATTTTGGACGGAACACGACCTGTTCGACTACTTCGCCGCCAAACAACATGGTGTCCACAACCAGCGTTTGCCCTCGGTGGGCTTGTTTGCTTCCCCGTTGACAGTAAGTTACTTCTTCGGCATCCCCAATGCTGCAAATTACAGGGGCTGGGTAATGGATGTGAAGCGCAACCTGCAAGTTGCCGTCGCGAATAAACCAGAGGATTCGCTCAATTATCTAATGCAATCTGGAGTTCAAGGCTCATATCTGGAAAACTCAGCTTATGAGCAGGTGTTATCGATGAAAAAAGGAAAGGGGGCTTCCGCCACCCAACTCCTTCTAGAGGCCAGTCGCCAAGGCATCCCAATTTACAAGATCACCCAAGAAAATATTGGCACAGCACTACTGGCACTCCAAGTTGACGATTCCATCAAACAGGACATCCAGAACGCAATCGCTGCTGGAAAAACCGTAACCATCAGCCAACGGGCGGTTAATTTCAATGGAGTAAACGGCGCAACGGGATACATCATCCAAGACCCTGTGACAGGTGCTGGCGCCTATTTGATCGACGGTGGCCTGAACGGAGTGATTATCGCCAAGTGTACGCCAACGCTTGCACCTGCTGCGGGAGCGGTTTTTGTGGGATTGCTGCTGGCGACGCTGGTCTTGATGTCAACGCCCGAAACTGCTTTTGCGGCTGCTTCGACTGCGGCTGTCAATCTGGGTCTTTCAGCGCAGGCAGCCAGTGCGTTAGTGCCTATCGCGGCTCTAATGATTGGAAAGGCATTCGAATCGAATATCGACGTTTTCAAGGGTTCGATGAAGGAGTTTGATGAATGTAGTTGTCGAGAAAAATACGTAATGTGTTTAGGCACCCCACTTGACGACATCAAAGATGATTTCAATAAATCTCGTTGCCAAAGCTGTTATGAGCGTTGCTCTGACGGAAATTGGCCACCTTCTATCGAGATCGGAACATGTGATTTCCAGCGGTACCTCTAGATGAATCAATTTATCCACTTCATTCTAGGCGCTGCCGCCGGAGCGGCGCTTAAGAATTGTATTAGGGGTGCGGAAGTTATTGCCATGCAAGACTGGCTATCACTTGGCCCTTTGCCTCCTATAAATAATCCAAAAGAATGGGATGACAGGCGAAATGCTTACTGGAAGGAATATTTCTATTCTTCATCCCCATTCGACATCGGTGATTATTCCAAGTTAACCGCCTCCAGCACTGAGATTGACAAGGAAACTAAGATAGTCTTGTGGCTAGGCCCTAGTCTTAATGAGCAGCTATTCTTTTTATGGGTCGTACCAGCGCTTCAAGGACTATCAATTGACTTGAGAAACATATTGTTTGTGCCAACTTACGAATATTTCCCAGAAATTTATAATCTCGGGGGGCTTTCGCCAGAAAATTTTCTGCATCTCGTAAATGAAGCAAGAGCACTCCCCGATACTTCACTCATTCTCAAAACTTGGCAGTGTATATGCTCCAGCGTGCCGCAATGGGACCTGTGTGCCAGTAGCGTTGCGGCGCACTATCCATTACTCGCAAATCGGCTTAAATTGATGAAGCGGCACTTTCCATCATCTAATAATGGTCTTGACATATGGACTCAGCGACTGTTGCATGCAGTGGAGTCATCTGGCCCTCGATCAATTGATGTTATTGGTGAAATGATTTCGTCCTATCGCCAGGAACCTGATTCCCCATCAGACGGACTATTGTCCGCGAGACTACTCCAACTCGCCAACAAAGGCTTGCCCCACCCACTTCTTGCTGTTGAGGGTGAATTGCCGATTAGAAAATTAGCGGTGAAATTAACAACCGCCGGAATTCGCGTGTTGCAAAGCGAATTGAGCAATATTACGTTTAATGGGATTAACGACTGGGTAGCGGGAGTCCATTTGCAGGCGCCGCCCGGTCCTGTTTGGTACTACGATGAAGACCAAGACAACTTGATATTGAAATAGGTGTGAGCTGAGGTTCCCTCGTTTTTTCGTCTTCCAACGAGTGGGTTTCATGCTACCAGTTTTTTCTCATATTGAGTGCTGATCCAGTCATTCAAGAACTGGGTCGGCGACTTGTAACCGAGGGTGGAATGCAGGCGTTTCCGGTTGTAAAACACCTCGATGTACTCAAAGCTCTCCGCCGTCATTTCCGCGCGCGTTATATAGCGGATGCCATGCACCCGCTCGTTTTTGAAGCTGTTGAACCAACTCTCGGTCGGGGCGTTATCCCAGCAGTTCCCTTTGCGGCTCATCGAGCAAACCATGCCGTATTCCTTCAATTTCCCCTGGAAAGCATGACTGGCGTACTGGCTGCCCCGGTCGGAGTGATGCATCAGCCCCGGCGCCGGCTTCCTGCGGAACCACGCCATGGTCAGCGCATCCGTCACGATGTCCGCCGTCATGCGCGGCTTCAGCGACCAGCCCACCACCTCGCGGTTGAACAGGTCGAGCACGATGGCCAGATACAGCCAGCCTTCATCCGTCCACAGGTAGGTGATGTCGGATGTCCAGACCTGGTTGGGCGCCGTGGGAGTGAAGTCCCGATCCAGCAGGTTTGGCGCTATCGGCAAGCTGTGCTTCGAGTCCGTCGTCACCTTGTAACGCCGCTTGTGGCGGGCATGGATGCCATTCTCCCGCATCAGCTGTTCCACACGACCCTTGCTCGCCGAGAAGCCCCGCGCCCGCAGTTCCAGCACCATCCGGGGGCTACCGTAGGCGCCCTTGAGTTCCGCATGAATGGCGCGAATCAATGTCAGCATCTGCGCGTCTGTCAAACGCCTCCGACCAGGTTTGCCGCCGCGCTTCCAGGCACGGTAGCCGCTGATACTGACGTCCAGCACGGAACACATTCGGGAGAGATCAAACTCCCGCTGCACATCAATCCAGGCGTACTTCACAGGGCATCTTTCGCGAAGTACGCCGTCGCTTTTTTTAGTATCGCGCACTCCTGCTTGAGCCGGACATTTTCCGCCCGCAGCCGGGACAACTCCATCTGTTCCGGCGTGACCGGCTTGGCTCCCGCCCCGTTGAGCTTGCCGGACTCCGCTGCCTTGACCCAGTTGCGCAACGTCTGCTCGACCAGTCCCAACTCCTTGGCCGCCGCACCGACCGTCAGACCTTCCTTCACCCGCTTGACCGCCAGTTCCTTGAACTCGGCGGTGTATTCCTGCTTCGGTATCTTCATCGTCTTCCTTTCCGTGGTGAGTGATATTTTACGTCACCCTTGGAAGACGAAATTCCGGGGGAAGCTCATAATGGCTGGCGGCTGGAATGCCATGCATGGCGCGGCCGTTGCGATGGGCACGCCCCGGTCTTTTTCCTGTAAAATCGCGCCATTCCAAAACCACCACCCGATCTTCATCATGTTGAACATCAAACGCTATTCCACTTCACAGGCGGATTTCGAGCAGCAGCTTGAATCACTGCTGGCTTTTGAGGGCGCGCAGGACGATAACATCGACAATGTCGTGGCGGACATCCTGCGCGACGTGAAGCGCCGTGGCGATGCCGCCGTGCTCGAATATACGAAGCGTTTCGACAAGCTCGACGTTGCCGCCTCCACCGAACTGGAGTTGCCGACAGCGCGCCTGCAGGCGGCGCTCGACAATCTGCCCGCCGACCAGAAGGCCGCACTGCAACTGGCCGCCGACCGGGTGCGCAGCTATCACGAAAAACAGTTGATGCAGTCCTGGAACTACACCGAAGCCGACGGCACCCTGCTCGGCCAGCAGGTGACGGCGCTGGATCGTGTGGGGCTGTACGTGCCGGGCGGCAAGGCGGCCTATCCCTCTTCGGTGCTGATGAACGCCATCCCCGCCAAGGTGGCCGGGGTGAAGGAACTCATCATGGTGGTGCCGACTCCCGGCGGCGTGGTCAACGAGCTGGTGCTGGCGGCGGCGGCGGTATGCGGCGTGGACCGCGTGTTCACCATCGGCGGCGCGCAGGCCGTGGGGGCGCTGGCCTACGGCACCGCAACCGTGCCGCAGGTGGACAAGATCGTCGGCCCCGGCAATGCCTACGTGGCTGCCGCCAAGCGCCGCGTGTTCGGCGTGGTGGGTATTGACATGGTGGCCGGTCCTTCCGAGATTCTGGTGATTTGCGATGGTTTGACCAACCCCGACTGGATCGCCATGGACCTGTTCTCGCAGGCCGAACACGACGAACTGGCGCAATCCATCCTGCTGGCGCCGGACAAGGCATTCGTCGATGCGGTGGCCGCCAGCATCGAAAAACTGCTGCCCACCATGCCGCGCCGGGAAATCATCCGCACGGCCCTGGAAGGACGCGGCGCGCTGATCGAAGTCAAGGACCTCGACGAAGCGGCGCGCATCTGCAATTACATTTCGCCGGAACACCTGGAATTGTCGGTGGCCGACCCTACCGCGATGCTGCCGAAGATCAAGCATGCCGGTGCCATTTTCATGGGACGCATGACCTGCGAATCGTTGGGCGACTACTGCGCCGGGCCGAACCACGTGCTGCCGACCTCGCGCACCGCGCGCTTCTCCTCGCCGCTGGGGGTGTACGATTTCCAGAAGCGCTCCAGCCTGATTTTCGTCTCCGAAGCCGGCGCCAGGACGCTGGGCCAGGCAGCCGCCGTGCTGGCCTACGGCGAAGGCTTGCAGGCGCACGCGCAATCGGCGGAATACCGCATGAAGGGACTGTGAGCCGCCGCCCATGAGCCGCTTCTGGAGTCCCGTCGTCCACGGGCTGACCCCCTACGTGCCGGGCGAGCAGCCCAAGCTGCCGAACCTGGTCAAACTCAACACCAACGAGAACCCCTACGGCCCCAGCCCCAAGGCGCTGGAAGCCTTGCGCGCGGAAGCAGCGGACACCCTGCGCCTGTATCCCGATCCCCGCGGAGAGCGGCTCAAGGATGCCGTCGCCGCCTTCTACGGCGTGCAACCCGGCCAGGTCTTCGTCGGCAACGGTTCGGACGAAGTGCTGGCGCACACCTTCCTGGCCTTGCTCAAGCACGATGCGCCGCTGCTGTTCCCGGACATCACCTACAGTTTTTACCCGGTGTATTGCGGCCTTTACGACATCGAATCGCGGCAAATCCCGCTCAATGCTGCGTTCGAAATCTGCGTCGACGATTACCTCGGCCAACCCAACGGCGGCATCATCTTTCCCAACCCCAACGCCCCCACCGGGCGGGCGCTGAATTTAAGCGAAATCGAACGGCTGTTGCAGGGCAACCCTGATTCGGTGGTGGTGATCGACGAAGCCTACATCGACTTCGGCGGCGAATCCGCCGTGGCGCTGGTGCATCGTTATCCGCAACTGCTGGTGATCCACACCCTCTCCAAATCGCGTTCCCTGGCGGGGCTGCGCGTCGGCTACGCCATCGGCGGCACGGAACTGATCGAAGCGCTGGAGCGCGTCAAGGACAGCTTCAATTCCTATCCGCTGGACCGCTTCGCGCTGGCCGGCGGCGCAGCGGCGATAAATGACCGGGCGCATTTCGACGAAACGCGCCATAAAGTCATCGCCACGCGCACCCGCCTGGTCGCCGAGCTGGAAGCGCTGGGCTTCGAGGTGCTGCCCTCCGCCGCCAATTTCGTCTTCGCCCGCCATCCGCGCCACGATGGCGCGGCGCTCACCGCCGCCTTGCGCGAACGCAGCATCATCGTGCGCCATTTCAAAAATCCGGCGCGCATCGCGCCCTTTCTGCGCATCACCGTCGGCACGGACGAACAATGCGCCGCGCTGACCGGCGCACTGAGGGAAATCCTGGCTTCCTGACCCAATAGCCATTATGATGGATATACGAGACAGTATATCTACTGGAGTGGGTCATGGATTTGCAGATAGCCAAATGGGGCAATAGCCTCGCGATGCGGATTCCCGCGGATTTTGTGCGGCGCATCGGCATCAAGGAGGGGGACTGCGTACACGCCAGCCTGACCGTGGATGGCGGCATAAGCATTCGCCCGGCCAAATGGAATCGCCAAGCCTTTGCACAGGAACTCGTCGAAGCCTGCCGGGGCATGGCGATGGGGGAGTCCGTGATGGATGAAATGCGGCGCGGCGGGCGCTATTGATGAAAGCGGTCTATGTCGATACCAGCGTGCTGGTGGCGCTTCTCCTGCCGGAACCGAAAAGCGCCGATGTAATCCGCTGGTACGCAGCCTGTCAGGATGATGCCGTGTCGGCGGTGTGGTGCGTGACGGAATTTGCCAGCGCTCTTGGCATCAAGCAGCGCACAGGCCAGATTTCTGAGATGCAGGGACAGGCTGCCTGGCAGCGCTTTGAAAGGCTGTGCGCCAACGACCTGCAATTACTGCCCGTGGAACCCGCCACATTCCATCGTGCTGGCGTTCTGACGCTCGATGCCGCCACGGGATTGCGCTCAGGGGACGCCCTGCATCTGGCCGCCGCGCTGGAAGCCCGGGCCAGGAGCATGGCAACGCTGGATGACGTGCTGGGCAAAAATGCCAAACGCCTGAAAATGAGTCTGGCGAAAATTTAACCGAATATCAGCGAAATTGCCTGTGGCTATTTCCTGCGGGAGAAGGTGTGGCACGCTTTGTCGCCCTGACATCTTGGGTTAGAATGGCCCGAAACTTTCAACCACCTTACACATGCGCACCGCTCAAGTCAGCCGCAACACTCTGGAAACGCAAGTCAGCGTCACGTTGAATCTCGACGGCGAAGGCCATGCCGCGCTGCAATCGGGCGTGCCGTTTCTCGACCACATGCTCGACCAGATCGCCCGCCACGGACTGATCGATCTGGAAATCGCCGCGCAGGGCGACACGCACATCGACGACCACCATACCGTGGAAGACATCGGCATCACGCTGGGGCAGGCTTTCGCCCAGGCCATCGGCGACAAGAAGGGCGTCCGCCGTTACGGCCACGCCTACGTGCCGCTCGACGAGGCGCTGTCGCGCGTGGTGATCGATTTGTCCGGGCGCCCCGGCCTGACCTTTGCGCTGGATTTTTCGCGCGCCACCATCGGTGAATTCGATGTTGACCTGGTGCGCGAGTTCTTCCAGGGTTTCGTCAACCACGCCCAGGTGACGCTGCACATCGACGGCATCCGCGGCGACAATGCCCACCATCAGGCAGAAACCGTATTCAAGGCCTTCGGGCGGGCGTTGCGCATGGCGCTGGAAGCCGACCCACGCGCCGCCGGACAATTGCCTTCCACCAAGGGCGCGCTCTGACCATGGCCGTGATTGCAGTCATCGACTACGGCATGGGCAATCTGCGCTCGGTGGCGAAAGCGCTGGAGCATGTCGCGCCGCAGGCGCAAGTCGTCGTCACCAGCGACCCCGCCGCCATCTCCGCCGCCGAGCGCGTGGTGTTTCCCGGCGTCGGCGCCATGCCGGACTGCATGCGCGAACTGGCGCAGCGCGGCTTGCGCCAGACGGTGCTGGACGCCGCGCAAAACAAGCCATTCCTGGGCATTTGCCTGGGCATGCAAATGCTGTTCGAGCATTCCGGGGAAGGCGACGTGCCGGGCCTGGGCATCCTGCCGGGCAAGGTGGTGCGTTTTCCCGCCGAAGCGATGAAGGATGAGCAAGGCAACAAGCTCAAAGTGCCGCACATGGGCTGGAATCAGGTGCATCAGGCCGCCCCCCACCCGTTGTGGCAGGGCATCGCGCCCGAAGCGCGCTTTTATTTCGTGCACAGCTATTATGTCGAAACCGGCGACCCAAGTCTGATTGCCGGGTTTAGTCATTACCCTTTCGCCTTTACCTGCGCCGTGGCGCACGACAATATTTTCGCAGTGCAATTCCACCCGGAAAAGAGCCAGGCCGCCGGCCTGAGACTGCTGGCCAATTTCGCCGCCTGGAATGGGGCGGTAAGCTGATTTTTTCTCAACTTTGCTGAAGTCACCTCAATCATGCTGATGATTCCCGCGATAGACTTGAAGGACGGACACTGCGTCCGCCTGAAACAGGGTTTGATGGAAGAAGCCACGGTCTTTTCCGAAGACCCCGGCGCCATGGCCAGGCACTGGCTGGATCAAGGCGCACGCCGCCTGCATCTGGTCGACCTGAACGGCGCATTTGCCGGCAAGCCGGTCAACGAAGACGCCATCAAAAGCATCATCCAGTCCGTCGGTAATGATATCCCGGTACAACTGGGCGGCGGCATCCGCGACCTCGACACCATCGAACGCTATCTCGACGACGGCATCACCTACGTCATCGTCGGCACGGCGGCGGTGAAGACACCGGGCTTCCTGCACGATGCCTGCAACGCCTTTCCCGGCCACATCATCGTCGGCCTGGACGCCAAGGACGGCAAGGTGGCGGTGGATGGCTGGTCGAAGATGACCCATCACGATGTCATCGACCTCGCCAAGAAATTCGAAGGCTACGGCGTCGAAGCCATCGTCTATACCGACATCGGGCGCGACGGCATGCTCTCCGGGGTGAACATCGAATCCACCGTGAAGCTGGCGCGCGAACTGACTATCCCAGTGATCGCCAGCGGCGGTATCACCAACCTGGACGATGTCAAAGAACTGTGCCGCGTGGAAGCCGAGGGCATCATGGGCGCCATCACCGGGCGCGCCATCTACCAGGGCACGCTGGATTTCGCCGCGGCCCAAAAGCTCGCGGACGAACTGGGCGCCTGATGGGACTCGCCAAGCGCATCATTCCCTGCCTCGACGTGACCAATGGCCGCGTGGTCAAGGGCGTGAATTTCGTCGCCCTGCGCGATGCCGGCGACCCCGTTGAAATCGCGCGCCGCTACGACGAACAGGGAGCGGATGAGTTGACCTTTCTCGACATCACCGCTTCCAGCGACAACCGCGACCTGATCCTGCACATCATCGAGGACGTGGCGGCGCAGGTGTTCATTCCGCTCACCGTCGGCGGCGGCGTGCGCCAGGTCGAGGACGTGCGGCGCCTGCTCAACGCCGGGGCGGACAAAGTCGGCATCAACACCGCCGCCGTCACCAACCCGCAGTTGGTGGCTGATGCATCGGCGCGCTTCGGCTCGCAGTGCATCGTGGTGGCGATTGACGCCAAACAGGTTTCAGCGCCGGGCGAGCCGTTGCGCTGGAACGTCTTCACCCACGGCGGGCGCAAGGATGTCGGCCTGGATGCGGTGGAATGGGCAAAAAAGATGGAAGCGCTGGGCGCCGGCGAAATCCTGCTGACCAGCATGGATCGCGACGGCACCAAGATCGGCTTCAACCTGGAACTGACGCGCGCCATTGCCGACGCGGTGAACATTCCCCTGATCGCCAGCGGCGGCGTGGGCAATCTGGATCACCTGGTGGAAGGCGTCACCCGCGGTCACGCCGACGCGGTGCTGGCCGCCAGCATCTTCCACTACGGCGAATACACGGTGGAACAAGCCAAGCGCCATATGGCGCAACACGGAATCGAAGTGAGACTATGAGCACGGAAAATTGGCTGAACAAGGTCAACTGGACCGACGAAGGACTGGTGCCGGTGATCGCGCAGGACGCGGCCAGCGGCAAGGTGCTGATGTTTGCCTGGATGAACCGCGCGGCCCTCAAGCTGACCGCCGAAAAGGGCGAGGCGGTCTACTGGTCGCGCTCGCGCAAGAAGCTGTGGCACAAGGGCGAGGAATCCGGCCACATCCAGAAGGTCAAGGAAATCCGCCTCGACTGCGACGAGGACGTGGTGCTGCTGAAAGTCGAGCAGAAAGGCGGCATCGCCTGCCACACCGGGCGCGAAGCCTGTTTCTTCCAGAAACTGGAAAATGGTCACTGGGTCAGCGTCGAGCCGATCCTCAAGGACCCGCAGGAAATCTACAAGCCATGAGCGACATCCTCGAACGTCTCGCCGACACCCTGGAGCAGCGCAAGAGCGCCGACCCCGCCAGTTCCTATGTCGCCAAGCTGTATGCCAAGGGGCTGGACGGCATCCTCAAGAAAATCGGCGAGGAAGCGACCGAAACGGTGATTGCGGCCAAGGATGGCGACCGCCAGCAGATCGTCTACGAAATGGCCGACCTGTGGTTCCACAGCCTGGTGCTGCTGGCGCAACAGGGATTGCGTCCCGCCGACGTGCTCAATGAGCTGGCGCGGCGCGAGGGCTTGTCCGGCATCGCCGAGAAAGCAGCGAGGGGAAAACCATGAGCGAGTGCATTTTCTGCAAGATCGTGGCGGGAGAAATTCCCTGCCGGAAAGTTTTTGAGGACGGGGAATTTTTTGCCTTTCACGACATCAACCCCATTGCCCCGGTGCATTTCATGATCGTGCCGAAACGGCACGTCGCCTCGCTACAGGAATGCGGCGGCGCGGATGAGGGGATGCTGGGACGCCTGCTGCTGCTGGCGCCGGAACTGGCGCGCGAACAGGGCCTCTCGGGCTTCAAGACGGCCATCAACACCGGCAGGGAAGGCGGCCAGGTGGTGTTTCATCTGCACGCGCATGTTTACGGCGGCGGCAAGCTGTCGCACCTGGAATAAGCGCACCTGAACAATTAATTTAGGAGGAGACAACAATCATGGGTTCACTCAGCGTCTGGCATTGGCTGGTAGTATTGGTAATCGTGCTGGTGGTATTCGGCACCAAGAAACTGCGCAACATCGGCGGCGACCTGGGAGGCGCGGTCAAGGGCTTCAAGGACGCGGTCAAGGAAGGCGACCAAGCGCAGCAGCCCGCGCAACAGATCCAGAAGGCCGAGCAGAAAAGCGGGGAAACCATCGAGGGCGAAATCAAGAACAAGACGGTTTCCTGACCCGTCCGTCTCCTGAAAAACCCTCATGTTCGACATCGGCTTCTCCGAACTCATCCTCATCGCCATCGTCACCTTGCTGGTGGTCGGGCCGGAGCGCATGCCCAAGGTAGCGCGCACCGCCGGGCACCTGTTCGGGCGCTTGCAGCGTTACATTTCCGAGGTCAAGACGGACATCAACCGCGAGTTGAAGCTTGATGAACTGCGCAAGCTGGAAGCAGACATGCGCGAAAAGGCGCGCGACATGGAACACACCATGACCGACGAGATCAACCGTGCCGACCAGGAACTCAAGCAGGTTGCCGAAGCCGTGCAGATGCCGCCGGAACCCGAACCCGTGCCGCCGACGCCTGAAGCTTCGGCAGTGGCGGCGGCGTCGACACAACTTGAACTGGGTCTGGACGCCGCGCCCGCCAAGCCGGAAAAAATCACCTGATGAGCGCACCGGAATCCCTCGGCGACAGCTTCGTCTCCCACCTGGTGGAACTGCGCGACCGCCTGCTGCGCGCCGTGCTCGCGGTGGTCGCGATATTCGTCTGCCTGTTCCCCTTCGCCAAGGATCTCTACACCCTGCTTGCCCAGCCCTTGCTCTCGACCCTGCCCAAGGGCGGCCAAATGATCGCCACCGACGTGGTCGGCGTATTCTTCGTGCCGGTGAAAGTGACCATGCTGGCGGCTTTCCTGGTCGCGCTGCCCTACGTGCTCTACCAGATGTGGGCATTCGTCGCTCCCGGCCTCTACGCCCACGAAAGAAAGCTGGTCGCGCCGCTGGTGGCGGTCAGCACCCTGCTGTTCCTGGCCGGCATGTCCTTTGCCTACTTCCTGGTGTTTCCGGTAGTGTTCGCCGCCATGACCGCCTTCACCCCGGAAGGCGTGAGCTGGATGACGGACATCAACAAATACCTGGATTTCGTCCTCACCCTGTTCGTCGCTTTCGGCGTCACCTTCGAAGTACCGGTGGCGGTGGTGGTGCTGGCGCGCCTGGGCGTGGTCAGCGTCGCCCAGCTCAAGGAAGCGCGCCCCTACGTCATCGTCGGCGCCTTCGTCATCGCCGCCATCGTCACCCCGCCCGACGTGGTATCGCAATTCATGCTGGCAGTACCGCTATGGCTGCTATACGAACTGGGCGTGCTGATCGCCGCCATGCTGGCGAAGAAAACCGAGGAAGCCCCGGCCTCCGGCAACCGCCCGCTGACAGACGAGGAAATGGAGCGCGAGCTGGATGCCGTCGAGTCCAGCCAGAAGTCCGGCGAATAAGCCCATCGGCTTGAGACAAGCGCGATTGATTGCCCCATGAAAAGCCGCTTCGACCCCGCCCTGGCAGCCCGGCTCGATGAAGTTTTGTCACTGCGTGCCTACACCTCCCGCCTGCTCGGCGGCGACCCCGCCCTGACCCTGCACGGCGGCGGCAACACCTCGGTGAAAGTGCGCGAGAACGGCGAAGAATGGCTGTACATCAAGGGCAGCGGCGCCGACCTGGCACACATCACCGAGAGCGGCTTCAGCGCCGTGCGCATGAGTGCGCTCACCCCCCTGATCGAACGCGACACGCTGGACAACGCCGCCCTGATGGCGGCTTTTCGCGCCGCCCTCAGGCACCCCGCCGCAGCGCAACCTTCCATCGAAACGCTGCTCCATGCCATCCTGCCTTATCCGTGGGTGGAACATACCCATGCCGACGCTATCCTCGCCGTCGCCGACACCCCGCACGGTGAAGCGCACCTGCGCGCCGCGCTGGGGGAAGACGTGCTGATCGTGCCCTACCGCCATTCCGGTTTCGACCTGGCGAAATGCTGCCATCAAATCCACACGCGGCAGGCGACCTCGCGCACCCTCGGCATGGTACTGATGCACCACGGCATTTTCGCCTTCGGCCAGGATGCGCGCGCTTCCTACGAAGCCATGATCGAGCTGGTGAGCCGCGCCGAAAACTACCTGCGCCGACACGGCGCCTGGGACATCCCCCTCCCCGGCGGCGCCGTCCCGGAAACACCGGACAGCGCCGCCTTCGCCGCCTTGCGCCGCGACATTTCCCTGGCCGCCGGCATTCCGCTGCTGCTGACGCAAACCGGCGACCCGCTGGGCCTGGCTTATGCGCGCCGCCCGGACATCGCCCAGCTTTCGCAGCAAGGCCCCGCCACCCCCCACCACGCCGTGTTCGCCAAGCGCGTGCCGCTGCTCGGGCGCGCTGTCGCGGGCTACGCCGTGGATTACCTGCGCTACCTGGAAGCCCACGCACCCGCCGCCGCACTCACCGCAGCGCATAGCCTGCCCGACGCCGCGCCGCGCGTGCTGCTCGACCCGCAGTGGGGCCTGTGCGTCGCGGGGGTCAGCGCGCACCATTGCGCCATCGGCGCGGAAATCGCCCATCACGCCATGGAGATTGCCTGGCGTGCGCAGGCATTGGAGCGCTACGTTTCCCTGCCGCCGCAGGAAGTATTGGCGGCGGAAATCGAATACGGCGGATTTGAAGTCAAGGTGCGCCGCGACCAGCCGCTTGCCGGACAGGTGGTTGTGGTTGGCGGTGCCGTAAAACGGCGCGCCGAAATCCACGATCTGCTGGCTCAAGGCGCGGCGGTCATCGCCATCGACACCGCAGCAGAAATCGAAAGCCTGTTCGATCAACCCGCCTTCCTCGGTATCACCTGCCCGGCAGGCAATACACGCCAAGCCGGAGAGGCCGTTGCGCGGGGTATCCGCGCCTTCGGCGGCATCGACCGGCTGGCGGAAAACAGCGGGCCGTTGGAGGAAATCTGCCAACCCTGGCTGGCGCTGTCCCCGGTCAAGCCATGAGTTAAAAGCCGGGATGATTCACCCCCCCATCAGGCAATCCACAACGATCAACGAGAGATCGTCATGTGCCCGACGGCCGCCGAGATGATCCTGCACCTGCTGCACAGCAGCCGTAAAACGCTCCTCGCTTGGCAATGACGCAATACCTGCAATCAGCGCGTCCAGTCCGAGCGGTTCGCCGACGGCATTTTCCGCTTCGGGAACACCATCCGAGAACAGCAGCAACTGTGTATCATTATTCCAATGCAGCACTTCGGTATGAATGTCCACCATGCTGTTTTCCACGATGCCTAATGCTAGGTTGCTGGACTTGAAAAAATGTAACACATTGCCGTTGACGTCCAGCCAGATGGCGGGCGGATTGCCGCCATTCCACACCTCGACGATACGATTGCGTGTATCTACCCGAGCTAAAGTCACTGCCACGAAATGAGCGGCGGTAGACTGTTCGCGAATGATGCCGTTCATTTCCCATATCATGGCTGGCATGGCAAGCCCCTTATCAGCCATGTGGTAAAACTTTCGTGCCAGCGGTAACAGGTTCATCGCAGCTGCAAGTCCGTGGCCGGTGGCATCGGCCAGAATAATGAACAAATCTTCGTTTGGTGCGCGCCGCGCAGTCACCAGATCGCCACTGAAGTTGGTTGCCGGGCAAACCCAGGAATGCAGCAGAGAATCGTGCAGATTTTCGTTGCGGAGGATGCGCGCCATCAACTCCGCGACCATTTGGTTTTCGCGCTCTGCCGCATCGTGGTAATGCTGCAATTCCTGGTTCTTGCGTTCCACCTCACGCCGGTAATAAAGGGTTCTGGCATTCTTGTTTAGAGTTTCCAGCAGTAGTTCGGGGTCTATCGGTTTGATGACATAACCGTCAATGCCGATTTCAATGGCTTGCAGCAAGTAGTCGGCATCGTTAAAGGCCGTGGTAAGGATAACCGGGGTACTACGGTTGATGGACTTGATGGCTTTGGCCATGGACAGACCGTCCATTTCTGGCATCTGCACATCGGACACCACTAGGTCGGGGCTGAACTTTTCGTAGAATTCCAGCCCTTTCCGACCGTTTTCTGCCACGATCAGTTCACCAGAAACACGACGAAGTTTTTGCTCCATGAGTTGACGAATGTCCTCATCGTCCTCTACATAGAGAACGCGCATAGTCTTTAACATGGTTTCCCTTGCGGCCATTATCCGGTGATTTCCACGCGATTGAGATAGTCATGTAGATCGGCGAGTGTCCGCTCGATAGCCGGCACATCCTGCGCCTTGGCGGAGGATTCAAGATTGCCGCCAATCTCGGTAATGCGGTCGAAACCGTACCCGCCGCCGCTACCTTTCATTTTGTGCCCAAGGCCGCGCAGGGTTTCAAAATCCCCTTTGGCGACAGCATTTCGCAACACGGCCAGTTCCTTACATCGGTTCGCCAAATAGCTTGGGGCAAGGTCAAGTACATCTTCGTCATCAATGTGGACGATAATTTTTTCATGGGTCATTCCATACGCCTCCTAATCATTCTGCTTCCGGGTTGATGGATTGCAACACCTCAAGCAACACTTTTTTCTTGATCGGTTTGGTGAGATGGCCATTGCAGCCAACGTCGAAACTGCGCTGTTCGTCTTCCTTGAGCGCGTGTGCAGTCAGCGCAACAATCAAAATTGGGATGCGCGCTTCCGCTGCCTCAATGCGGCGGATTTCCGTGGTCGCCTGGTAGCCGTCCATTTTCGGCATCTGAACATCCATCAATATGATGTCGTAGCAGTTCGCGCGGAATTTTTCCAGCGCGACAAAACCGTCCTCCGCCACGTCGAGGTGGTGCGGTGTCTTCTTGAGAAACGCCTCGATCAAATGCACGTTGTCCGGGTTGTCTTCGGCCAGCAGGATATTCAGCACCCGTGCATGTTCGGGTACTGTATAGTGGACCCCAATAACCGGACAGAGAATTAAGATGGTAGCCTGCTGTA
>CAZGOY010000054.1:0-19400 GCA_964527565.1 uncultured Sulfuricella sp. | reverse complement strand
AGCAACTTTTGGCTCGGTCGGCCCAGATTTTTAGCTTAACTTAGCGACATGAGGGACTGACCCCTTACTAAGACGAAATTCCGGGGGAAGCTCAATCTGAAAACCGCCTTTGCTGGAACCTACCATGCGTTCAACTTTCGCAAATATGCCACTCATTATCTTGCCGAGGTACAGTATCGTTTCAACCGCCGTTTCGATCTGGCTTCCATCCTCAAGCGCCTCGTCCGCGCCGATGCAATTGCCGCACCATGCCCTGCAACGACTATTCGCGCGGCTGAGACTTGTAACTAATCAGGACATGATTTGCGAAAAGATACAATGAATCAGACCTTTACTTCTCCCTCACCCATTCTCCCCGCCCACCGCACCGCGCCCGCGCTTGGTCTCGCCGCGCCGCTGCTTGCTTTCCAGGCGGCGGCGCTGCGAGGCCTTGGTCGGTTTGGTGGCGATGCGCGGCTTGGGTTTCTCGCTGGCGCGCCGGATCAATTCCACTAGGCGCTGGATGGCGTCCTGGCGGTTGCGCTCCTGCGTGCGGAAACGTTTGGCCTCGATCACCACTTCGCCTTCGCCGGTCAGGCGTCTGCCCGCCATGCGCATCAGGCGGCTACGCACCTCATCGGGTAGCGACGGTGAATTTGCCGCATCGAAACGCAGTTGCACGGCGGTGGCAACCTTGTTGACGTTCTGCCCGCCCGGCCCGGAAGCGCGGATGAATTGCAGCCCGATTTCGCGCTCGTCGAGGGCGATTTGTGCAGTGATGCGGATCATGTCCGCCAGTGTAGCCCGAAGGGATTGCCTGGGTTCAGTCCAGGTAGCGCATCAGCGCCGCACCGACCAGGTCCGCTAGGCGTTGCAGGTAGAGGGTGCCCATTTCCGGGTAAAAGCGCTGCGCATCCTCGCTCGCCAGCACCAACAGGCCGAATGACTGCTCGCGGCGCAGGGGGATGTAGGCGAAGGAACGCAGGTGCGGTCCGGCTTCGCCGAACCATTGCGGAATCTCGTGAACGTTTTGCTGGCCGCATTGCGGGCCGGGCAGTTCGTCGACGAAGGCGCACAGGTCGATGCCCACGCCGGTGAATTCGGCGCGCGCCGAATCTTCCGGCTCGCCCACCCACAGGCGCAGAGCAGTGTGGGGAATGTCGAAATCCTCGCGCAGGTTGAAGTGGATGGCGTCAAGCACCGCATTCAGGCTGCGCGCCCCCATCAGGGCCACGCAGAAACGGTGCAGCTTCTCGCTGATAGCATCGTTTTCCTCGCCGAACTGGATCAGTTCGCGCAACTTGGTTTCCAACAGCTTGTTCTTGTCACGCAGGGCGATCTGCTGGCGTTCGCTGATCGAAATGGCGCGCCCGCCGTGGGGGTGGGGCAGGTGGATTTCCGCCAGGGTTTCGGCGTAGCCCTCGAAAAAATCCGGGTGGTCTTTCAGGTATTCGGCGACGTCTTCTGCTTGCAGACTCATGATTTCTCCTGGGTTTTCTGTTTGGCGGCAATAGCGCGATAGCCGATGTCGTGACGCATCTGGCAACCGTCGAACTTGATCTGCTCGGCGACCTCATAGGCGCGCCGCTGCGCCAGTTGCACCTTGTCGCCGAGCGCGGTGACGCACAGCACGCGCCCGCCGCTGGTGTGGACCTCCTTGCCATGCAGGGTGGTGCCGGCGTGAAAGACGTGATAGTCGCGCGGGGCCTCTTCCAGCAGGTCGGTGACGGGCGGCAGGCCGTGGATCGCGTCGCCCTTGCGCGGAGCGTCGGGATAATGCGCCGCCGCCATTACCACGCCCAGGGCCACGCGCCGGTCCCATTCGGCTTCGGCCTGGTGGAGGGTACCGTTGACGGCGTGTTCGAGCAGGGTGATGAGGTCGCTTTTCAGGCGCAGCATGATGGGCTGGGTTTCCGGGTCGCCCATGCGGCAATTGAATTCCAGGGTTTTCGGGTTGCCAGCGGCGTCGATCATGAGGCCTGCGTAGAGAAAGCCGGTGAACGGTTCGCCCTCGCGCGCCATGCCCTCGATGGTTGGCAGGATGATCTCGCGCATGGCGCGGGCGTGGATCTCCGGGGTGACCACCGGCGCTGGGGAATAGGCGCCCATGCCGCCGGTATTCGGGCCTTGGTCGCCGTCCTGCAAACGCTTGTGGTCCTGGCTGGTGGCGAGCGGCAGCACGTGGTGGCCGTCGGCCATGACGATGAAGCTGGCTTCCTCGCCCAGCAGACACTCCTCGATCACCACGCGCGCGCCGGCGGCGCCCAGCTTGTTGCCGGCCAGCATCATGTCGACCGCGGCATGTGCTTCCTCGGCGGTTTGCGCCACCACCACGCCCTTGCCTGCCGCCAGGCCATCGGCCTTGACAACGATGGGAGCGCCCTGCGCGTCGATATAGGTGTGCGCTTCTCCGGCATCGGTGAAGGTGCCGTAAGCGGCGGTGGGAATGCCGTGCCGCGCCATAAAGGCTTTGGCAAAATCCTTGGAGCTTTCCAACTGGGCAGCGACGCGGGTGGGGCCGAAAATCTTCAGCCCCTCGGCGCGGAAGGCATCGACCACGCCGGCGGCCAACGGTGCCTCCGGGCCGACCACGGTGAGGGCGATTTTCTCCCGCTTGGCGAAATCCACCAGTTCGGGAATGGCGGTGATCGCCACGTTCGCCAGGTCCGGTTCCAGCGCCGTGCCGGCATTGCCGGGAGCGACGTAGACCTTGGTCGAGCGCGGGCTTTGCGCCAGTTTCCAGGCCAGCGCATGTTCGCGCCCGCCGTTGCCGATCACCAGAATTTTCATGCTTTCGCTACTCCAATCAATGTCGGAAATGGCGCATGCCGGTAAATACCATGGACATGCCGTGCTCGTCGGCGGCGGCGATCACTTCTTCGTCGCGCATCGAGCCGCCGGGCTGGATGACCGCCGCGATGCCGGCCTTGGCCGCCGAATCGATGCCGTCGCGGAAGGGGAAAAAGGCGTCGCTTGCCATCACCGAGCCGCGCACTTCCAGTTTGGCGTGTTCGGCCTTGATGGCGGCGATGCGCGCCGAATTGACGCGGCTCATCTGGCCGGCGCCGACGCCGATGGTCATCTTGTCGCGGGCATAGACGATGGCGTTGGACTTGACGTACTTGGCCACGCGCCAGGCGAACAGCAGGTCGGACAGCTCCGCTTCGCTGGGGGTGCGCCGGGTCACCACCTTGAGGTCGTTGTAGAGCGCCAGATCCGCTTCCTGCACCAGCAGGCCGCCGTTGACGCGCTTGTAGTCGAGACGCTTGCCGGGTTCCTTCGGCCATTGACCGCATTCCAGCAGGCGCACGTTCTTTTTCGCCGCGACGATGTCGATGGCGGCTTGCGAGACTTTGGGCGCAATGATGACTTCGACGAACTGGCGTTCGACGATGGCGTGCGCGGTTTCGCCGTCCAGCTCGCCGTTGACGGCGATGATGCCGCCGAAAGCCGATTCGGGATCGGTCTGGTAGGCACGGTCGTAGGCTTCCAGCAGGTTCTTGCCGTAGGCGACGCCGCACGGGTTGGCGTGCTTGACGATGACGCAGGCGGGCGCCGCATCGAACTGTTTCACGCATTCCAGCGCCGCGTCGGCGTCGCCGATGTTGTTGTAGGACAGTTCCTTGCCCTGCAATTGGCGGGCGGTGGCGATACTGGCCTCAGCATGGCCGGTGCTGATGTAGAAGGCCGCATCCTGATGCGGGTTCTCGCCGTAGCGCATGGTCTGCGCCTTCTTGAACTGGATATTGAAAGTGCGCGGAAAGCCTTCCGGCTTGCCGTTTTCGACGATGGCGCCGAAATAGTTGGCAATCGAGCCATCGTAGGCGGCAGTATGTTCGAACGCTTTCACCGCCAGCGAAAAGCGCGTGGCGTCACCCACCGCGCCGTCATTGGCGGCCATTTCCGCCAGCACCGTGGCGTAGTCTGCGGGGTCGGTGACGATGGTGACGAAGGCGTGGTTTTTCGCTGAAGAACGCACCATCGCCGGACCGCCGATGTCGATGTTCTCGATGGCGTCTTCCAGCGTGCAGCCCGGCTTGGCGACGGTTTCGCGAAAAGGGTAGAGGTTGACCACCACCAGGTCGATGGGCGGTATCCCCGCGGCGGTGGCGGCGCTCACGTGGGCGGGCAGATCTCGCCGGTAGAGGATGCCGCCGTGGACCTTGGGGTGCAGGGTCTTGACGCGCCCGTCGAGCATTTCGGGAAAGCCGGTGTAATCACCGACTTCGGTTACCGAGAGGCCTTCCTGCTGCAACAGTTTGGCGGTGCCGCCGGTGGAAAGGAGCTCAACGCCGTGCTGTTGCAGCGTGCGGGCGAAAGTGACAATGCCGTTCTTGTCGGAAACGCTGATCAGCGCTCGGGTGATTTTTGCCATGTTATTGGAGTCCGTAAGTCTTGAGTTTCTTGCGCAGGGTGTTGCGGTTCAGGCCGAGAATTTCGGCGGCCCGTGTCTGGTTGCCCTGGGCGTGGTCGAGGATGAATTGCAGCAGAGGCTTTTCCACATGACTGATGACCATGTCATAAACCGCGCTGGGTTTTTCCCCGTCGAGGTGGCGAAAGTAATCGTCCATGGACTTTCGCACGCAAAGTGCCAGTTCGTTATCGTTCATCATGCGGCCAATCGCTCCCTGTCTTCATTGTTGTTCTGATTGTTGTTTTTATCCATCGTTGCGGCAAACAGGCATTCTATGGCCTGTAGTTGCTCGCGGCTGCTGGGCAGCCGATTCATGGCGTGGCGGAACGCCGCCGAATCCGGCAGTCCCCTGGTGTACCAGGAAATGTGCTTGCGCGCCATCCTGACCCCTGCCGTTTCACCATAAAATTCGTATAAATCGTGCATATGCGCGATCAGCAGGGCGCGGATTTCCGCAATGCCCGGCTTCGGCAGCAATTCGCCGGTCGCCAGATAATGGGCGATTTCGCGGAATATCCATGGCCGTCCCTGCGCGGCGCGGCCGATCATGACGGCATCCGCGCCGGTAAGCTCCAGCACTTCCCGTGCTTTTTGCGGGCTGGTGATATCGCCGTTGGCGATCACCGGAATGGACAGACTGGCCTTGACCTCGGCTATGGTCTCATATTCCGCCTCGCCCGCGTAGCCGTCGGCGCGCGTGCGCCCGTGCACGGCCAGCGCCTGGATCCCGGAAGCTTGTGCAATGCGCGCCACCGTCAGCACGTTCTTGTTGTTCCTGTCCCAACCGGTGCGGGTCTTCAGCGTCACCGGCACTTCCACCGCCTTGACCACCGCTTCGAGAATACGCCCGATCAGGGCTTCGTCCTTGAGCAAGGCCGAGCCGGCCATGACGTTGCAGATTTTCTTCGCCGGGCAACCCATGTTGATGTCGATGATCTGCGCGCCCCGGCCGACATTGTAGCGTGCCGCTTCCGCCAGCATGTGCGGGTCGGCTCCGACGATCTGCACCGATACCGGCCCCGGTTCACCCTGGTGATTGGCGCGCCGCTGTGTTTTGGCGCTGCCGTAGAGCAGGGAATTCGATGCCACCATCTCGGACACCGCCAGCCCCGCCCCCATGCGCCGGCACAACTGGCGGAAGGGGCGGTCGGTGACGCCCGCCATGGGGGCGACCACCAGCCGGTTCAAGGTGTGGGAACCGATCTGCATGAAGTGGACAGGGTTTTGACGAAAAGGGGCTAATTGTAATCCCAAACGTCGGCCCGGAAAAAGTGCTGGAAATCGTTGTTGGAAATCGTTGTTGGAAATTGGCAACAGTTTTAATTTTTTCGCGCATCATATTGCTTGCGATGCGCGGATGCGCCCTTGCCTTGAGTGCGAGGCCGGGTCTATCATCGGACAGGGCCGCGCGCAAGTTGCGGCAAATGCTGTTTTATGACATAGACATATAGCTTTCCAGGGAGATCATCATGTTCAAGAAAACCGCGCTTTCCATTCTCATGCTGGGCCTGTGCCAGAGTGCCGTGGCCGCCGACCTGTTCAACGTCACCACCACCGTCAATGGCGCCACGACCAGCCAGGGTTTCAGCGCCGCGATGGACAGTTTCGATTCCATCAAGCTGGACGCCATGCGCGCCCGCTTGCCTTCCTACACGAACAACAGCGCTGCGAGTATTGGCCTGGATTTCCGCGGCCTGGGCATGAATCTGGCCTATCCCGTCAACTCCACCACGCTGACCCTGAACATTCCCAGCATCGGCCTGGTCAACAAAACCTTTACCGGCGCGACCCGCGATCAAAGCCAAGAGCAGCTCAAGGATTTCTTCAAGAAGGACGGCGGTGCGGTGCTTAACGCGCTCATGAAGAAGCTGGCCGAGACTTCCCCGGTCGACCCCATTGCCGGTAACCCCAACAGCATGCAGGCAGGCATGGTCTCCGGCGACTTCGACCGCAACTTCACCTCGCACGCCTCCAACATCAAGGCCGCACAAACTACCGCCTCGGTATCCAACCTGATCGGCCTGGGATTGCGCTTCGGTTCCTATGACATCAATGGCCGCCAGAGCGACAGCCTCACCCTGCCGCTGTCCTATACCAGCCGTTCCGATCTCGATCCGCGCCGCCAGCTGACCATCAGCGCGCCCATCACCTACACCACGGTGGAAGGCGGCAAGGTCTATAGCGTCAATCCCGGCGTGGCCTACCGCATCCCGATGAACGACAACTGGGCGCTGACCCCGGCGCTCGGTTACGGCCTCACCGGATCCAAAGACCTGGCCTCGCTGGCGCAGATCGTATCCGGCTCGCTGACCAGCAGCTACGTCATCAATATGGACAAGTTCGACATCGCTATCGGCAACATGGTCGGCTACTACCAGACGCTGAAGGCATCTTCCGGCGACTATTCCTACGACCCAGGCATCAAGAACACCGTTTTCCGCAACGGTATCATGCTGTCCCAGCCGATCAACGCCTTCGGCCAGGGCATGTCCATCGAATATTCGCTGATCGACACGCGCTTCACCGGCGACGCGCTCTACATCGACGGTTACGACGAAATCGGCGTGACGCTGGGCACCAACAAGAGCGCCAACAGCTCGCGCAGCTACCTGCGTGCCGGCCTCTCCTACCTGTTCTCCGACAAGGCCAAAGGCTTCACCGCCAACGTCGGCTACTGGTTCTGACGCGGGATTGTGTCCCCGGGCACAGTGCGAAAAGCGGGCTTGATGCCCGCTTTTCCATTTTTTGGAGCACCCTCATGAGAAAACAAGGTTTTCTGTCATTGTTGGCGGCCCTGAGCTTGTTCCTGGCCGAGGCCTCCACGAGCTGGGCTCTTTCCGGCAACGAGCAGATCGCCCTGGCCGGGGCCGGAAAGTACGAGGAACTTGCCGAGCGTATGGAAGCCGGTGTCGGCAAGGAGCCGATGAAGACGGCGGACTGGCATGCGCTGTGTTTCGCCTATTCCAAGATCAAGCGCTACAACAAGCTGCTGCCCTGCCTCGACAGGCTGGAAGAAAGCGCCAAGGGGCGCGACAAGCGCACCCGCCTGTTCGGCCTGGACGATGTCACCCCGGCGCTGCATACCCTGCGCGGCGACGCTTATCTGGAACTGGGGCAATACCCGCAGGCTATCGCCGAGGCCAACAAGACGCTGGCCTGGTACAAACGCGAAAAAAGCGACTTCAAGGACATCGAAATCAACAGCCTGGCGGTGATTTCGCTGGCTTCCACCCTGAGCGGCGACCGCATCAACGGGGAGAAAGCCGCGCAGCAGATCGAACAGGTGAGCACGGCCTGGCCGCTGTACAGCGACTATGCCACCGCCAAATCCATGGCCCTGGCCCGCGTCTATCTGGCGCTGGGCAATTATGAAAAAACCCATGCCGCCATAACCGGCGACAAGGCTTTCGGCATCCGCGCCTTTCTCGACGACCTGGTGAGCGGCGCCTTCCTCACCGGGCGCAGCAACTGGGTGTGGCAGGAGCTGCCGCGCGCCTTCATGCTCAACAAGGCGCTGTTCGGCATGGGCAAGCTGGAGGAAGCCAAGGCCGGCTACGACCAGTTGATGCAGGTGCCGCAGCTCAAGGAAAACGGGGAAATCTACTGGCTGATGCTGTCCGACCGCGGCCAGATCGCTGAAAGAGAAAATGCGCTGGCGGAAGCCATCACCCACTACGCCAAGGCGATTGATGTGATCGAAAACCAGCGCGCCTCGATCAATACCGAGGCCAACAAGATCGGCTTTGTCGGCGACAAGCAGGAAGTCTATGGGCGCATCATCAGCGCGCTGTACCGTGCCGGGCGTCAGGCCGAGGCGCTGGAATACATCGAGCGTTCCAAGGCGCGTGCCCTGGTCGATTTGTTGGCCGCGCGCCAGGATTTCGCCGCGCCGACCGCCGTCTCGGAAGAGTCGCGCAAGCTGCTGGCCAGCTACACCGCCGCCGACGTGGACGCGCGCGCGCAGGTGCCGGTGGATGCCAGTGGCGCGGAATCGCGGCAGCGCAATCTGGTGGTGAAAAAATCCGCCGCCGAAAAGCTGCAAACCGTGGCCCCCGAGCTGGCCTCGCTGGTGACGGTCACCTCGATGCAGTTGCAGCAGTTGCAGGCGCTGATCCCGCCCGACGAGGCGGTGCTCCAGTATTATTACCAAGGCAAGGAGTTTTACGCTTTCGTCCTCAGCCGTGACGGCCTGCAATCGGTCAAGCTGGACAACACCGGTCTGGAAGGTGAAATCCGCCAGTTCCGCGACGCCATTGAAAGGCGCGAGGACCTCGCCCAGGCGCTGGGGCAATCCCTCTACAACCGCCTGCTGCGCCCGCTGGAAAAAGCCATCACGCAGGAAAACCTGCTCATCGTGCCGCACGGCATCCTGCATTACCTGCCGTTTTCCGCCCTGCACGACGGCAAGGCCTATTTCATCGACCGCTACGCCGCCCGTTCGCTGCCCAGCGCCAGCGTGCTGAAGTTTCTCAAGCCCCGCCCGCAGGGCGGCAACGATGCTGTGCTGGTGCTCGGCAACCCCGACCTGGGCGACCCGCGCCTGGACCTGCCCAATGCCCAGATCGAGGCGGAAGACATTGCCCGCCGTGCGACCAAGGCCAACCTGCTGGTGCGCGCGCGCGCCTCGGAATCGATTTTCAAGCAGGTGGCGATGGATTTCCCCACCATTCACATCGCCTCGCACGGCGAGTTCGAATCCGGCACGCCGCTCAACTCCGCCCTGCTGCTGGCCAAGGACGGCACCGATGACGGCAACTTGACCGTGGGGGAGCTTTACAGCTTGCGTCTCAATGCCAATCTGGTGACGCTCAGCGCCTGTGAAACCGGCCTCGGCAAGATTGCCAGCGGCGACGACGTGGTCGGCCTCACGCGCGGCTTCCTGTACGCCGGCGCCAGCAGCGTGGTGGCCAGCCTGTGGAAAGTCGATGATCTGGCGACCTCCGAATTGATGACCTATTTCTACGCCAACCTGAAAACGGCCAACAAGCGCGACGCCTTGCGCCAAGCACAACTGGAAACCAAGAAGAAGTTCCCCCACCCCTATTTCTGGGCGGCGTTCTATCTCACCGGCAGTGCGCTTTGATGGGGGAAATCCGCCGGACGGGCTATAAGGCGAGCATAGCCCGGATATTTCATGAATGCCACCCAACCCTGTGGGAGGGGGCTTGCCCCCGAGGTTTTGACTTTTTCACTGCCGTACGGAAAAGCTCGGGGGCAAGCCCCCTCCTACCAGCGAGGCGGCGTTTTTATGAAATGATCGGGATAAGGTGATGACGCAATGGCTTAAACGCCTGGGGTCGCGCAACTTGCTGCTGGCGCTGGTCATTACGCTGCTTTCCGCCGCCGTGGCGGAAACCGGCTATCGCGCCGGGTGGGGCGATCTGGCGGAAAACGCCTATTCCGACCTGTGGCATCGCCTGGCCGGGGTGCGCCACGTGCCGCAGCACGTGGCGCTGGTGGTGGTGGACGATGCCACGCTGCTGCAATACAGCGAAGACCCGCTGGTTTTCTGGACGCCGCACATCGCCCGTGCGGCGGCGGTGCTGCGCGAGACCGGGGCCAGCGTCATCGGCCTGGATTTCCTGTTCGCGGTCAGCGCGGAAGGCTGGCTGCGCAAGATGGCCCTGCCGGAAAGCGATTTGAGCCGTACCTGGGACTTGCCTTTCCGCAATGAAATCAACACCGGCAAGCTGGTCATGGTGGGCTCGCGCCTGGCCGGTTCCGGGCCGGAATACGATGGTTTTCTGTTGCCGCACCAGGACTATCTGCTGGCGATTCCCGATTTCGATTTTACCGCCGGTATCGGGCTGGCCGACCTCGCCGCCGACAACGACGGCAATGTGCGCAACTTCATCGTTGCGCCCCAATTGCATCTGGCGCCGGAAATGGCGGATCAGCCCCTGCCGCGCCTGACTCTGGGCGCCCTGCTGGCGGTGCGCGCACGCAATCTCGACCCGCAAGCCGCAAGCTGGTCATTGGGCGGGCGCACGGTAGGGCGCGATGATGCCCCGGTTCGCATCGGCTATGCCGGGCCGCCGGGCACCGTAACGCGCATTTCCCTTTCGCGCCTGCTGGCCCCGGACGCCTTGCAGGACGGCGCGGTGCGGGCGCTCAAGGGCAAGGTGGTGATTATCGGCGGCGAATACATGGGCATGAACGATTTTCACGCCACCCCCTATTCCAGCGGCTTTTTCGGCAACAGCGGCAGCCTGATGACCGGGCCGGAGATTCAGGCCAACATCGCCGAAACCCTGTTGGCCGGCAAATCCACCGAAGCGCTGCCGGACGGCGTGCGGCGCGGGTATTTCCTGCTGGTGCTGGGTCTCGCGGTGCTGGCCTGCCGCCGCCTGACGCCGTGGCACGGCTTGCTGGCGTGCCTGTTCCTGTCGCTGGCGGCGGCGGCGTTGTCCTTTTGGCTTTTCGAGCGTTACTGGCTGATGCCGCTGGCGCACCTGCAATTGGGGCTGGCGGTGGCCTATGTCGGCGTCTATGGCACGCGCCTGACTTCGGAGGAGCGCGAACGGGCACGCATCACGCGGATTTTCGGTCGCTACGTCTCCGACGAGGTGGTGGAAATCCTGCTCAAGTCGAAACACCTGCCCAACCTGGGCGGGGAATCGCTGCCGGTGACCATCCTGTTTTCGGATATCCGCAATTTCACCACCATCAGCGAAAAGCTGGCGGCACAGGAAGTCGTGGAAATGCTCAACACCTATTTCGAACGTGCCTGCGCGGCAGTGCTGGCAGAGGGCGGCAGCATCGACAAGTTCATCGGCGACGCCATCATGGCGCAATTCGGTTCGCCGGTGCGCCATCCCGACCACGCCCTGCGCGCAGTGCGCGCGGCACTGGCCATGCAGCGCGCGGCGGCGGAATTCCAGGTCTGGATGGCGCAACGCTTTGGCGGGCGCGATCTGCCGGAGTTTCACATCGGCGTCGGCATCCACAGCGGCGAGGCGGTGATCGGCAACATTGGCTCATCCCAGCGCCTGGAGTACACCGCCATCGGCGATACGGTCAACACCGCCTCGCGCCTGGAGGGGGTCACCAAGGAACTGGGCTGCGCCATCGCCATCAGTCAGCAGACGCTGGAAGCGGCAGGAGGAAAAATCGTTACCGGCAAGCACCAGTCGGTAAAGGTCAAGGGCCGCGCGCAGGCAGTGGAAGTTTTCGAAGTCATCGAAGTGAAAAAAGAGGAGAACCATCATGGCGACAGTCAGGAAAATTAGTCTTTTCATCGCATCACTATTGTTTTCCCTGGGGACTCCGCTGGCGGCAGGCGCGGCGGACGGCGATAGCGGCATGGTGACCCAGGTGCAGGGGAATGTGACCTACGCGTCCGGCGCCGACAAGGCCAAGCCGCTGGTGGCCTTCATGAAGGTGCGCGCTGGCGACAAGCTGGCTTTGCCTGCCGCCGCCAAGGTGCAGCTGGTGTATTTCCAGGGCGGGCGCCAGGAAACCTGGCGCGGCGCGGCGCAGGTCGAAGTCGGTGCCAGCGAGAGCCGCGCCGCCGGTGACGCGCTGCCGCCCGAGGTCAAGAAGCTGCCGGAGCTGGTTTTGCAACAACTGACGCGTGCGCCCAAGATGGTCGCCGACCTGAAAAACCGTAGCGGCATGATCTTCGTGCGCTCCCTGCCGACGCGCGAAAAACTGCGCGAACTCGATGACGCCTATGCCGCCCTGCGCAAGGATACGGCTGCCGACGACGTGACCCCGGAACTGTTCCTGCTGTCCGGCTTGCATGAGCTCAAGCTGTACCAGGACATGAAAGCGGTGTTGGAGGAAATGCGTCAGCGCCAGCCGGACAATGCCGAAGTGCAGATGGTTTACGAGCAGTACAGCAAGGTTATGGATGGCGCGGCGGGGCGCGGGAAATAACGCGACGCTCGGCGGGAGTCGTATAATCTCGCTTTTTCAGGATGTCCGGCTATGTGGTTCAAAAATCTCCTCGTTTATCGCATTCCCGCCGGTTGGACGGCCAATCCCGCTGATATCGAAACCCGGCTGGCGCGCCACCCGCTACAACCCTGCGGCGGGCTGGAGCGCGAAACCCACGGCTGGATTGCGCCGGGCGGCGATGAGCGCCTGCTGCGCGTGCTCAACGGCCAGTTGCTGATCGCCTTCGGCACGGAGCAAAAATTGCTGCCGGCCTCGGTGGTCAACCAGACTGCGGGAGAGCGTGCCGACGCTATCGCCGCGCAACAGGGCTATCGCGTCGGCGGCAAGCAGTTGCGCGAAATCCGCGAGCGGGTCGCCGACGAACTGCTGCCGCGCGCCTTCGTGCGGCGATTTACCACGCGCATCTGGATCGATCCGCTCAACGGCTGGCTGGTGATCGACGCCGCCTCGCCCAACAAGGCGCAACCCTTGCTGGAAATGCTGCGCGAGACGCTGGACGACCTGCCGGTACATTTGTTGCGCACGCAGCGCTCACCCGGCTCGGCGATGACCGAATGGCTGGTGACGGGCGAAGCGCCTGCCGGTTTCACCATTGACCGCGAGCTGGAACTGAAAGCCTGCGACGAGGAAATGGCCACCGTGCGCTACGTGCGCCACGACCTGGAGGGCGAGGAAATCCGCCAGCACATCGCCGCCGGCAAGGTAGCCACCCGCCTGGCGATGACCTGGAATGACCGTATCTCTTTCGTGCTTACCGAGCAGGCACAGGTCAAGCGCCTGGCTTTCCTCGACATTCTCAAGGAAGAAGCGGAGGCCCAGGCGGACAGCGCCGAGGAATTGTTCGACATCGACTTCACCCTGATGAGCGGCGAACTGGCGCACCTGCTGGCCGACCTGAGCGCCGCGCTGGGCGGCGAGGTGGCGGAAGACGCCACCGCGACCACGGCGCCGCCGTTTTAATGTTATAATGTTGTTTTTTATGTAGATATTGGAATTCGCCCTTTGATTACCACCGCCAACATCACCATGCAGTTCGGGGCCAAGCCCCTGTTCGAAAACGTCTCCGTCAAGTTCGGCGACGGCAACCGTTACGGCCTGATCGGCGCCAACGGCTGCGGCAAATCCACTTTCATGAAAATCCTCGGCGGCGACCTGGATCCGAGCTCGGGCAACGTTTCCATCGACACCGGCGAGCGCCTCGGCAAGCTGCGCCAGGACCAGTTCGCTTTCGAAGACAACGTGGTGCTCGACGTGGTGATGATGGGCAACACCGAGCTGTGGGCGGTGAAGCAGGAAAAGGACGCCATCTACGCCAACCCGGAAGCCAGCGAGGAAGACTACATGCGCGCCGCCGACCTGGAAACCCAGTTCGGCGAGCTCGACGGTTACACTGCCGAAGCGCGTGCCGGTGAACTGCTGATCGGCGTCGGCATCCCGGTGGCCCAGCACGGCGGCCCGATGAAGGAAATCGCCCCCGGCTTCAAGCTGCGCGTGCTGCTGGCACAGGCGCTGTTTTCCGACCCGGACATCCTGCTGCTTGACGAACCGACCAACAACCTCGACATTAACACCATCCGCTGGCTGGAAGATGTGATCAACGCGCGCTCCAGCACCATGATCATCATCTCGCATGACCGCCATTTTCTGAACAGCGTGTGTACCCACATGGCGGACCTGGATTACAACACCATCCGCATCTACCCCGGCAACTACGACGAATACATGATCGCTGCGACGCAGGCGCGCCAGCGCTTGCTGACGGACAACAGCAAGAAGAAAGAGCAGATTGCCGAACTAAACGCCTTCGTGGCGCGCTTCTCGGCCAATGCTTCCAAGGCGCGCCAAGCCACCAGCCGCGCCAAGCAGGCCGACAAGTTGAAGGACAGCGTGGTCGAGGTCAAGCCTTCCAGCCGCCAGAGCCCCTATATCCGCTTTGAAACCGACGACCGCGAAAAACTCCATCGCAAGGCGGTGGAGATGCTGGATATCGCCAAGGGCTACGACAAACCGCTGTTCCACGGCCTCAACCTGTTGCTCGATGCCGGTCAGCGCCTTGCCATCATCGGCCCCAACGGCGCCGGTAAAACCACCCTGGTAAAAACCCTGGTGGGTGAAATCGAGCCCGACCAAGGTGCGGTGAAATGGGCGGACAAGGCCAAGATCGGCTACTTCGCCCAGGATCATCATGCCGAATTCGAAGACGACATGACGCTGTTCGAATGGATGGAGCGGCATGGGCGCAAGAGCGACGACGACCAGATCATCCGCGCTACCCTGGGGCGCCTGCTGTTCACCGGCGACGACTCGAAGAAATCGGTGCGCGTGCTCTCCGGCGGCGAAAAGGGCCGCATGCTCTACGGCAAGCTGCTGCTGGAACGTCCCAACGTGCTGGTGATGGACGAACCCACCAACCACATGGACATGGAAACCATCGAGGCGCTCAACATGGCGCTGGAGCAATACAAGGGCACGCTGATCTTTGTCAGCCACGACCGCCAGTTCGTCTCCTCGCTGGCCACCCAGATCCTCGAACTGGACGGCAACGGCGGCTACCGGCATCACAGCGGCAATTATGAGGACTACCTGCTCAGCCAGGGTATCGAGGGGTAATTTTTCCCCAACGCCCCACCCGTCGTGTTCCTCGGGAACAAGTTCGATCTCGGGGTGGCTTATTTTTCCGGGGCGAACTACTGGATGCTTCAGGAGTAAGCTGACAAGTGTAGTATTAAGCGAGATAATATATTAGAATTTTCTAATATATCCGGGAGGGCCGCCATGTTGCGCACTGTCATGTTGATGTTGGGCTTGTTGATGTGCTTGCCTGCGCAAGCGGCGTTGCCGTTCGCCACGGCCAGGGTGGAATACCGCGAGGTCGACCAGACCTACGCCGCCGAGGCGGTGATCGAGGCGACCCGGCAATCCACCGTGGCGGCGCAGATCGCCGGGCTCGTGGTGGATATCCGTTTCGACGTCGGCGATTTCGTGCAGAAGGGCCAGTTGATCGCGCGCATCGACGAGCGCGAAGCGAGCCAGGCGGTGGCCGGGAGCGAGGCGCAGGTGGCGCAGGCGCAGGCCAACCTGCAAAACGCCAGGGCGCATTTCGAGCGCACGCGGCAGCTCTTCGAGCAGAAATTCATCAGCCAGGCGGCGCTCGACAAGGCGCAGGCCGATTACCAGGCGGCGCAGGCGCAGACCAAGGCGATGCTGGCGGGGGCCGGGCAGGCGGCCACGGCGCGCAGCTATACCGCAGTGACCGCGCCCTACAGCGGCGTGGTGTCCGCGCGCCACGTCGAACTGGGCGAGATGGCCGCCCCCGGCAAGCCGCTGATGAGCGGCTTCGATCCGAAAGACCTGCGCGCCGTCGCCAGCATCCCGCAATACAAGCTGGCGGATATCCGCCGCTCACCCCAGGCGCGCCTGGAGTTTCCCGCCCTCGGCAAGTGGGTGGATGCCGCCGCCGTCACCGTGCTGCCCGCTGCTGACGCCAAGACCCACACCACCCGCGTGCGCCTCGACCTGCCGGAAGGCTTGCGCGACGTCACGCCCGGCATGTTCGCGCGCGCCCATTTCACGGTGGGGCGCGTGAAGAAACTGCTGGTACCGGCCGCCGCCGTGGTGCGCCGCAGCGAAATCACCGCGCTCTACGTGGTGGACGGGCAGGGCGCCGTCGCCTTGCGTCAGGTGCGCCTGGGCGAAGCTGCGGGACAGGGTGAAATCGAGGTGCTGGCAGGGGTGTCGCCGGGCGAAATCGTGGCCACGGAACCCATCAAGGCCGGCATGAGCCTGAAGAGCAAGCCGCGATGAGCATGGGCATTTCCGGCCGCATCGCCAGGCTATTCCTGCAATCGCAGATGACGCCGCTGATCGCCCTGATCGCGCTGCTGCTCGGCCTCTTTGCCGTGACCGTGACGCCGCGCGAGGAAGAGCCGCAGATCAACGTCACCATGGCCAACGTCTATATTCCCTTTCCCGGCGCGTCCGCCAAGGACGTGGAAAGCCTGGTGGCGACGCCCGCCGAACAGGTGTTGTCGCAGATCTCCGGCATTGAGCACATCTACTCGGTGTCGCGCCCCGGCATGGCGATTCTCACCGTGCAATATCTGGTCGGCGAGGATCGCACGCAGGCGCTGGTGCGCCTCTACGATGCCATCATGTCGCACCGCGACTGGGTTTCGCCCCATCTCGGCGTGGGCGAGCCCATTATCAAGCCGGTGGGCATCGACGACGTGCCCATCGTTTCGCTGACCCTGTGGACGGAAGACCCCGAACGCGCCGGTTTCGAGCTGCAACAGGTGGCGCAGGCCGCCGAGATCGAACTCAAGCGCATTCCCGGCACGCGCGAAGTGACCACCATCGGCGGGCCGAACCGCGTGGTGCGCGTCATCCTGGACGCCGAGCGCCTGGCCGCGCACGGCGTTTCCGCGCAGGACATCCGCGCCGCCTTGCAGGTGAGCAATGCTTCCCAGCCTTCCGGCACGCTGGTGGTGGAAAACCGCGAATTGCTGGTGCAGACCGGCACCTTCCTGTCTTCTTCCGCCGACGTGAAGCAACTGGTGGTGGGCGTGCAGGAAGGGCGCCCGGTTTTCCTCACCGACGTGGCAGAGGTGGTGGACGGCCCCGATCAGCCTGCGCGCTACGTGTGGATGGGCGTGGGGGCAGCCGGGCAGGCGAAGAAGCTGCCCGTTGGCGGGGAGTTTCCCGCCGTCACCCTGGCGGTGTCGAAAAAGCCCGGCGAGAACGCGGTAGAAGTGGCCGAACGCATCATCAAGCGCATCGAGCAGTTGCACGGTGCCATCATTCCCGAGGGCGTCAACGCCACCATCACGCGCAATTACGGCGAAACCGCCAATGACAAGGCGATGAAGCTGATCCAGAAGCTGTTCTTCGCCACCGCCTCGGTGGTGCTGCTGGTGCTTGCCGCACTGGGGCGGCGCGAGGCGCTGATCGTCGGCGTGGCGGTGTTGCTGACCCTGGCGGCGACCTTGTTCGCCTCGTGGGCGTGGGGCTTCACGCTCAATCGCGTGTCGCTGTTCGCGCTGATCTTTTCCATCGGCATCCTGGTCGACGATGCCATCGTGGTGGTGGAGAACATCCACCGCCGCCGCGAAATCGACAAGCACAAACCGCTTACGCAGATCATTCCCGAAGCCGTCGACGAAGTCGGCGGCCCGACCATTCTCGCCACTTTCACGGTGATCGCCGCGCTCTTGCCGATGGCTTTCGTCACCGGCCTGATGGGGCCGTACATGAGCCCCATCCCGATCAACGCCAGCATCGGCATGCTGATCTCGCTGGCCATCGCCTTCATCGTCACGCCCTGGCTGGCGCTCAAGCTCACCCGCCATCAGCATTCGCCGGAGCACGGCGCGGCGGAAGCGGACGGCCGGCTCTACCGCTTCTTCCAGGCGCGCCTCACCCCCTTCCTCAACCGCGAGGCCGGCCGTGGCAAGCGGCGCCTGCTGTGGCTGGGCATCGTCGGGCTGATCCTCCTGGCGGTGTCGCTGGCGGCGTTCAAGGTGGTGATCCTGAAAATGCTGCCGTTCGACAACAAGTCGGAATTCCAGGTGGTGGTGGATATGCCCACCGGCACCCCGCTGGAGCAGACCGCCCGGGTAATGCGCGAAATAGGGGCCACCCTCGCCAGGGTTCCCGAAGTGACCGACTATGAAGCCTATGTCGGTACCGCCTCGCCGATCAATTTTAACGGCCTAGTGCGCCAGTATTACCTGCGGCGCGGGCCGGAAGTGGGCGACATCCAGGTTAATCTCACCGACAAGCACCTGCGCGACCGCAAGAGCCACGAAATCGCCCAGAGCGTGCGTCCGGCCATCGAAAAAATCGCCGCCGCCCACGGCGCCACGGTGAAGGTGGTGGAAGTGCCGCCCGGCCCGCCGGTGATGTCGCCCATCGTGGCGGAAATCTACGGCCCGGATTACACCGGCCAGATGCGTGTGGCGCAGACCGTGCGCCAAGCGTTTGCCGCCACGCCCGACATCGTCGCCATCGACGACAGCGTCGAGGAAGACGCCGGCAAGCAGGTGTTGCGCGTGCTGCAAAGCAAGGCCGCGCTGATGGGCGTGGCGCAGAAGGATGTGGTGGAAGTGATGCGCATGGGGCTTGCCGGCGAGGAAGTCACCCCGGTGCATGACGGCGAGGCCAAGTTCGAGATTCCCGTCAAGGTGACGCTGGCGCCCGAGCGGCAAAGCAGTCTCGATGAGTTGCTCAAGCTCACTGTGCGGGCGCGCGACGGCACGCTGGTGCCACTTTCCGAACTGGTTGAAGTAATGCCGGCCTCGCGCGAGAAAACCATTTACCACAAGGACCTGTTGCCGGTGGTGTTTGTCGTCGGCGACATGGCGGGCAAGCTCGACAGCCCGCTGTACGGCATGTTCGACATCCGTTCCGGGCTGATCGGCAAGGACCTGGCGGAAGGCGGCACGCTTACCGACACCTTCATCCGCCAGCCGGACGACCCCTATGCCGGTTACAGCGTGAAATGGGACGGCGAATGGCAGGTCACCTACGAAACCTTCCGCGACATGGGCATCGCCTACGCCGTCGGGCTGATCCTCATCTACCTGCTGGTGGTGGCGCAGTTCGGTTCCTACGTCGCGCCGCTCATCATCATGGCGCCGATTCCGCTCACCATCATCGGCGTGATGCCCGGCCACGCGCTGCTCGGCAGCCAGTTCACCGCCACCAGCATGATCGGCATGATCGCGCTGGCCGGCATCATCGTGCGCAACTCCATCCTGCTGGTGGATTTCGTCAACCAGCAGGTCGCCGAGGGCATGGCCTTCCAGGAAGCAGTGATCCGCGCCGGCAGCACGCGCGCCAAGCCCATCGTGCTCACCGGGCTGGCCGCCATGCTGGGCGCGTTCTTCATCCTCGACGACCCGATTTTCAACGGCCTGGCGATTTCGCTGATTTTCGGCATCCTGGTTTCCACCGTGCTCACGCTGGTGGTGATCCCGGTGCTGTATTACGCGGCGAATTACCGCAAGCACCCCTGATTTTTCATTTCAACCCGCATGAATCAATGGGGTCAGAGTGTCATGTCGCTAAGTTAAGCCCCCAAGCCGCAAATTTAGCCCTGATTTCCTGACGA
>CAZGOY010000053.1:0-20306 GCA_964527565.1 uncultured Sulfuricella sp. | reverse complement strand
AATTGGGCGAGGCGCAGGGCGGTATCCGCGGTGATGCCGCGTTGCTCGTTGAGGATGGCCGTGATCCGGTTGGTCGGCACGTCCAGCGCCTTGGCGAGGGCGTTGGCCGAGAGGTTGAGTTCGTCGAGTTCTCCCTTGAGGATTTCGCCGGGGTGTATGGCGCGCATTTGGTTCATGTTCTTTCTCCTTAGTGGTAATCCACGATTTCCACGTTGTAAGCGTCGGCGTCTTTCCACTCGAAGCACACGCGCCATTGTTGATTGACGCGGATACTGAACTGGCCGGCACGGTCGCCGCTCAGCGCCTCGAAGCGGTTGCTGGGCAGGCCCGCCAAGTCTTGCATGGCTTTGGCGTTGTCCAGAATTTCCAGCCTTCTTTCGGCTTGCGCGGCACAGGATTCGAATTTCCTGACGCGCTTGCCCTGGTAAAGCGCTTCCGTGTTCTGGCAACGAAAAGATTTAATCATGGTTTAAATGTAGGTCGCTTTATGTTGTACGTCAAGCGTAACGTTCGACGGAGATTCAGCTTATAGCGCTGCTGTCGCGGTGGGCGCAGCATAACTTTTTCCTGTAAAATCGCGCTATTCCGAAACTACTCGCATTTCACCATGTTGAAGATTACGGTGACAGTTTACTAAATCCATGAATTGCCGTCATATTGCCAATCCAGTGATTCAGGAAAAAATTGCCGTGTATCTTGAGCAACTCGGATTGTTCCTCCCGATCATATGCACTCCCGAGGAACTTCTTGGAGGAAATGACGATGACTGACGAAATCATGATGGAAGTCCATGCCATCAAGGATGAGATCGGTGCCAAGTACGGCAACAATCTGGACGCACTGTTCAAAGAGATACAACTTGGCGAGGCCCGGCTAAAGGCGGCCGGCGTTCAGCTTTTGGCCCCCCCGGTTAATCCGGCGAGTCAGCCTAGCTCTGCATTGCAGCGGACCCGTTTCGCTCACCGCTGAATTTGTGCATAAACAAAAATCAAAGAAAAATCAAAGGGGCCAGGGTCAAATTAAATCGTCGGGCTGAAAAGCTACAGGTGGTAACTTGAAATCTACTGTTTACATTGAAACTTCGATCATCAGCTATTTGACGGCACGTCAAAGCAATGACTTGCGCTCGATGGCCAATAAAAGCGCCACTATGGAGTGGTGGGAAACCCAAAGGTCAAAATACGAGTTGGTCGTTTCTGAGTTTGTCATTGCAGAGGCAGGTCTTGGGCATCCAGAAGCAGCGGGGCGGCGCCTTGCCGCTATCGAAGGCGTCATGGAGCTACAAGCAACAGAGGCAGTACGTGCGCTGGGTCAAGAACTCATTTCTCGTAATGCGTTGCCAGAAAATGCTGAAATCGATGCCTTCCATGTTGCTATAGCCGCTGTGAACGGCATAGAGTATCTGCTGACCTGGAACTGCACCCACATCGCCAATGCCGTCACACGGCCAAAAATTGAAGCCACGTGCAGAGCGCTGGGCTTTGAGCCGCCTATTATTTGCACACCCGATGAACTGATGGAGACTTAAGTCATGTGGAAAGACCCGATCGTGACAGAGACGCGCCAACTGAGAGAGGAATACGCGAGCCAGTTCGCACACAACGCTGATGCCATTTTTCAAGACATCTTGCGTAGGCAGAGCATGCCCGGAAAAAAGCTCGTTTCATTTCAACCGCGCAAACCTGTTTTGGCGCCCATTGCCGCCCAACTCGACAGTCGAGGGGATGCGCCACGATAAACACCGCGTCGCGCCCCTCACTTCTACGTTGAGCAAGTGGTCAGCATTGTAGGTTGGGCACCCCGTGCCCAACAAATTCCGGTGCAATAAATCCCATGATCGTCAATCTTGAAACGTCGGGCACAGCGTGCCCGACCTACGTGCTCTCTATAGAACCGATTGGGGAAAATGCTTCCGTAGCCGTCATGCAGCAGCCGACAAGCCTGCCAAGCTTATTATCGGGGCCATGATGCGCAAGCTCGTTCATGTCGCCTTCGGTGTCCTCAAGTCGGGTAAAAATTTCGACCCAAAGTTGCATGGGGCTTGACGGGAATAACAGTATCTACACTTGTCAGTTCGCGCAGATCATCCGCAGCAAATCACTCAACGTCATGCGCCGCGCCGTCGGCGTTGACAAAAGTCCATGACAAAGCCAAAGCTTGCCGGAGCGGCAAAAAGCCCCTAACATCGGGGCGAGGTGTGAAACAACATAATTTTAATAAGGCTTCCATTCATGAGCGGGTTTTTCGGAAAAGCCTTGGGGTTGATCGATACCCTCAGGGGCTTTGTATTTGCCTCCACAGTCAGTGTTTCCCTGCTGGTTTTTCTCGGCGCCACGCTGGCTTCCACGCTGCTTTATGAAAAGCTGCTCGCGGAACGCGCCCTGGAAACCGCCCAGGAAATATCCCACCATAATTTCACCGCCATCCACCAAATCCTGCGTAACGGCGGCTCATCCCAACGGATAGAGGAAATCGCCACGGCCAACAGGAACGCCTTTGCCAGCACCCTCGACCAACTGGAAGTGCATCGCGCCGGCAGTCTGGCCGCCGCACCCGGCCAAACACCGCAAGCCCCCCTGCCGGAAGACGTTGCGCAAACCCTGCGCAGCGGCCAGCAGGTCGTTACCCAGGGTGACGGCCACGTCCGCTACACCTACCCGCTCACCGCGCAACTTGAGTGCCTGAGCTGCCATGACGGCGCACAGGAAGGAGAAATGCTGGGGGTGGTGGCGACCGGCCACAAACTGCAAACCGTGACGGCCCGGGCGCGCGCCTACTATATTGCGCTATTCCTGGTGCTGGGTTTCCTGGTGCTGCTGGCCGCCACCGCCGTATCGGCCTTCGCTGCCCGCAAGATCAACCGCTCGGTGGGGCTGTTCCGCGACAAGGTCGAATCGGTCAATTCGGTGATGGATTTCGAACAGTTCGACATCAGCCGGGTCAATTTCGGTTTCGAGGAATTCAACCAGACTTTCGACAACGTCGCCCTGCTGGTTGAAAAAATGAAGTGCGTGGCGGTGGACAAGGGCGTGCTTGAATTCGAGATCCGGCTGCTGGAAAAATTCATCATTACGTCCAACGTGGTGCGCGACTGGCGCGGATTCATCAAGGATTTGCTGCTGGACATCAATCCGATTATCGACGCCTACGCCCTGGTGACAATTTTCCGCGTCGAGGAAGAAGCCTACGAATGCGAGGTTTTCTGGCGCAACGCCCCCTCCGGCGAGACCATCAAGCTGTTCGAGAAAACCCTCCAGAAGCAGCTTCATGAAAACCCGTTCTTCCACGCCACCACGCTCCTGCAGATCGCCCACAATGTCTCGGATGACAGCATTGCGCTTCCCGAACTGACCAGCGAGGACATCGAGTTGCAAACCAAGTCCCTGCTGCTGGAAACTCCGAAAATCGGCGGCATCGTCGGCATCGGCCTGCAATCGACCCTGGCCATGGACAACATCCGACACATGGTGGTCGGCAGCATCCTGACCACCCTGCTCAACCTGGTCGGCTCGGTGAAAGCCATCTACAAATACACCAAGGACCTGGAGCACTACGCCACGCGCGACCCGCTGACCGACCTCTACAACCAGCGCATGTTCTGGGAGCTGCTGGGCTATGAAGTCGGGCGCTCGAAACGCCACGGCCAGAAATTTGCCGTGATGATGCTCGACATGGACAACTTCAAGACGGTCAACGACCGCTTCGGCCACCACTACGGCGACAAATTCCTGCAGGAATTCGCCAAGCTGCTGCACAACGCGGTGCGGGACGGCGACCTGCTGGCCCGCTACGGCGGCGACGAGTTCTGCATCATCCTGCCCGAAGCCGACGACACGCAAGCCCACATGGTCGCCCAGCGCATCGCGGAACTGCTGGAAAATGCCGACATTACCACGCCGGACGGCAACAAGCTCAAGCCGACGACCTCGATCGGCATCGCCATCAGCCCGACGCACGGCGACAACCCGCGCGACCTGTTCCTGGTCGCCGACAACATGATGTACAAGGCCAAGAAGTCCGGCAAGAACGCCATCGGCATCCCCAGCGATGACGAAATGGCGGAAGTGTTCAAAAAGGCCGGCGAGAAAAGCGTGATGATCCAGAACGCGCTCGATCAGCGCATGATCATTCCCTACTTCCAGCCCATCTGCAACGCCGCCAGCGGCGAGATCGTGATCCACGAACTGCTGATGCGCATCCAGTTGGGCGAGCAGATCGTCACCGCCAACGACTTCATCGAAGAAGCCGAAGCCATGGGCATCGTCCACAAGATGGACTACCAGTTGATCGAGAAAGCCTTCATCCAGATGAAGGAACAGAACTACCAGGGCATGCTGTTCGTCAACCTCTCGCCCAAGGCGCTGATCGTCGGCGAATTCGTCGGGCGCGTGAGCCGCCTGGCGGCAGAATTCGATGTCGCTCCAAGCCGCATCGTCTTTGAAATCACCGAGCGCGAAACCGTCAGCAACCTCAGCCTGCTGGAAAAATTCGTGCTGGACATCAAGTTGCAGGGATTCAGTTTCGCCATCGACGATTTCGGTTCCGGTTATTCGTCCTTCCAGTACATCGCGCGCTTCCCTGTCGATTACATCAAGATCGAGGGGGAATTCATCCGCAACATGCTGAGCAACGATGTCTACCTCGCTTTCGTGAAGAGCATCGTCACCCTGGCCAAGGAACTCAAAATCAAGACCATCGCCGAGTATATCGAGGACGGCGAGACCCTCGCAGCAGTCAGCCGCCTGGGGGTGGATTACGCGCAGGGCTACCACATCAGCCGCCCCTCGCCGCAGATTCACGTGGCGGGCATGAAAACCGGCCAGTCTTCCTGAGAATGCCGCTTCTTTCAATTTCAATGATCCCCGCAAAGGAGCGCCGACCATGAGCCACAAGCATCTCAACCTGTTGCGCGCGATTTTTCAGGATCCCGTCAGCGGCAACGTCCACTGGCGCGAAATCGAATCCCTGCTACTGCATCTGGGCGCCACCGTGGAACCCACCCACGGCGCCAGCGTGCGCGTGGTGCTGAACCAGGTCGAAGGCATCCTGCATCATCCGCACCACAGCAACGTGTGCCCCAAGCAGGACATCAAGCAGTTCCGGGAATACCTGACTCGCGCCGGCATCAGCCCGCCGGAACACTGACGGTGGCGGTGCGGATGCTATAATCGCGCCCACTTTCATTACCGGGTTTTCCCCTCCCATGACCGAAGCCAGCGAAGCCCCGCCGTCTCCAGGCAAAGCCTTGCGCGACAGCGCGCTGATTGCCGCCGCACTCTACTTTATCGACGCCATCTGGCTGGGGCAGGGCGGCATCGCCATGATTACCTTCCTGCTGGTATTGCTGGTCGCCCTGCCGCGCGCCCTGTGGGCGGGATTCAGGAAAAACGCCGCGCTGCGCAACCTGCGCCTCGCCAAGATGGGCATTTACCTGGCGATGGCCGCGCTGGTCATCGCCACCATCCGCATCGACCTGCACTTCGCGCGCCGCAATACCGATAGCGTGGCGGTGGCGCTGCGCCAGTACCAGGCCGCGCACGGCACTTACCCCGACAAGCTGGAGGCGCTGGTGCCCGATTTTCTCCCGGCGGTGCCGGATGCCCGTTTCAGCCTGACGCAAAACCGCTTTTATTACCACGCCACCCCCGACAGCCACGACCTGAGCTACGTCGTGATCCCGCCGTTCGGCCTGAATTCGTATAACCTGGAGAAAGACCGCTGGACGGTCAGGAATTAAAAGGGGCTGGCACCCGACGGAAAAAATTATGGAATATCTCGACCTCTCTCCCGTATCCCAGGCACGCGGCACGGTACTGCTGCCCGGTTCGAAAAGCATTTCCAACCGCACCCTGCTGCTGGCCGCGCTGGCCGCAGGCGCCACCGAAGTCCGGGCTCTGCTGGCTTCCGACGACACCGGCCACATGCTGGTGGCCCTGCGGAAACTCGGCGTAAGCTGGGAGCAGCACGGCGACAGCCGCGACTACCGTGTCAGCGGGGCGGGCGGCGCCTTCCCGGTGAAACAGGCCGAGCTGTTCCTCGGCAACGCCGGCACCGCGTTTCGCCCGCTCACCGCCGTACTCGCCCTGTGCGGCGGCGAATACCGGCTCTCCGGCGTGCCGCGCATGCACGAACGCCCCATCGGCGACCTGGTCGAAGCCCTGCGCCAGCTCGGCGCACGCATCGACTATCTCGGCACCCCCGGCTTCCCGCCGCTCGACCTCCACCCCGCCGAAACGGCAGCCGCCGGGTGTGCCCAGGTGCGCGGCAACGTCTCCAGCCAGTTCCTCACCGCCCTGCTGATGGCCGCCCCTCTGGCCGGGCGCGACATCACCATCGAAGTGGCGGGCGAACTGATCTCCAAGCCCTACATCGAAATCACCCTCAACCTGATGCGCCGCTTCGGCGTGGAAGTCGAGCGCGGAGGCTGGCAGTCCTTCGCCGTCAAGGCAGGCTCGCGCTACGTCAGCCCCGGTGAAATCCACGTCGAGGGCGATGCCTCCAGCGCCTCCTATTTCCTCGCCGCGGGCGCCATCGGCGGCGGCCCGGTGCGCGTGGAAGGCGTGGGCCAGGCCAGCATCCAGGGCGACGTGCGCTTCGCCGAAGCCCTGGCGCTGATGGGCGCGAAAATCGAAATGGGCGACAACTGGATCGAGGCCAGCGGCAGCGGCAAGCTCAAGGCCATCGACCTCGACTGCAACCACATCCCCGACGCCGCCATGACCCTGGCGGTGGCCGCCCTCTTCGCCGACGGCACCACCACCCTGCGCAACATCGCCAGTTGGCGCGTCAAGGAAACCGACCGCATCAAGGCCATAGCCACGGAATTGCGCAAGGTCGGCGCCACCGTCGAGGAAGGCACGGACTATATCCGCGTCACCCCCCCGGCGACACTGATACCCAACGCCATTATCGACACCTACGACGACCACCGCATGGCGATGTGCTTCTCGCTGGTCAGCCTGGGCAACGTGCCGGTACGCATCAACGATCCCCAATGCGTGGCCAAGACCTTCCCGGATTATTTCAACGCTTACGCCGCCATCGCCGGCCATGCCTGAAGACAAGCAGGCCGCGCTACGTGAGCTGAAAACCCTCCCCGGCGTCGGCAAAGCCGTCGCCGAAGACCTTTGGTCGCTAGGCATTCGCCGCGTCGCCGACCTCAGGAAGCGCGACCCGCAAGCCCTCTACGACGAACTGCGCATCAAAGCGGGCGGCAAGCTCGACCGCTGCATGCTCTACACGATGCGTTGCGCGGTGTATTACGCCAAAACCGCGAATCCCGAACCGGATAAGCTCAAGTGGTGGAACTGGAAGGATAAGCCCAAATAATCGTTAGGACGCGGCCTTCCCCCGAATTTGATTTCTCAATACAGACCACATTGGCCCACAAGGCGTAGCGCATGCCGATCACCCCTTTCCACTTCGGCCCCGGCCTGCTTCTCAAAGCCTATCTCCCGGCCAGATTGAGCTGGACACTTTTCGCGCTCGCCAACATCCTCATCGACCTCGAACCCATCGCCTGGTTTCTGTTCAGCGGAGAACCGGCACACCGGCAATTGCACAGCTATCCCGGTGCCACACTGGTGATTGCCGTCTGCCTGTGGCCCGGACGGTCGCTTGCCGAACGCTGGCTGCGCTGGTGGAACCGCCAGTTGAGCCCCACGCAGGCGCGCTGGTTGGGCTGCGGAACACGCATCGCTTTTCCCGCCGCCCTGCTCGGCGCCGCGCTCGGCGCGTATTCGCACATTCTGCTGGACAGCTTCATGCATGCCGACATGCAGCCCCTGTGGCCTTGGTCGGCGGAAAACGGTCTGCTATCGAAAATCCCCATCGACGGCCTGCACCTCATCTGCCTTGCCGCCGCCGTCTGGGGTGGACTGCGCCTGGCACTGGGCAACCGCGCACGGCTGCCGGACGGACGCATGGGAACGGCCCTGCGCACCGCCGGGCGCCTGCTTGATCTCACGCTGCTCGTCCTCGCATTGATTTTCACCTTGGCGCTGGCCATTGCGGTCACGCCGCACACCCACATCATGGACAGCGCCCCTTTCGACGCGCGCGCCTGGCGGCAAACCCCGGCCAAGCTGCACCATGACAATCCCCGCGTACCGATGGCACAGACCGCCCTGCTCCACCTGGAAAAAGAGCGCCCGCCGCGCGATGCGGTCCTAGCGCTGCTGGGCGTGCCGGATGCCGACAACTCGGCAACGCATCTCAGCTACTACCTCGGTTTTTCGGGTTGGCTGGCAATGGACCCGGATACGCTCGATATCGAATTTCAGCCGGACGGCTCTTTCATTTCCGCGCACATCGTCCGGCACTGAGATGCGTCAGATCGCCCAATTCTCCGGCTTCAGTCCCGTCACGCCCTCGAAGCGGAAGGCCTTGGGCAGGCGCACGGCCTGGCTGCGGCCATTGAGAAACAGTTTGGCGGTTTGCATGTCTATCCCCTCAAGGATGGAATAGACCGAGTATATACCGCCATCCTGAACAACCCCAAGCAGCCTTACCCCCACCACCGCCAGCGGCGGATGGCGCAACGCTTACGCCGCCATCGTCGGCCATGCCTGACGGCAAACCGGGTTGCCGCAGGAAGACTTCCCGAGCTTCATGGCTTCAAGGCTCCAACATATTCACGTTCGGCAATCAGGCGTGCCCAGGCCAGGGGCGTCGCCTCGGCGTCGGCGAAGATACCGGCGGCCAGTGTCGCGAGCGCCGTCACCAAGGGCGGCAGCAACAGCAGCAGTGTCGTTTCGCGCCAGCCACGCCGTGCAATGTGCTCTTCCGGCCAGGCGACAGGTATGGGCCGGAACCAAGCGCGCCAGAGGATGGGCAGGAAGTAGGCGGCATTCAGGAGGCTTGACGTCCACAACACCCAGACCGCCCAGTCCATGCCGGCCGCTGTTGCGCCATCGGACAGCCACGCCTTGCTGACCGCGCCGGCGGTCAGCGGCGCCCCCATCATGCCGAGCGCGCCGATGGAGAATGCGAGTGTGGTGAACGGCATGCGCCGCCCGGCGCCGTCCATCTGGCTCACCTTGTGGATGCCCAGCGTCTCCGCATAATTCCCCGCACAGAAGAATAGCGTGATCTTCATGATGCCCTGGTGCACCAGATGCACGAGACCGCCGATGGTGCCGATGGGACCGAACAGCGCGACGCCCAGCACGATGTAGGACACCTGACTGACCGTGGAAAAGGCCAGCCGTTTCTTCAGGTCGTCCTGGAACAGCGCGCGGAAACTCCCCCAGAGAATGGTGATGGCGGCAAAGATCGCCAAGGGTAGCAGCAGGTCCAGCGATTGCGCGAACTCGATGCCGTACACCTCGTAGACGATGCGCACGATGCCGAAAGCGCCCGCCTTGACCACGGCGACGGCGTGCAGCAATGCGGAGACCGGCGCCGGCGCGACCATGGCTTGCGGCAGCCAGCCGTGCAGCGGCACGATGGCAGCCTTGACGCCGACGCCGGCGATCAGCAACAGGAAGATAAGCTTCAACGATGCGGCATGTTCGGCACCGAGCACAGCAGCGATGCCCGCATGGGCGAATTCGGTATGGCCGAGCAGGTGATGCAGCCAGACGATGCCGGTCAGGAGCAGCGTGCCGCCGGCCAGCGTGTAGGCAAGGTAGATCGTGCCGCCCTTCATCGCCTTGTCGGTGCCGCGATGGACGACCAGAGGGAAGGTGGAAAGCGTCAGCAGTTCGTAGAAAACAAAGAAGGTGAACAGGTTGGCCGCCATGGCAATACCCATGGTGGCGGTGACGCACAGGCTGAAAAAGCCGAAGAAACGGCTGCGGTGCGGTGCGCCTTCAAGGTAGCCGATGGCATAAAGCGTGGTAAACAGCCAGAGGATGGCTGACAGGGTGATGAACAGCAAGCCGAGCGCGTCGGCCTTAAAGGCCAGATCGAGGCCGGGCAGCACTGCGAAGCGCACGCCATAGGTTTCCCCGGCATGAACGCCGGCCAGCAACAGGAAAACCAGACCCAGCTTGGCGAGGGCTCCGAACAGGTTGAGCATCGTCCGCACACGAATCCAGCCCTCGGGCAGGGCGAAAATCACCAGGCCCGGCAGCAGCGAAGAGGCCAGCACCGCCAGCGGCAGCCACTCGTTGGCCGTCATGAAATTTCTCCAATCAACTGCATCAATTCGACGCCGCGCAGGCCGAGCAAGACGCTGGCGGCGGCCAACGCGAAGGCTGCCCACTCCAGCGTGCGCGGCACCGGTGCGACCGCACCGCCTTCCGGCGCGTGCAGGAAGGCCTGACGCAGTACGCGGAACACATACACCGCCGCCAGCAGGCCGCCGGCCAGCACGACTACGGCGATGATCCAGTAGCCTTGCGCCAGCGCCGTTTCGATGATTTGCCACTTGGCGAGAAAACCCGACGAGGGCGGCAGGCCCATCAGCGTCATGCCCGCCAGGCCGAAGGCGAACAGCGTGATGGGCAGGCGGTCCACCGCACCTGCCAGCCCGGCTACCGTATCCTGACCAGTTGCCCTGATCATCACACCTGCGGCGGCGAACATGGCGGCCTTTGCCAGGCCGTGGGCAAACGCCTGCATCACGACGGCCTTCAGGGCTCCGGGTTCGGCCAGCAGCGGGAAGATCAGGAACAGGTAGCCCAGTTGCGCCACGGTCGAATAGGCGATCAGTTGTTTCAGCTTGGCGGCACGGATAGCGCGCCAGGAACCCCAGAAAATCGCCGCCGTGCCAAGTAGCGCCAACAGCCAGGCAAAGTCCGGAAACAGCGGCTGCATCGGCCCCAGCCACAGCCGCAGGATCAGATAGAACGAGGCCTTGACCACCAGCGCCGAGAGCAGCGCCGAAACCGGAGCAGGCGCACTGCCATGGGCGGGCGGCAGCCAGAAGTGAAAGGGAAACAGGGCGGTCTTGAGCATCAGGCCGAGCACCATCAAGACGCCGGCGATCCAGACCAGGCGTGGCGCCTCAGCCGTGACCAGCGGCAACAGAGTGCTGATCGACACCGTGCCGTAGGTGCCATAGATCAGCGCGACGCCGAGCAGATAGGCGCCCGAGCCCACCAGCGTGGCAAACAGGTAGCGCAAGGCGGCGGCAAGCTGCGGGGCGCCGCCGCCGACCGCCACGAGGCCGACGGCCGCCAGGCCGACAAGTTCGAGGGTGACGTAGATGTTGAAAAGGTCGGCGGAAAGAAACAAGGCATTCAGGCCGCCGATCAGGAAGCCGGCCAGCGGCCAGAAGTAGCGAATGGCCGGGTCGTCCGCCTTGAAGTAGGCGCGCGCATAGACCGCCAGCGGCAGCGCGATGGTTTGCGTCAGCAGCAGCATGGCGGCGGAAAGGCCATCAGCGGCGAGATCGATGCCCAACGGTGCGCCCCAGCCAGCGACGGCGTGAAGTGCCGTCCCGCCGGCGCCGACTTGTTGCGCGAGGTCGAGCGCCAGCCACAGTTGCACGCCCAGCCCGCCAATCGCCACCCAGGCGCCCCGCCCCTGGCCGAGCACGAAAGCCAGTGTGGCCCAGGCGAGCGGTAGCAGGATCAGCCAGACCAGAGGATCAATCGCCATCGCTATCCTCCGGCAACTCAAGGCGCCCGGTCAGCGCGTGCAGTTTACGCGCCAGCGCCAGCGCCAAGGCGGTCGCGGCCACGGCGACGACGATGCCGGTCAGCACCATCGCCTGCGGCAGCGGATCGGCCACGCCGCTACGCTGGGCCAGCCCCACCAGCACGAGGAAGGCGCCGCTGCCCATCAGGTTGAAGGCGAGAATGCGGCGCAGCAGATGGTCGATCAGCACCACGCCCGCCACCCCCAGGACGAACAGGGCGGCACCGGTGAGCGCGAACAGCAAGCCGGTGGTCATCAGCGCTGCTCCTCGCGCGAGAGGACAAGGAACAGCCCGGCGAGGATCAGCGCCAGAGAAATCGTCAGACCGCTCTCGATCAGCAGGATCAGCCCCCCCGCCATGTCGGGAGGGTACTTCAGCAGCGCCCCCTGCGTCAGCAGGGCGGCCGAGACCGTCAGAAACACCACGAAGCCGGCGGCGAGGCCGATGCGTAAACGCAGCCGGGGCATGTTCCAGCCCGGAACCAATCCGACCAGATGCAGCAGCACGACGGCGGCGGCGAGTACCGCGCCGGCCTGGAAGGCGCCGCCCGGACGGAAGGCGCCGGCCCACAGCAGATAGACGGCCACAACCACCATCAACGGGGTCGCCAGGCGCGCCAGGGTTTGCAGCACCGGATGCGCCGCTCGCGGTGGCGAAACGGGCGCATCGCCAACCACAGCCAGGATCGCCAGCAGCGCCAGCAGCAGGACGGCAATTTCGAGCAGGGTGTCGTAGCCGCGATAGTTGAGCAGTACGGCGGTGACCGGATGGCTCACGCCGCTTTCGGCCAAGTGCGCTGCCACCGGGCCGCGCAAATCGATGGCTGGCGTGCCCAACTCCAACATCGCACCGATCAGAACGGCGACGAAAACCAGCGCTGCGACGACGACGGCGCTCCGTTTCATGCCCCCACCTGCCGACGGCGTAGCGCCCCATAGGCATCGAGCAGTAGCGCGCCAGTAAGGCCGGCACCAATGGCCGCCTCCGCAAGGGCGATGTCGGGCGCCGACAGCCGCGCCCAGGCCAGCGCCATCAGCAGGCCGAAGGCGATGAACAGCACGATGGCGCGGTCGAGCCGGGGTGTCGTCATCGTGCGCCAGGCGCTCCACAACAAAGACAGGGCGAGCAACAGGTCGAAGGCAAAGTTCATGGCGCATCTCTCCGCCAGGGACGAATGCCGAGCGCACGGGCGCGGCGGGCAATGGCGAAGCCCACGCCGGCGCTCGCCGCCAGCACCAGCGGCCAGATCAGCAGCAGCTTCAGGGCGGCCGCCAGGCTGTCGGCCTGCAGGGCGAGCCCGGCAAGCACGCAGCCCAGTCCCAGGTTGTCCGCCTTGGCGAGCGCATGCAGGCGGCTGTAGACATCGGGAAAGCGCAGCAGACCGACCGTGCCCGCGAAAAAGAAGAAGGCGCCGACGACCAGCAGGGCCACGCTTAACCACTCAATCACGGCCATTCTCCTCCGCATGCCAGGCGCGCTTGGCGAAGGCGATACCGCCGATGGCGGCCAGCAGGGCCAGCACCAGCGCGACATCGACCAGCGCTGCTCCACCCCCTGAAGCCGCCAGCAAGACCAGCACGGCGCTGCCGGTGGTGCCGAACAGCATCGCCATCAGCATGCGGTCGGCCGACGTCGGTCCGCGCGCCGCAGCGATCAGCGCGACCACCAGATTGGCGAGCAGGAAAAACGCGACGGCGAGTGCCGGCGTGCTCATGGCGAACCTCCGAAAAGCCTGACGATGGCCGCCTCCAGCGCCCGCACTTCGGCAACAATCGGCAAGCGCTCGTCGAGCACATGCAAGCGCAAGGTCGCATCTCTCATCTCGACGCCGGTCGTGCCCGGCATCAAACCGAGGACATTGACCAACAGCATGCTCGGTCCGCCCGGCGGCAGCGTCACCGTGAGTTCGAGCATCCCGGGCTGCAAGGCAGCGCGACCGCGCAAAGCCATCCCGGCCACCTGGATGCCGCCACGGATCGAATTCCAGAGGAAGAAACGGAGAAAGCCGAGCAGCCCCGCGAAACGGATGTGGCGTTTACCAGGCGGCAGGAGGGCGATGCTGGTCCAGGTGGCGGCGAAGACCGCCACAGCACCGAGGAGCCAGCCGTCGTGGCGCCCCTCGGTGAGAATCCACCAAAGCAGGGCCAACAACAGAGCACGCATGGCTATGGCGCGAGTCATGGCGCCATGTCAGGAACCGGCTCGCCGGCGCCAGAAGACTTTCTCCGCTTCCACCGCCAACAATACGAGAACCCCGGCGGCCACTATGCGCAGCCAAGTGGCGGCATCGAGATCGGCGGTGTGGAACAGACTCTGCAGCAGCGGCAAATGGGTGAACAGCGCCTGCAGCACCAGCAGCACGCCAATCGCCTGCAGCACACGCGGATTGCCGAGGAAACCCTCGCGCGCGAGTATGGATGCGGTCAGCCGACGGCAGTTGAAGAGGTAGACGATCTGTCCCATGACCAGCGTATTCACGGCGGCGGTGCGCGCGAACTCCAGTTCCATGCCGCGCTCGATCTCCCACAGGAACATGCCAAACGAGGTCGCTACCAGCAGCACCGTGACGAAGCCGATGCGCCAGAGCATGAAGCCATTGACCAGTGGTTCCTTCGGATCGCGCGGAGGACGCGCCATGAGGCCGGGTTCGGGGCGTTCGAAGGCAATGGCCAGCGACAGCGTTACGGCGGTGACCATGTTGACCCAGAGAATCTGCACCGGGACGATCGGCAGGGTGATGCCGAGCAGGACCGCGATCAGCACCATCGCCGCCTGGCCGGTGCTGGTCGGCAAGACATAAACCACGGCCTTGCGCAGGTTGTCGTAAACCGTGCGGCCTTCCTCGACAGCGGCGGCAATAGAAGCAAAGTTGTCGTCGGCAAGCACCATTTCCGCAGCCTCCTTGGCGGCCTCGGTGCCCTTGTGCCCCATCGCCACGCCCACATCGGCGCGCTTCAGGGCCGGCGCGTCGTTGACCCCATCGCCGGTCATCGCCACCACTTCGCCGTTGGCCTGCATGGCCCCGACGAGGCGCAGCTTGTGTTCGGGACTGGCGCGGGCGAAGACGTCGACATCGCGCACGGCCTGACGCAAGTCGGTGTCGTCCATCGCTTCGACTTGCGCACCGGTCAGCGCCTTGCCGCCCGCCACGGCGAGCCCCATCGTGCGAGCAATGGCTGCGGCCGTCACGGCGTGGTCGCCAGTAATCATCTTCACGCGGATGCCCGCCGAGTGGCAGGCCGCCACGGCGCTGATGGCCTCCTCGCGCGGCGGGTCCATGATGCCGGCCAGCGCGAATAGCGTGAGGCCGCTCTCGACGTCGGCGAAAGCGAGTTCGCGCCGACCTTCTGCCATGGGCCGACAGGCGAGCGCCAGCACGCGGAACCCCTCGGTCGCCAGGGTGTCGATCTGCGCATGCCAGAACGCGGGATTGACGGGCTTATCTTCACCGGCATGGCGCTGTCGGCTGCACATGCCAATAATGCGCTCCGGCGCGCCCTTGACGAAAGCAATGGCGTGACCCGCATGGTCGTGATGCAATGTCGCCATGAAACGATGCTCGGACTCGAAGGGAATCACATCGACGCGCGGTAATGCTTCGGACTCAAAGCGCGCATCCAGCCCGGCCTTGAAGGCCAGCGCCAGCAACGCGCCTTCGGTCGGATCACCTTCCAGCTTCCAGTCTCCGTCTTGCTCGCGCAACGTGGCATCGTTGCACAGCAGCGCGGCGCGGGCGATGTCGGCGAGTTCGGCGCCATCGACATCGCTCCCCCCCACACTGAAGCCGCCGTGGGGCGCGTAGCCGACGCCCGAGACATCGATCAGCCGCTCGGCGGTCGCCAGTTTCTGCACCGTCATTTCGTTCCTGGTCAAGGTGCCGGTCTTGTCGGAACAGATCGTCGTCACCGCGCCCAGCGTCTCCACCGCCGGCATGCGGCGGATGATGGCGTTGCGACCCGCCATGCGCTGCACGCCGATGGCCAGCGTGATGGTCATAATCGCCGGCAGACCCTCGGGAATGGCCGCCACCGCGAGACCCACGGCAGCGAGGAACATTTCGTCGGCCGGCTGGCCATGCACCAGCATGCCGAAGGCGAGCGTAAGGCCGGCCAGCACCAGAATGCCCGCCGTCAACCAGCGGCCGAATACTGCCATTTGCTTGAGCAGCGGCGTCTCGACCGACTCGACTTCGGCCAGCATGCGACCGATGCGACCGATCTCGGTGGCATCGCTGGTGGCAACCACCACGCCGCGCCCCTGGCCGAAGACCACCAGGGTGCCCGAGTAGGCCATGCCGGTCCGGTCGCCGATGGGTGCGTCCTCCGCAACCGGCGCCGTCGACTTCTCGACCGGCTCGGATTCGCCGGTCAGGGCGGCTTCCTCAATGCGCAGGCTGCGCATTTCGAGCAGACGCAGGTCGGCCGGCACCTTGTCGCCGGAGGAGAGCAACACGATATCGCCGGGCACCAGTTCGGTCGCGTCGATCTCCTGACGCCGGCCATCGCGCAGCACCATGGCGCGCAGCGACAGCATGTTGCGGATGGCGTCCAGCGACTTCTCGGCCTTGCCCTCCTGGATGAAGCCGATCAGCGCATTGATGACCACCACGCCGAGAATGACAGCCGTATCGACGCCGTGCCCGAGCAGCGCCGTCACGACGGCGGCGCCGAGCAGTACGTAGATGAGCACGTTGTGGAATTGCAGCAGGAAGCGCAGCAATGGCCCGCGCTTCTTCGGCGGGGTCAGGCGGTTGGGTCCATGCTCGGCCAAGCGGCGCGCGGCCTCGGTCGTGACCAGGCCGACGGTGTCGGCGTCATGCGCCGCGAGCGCCTCGGCGGCGGTCATTCGATGCCAGGTCTGATCATTCGAAGTCACGATTTCTCCTTTGCATGTACCTGATCCGCCAAGGTCAGGAGGAATTCGCGCTGGCGCGTCAACAGCCTTGCGGCAAGGAAGCCCGGATCACTCCCACTCGATGGTCGCCGGCGGCTTGCCGCAGATGTCGTATACCACGCGATTGATGCCGCGCACTTCGTTGATGATGCGGTTGGAGACCTTGCCGAGCAGGGTGTAGGGCAATTCGGCCCAGTGCGCGGTCATGAAGTCGGAAGTTTGCACGGCGCGCAGGGCGACGACATAGTCGTAAGTGCGTCCGTCGCCCATCACGCCGACGCTCTTCACCGGCAGGAAGACGGCGAAGGCTTGCGAGGTCTTTTCGTACCAGCCGGCGGCGCGCAGTTCCTCGATGAAAATGGCGTCGGCCCGGCGCAGCAGTTCGGCATATTCGTGCTTCACTTCGCCGAGGATGCGCACGCCCAGGCCGGGGCCGGGGAAGGGATGGCGAAACACCATGTCGTGCGGCAGGCCGAGGGCCAGGCCGAGTTCGCGCACTTCGTCCTTGAACAGTTCGCGCAAAGGTTCGAGCAGCTTGAGGTGCAACGACTCCGGCAGACCGCCGACATTGTGGTGGCTCTTGATGGCGTGGGCTTTCTTGGTTTTCGCCCCGGCGGATTCGATGACGTCCGGGTAGATGGTGCCTTGTGCCAGCCATTTGGCGTTGGGCAACTTGGCGGATTCGCGCTGGAACACTTCGACGAATTCGCGCCCGATGATCTTGCGCTTCTGTTCCGGGTCGGTGACGCCCGCGAGGTGTTTCATGAATTCGCCGCCGGCATCGACGTGGATGACCTTCACGCCCAGGTTTTTGGCAAAAGTCTCCATCACCTGTTCGGCTTCGTTGAGGCGCAAGAGGCCGTTGTCAACGAACACGCAGGTCAGTTGCTTGCCGATGGCGCGATGCAGCAAGGCCGCCACCACCGAGGAATCGACGCCGCCGGAGAGGCCGAGAATGACCTCGTCCGAGCCGACTTCGGAACGGATCCTGCCGATGGCTTCTTCCACGTAATCCGGCATGTTCCAGTCCGAGCCGCAACCGCAGACATCATGCACGAAGCGCGCCAGGATGGCCTTGCCTTGCAGGGTGTGCGTCACTTCCGGGTGAAACTGGAGGGCATAGAACTTGCGCGCCTCGTCGGCCATGCCGGCGATGGGCGTGGCGGCATTTTCGCAGATGACCTTGAAGCCGGGCGGCATCACCGTGACCTTGTCGCCGTGGCTCATCCACACGTCGAGCCAGGCCGCGCCGCTGTCTTCCAGGCGATCCTGAATATCCTTCAGCAACGCGCTATGGCCGTGGGCACGCACTTCGGCATAGCCGAACTCGCGCTTGGCGGCATTTTCCACCTTGCCGCCGAGTTGCGCCGCCATGGTCTGCATGCCGTAGCAAATTCCCAGCACCGGTACGCCCAGGCTGAACACCCCCTCCGGGGCGCGCGGGGTTTCCTCCTCGTAAACCGAGGCCGGGCCTCCCGAAAGGATGATGCCCTGCGGGTTGAAGTCGCGGATGAATTGCTCGCTGACGTCATGGGAATGCAGTTCGCAATAGACGTTGCATTCGCGCACGCGGCGGGCGATCAACTGGGTGTATTGGGAACCGAAGTCGAGGATGAGGATTTTCTGGTGGGACATAGTGGTTTAGCCCGAATATTTCATAAAAATGCGGCCTTGCCGGTAGGAGGGGGCCCTTGTGCCCTTCAGGGTATGCCCCTGAGCTTTTCCGTTCAGCCGCGAGAAAATTAAAACTTCAAAGTGCCGGGATGACCATGCCCAGCAACACGGATTGCGTGCGTTCCCCTTCGGGGCCGAACGCCCGGATGCGGCCGTCGTCCTCAACCAACCAAACCTCCTTGGCACCATAGCCCAGATAAAGACGAATCTTCTCGGTCATTTCTTCTGGGGAATTGGAAGGGGAAAGCACCTCCACGCACAGGTCGGGTGCTTCCGGGTAAGGCGTCGCATTGCCGTGCCGCACGGAAAAATCCGGGGAAAGCCAAGCCACATCCGCCACTTTCACACCGACATGTGTGCCGACCGAACACTCCGTCACGATTTCCCCCGCATTCAGGAGGCGGGCGAGCAACTGTACGGTTTTAGCCTGCAATTTGCCATGCTGGTTGGAAGCGGGGCTCATGACAATCCTTCCCTTTTCATCGAGTTCGATTTTGTAAGGCAAGTCCTTCAGGCAGCGATCCGCCATCACATCAGCCCATTGCATGTTTCACCCCCATGTGGCGCTCACGGCCATCACTCAACATGATAATTCGGCGCTTCCTTGGTGATCTGCACGTCGTGGACGTGCGATTCGCGGATGCCGGCGCTGCTGATTTCGACGAATTCGGCCCTGGCGTGGACTTCGCCGATGGTCTTGCAACCGAGGTAGCCCATGCTGGAGCGCAGGCCGCCCATCAACTGGTGGATCACCGTCAGCACGCTGCCCTTGTAGGGGACGCGGCCCTCGATGCCTTCCGGCACCAGCTTGTCGGCGTTGGCTTCGTTGTCCTGGAAATAACGGTCCTTGGAGCCCTGCTGCATGGCGCCCAGGCTGCCCATGCCGCGATAGGACTTGTAGGAACGCCCCTGGAACAGTTCGATTTCGCCCGGCGCTTCCTCGGTGCCGCCGAACAGGCCGCCCAGCATCACGGAATTGGCGCCCGCCGCGATGGCCTTGGCGATGTCGCCGGAATAGCGGATGCCGCCGTCGCCGATCAGCGGCACGCCGCTTCCTTCCAGCGCTTTCGCCACATTCTCGATGGCGGTGATTTGCGGCACGCCGACCCCGGCCACGATGCGCGTGGTGCAGATGGAACCGGGGCCGATGCCGACCTTGACCGCATCCGCGCCATGATCGACCAGCGCGCGGGCGGCGCCGCCGGTGGCGATGTTGCCGCCGATCACCTGCACTTGCGGGAAATGCTTTTTCACCCACTGGACGCGGCTCAGCACGCCCTGCGAGTGCCCATGGGCGGTATCCACCACGATCACGTCAACACCGGCTTCCGCCAGTTTTTCGACGCGTTCCTCGGTACCCTCGCCCACGCCCACCGCCGCTCCGGCGCGCAGGCGACCCTGCTGATCCTTGCAGGCCAGCGGATGCTCGGTGGATTTATGGATGTCCTTGACGGTAATCAGCCCCTTCAGTTCGAAGGCGTCGTTGACCACCAGAACGCGCTCCAGGCGGTACTGGTGCATCAGCGCCATGGCGTCCTCGCGGGAAGCGCCTTCCTTGACGGTGATCAGCTTGTCGCGCGGGGTCATGATGTTGCCGATGGGCTGATCGAGGTTGGTTTCGAAGCGCAGGTCGCGGTTGGTGACGATACCCACCACCTTGCCGCCATCCACCACCGGCAAACCGGAGATGCGGTGCTGGCGCGTCAGCACCAGCACGTCGCGCACCGTCATCTGGGGGGAAATGGTGATGGGGTCCTTCACCACGCCGCTTTCGAAACGCTTCACGCGCGCTACCTGGGCGGCCTGCTGGGCGGCGCTCATGTTCTTGTGGATGATGCCGATGCCGCCTTCCTGTGCCAGGGCAATCGCCAGGCGCGCCTCGGTCACGGTATCCATGGCGGCGGAAACCAGCGGGATATTCAGGGTGATGTCGCGGGTCAGTTGGGTTGCCAGACTGACTTCGCGGGGGAGAATGTTGGAGTGAGCGGGAACCAGGAGAACATCGTCGAAGGTCAGCGCCTTTTGAAGAACACGCATGCGGTTACGCCTTTCAAGCAAAGCGGCATTATATCAAATCGCGGGAAATTGACGAAGGGCAGCCTTGTCCAACGTGGTATGAGCCTGAACGAGGTGCGTATTTCCAACCGGGGAT
>CAZGOY010000052.1:0-20861 GCA_964527565.1 uncultured Sulfuricella sp. | reverse complement strand
CCCACTCCCTGCTTCACCCTCTTCAGGCTCATACTTGGATTGGAAAATACTAGGGCGCCGAACCGGACGGATTGACAAGCTCCATGACTTGCGGCAATCTCTTAGACAGCTTCTAAATACTTCCCTCGAATCAAAACTTACCCAAGGAGATCATTATGGCCGTTCTGGTTGGCAAACCCGCCCCCGATTTCACCGCCAAGGCAGTCATGGGCGACAACAGCATCAACGAAAGCTTCAATCTGAAGACCTACATCAAGGACAAATACGCTGTCCTGTTTTTCTACCCGCTCGACTTCACCTTCGTGTGCCCCTCGGAAATCCTCGCTTTCGACCACCGCCTGAAGGAATTCCAGGACCGCAATACCGAAGTCATCGCCATCAGCGTCGATTCACAATTCACCCACCTGGCATGGAAGAACACCCCGGTCAACAACGGCGGCCTGGGGCAGGTGAAATTCCCGATGGTAGCCGACCTTTCCAAGTCCATCGCCCGCGACTACGACGTGCTGCTGGGCGAAGCCGTCGCCCTGCGCGGCTCCTTCCTGATCGACAAGACCGGCACCGTGCAGCACCAGGTGGTGAACAACCTGCCGCTGGGGCGCAACGTCGATGAGATGATCCGCATGGTCGATGCCCTGCAATTCACCGAGCAGCATGGCGAAGTCTGCCCGGCAGGCTGGAGCAAGGGCAAGGCGGGGATGAAGGCATCGACCGACGGCGTGGCGGACTACCTGTCCAAGCACGCCGCCGAACTGTAATTTAATTCAGTCACAAACCGGGAAGTCATCACACTTCCCGGCCCCCCGATCAGGCAGCCTCGGCTGCCTCTTCTTTTTTGGTTTCGTCGCCTTCCGTGCGCTTCTTGCGCGCCACCTTGGGGTCGGCGATCAGGGGACGGTAGATTTCGACGCGGTCGCGGTCGCGTAGCGCGTTGTCGAGCTTTACCGCCTTGCCGTAGATGCCGACCTTCAGGCTGGCCGGGTCAAGTTCGGGAAATTTGTTCAGGATACCGGATCGCTCGATGGCCTGCGCCACCGTGGCGTCGGCAGCCACGCGGACCGTCAGGATGGTTTGTTGCTCGGGAAGCGCGTAGACCACTTCCACTGAAATTTCATTGCTCATGATGCCCCGTAGATTTCTTCCGCACGTTTGACAAAAGCATCGACAAAACTGTTGGCGATGTGATCGAAAACCGGGCTGACCAGTTTTTCCAGGATTTTACTTGAAAACAGGTAGTGCAGCTTGAATTCGATCTTGCACGCCGTCTCGTTCAGGGGGATGAAATGCCAGCTTCCTTCCAGGCGGCTGAACGGGCCTTCCTTGAGTTTCATGTCGATGCGCCGCGGCGCCTGATGGGTGTTTTCCGTGGCAAAGCGCTGCTTCAGACCGCGATAGTCGATGCGCACCGTAGCCACCACCGCGTCGCCGCCTTGCCGCGTCACTTCGGTGCCGCCGCACCAGGGCAGGAAAGCGGGATAATCCTCGACGCGCTCCACCAAGTCGTACATGCGTTGCGCCGAATAACCCACCAATACCGATTTTTCCACCATCATGCCGTGCCGCCGCCTATCCTGATTCGGGTTCGAGAAAGCTGCTAAAATACCGCATTTCCCCGAGAAACTCACGCCTCCCCCCGAATCCATGAGCATCGCCCAAAATAAAAAAGCCTTTCACGACTACTTCATCGAAGAGAAGTACGAAGCCGGTATGGCCCTCGAAGGCTGGGAAGTGAAGGCCATCCGCGCCGGGCGCGTGCAGCTCAAGGAAGCCTACGTGATTATCCGCAGCGGGGAGATTTTTCTCATCGGCTGCCATATCAGCCCGCTGCCCACTGCTTCCACGCACATCAACCCCGACCCGGTGCGCACGCGCAAGCTGCTGCTGCATGCCGAGGAAATCAGCAAGCTGATCGGCAAGGTGGAACGCGCCGGTTTCACCCTGGTGCCGCTCGACATGCGCTACGTGCGCGGGCGCATCAAGCTGGAAATCGGGCTGGCCAAGGGCAAGAAACAGCACGACAAGCGCGAGGCGGAAAAGGAACGCGAGTGGCAGCGCGAAAAACAGCGCCTGCTGCGCGACAAATAATGGCGAAGGTTTTCGGCTTCGCCGGCTACTCGGGCGCCGGCAAAACCACGTTGATCGAGAAGCTGCTGCCGCTCTTCACGGCGCGCGGCCTCGCGGTGTCGCTCATCAAGCAGACCCATCACGATTTCGACATCGACCAGCCCGGCAAGGACTCCTGGCGCCACCGTCAGGCCGGTTGCCGGGAGGTGCTGGTCGCATCCAGCAAACGCTGGGCGCTGATGCACGAACTGCGCGACGCCGCCGAACCCGATCTGGCGCAACACCTGGCGCGCCTGTCGCCATGCGACCTGGTGCTGGTGGAAGGCTACAAACGGGAAACCCTCCCCAAGCTGGAAGTGTATCGCGCCGCCAACGGCAAGTCCTTTTTGTTTCCCGATGATCCGCATATCATGGCGCTTGCCGGGGATGCGCCGCCGGACATCTCATCGGACATCCCCCTGCCCTGGCTGGACTTGAACCAGCCGGAACCCATCGCCGCTTTCATTTTGCACCATACAGGCCTGACTGCATGAACCCGACAAGAAAACCTTTACTTTCAGTGGACGAAGCCCTCGCCCGCCTGCTGGAACACGCTGCCCCGCTGGACGGCGTGGAACACGTCGCCACGGAATGTGCCCTGGGGCGCGTGCTTGCCGCCGCGCAATTTTCCGGCGTGGACGTGCCGCCGCTCGACAACAGCGCCATGGACGGCTATGCGGTGCGCATGGCCGACCTGCCCGCCCCCGGCGCGCGCCTGCGCGTGGCCCAGCGCATCCCCGCCGGCAGCCTCGGCCAGCCGCTGGAAACCGGCACGGCAGCGCGCATCTTTACCGGCGCGCCGGTTCCGCAAGGATGCGATGCGGTGGTCATGCAAGAGAATTGCGCCGCCGAAGGCGATACGGTGATCGTCAACATCCTCCCCAGGGCGGGAGAAAACATCCGCCGCGCCGGAGAAGACATCCGTAGCGGCGCGCAACTCCTCACCCCCGGCATCCGCCTGCGCCCGCAGGAAATGGGGCTGGCCGCCTCCGTCGGGCTGGCGCGTCTGCCGGTTTTCCGCAAGTTGCGCGTCGCCGCCTTCTTTACCGGCGATGAAATCGTCATGCCCGGCCAGCCGCTGCAACCCGGCCAGATCTACAACTCCAACCGCTTCGTGCTGAGCGGCTTTCTGGCCGCGCTGGGCTGTGAGGTGATCGACCTCGGCATCGTCCCGGACGACCTGGCCGCCACCGTCAAGGTGCTGGAACAAGCCGCCGCCTGCGCCGACCTGATCGTCACCAGCGGCGGCGTATCCGTGGGCGAGGAAGATCACGTCAAGGCAGCGGTCGAACAGACTGGCCATATCGACCTGTGGAAAATCGCCGTCAAGCCCGGCAAGCCGCTGGCTTTCGGCAGCGTCGCCGGGACACCCTTCATCGGCCTGCCGGGCAACCCGGTTTCGGCATTCGCCACCTTCTGCATTTTCGTGCGCCCCTTCATCCTGCGGCGCCAGGGCGTTGCCGAAGTCGCGCCGCCGCGCCTGACCTTGCGCGCCGCCTTCGACTGGCCCAAGCCCGACCCCAAGCGCCGCGAATTCCTGCGCGCCCGCCTGGCGCCGGGCGAGGACGGCATCCCCATGGCGCAACTCTACCCGCACCAGGGTTCCGGCGTGCTGACTTCGTGCGTCTGGGCGGACGGCCTGATTGATGTCGCGGCAGGCTGCGCGATCCGGCAAGGAGACAACGTTTCCTTCCTGCCTTTCGGAGGGCTGCTATGATTACCCTGCTCTACTTCGCCCGCTTGCGCGAGGCCTTCGGCATCTCATCGGAACAGGTCAACCTGCCCCCAACGGTCGGCGACAGCGCCGCCCTGCTCGATTGGCTGCGCAGCCGCGGCGGGGTCTGGCAGGAAGAGCTGGCCCCCGGCAAACCGGTGCGGCTGGCGGTCAACCAGACGATGGCCGCCGGCGCCACGCCGCTGGCGGATGGCGATGAAGTCGCGCTGTTTCCGCCCGTGACGGGGGGCTGAAATGCCGGTGCGCGTACAAACCGAAGATTTCGATGTCGGCGCGGAAATCGCCGCGCTACGCTACGGCGATACGCGGATCGGCGCAGTGGCCTGCTTCGTCGGCCTGGTGCGCGACCTCAACGACGACGCCCAGGTTTCCGGAATGACGCTGGAACATTACCCCGGCATGACGGAAAAGGCGCTCGAAGATATCGTCGCACAAGCCCGGCAGCGCTGGAACATCCTGGATGCGCTGGTCATCCACCGCGTCGGCGCCCTCAAGCCGGCCGACCAGATCGTGCTGGTCGCCACCAGCGGCGCGCATCGCGGCGAAGCGTTCGCCTCCTGCGAATTCATCATGGATTATCTGAAAACCCAGGCGCCGTTCTGGAAAAAGGAACAAACCGGCGATGGCGCGCGCTGGGTCGATGCGCGCGAAAGCGACGAACACGCCGCCCGGCGCTGGGCACCCCGAGACCCGCATCCACCAACGACATGACGAGGCTGAAAATGACCCTGCGGCAACCTGGCTTTACCCTGACGGAAATGATGGTGGTGGTGGTGGTCATCGGCATCCTGGCGATCATGGCGGTGCCTTCGTTTCAGGATCGCATCATCAAGGAACAGATCGTCGCCGCCCTGCCCCTGGCCGACATCGCCAAGACGCCCGTTGCCGCCGCGTGGCGCCTCGCGCAAACCCTCCCGCCCGACAATGCCGCCGCCGAATTGCCGCCCGCCGACAAGATCGTCAACAACTACATCCGCGCCGTGACGGTCACGGAAGGGGCGATCCACATCACCTTCGGCAACAGCGCGCACAATCTCATCAAGGATAAAATCCTCAGCCTGCGTCCCGCCGTGGTGGAAGACGCGCCGGTCGTACCGGTCACCTGGGTCTGCGGCAATGCGGGCGCCCCCGACAAGATGGTGGCGAAGGGTGCGAACAACACCAGCATCCCCAACGACTACCTGCCGCTGGGCTGCCGCGCGCCCACGCCACAATAGCATCCGCGCCGGGGTGGCTGAACCCTCATGAATGCCACGGCGGGATTGAAAACCCGCCGCCGCCCATTTACGGCTTCTCGAAAATTTCCATGGAATAGGAATGCACGCCGGGCAAGGGCGAAACGGTGCTGACCATCAAGCGCTGCATGCCGTACACCGTCAGCGGTTTCCAGGCTTCGTCCTCCCACGCTGGGAAGCCATTCTTGTCCACCCAGCGAAAACGGTAAAACACCTGCCGGGTATCCGCCGAGCGGTTATTCAATTCCGCCTGCACGCGGAACAGCCCGTTTTCGGCAGGAACGGCGCGTAGCGGTGCGACATCAACGGCACTCCCCGCAAAGGTGGGAGCGACAGCAAAAATAGCGATAAGGGAGAGAGCGGGCGCGAGAGTCTTCATGGCAAGGTTCCTGGTGATTGAAAGCCAATCCTCAACGCAGCGCCAATGCTTTTTGTTGACGGCGCCATGACCGCCCGCACCGTAGGTCCGGCACGCTGTGCCCGACGCTCTTGGTTTGATTGGCGTGCATGGAATTTGTTGGGCACGGGGTGCCCAATCTACGCGCTGCACGACCTCGTTTTCAACGCCGGGCACTGGTGGCTAAACTCGCCGGAGTTGGCGACGGCCTGGCGCCAAATCCAGTCAGCCGAGCACCGCGCCCGGCGCAAGCGGCAGATCGTCGAGGCATTGATGCATTACCGCGCGGAGCGGGATGCCTGGGATAGCCTGTTTTAAGCGCGTAGTCACATTTTCATGCGGCCACTCGGCTATCAAGCGGACGCATCCCATCGCGAATAGGCTCGCTACCTGGGCTTCAACGCATTTCCAAGGTGATGCAGGTGCAGCCGGAGATTAAATTCTGAGTGTAAGGGCAGGCAGCATCGTCAAGCATGAAAAATTCTGGAAACAAACTCGGCGGGTGAACAAATTGGGTATTCTCCAGCCAGGCAGAGCAGATGATCGTCGCCGGATACCAGGCAGTCTGCCTTGCCCGCCAAGAGTGTGGCCAGAATAGGCGAGTCGTCGGGGTCGCCCGGCACGTCTGCGGCTATGCCATCGATGCTGACGATAGCAGCCTCGAAACGCAGCAGGGCAATATAGCGGGCGATTTTTTCGTCATCCCAGCCGATGCGGCGGCTGATCTTCGGATAGGATAGAACCCTACTGATTTCACCCAGCATCGGTTCGGAAAGAACCAGATCGAATTGCCCGCTACGCCAGGCGATAAGGATTTTGCCCGGAATGCTTTGCGGCAATATCAGACCGGAAATGAAAACATTGCTGTCCAGAACCACGCGCATTCAGTCTTTCCTGACGGCGGCAATGGCTTCGGCAATCTCGGCTTCCGCTGTGGTTGCATCGTCGTCTTGATATGCGCTGGCCAATTCGGCTGAAAGCCGCTCGAATTCCCCCTTGAACAGCCGGATTTTTTCGAAAATTTGCATGTCCACCATTGCTGCCACGGGTTTCCCGCCCTTGGTAATCACCACTTGATCGTGACGGTATTGGATTTCATTGAGCAGTTCGCCAAGGTTTTGGCGAACAGTCATTGCGGCAGCTTCTCTAATCATGTTAATTACCTCAATTGGTATGGTTCGCTTGGTATATTAGCATCGGGCTGATCGCATGGTACGGGTTTCTTGTCGACCGGCTATCGGAAAACAAAGGGGGCGATCATCGAGGCGTTGATGAATTACAGAGCACGGCCCTGATCGTGATGCCCAGAATCTTGTTGGCGCCATTTTGGCGACAGTGCTACACTGAGCACTCAAATCAACACAGGAGGTGATGATGGGAACCACCATTGCCAAACAGGACCGTATCGGCGCCCGCGTACCCCACGAGGTGTATGAAACCCTGTGCCGTGCCGCCGAACTGACGGGCGCCACGGTCAATCAGTTTCTGGTGCAGGCCGCGCTGAAAGAGGCCCAGGAAGTCATCGAGCGGGAAGAGGTTATCCGCCTTAGCCCTCGCGACTGGAACTGGTTGCTCGACCTGACGGAAAACCCGCCCGAGCCGAATGCCAAGCTGAAGGCCGCCCTGAAGCGTTACCAGCAAGCCAGGCAAGATGATGCAGCTACAGCCTTTAACTGGGAACCATGAGCGGCGGGCGTTCGACTGCGGCCGCCAGGAACTGAACGACTGGCTGCGGCAGGTCGCCGGCCAGCATCAGGACAAGGGCCTGTCGAAAACCTTCGTCGCCATTCGCGAAGAAGCGCCAGCCCGCATCTGCGGCTATTACGCGCTGACGCTGGCCGAACTGGAGAACCGGCATCTGCCGGAAGCCTGGCGCAAGAAGCTGCCGCGCCGCATACCCGGCGTGCGGCTGGGGCGGCTGGCTGTCGATAAGCAATATCAGGGCAAGGGGCTGGGCGAACTGCTGCTGGTGGATGCCCTGACGCGGGCGCGGCGTATCTACAGCGAGGCGGGCGGGATCGGCTTGTTCGTCGATGCGTTGGATGAGCAGGCGGCAGGGTATTACCAGCGTTTCGGCTTTGCGGTGTCGCCGGATAATCCGTTGCTGTTGTTCCTGTCGGCAAAGGTTGCAGGATAAACAGGCGCCGCAGCATCAAGCATGAAAAATTCTGGAAACAAACTCGGTGGGTGAACAAATTGGGTATTCTCCAGCCAGGCAAAGCAGGTGAAAACATTGCTGTTCAGAACCACGCGCATTCAATGTTTCCTGACGGCGGCAATGGCTTCGGCAATCTCGGCTTCCGCCGTGGTGGCCTCGACGTTTTTATATGAACCGGCCAATTCGGCTGAAAGCCGCTCAAATTCTCCCTTGAATAGCCGGATTTTTTCCGAAAAGTTGCATGTCCACCATTCAATTACCTCAATCGGTATGGTTCGCTTGCAATATTGGCATCGGTCTGATCGCAGGGTACGGGTTTCTTGCTGACCGGCTATCGGAATACCCCCTTACAACCTAAACCGCCAGCCTGTTCTGTCGGCTCACGAAAATCACTATTACAAATTGGCTAAGCGACCAATCTTGAAAGACCAGGATCGTTTCGGAATAGCACGCACCATTTGGCGACGGCCGACAACTCCGCAGCAGGGTCGGTCATCTCGCGCACACCGGCGCGTACCCGGCGCAGCTCTCCCTTGGCTGCCGGATTATTGCCGGTACCGCAACGAGCCTTTGCAGCGGTGAAGTCATCGATCAATTTATCCACTTTTTGCCAGACCTTGCGGCGTGCCTCGGCCAGCGGCACATGTTCATTGAGCTTAAGCCGCTTGACCGTCTCAAGGACGCGCGCTTGTTCCCACGCAGTAATACCCGGCATCGGAATGACCTTGCCTTCTTCATCGAAGGCAAGCAGCGCCACATCATCGTCGTCAATTGGGTCGAGTAAGTAGCACGTTTCGGACTCCTCACAGGGTTGTGCGTAAGTCGAGCATAGCGACCCCTCCTTCAGCGGAAACCAGCCGCCTTTCTTTCGATTGCCGACATTGCCGCACAAACGGAAGTTCATGTAATCGAAAGCCAGCCACCAGTAGCCATCTCGCTCTGCATCATCAAGGGACTTGGCTTCTTTCTTTGGTCGAAAGTGCTCCACGTCGTAGTGCGAGTAGAGCTCACGCACTTCGGAAAACCAGCATTTCCCGGCGGACAATGCCTGTAGCCACTCTTTCAGCGCCCCCCAGTGAGCACTGTTGGCATCGATCAACGCGTTGCGCTCCTCACGCTTTCCAGCCGTATCCAACGCAGCCAAGTCGCCCGCCAATTGCTGAGATTTGGCCTGCCACGCATCCCACTTCTCCTGTGTCCACGGTGTCCAGCCAGAAATATCCGTGTCGGTGGGCAGCTTGTTTTCCAGATCGATCCAGATCACTGCCCATCCTCCTCGCGCAATATCTCGTCGATGATTTGCGCTGCAATAGCGTCTTGCTCGACCTGCTCTTCTGCGGTTAACACGGGCTTTCTAAACTTGCGATGCTGCGCCATTTTGCGCACGAACAGCGCATAGTCCGGGTCGCGAAAATCGGCGGTGGAAAACCCCAAGTCGGCCAACTCGGCACTCAAACGGCTAAGTTCGGCATCTTCTTCGCCGGTGCGCGGCTGTTTCACAAACAACTCATTGCGGCGGAACAGGCGGCGTTCGGTTTCAATATCCAACGTAGACGACAGGCCGAACAGCTCACTTTTGAGCAGCCCCGTCACCCCCATCCCCTGCGGATTCTCATCCGGCACATCCACTACCGTGCGCTCGCCATCGCGGCGCAGGATATGCACCTGCTCGCGCTTGAGGCTGCCCACCATCAGCGGGTCGTGGGTGGTAATGAGGATTTGCGACTGGCCAGAATTAGCATCAAATGGGCCTTCACCAAAGCCACTGCCACCAAACCCAGCGCTGTCATGTACATTCCCGAGCACACCCTCGATGTCGTCGAAGTAACGCAACTTCCAGATCGGGTTCAGGTGCGTGTCCGGCTCGTCGAGCAAGAACAGGCAATGGTCTTCGCGCGTGATGCGCATCAGGCCCAGCACGGTGAGCATCTGCAACTCGCCCTCGGAAAGTTGGGTGAAACTCACCTTATTCCCCTGTTCGTCGCGTTTTTTCACGGTGATGCGCACCTCGTCTATCAGGTCTGTTGTCGGCGTTCTGCGCCCTTCAACCATTGAGCTTTCGCATCTTGAAGTGGTGAGAGCTCGCTATGAATATTTTGAAACACGGCCCTTTCCTCTTTTGTCATCTCCTCTTCATTTATTCCTTCAAACTTCCTCAACTGCACTTCAAGTGCAAACAGCTCGTCTTGCCTGGGAAAGTTTTCGAGTGTTTCGCCGGAAAGTACCTCATCCGTTGTAATTTCCTGGCGATCAATAAAGCGACGCTGATGCTCCTGAAAGAGTTCCTCGATTCGCTCGTTGCGCCCAGAGTAGTAGGCAAAAACATGCGCAGGAAGCAAACGTGGCCCGCGCCGCTCATCCCTTGGAACATGATCGGGCGGATCATTCTTCGTCAGGTAATCTTGTGACACCTTATCGCCATCCACCCAGACGAAAGGACGTTTCTGCTTTTTTACGTCGGCCTGAATCCGCACCACATGACCCCGGATGCTGTATTCAAGGGTGTAATCGAAAGCTGCGTCGCGATTCAGGTCGATGTCGCGGAAAATCGTAATCAGCGCCTCGATCAGGTTGGACTTGCCCGTGCCGTTCTGCCCGATCAGCGCATGGCTGCGGATGGGCTTGGCGGCTTGCGCGGGCGGGTCATTCGGCCCGCGCTCAAACATCTCTCTGAAATGAATCTCGACATCCTTCAGATTCTTGAAGTCACGGATTTTGATTCGTTGCAGGTGCATGATGATTGATTGTTGCTAGCCGAGCTTGGGTTGTGACGCAATAGGCGCATCCCCCCCCACGGCAACCGGGGCCTTGCCCGACCATTGCACCACGTACTGCCCGAGCCGCCGCTTGCGCTCCAGCGTCTTCTCAACGGCCAGACGCAGGCAGTCGAGCATGGCTTGCGTGTCGGGGCTGGGGGTGGGATGGAGCTGAACGCTCATGGCTGTGCCTCCTTTAACAACAACTCGAAAAATTCAGGGTGAAATATTACACGTTGCGCACCGTTCTGCTGAAACACCAGCCCGGGAATTTCGCCACTGTTCATGAAGCAACGTGTCTGGTGGACTTGCGCAGCGAACAGATGAAAAAGGTTGTGCAGGCTGCGCGGAAAGCGCCGCACAATATCGTCCGCAGGAATGTCGTGTCCACCGTGCGCGACACGCTCCGCCACACGCAGACGTGACATTTCAGTGCTCGGCAGCGCCAGGTAGATCAGCTCTACGCGCCACGCCTGCGCCTGCAAGCGTTGAAGGAGTTTGAGGTACGACCGCCCAGCGAGCGTCGTCTCAAAGGCAAAGTCTTGCCGGGCATCGATGCAGTCTTCGATTTCGCGCAGGAACAAGCGGCTGGCAGCGCGCAACTGCTGTTCGGGCGCCAGCGGCGACAGCCCGGCGGCAATCAGATCCGCATTGATAAAACGCCGGCAGAGAGCCACAGCGGGCAAATATTCCAGCGCAAAGGTTGTCTTGCCCGCCCCGTTCGGCCCGGCGATGATCCAGCAGGTCGGCATCAGCCCGTCTCCACTTCGCGCATCTCCGCCCCGGCAGGCTCACATATCCAGCCGTGCGCCACCTCGGTTTTCAGTTGCGCGTAAAACGCATCGATCTCGCCGCCGAAGCGCTGCCACAAATCCTTGGCAGACATCTCGCCGTTGTGGCGGGCAAGGAGGGTAGCCAGCGGCGCGTGGTCTTTCACGTCGGGAGCTAGCCCCAGGCGCACTGGTGCAATCAGTTCAGTTTGCGGGGCTTTCATGGGTTCCTCTTGGGGGGCGGTGGTGATGCCGGTGATGCTGGAAACGGCTGTCGTTGAAAGTTGAGCACTCAATTTCATACGCGATGACGCTTGTCGTTCCAGCTCATCGCAAATACGCATCAACCGACTTAAGGTCTGTAATACCCGCTCCTGCACTTGTATAGGGGGAAGTGGGATGGGTAGCTCGTGAATGACCTGACGCGAAACATTGCGCATTGAATCGCTGGTGCCGGTTGCTCTTGCCTTGTAATACGCGCGCGCCAAATCCGAATTGTTAACCAAATTTACCCACGGTTTGAGCTTGTCATCCAGGAATTTGAGGCGAACAATTTTGTCGCTCATCAATAGCTTCTCGGGGCAGTCATCTGGGGCGATAACGCTGCGAGCAACAAGCTCTGCCGTGTTGGCGCGGGATAACATGAAGTCGCCTGGTTTCACTTCGCACTCAGGTCTGGATTCAAGCGATGAAGGCAAACGCTTGTTTTCTTCGGGCTTGAAGACGCCCCATGTCACCGCGCTAACTTTTAGCACACCCCATTCTCCGTTGCGCCGTGGCTCTGCATCACATTTGGGGCTCCATCCTGATTCGGAGTCCGCCAGTAACTCTTCCAAGAGAACCCAGCGCCATCCATTCGGCAGTGAGATTTCCTCTTCCGTCTGGGTGGATTTGGCAAATCTTTTGCCCGACTTCTTGCTTGCCAGATCAGCCAAATAGACATCAACTGTTGTTATATCGGTTGGTTCACTCAACGCATCAAGCGCACCACAGATTGCGAGTTCGGCGATCATCTTTCTGAGATCAGCCACATCCTCCGGCGCATGAAAAAGCCTTCCGAAGTTGTCGGAAAGGCGCGACCAGGCGGCTTGCAGTTCGTGCGGACTGCTGGCGGCGGCGACGGTTTGCAGGGTGGACAGCCTTAGATTGTTTTGCAGCTTGCGGCGCGCTTGCTGCTGCGCTTCCAGCGTGTCGCACAAGGCCATCAGCTCATCGACTTTTGCGACGATGCGGGATTGTTCTTCCTTGGGCGGAATGGGAGTTGGTATTGGCCGCATTCCACCCAGTGAGATATTGGCGATATTGGTTGTCTGGCTTGCGGTAACGCGCATCCTTGATTGCATATAAGGGCTGCGCAGCATGAGATAGATGTACTCAGGCTCTAGGACATGCGGGCGAACGGCGGCGATAAATCCGCCGAATGTTGCTCGCTCTTTTACTTTTCGTACCAAGGCCACTTTGCCGACGAGCTCATAGCTATTTGCCATTGAGATCATGGTGTCGCCTTTTTCGACCCACTGGTCATCCCTCCCCACCAATTGCGGGTCAATGAAAATCAAATCGTCCCAATCGATTTCCGCTTGGACATTACTGGTGCGAAGGCAAACCACTGAATCAGTGGAGCGTGTCGTCTGCTTTTTAGAGGATGAGAAAGTAACTCCCCGAACAATTTCGCAAACATTACCGAGCCGTTCAAAAGCCCAATTTGCCGGGAGTTGGAATGCAAGCTCTGAAGCACTAATTTCTGGCAATGGGGTTGGTCGCCTTAACTTTCCAGACCTAATCAAATCTATTCGAAAGTTCTCAATTTCAGACAATAGTACGCGAGCATCCGAAGCGCTCGCAGAAGAGGAAAGCAACTCCCCTCTGATTGCCAAATCAAGAATCATCTCCCGCAACTTCGCCACGCCCCCCGGCGCATTCGCAATATGCCCGAACTCCGCCAAAAACTGCTGTGCGTCCATTAGGCTTGTTCCTCGTTGCGGTTGTCCAGCCGCGCGCGGGAGCGGGCGATGGCTTCGTGCAGCTTTTGTTGCAGCACTTCCTTGGGCGGCAGGCTGGTGAGGTATTCGGCGACGTGGATGCCGCTGGCATCCAGTTCCAGCAGTTCGATCTGTTCCTGTTTTTTGCCGCTGCACAGGATGATGCCGAGAGGTGCAGCCTCGCCGGCTTCCTGTTCGTGTTTGGCGAGCCAGCGCAGGTAGAGCTCCATCTGGCCTTTGTCGGCGGCTTTGAAATCGCCGAGTTTGAGGTCGATGGCGACCAGGCGCTTGAGGCGGCGGTTGTAGAGCAGCAGGTCGATGTAGAAGTCGTCGTTGTCGATCTGGAGGCGTTTCTGGCGGGCGACGAAGGTGAAACCCGCGCCCAGTTCCAACAGGAAATCTTCCAGCTCGCGCAGGATGGCGAGTTCCTGCGCCAGTAGTTCGTCGGGCTGGCGCGACAGCGCAGTGCGCTCGAATAGCATGGAATCGAGCCGCTGTTGCAGGGTGCGGGTGCTCCAGCGTTCTTGCTGGCACATTTGCAGGTAGAAGTCGCGCTTGAGCGGGTCGTCGATGTAGATCAGGGTTTTGATGTGCGTCCAGCTCAATTGTCTCCGCACTGCGGAGACAATTTCCTCCGAGGGGATGGCTTCGGCGAAACGCAGCATGTGGCGCAGGTTCTTGCCGGAGAAGCCTCGCCCGTAGTCGGCTTCCAATTGTCTAGCCAGTGCGGAGACAATTTGCTCGCCGTAGGCGGCGCGTTCGCCTTGCAGCACTTCGGTACGGATACGTTGGCCGATGCTCCAGTAGAGTTGGGTCAAAGCACTGTTGACGGCGACAGCCAGTTCGGCGCGGCTGGCTTCGATCAGTTGGCGGATGTCACCCAGCAGTTGCGGCGCGGCGCTCTCCGGCAGCGCGGACTTCATGCGGCAGCCTCCGGGCTGAAGTGGTGCGCCAGCGCGGCGGCCAGTTCGCTTTTGAGCTGGTTTTCGGTTTCCTCGATTTCGCCCAGCAGTTTTTTGTATTTTTCCAGCAGCACGTCGGGGTCGTGGGTTTCTTCCTGGGGGGCGCGCTGATTGGGCAAGTCCAGATTGAAGATCGGCCAGTAGAGGCGGTCGCCTGCGGCTTGGGCGTCGCGGGCTTGCAGGCGCAGCGGTTCGGCCTGTGCGCGCAGGCCGGCAATCTGGAGTTCGACTGTTTCGCGGTGGGCGGCATCCAGTGTGCCGACCAGACTTTTGCGCAAGTCGCTGGCTTCGCCTTCCAGCTTGGCGGCGGCGTTGTTCAGCGCTTCGGCGCGTTGCCAGTGCGGTGCGGCAACAGCCTCGGCCTGTTCGCGTTTGCTTTTGAAATCGACCTTCCAGGCTCGTTCGCTTTCCTCGCGCTCGGCGAAATTATTTTCCTCATTGCCCCACCACGCTTGAATCGGTGCGAACTCCTCAAAACGGATGGGCTTGGTTTTGGAATAACTTTTGTAGCCCGCCGGGTAGGGATGCTCGTAGAACCAGATGGTATCGGTGTGAAAATGATCGCTGCCGTCGTCCACCCTTTCACCCTTGGTAAAGAACAGCAGGTTGGTTTTGATGGTGGTGTAAGGGGCGAATACGCCCTTGGGCAGACGGACGATGGTGTGCAGTTTGCAGTCGCGCAGCAGCAATTTTTTCAGCGTGCCTTTGATGCCGTCACCGAACAAAAAACCATCGGGCAGCACCACGGCAGCGCGGCCATTTTCTTTCAGCAACTTTTTGATGATGAGCGCCATGAACATGTCGGCGGTTTCGCGGGTGCGCAGGTCCGGCGGGTAATCGCTGCCCGCAATATTGTCTTCGTAGCCGCCAAACGGCGGGTTGGTGATGATGCAATCGACCTTGTCGTTGGCGCTCCACTCGTTCCAGCCTTTGCCCAGCGTGTTTTTGTGTTCGATCTGGCTGGGTACGTCTATGCCATGTAGTAGCATGTTGGTGGTACACAGCAGGTGCGGCAGTTGTTTTTTTTCAATGCCGCGCACCAGGATTTGCAGTCTGTGTTCGTCTTCGGCTATTTTGCGCTGTTGCCTGAGATGATCTATGGCTGCGGTCAGGAACCCCCCTGTGCCGCAGGCGGGATCGAGGATTTTTTCGTTTTTTCCGAGCTGGGGATTGACGCGATCAACCATGAACTCGGTGATGGCGCGCGGCGTATAAAATTCGCCCGCGTTCCCGGCACCACGCAGATCGTTGAGCAATTGCTCGTAAACTTTCCCAAGTTGCGAGCGCGTTGTGAACTCGTGGAAGTTGATGGCCTCTTCCAGTTTTTCGATCACCGCCAGCATCTGGGTGCCGGACTTCATGTAATTGTTGGCGTCCCGGAAGACCTCTCGAATGACATTGTAGATGGGCTCTACATCCGCTTTCAGTTCCTTCAGTGCGGGGAACAGTTCGTTGTTGACGAAGCCGATGATTTCAGTCGGCGTCTTTTGCGGTGCTTTTTTTCCGTCTTTGCCGGGTACGTAGGCGGCCCAGTTGCGCCAGCGGAATTTGGCTTCCAGTGGGGAGACATAGGTTTCACCCCGCTCTTGGGCATCCCCTTCCCAATCGTCTTCGCGCTGGTCGAAGACTTTAAGAAAAAGCATCCAGGTGAGCTGGCCGAGTCTTTGGGCATCGCCATCGACACCGTCGTCCTTGCGCATGATGTCCTGGATGGATTTGATGGTGCTGCTGAGGTTCATATCGTTTTGCTCGTTGGTCAGGCTTGTTTTTGGTTGGGGCTGTCGTAGAGCGCTTGTTCGAGCTCATGCACGGCACGGGTGTATTGCTCGACGCCGCCAAAGATGCCGCGCCGGATTTGGGTTTTGCTGCCGAACTGGTCGAAGGGCGGCAACTCCAGCACTTTGGCATCTTCGATGTCCTGCACGCCGTGGTCGGCGAATTTTTCGAGCAGGGCCTCCAGCACGGCACGCGCCTGTTCGCCATATTTGCCGAACACGTTGTGCTTTTTGACGTTGTTGGCGCGCTCGCGGCGGGTGAGCGGCTTCTGGTCGAAGGCGACATGGGCGACAAGGTCGAAGGCGTCCAGCTCGCTGCCATTAGCCACGGCTTGTTGCAATATCTGTAGCGGCACGCCATGTTCGGCCAGTTCTTCCAGCACGGCTTGCTTGCGCTCGGCGGCGTTCCAGCGGCGCAGGAAATCGGTGAGGTTGCCGAACTCGGCTTGCAAGGCTTTCTTGATGTCGTCCTTGAGCAGGACACGGTAGTCTTCGGTAATCAGCTTGCCGTCGGCATCGAGGTATTGCGAACGCTCCACCGCCAGGCGCACGTTCACGTCGCCGATGACGTATTTGATTCGACCTTCTCCGCCGCCACCGCTACTACCTGCGTCACCGCCATTGGTGCCGGGACCATAGGGTGGCGGTTCCGGCTCGCTAACACCAAGGGGTTCGGTGATGTCCGGCGGCACGACGGGTTCATCGGGCTTGGGTTCGTAGATCACCACCGGGTCGCCATCAAAATCCGGGTCGGCAAACAGGCGCGTCGCGCCCTTGAAATCCATGATGGTGAAGTAAAGCTTCTGGTAGTCCTCGCGCAGGCGGGTGCCGCGACCGATGATTTGCTTGAACTCGGTCATCGAGTTGATGTTTTGATCGAGCACGATGAGCTTGCAGGTCTTGGCATCAACGCCCGTGGTGAGCAGCTTGGAGGTGGTGGCAATGACGGGATAAGGTTCGTCGTTGTCGATGAAGTACGAGAGCTGCGCCTTGCCTTCGCTGTCGTCGCCGGTGATGCGCATGACGTAGCGGCGGTTGCTGGCCGCAGCGGGAATCAGCTTGACCAGTTCCTGGCGCATGCGCTCCGCGTGGTCCTGGTCATCGCAGAAGACGATGGTTTTTGCCATGGGGTCGGTGGCCTTGAGGTATTCCCATATCTTGCCGGCCACGAGCTGGGTGCGCTTTTCCAAAACCAGATTGCGGTCGAAATCCTTGGTGTTGTACTGGCGTTGTTCGACCGCTTGTCCGAGCTTGTCGATCTTGCCTTTTTCGGGGGTGTAGCCCAGCGCATCGACATCGGTGGCGATGCGGATGACTTTGTAGGGGGCGAGGAAGCCGTCCTCTATGCCTTGCTTGAGCGAATAGGTGTAGATGGGTTCGCCGAAATACTTGTAGTTGAATTCGGGGTCTTCGATAACCCGCACTTGCTTCTTCTTGTCAAACTGCGTCTTTTCCTTGGGCGTGGCGGTTAGCCCCAGATGGGTGGCGCTGTTGAAGTAGTCGAGTACTTCGCGCCAGGCGGAATCTTCGGCGGCGCTGCCACGGTGGCATTCGTCGATGACGACCAGGTCGAAGAAGTCTGCCGGAAACTGCCGGTAGATTTGTTTCCAGTCTTCCTTGCCGGTCACGGCCTGGTAAAGCGCCAGATATATCTCGTAATTTTTCTTGACCTCGCGGTTGGTGACCTTGTGCATCACTTCACCGAAGGGGGCGAAGTCCTGTTGTATGGTTTGGTCTACCAGAATATTGCGGTCGGCCAGAAACAGGATGCGTTTTTTGGATTTGGCTTTCCACAAGCGCCAGATGATCTGGAACGCGGTATAGGTTTTGCCGGTGCCGGTTGCCATGACCAGCAGCACGCGCTGCTGCCCCTTGGCGACGGCTTCGATGGCGCGGTTAATCGCCACGCGCTGGTAATAGCGCGGTTCTCGACCGCTACCGTCGGTGTGAAAGGGTTGCTCGATAAGCCGAACCGCAGCGGGGGCAGCCAGCCCTTTCCATTGTTGGTATAGCGGCCAGAGATCGTCCAGCGTGGGGAATTCGCCGAGGTGAAGTTCTCGCTCTACCGGTTGCGTCAGACCGGTGCGGTCATGCAGTAGAAAACCGTCGCCGTTGCTGCTGATGGCAAAGGGGGCATCCAGCATTTCGGCATAAAGCAAAGCTTGCGGCATGCCCTGCCCCACCTGAAATTTTGCCTGCTTGGCTTCGACTACCGCGATAGGAATGTTGGGTCTTGCATAGAGCACAAAGTCGGCACGCTTCGGCCCGCCTTTGGCATCGGGATTTTTGATGCGGGCAGCCAATTTGCCGCGCACCATGACGCGACCATCCGTGAGCACCACTTCTTCGCGGAATTGGTGCTGCTGCCACCCCGCTTGCTGAATAGCCGGAGTAATGAACTTGGTGCAGATGTCGCGCTCTGAAAAGTCCCGTTTATCCATGTATGGTTTGGCGGCAGCATGCAGCTCTTGGATTGATCTTAAGAACTGAGTTTACCATTCACTTGATACACAAGGACAACTTGCGACAACACTGGTTATTACTAACGAGCCTGGTCTTGATGATGGAAATTTGCGACGGTAAGGATTTTAGTGATTGTTTGAAAAGTTGGAAGGAGACGTTGCAAGTGGACAGGCTGGCGACATTTAAGTGCCCCCCGGCAAGGCCGGGGGTTTACCGTTCCTATCTTCCCGAATCACACAAGGTCGAAGCGATCCAGGTTCATCACCTTGTTCCAGGCCGCCACGAAGTCGCGCACGAACGCTTGCTGCGCGTCGCTGCACGCATAGGCTTCCGCGATGGCGCGGAGTTGGGAGTTCGAGCCGAAGACCAGGTCGACGCGGGTGCCGGTCCATTTGACTTCGCCGCTCTTGCGGTCGCGCCCTTCGAACAGGTCCGCGGCGTCCGAAACGGCCTTCCACTCCGTACCCATGTCGAGCAGGTTGACGAAGAAGTCGTTGGTGAGCGTTTCCGACCGCTTGGTGAAAACCCCGTGCCTGGACTGGCCGACGTTCGCGTTCAGCGCGCGCAGGCCGCCGACCAGCACCGTCATCTCGGGCGCGGTGAGCGTCAGCAACTGCGCCTTGTCGAGCAGCAGTTCCTCGGCGGAGACGGAGTACTGGGCCTTCTGGTAGTTGCGGAAGCCGTCGGCGAACGGTTCGAGCACTGAGAAAGAGCCCACGTCGGTCTGTTCCTGCGAGGCGTCCATGCGGCCCGGCGTGAACGGCACCGTTGTCGCATGGCCGGCTTTCCTGGCGGCCTCTTCGACGCCGGCGCAGCCGGCCAGCACGATCAGGTCGGCCAGCGAGACCTTCTTGCCGCTCGCGTTGAACTCGCTCTGGATGTCTTCGAGCTTGCCGAGCACCTTGGCCAGTTGCTTGGGCTGGTTGGCCTCCCAATCCTTCTGCGGCGCCAGGCGGATGCGCGCGCCGTTGGCGCCGCCGCGCTTGTCGGAGCCGCGAAACGTTGATGCCGAGGCCCAGGCGGTCGAGACCAGTTCCGAGACGGACAGCCCGGACGCCAGTACCTTGGCCTTGAGGGCGGCGATGTCCTGCTCGCCGATCAGGGGGTGATCGACGGCGGGGATGGGGTCTTGCCAGAGCAATTCCTCCCTGGGCACTTCGGGGCCGAGGTAGCATGCACGGGGGCCCATATCGCGGTGGGTCAGCTTGAACCAGGCGCGGGCGAAGGCGTCGGCGAACTCGTCGGGGTTGTCGCGGAAGCGCCGCGCGATCTTTTCATAGGCCGGGTCCATGCGCATCGCCATGTCGGCGGTGGTCATGATGATCGGCACCTTCTTCGCGGCATCGTGCGCGGCCGGCGCCATATTGCTGTCGGTCGCCTGTTTCGGCGTCCACTGCCAGGCGCCCGCCGGGCTCTTGGTCAGCACCCAGTCGTTGTCGAACAGCATGTTGAGATAGCTCAGGTCCCACTTCGTCGGGGTCGGCGTCCACGAGCCTTCCAGGCCGCTGCCGATCTGGTCGCCGCCCTTGCCGCTGCCGAAGCTGTTCTTCCAGCCCAGGCCCATCTGCTCGATGGGCGCGGCCTCGGGCTCCGGCCCCACGTGCGTGGCCGAAGCAGCGCCGTGGCATTTGCCGAAGGTGTGGCCGCCGCAGGTGAGCGCCACCGTCTCTTCGTCGTTCATCGCCATGCGCGCGAAAGTCTCGCGCACGTCGCGGGCGGAGCCGAGCTGATCCGGGTTGCCGCCGGGGCCTTCCGGGTTGACGTAGATGAGGCCCATCTGCACGGCGGCGAGCGGATTTTCGAGCTTGTGTTCGCCGGAATAGCGCGTCTTGTCGTCCAGCCACTTTTCTTCGTTGCCCCAGTAGACGTCGATCTCCGGCGCCCAGATGTCCTCGCGTCCGCCGCCGAAACCGAAGGTCTTGAAGCCCATCGATTCCATGGCGACGTTGCCCGCGAGAATGTAGAGGTCGGCCCAGGAGATTTTCCTGCCGTATTTCTGCTTGACCGGCCACAGCAGTCGGCGGGCCTTGTCGAGGTTGACGTTGTCCGGCCAGCTGTTGAGCGGGGCGAAACGCTGGTTGCCGTGGCCCGCGCCGCCGCGCCCGTCGCCGGTGCGGTAGGTGCCCGCGCTGTGCCAGGCCATGCGGATGAAAAAGGGGCCGTAGTGGCCGTAATCCGCGGGCCACCACTCCTGCGAATCGGTCATCAGGGCGGCGAGGTCTTTCTTCAGGGCCGCCAAGTCGAGGGTCTTGAATTCCTCGGCGTAGTTGAAGTCCTCGCCCAGCGGGCTGGACTCGGGGGTGTGCTGGTGCAGGATTTCGAGATGCAGCTGGTTCGGCCACCACTCGTGGTTCGACGTACCGCTCCCGGCTTTGTGTACAAACGGACATTTGCTGTCGGACATGGCTTTTTCCTCCGGTTAATGAAACGCACGGTTAAATGTATGCCCTCCGGGGCGAATAATCTAATAGGATTTTGCAATGTGCGCGATAGCGTGGTTCGAACAAGCTCACCGTGCCTACCTC
>CAZGOY010000051.1:0-20964 GCA_964527565.1 uncultured Sulfuricella sp. | reverse complement strand
CGATATTTGACCATCCGCGCAGCAAAGAACATCGCGATTGGTGACCAGGCTCAGGTAACGGTCGAATTTTCACAGCGACTTGAGGTTCTTTTAGCTGCCAGGGTGCTGTGCCAAGTCGGTGACGAATACAAATTCAGGTATCCGTACATCTACTATTATCTGAAAGGGCAATACCTGAGCCAGAATCTTTCTGACTTGGAGGTTCGAGCCTACATTGGACACTGTACTCAACATTTGTATGTCCGTGATCACGCCAATACGGTTCTATTTTTGGCGCATCACTCTACCGACGAGTTCGTTCTCAACTCGATTGCGGAATCACTTCACGGGCTTTTCAGGGCGCATGCCCCCGTTACATTCGAGGGAGACACCGCAGGAATTAAGCGACTGATTGAGGACGCGCCGAAGTTAACGTATTCAGGCGAGTCTCCAGTTGAGCATCGGAAACGTCGCAATGAAATGCAGGATCAGCTTGACGATGGACATGATGGGCTATCGGCGATGGAAGAGAGTACTCCCGAGTTAAGCCTCATCGCACAAATGACCATGTTGTTCAAGACAACGGAAATCCTTGGGCAAGTCTTGAAGAATCAGTACGCCAAGATACCGCGCACGCGGAAGGTCGACTTACTTGAAGACCTTTTTAATGGCCCGCTACGAGCAATCCGGGACTTCTACAGCTATCTTGAGAAGAACCCTGATGCTCTTGTAGCCGAGATTGATGCTGCACTACTTAGGAAAGGGAAGGTCGATAAGGAGGAAGAACGAAAGGCAATTGCGCGCAGGGTTGTCGCTAGCCTCGTGCAGATCATTACATTTGCTTTTGTGTTACGAGCTGCGCAATCGGCAAATTCGGATAGCTTGTCTGAGGATGTACGAGAGGTTGTAAAAAAGAACCCAACACTCGCGTTCAAGCTCATTGAGCTCAATATTATTCTGGACTCCCCGAAGGCAATTCCACGGCAAAAACTAAAGCAGCTGCACCAGGATGTTGAAAAAGACCTTGTCGCAGCACGACTCCTTCAGATCATGGTGCTCAATCGCTTGTACATGTTCAAGACTACTGAGCAAGATATGCAGTGGTTGAATGGCGAGCTGAATATTGATCTTGGCATACAGCACGCAATTGCCTATCAAGAGAAATCTCGCAGACTTGTAAGGTGATTCTCTTTGGTCGTATGTTGAGAGAATAACGATTAAGGGGGCAGACCCCTTACCCTTACAGCATCGGTTTCAAATCCTGCTGCAAAAAAGTGGATTTGCCTGTCCGGCGAGGAGCGGCGAGAAAAAGACCATTCGGGGCGTCACTGAATACGGTCCTGCCATTCAAGGCCGCCACCAGTTCTTCGGCAAGCGTTGTGCGCGGGTAGTGGATCATCGGATTATCCTAAATTATTCAACTTTGGATAATTTATAGATTTTTTGATAAAAAGCAATAAAAGCCGCAGGTCATAAGGTGCTGACCAAAAGTATATGCGTTCTCAGCACTTGGTGTCAGAAAGCGCCCTGCTCATGACACCAGTTCCTTGAACAGCCCCAGTATGCGCGCCACGCGGCTTTCCGGCGTGGGCATTTCCGCCTGCACGGTGAGACGGTCCTGGCCGCTCAGCTTGAAATTGCGCCGCGTCTGGATGAGGGTGATGATCTTCAAGGGGTCGATAGGCGGCTGGGGTTGGAATTGCACTTTCAGGCTGTCCGCGCCGGCGTCGATCTTGACGATGCCCAGCGGCTTGGCGAGGATGCGCAGGCGGTGCGTGTCGAGCAGGGTTTGCGCGGGCGGCGGCAACAGGTTGAAGCGATCGACCAGTTCTTCGTGCAGGGCTTCCAGTTCCGCCGCGGTTTCGCAGTTGGCGAGGCGCTTGTAGAGCGTGAGGCGCTCGTTGATGTCGCCGCAATAGTCGTTGGGCAGGAGCGCCGGGCTGTGCAGGTTGATTTCGGTGGTCACGCCCAGCGGCTGCTCGATGTCCGGCTCGCGTCCTTCCTTGAGCGCCTTCACCGCCTGGTTGAGCATCGCCGCGTAGAGCGCGAAGCCGACCTCGTGCAGTTCGCCGCTTTGCGAGTCACCGAGAATTTCCCCTGCGCCGCGGATTTCCAGGTCGTGCATCGCCAGGTGAAAGCCCGCCCCCAGGTCTTCCAGCATCTGGATGGCTTCCAGGCGCTTTTTCGCCTGCGGCGTCAGCGCCTCCAGTTCCGGCGTCAGCAGGTAGGCATAAGCCTGGTGGTGCGAGCGTCCGACCCGGCCGCGCAACTGGTGCAGTTGCGCCAGCCCGAACTTGTCGGCGCGGTGCATGACGATGGTGTTGGCGCTGGGGATGTCAATGCCGGTTTCGATGATGGTGCTGCACAGCAGCAGGTTGAATTGCTGGTGGTAGAAATCGCGCATCACGTGTTCCAGGTCGCGCTCGCGCAACTGGCCGTGCGCCACGCCGATGCGCGCCTCGGGCAGGAGCTTTTCCAGGCGCTCGCGCATGTTCTGGATGGTGTCCACCTCGTTGTGCAGAAAATACACCTGGCCGCCGCGCTTGAGTTCGCGCAGCACCGCCTCGCGCACGATGCCGTCGGAATAGGGGTGCACGAAGGTCTTGATGGACAGGCGCTTTTGCGGCGCGGTAGCGATCACCGAAAAATCGCGCAAGCCCTCCAGCGACATCGACAGGGTGCGCGGTATCGGCGTAGCGGTGAGCGTGAGCACGTCGACCTCGGCGCGCAGGGCCTTGAACTGCTCCTTCTGGCGCACGCCGAAACGGTGTTCTTCGTCGATGATGACCAGGCCCAGGTTCTTGAACTTCACTTCCTTCTGGATCAGCTTGTGGGTGCCGATGACGATGTCGATGCGGCCTTCCGCCAGCCCCTTGAGCGCTTCCGTCTGCTCCTTGGCGGAGCGGAAGCGCGACAGTTCGGCGATTTTCACCGGCCAGTCGCTGAAGCGGTCGGAGAAATTCTGGAAGTGCTGCTCGGCGAGCAGCGTGGTGGGCACGAGTATCGCCACCTGCTTGCCGTCGGCCACCGCGATGAAGGCGGCGCGCAGGGCCACTTCCGTCTTGCCGAAACCGACGTCGCCGCAGATCAGGCGGTCCATCGGCTTGCCGGAGGTCATGTCCTCCACCACCGCCTGGATGGCGGCGGCCTGGTCGGGCGTTTCCTCGAATTCGAAGGCGGCGGCAAACGCTTCGTAATCGTGCGGCTTGATGTTGAACACATAGCCCTGGCGCGCGGCGCGCTGGGCGTAGATGTGCAGCAGTTCGGCGGCGGTGTCGCGCACCTGTTTGAGCGCTTTCTTGCGCGCCTTTTCCCATTGCCCGCTGCCCAGGCGGTGCAGCGGCGCAGACTCCGGCGCGGCGCCGCTGTAGCGCCCGATCAGGTGCAGCTGCGCCACCGGCACATAGAGCTTGTCGCCCCCGGCATATTCGAGGTGCAGGAATTCGGTTTCCCCCTCGCCCAGGTCGAGGCTCACCAGCCCGAGATAGCGCCCGATGCCGTGCTGCTCGTGCACCACCGGGTCGCCCACCTTGACCTCGGAGAGGTCGCGCAGCAGGTTTTCCGTGCTGGTCTTGCGCGCCTCGCGCCGCCGCGCCTGGCGCACCTGGGCGGCGTACAGCTCGCCCTCGGTGACCACCGCCAGCACGCCGGGAACCGCGAAGCCCGCACCCAGTGGAGCGGCGCCGAGCATGAATTGGGCGCCGCCCGCCAGGAAATCCGCCCAGGTGTCGCACGGCACGGGCTTCAGGCCGTGTTCGGCGAGAAGCTGGGCGATGGTTTCGCGTCGCCCCATGCTTTCGGCGGCCAGCAGGATGCGCCCGTCAAAGGCGGCGACGAAGGATTGCAGCTTTTCCAGCGGTTCGTCGGCGCGGCGGTCCACCTGTAGCGGGGGCAGGGCCTGCGTGGCGTTTTCTGCTTGTGCGGCGGCGGAAATCTCGATGCGCGGGTAGGGCTTCAAAGCGGCGAAGAAAGCCTCCACCGGCAGGAACAATTCCTCCGGCGGCAGCAGGGGGCGGTCCTTGTCGCCATTCAGCAGGCGGTAGCGCGATTGCGTGTCGCGCCAGAAATTCTGTGCCGCTTCCTCGACCCCGTGGTGCAGGCATAGCGTCGCATTCTTGGGCAGATAGTCGAAGAGCGTGGCGGTGGCGTCGAAAAACAGCGGCAGGTAATACTCGACCCCGGAAGGCGCCAGCCCCTGGCTGACATCCTTGTACAGGCGGCATTTCGACGGGTCGCCCTCGAACTTTTCGCGGAAGTTGCGGCGGAAAGTGGTTTGCCCGGCTTCGTCCAGCGGAAACTCGCGTGCCGGCAGCAGGCGGATTTCCTTCACCGGGTAGATGCTGCGCTGCGTATCCACGTCGAAGGTGCGGATGGTCTCGATCTCGTCGCCGAACAGGTCCAGGCGGTAGGGCAGGGGACTGCCCATGGGAAACAGGTCGATCAGCCCGCCGCGCACCGAAAATTCGCCCGGCGAAAACACCTGGCTGACGTGCGCGTAACCGGCCAGCGCCAGTTGGGCGCGCAGGCCGTCGACATCCAGCTTGCCGCCCTGTTTGAGAAAAAAGGTGTGGCCGCCCAGCCAGGACGGCGGCAGCAGGCGGTACAGCGCAGTGGTGGCGGGGACGATGACCACGTCGCAGGCGTTGCGCGAAATCTGGTACAGCGTCGCCAGGCGCTCGGAAACCAGATCCTGGTGCGGCGAAAGCGGGTCGTAAGGGAGGGTTTCCCAGTCCGGCAGCAGGTGCACCGCCAGCGCCGGAGAAAAATAGCGGATTTCTTCCAGCAGGCGTTGCGCATCCAGCGCGGCGGCGGTGATGACCACCAGCGGTTTGGCCTGCGCGGCAATCTGTGCCAGTTCCAGCGCATCCGCCGAGCCGTGCAGGAAGGGGAGGCGCTGGCGTTGCCCCGGCAGGGGAAGGGGAAGGCGGGGAAGCATGGTCGGCGTGGGGCAAAAACCCGCATTATATATGCAGGTGCCGGGAATGCGGGAAGCCGCCGCCGCGGCCGTCCGTTTGCCCACTCGCCGTTCGGTCACGGGGCTTGCACCAGAAACAGCAAGCCCCGCGCCATCGCTACGCCGGCTCTACATACAAGAACCGCTGAAACCCACTAAACACCCTCCCGATCTCGTCCGGCCGGCCAAGATCAGCCACCGCATCCGGGATTGAATCGTGGTACTTCAGTTTCAAAAGCGGCGTCAGCTTCGTCTGATCCAGTTCCTCGACCCCAAGCGCCACATAGTGCGACAGTACAAAGTCGAGGAACACCTTCTGCTTCGGACTGAAGTTCCCGCTGATGACCGCCATGGCCCGATCCGCCCGTTCCTCGCGGGTCAGCGGCTCCAGGGCATAGGCCACATGCGCCAGCACGTCGAACAGGTCGCTCTTCTCGGCGTCGATGATCTTCTGCATTTCGGCCAGTTGATCCTTGCCGAAGCCTTTCTCGGTCAATCCCTCCAGCAACTTCCGGCGCGTATCGGGTGCGCTCCATATCGCCCGCAGTTCGTCTTCACCCTTGAAAAAGTCGGGCAGCTTGCCGAAGAGCGCCTCCATGAACTGCTGCGCCGACATCGGGGTGCCGTCCGGGTGCCAGAAGCTGGTGACCGCCATGTGCTGGATCGAGCGCGACTTGCCGTCCGCCAGTTGTATCTTCGCCTTCTTCTTGCACACGCAGGGCCGCTGGCCGCACTTCCGGCAAGGGTCTTTAGCGCATTGGCAGGGCGATTTGCCGCACAGGTAACAGGCCGGCGGCGGCTTCTTGATGCAGACACAGGGCATGTGCTGGCACTTCTCACAAACCTCCGGCTCTATCGGCTCCCCATCCCATTCCGGGTCGCTGAAATGATGGTGCGCCTTCACGAAGTCGTAGATCGTGAAATAGTCCTTGCGGTCAATTTCAGTCGGTGACAATCTGTCACCGACTGACTGCCTTCCTTGGCAAGACGCTCTTTTAACTTGTTCCAGTATTTGCGTGCCGTTTGGTAGTCCGGCTGTTGGGTCAGCACCTGCATGATGTCGACTACAGAGAACCACCAGGTTTCGGTTTCCTCGTCATAGACGCGGCGGATGACTTGAGTCTCGAAAAAGGCGGGCTGAATGGACATGGCGTATTTCCTAGAGTTGGCCGGAGAAGGCTTGGTGCAGGAGGGATTTTTTCAGATCGTCGAGGGCGGCCAGCTTTTGCTGGTAGAGGGATTCGAGGCGACAAACTTCGGTGCCCAACAAATCCAACTGATCAACGATTTCGTCCTGCTTGTTCAGGTCGCGTGGAAAGCCAATCACTACCTCCCGAATCTCTTGCAAATGAAGGTTCGGAACGCCGACGCCTTTTAACCTTTTGTTGAATTGATGCTTCGCGGCAGGTGAGTTTATGAAGTACAGCAAGAGCTGTGGCTGCACTTCGCCAAGAGACCGAAGCAAAGCAAGACTGACGTAAATGTCGAATACCACATCCCGATCTACGATTGCCGCTACGCCTGTTGTTCCATTCTTTGCCAAAAGAATGTCACCAACCCGTGGCGCAACACGTTTGTGCATTTCAAGATGCTGCTTTGTGTCGATGTACTTGATGTTGTCCCAGTCGATCTTTCCACTTGTCACGTTTCTTGACGACAGAAAGACCACGCCTTCATCAAAGTACTTTGGCGTCTGATGGGTTCCGTCCGTGATCTTCTCGCAAACGTCTTGCAGTCGCTTCTCCACCCACCCATCACCCCGCTCCGTGAAAACGGATTGCAGGTAGCTTTCAAACAAGGCGCGGGCGTTCTGGAGGTTCTTTTCGGCGTTGGCTTTGGCGGTGGCGATGCCGTCGAAGGCTTCGTCGAGGATGGCGACGATGCGGTGCTGTTCGGTTCTGTTGGGGTAATTGATATCCAATTCCTTGAGCAGCTTGTAATGCCGTGCATACCCAAGGGATTCAAGTTTTGCGGTCTGCAACTGGTAGTAGAAGAACTTCGGAACAAGAAACTCTTTCGGCAGCAACAGCTTGACGCCATCTGCTCCAAGGACAAAATCAAAATCGACGTACTTCAGAACCTTGGTGTGGTCACCAAAGACCACAAGTGGCGTTTCAACTCGAAAAACATCCTCCTCGCCGTCCCAATGACCGTTGATGAAGGCATCCTCTTGCGATACGACCGGGAAAGTACCGGCATCCAGGAAGTCCTTGCGCTGAATCTTGGTCGTATAGGTGACCTTCTCGATGCAGCCCTCGAACGGTTTGGCCTGCCACTCCGCCTTCATCGCATCTCGTCCGCTTTACCCGCCGCCAATGCCGGCAAGTTCCCCGCATCCGCAAGAATCCGCAGTTGCCCAATCACAATCTGGTTCAACTGGCGTAATTCGACCGACACCCAGGCGGCGAATTCGAAGGCAATGTCTTTGTGGGCATAGGTGCCGCCATATCGGCCAGCTTTGGAAATGATCCCGATCTCGCCGGTGCGTTCAATCCATTGCTTGGGGGTCAGGGAAAAACTATTGAGGCAGGCTACTTTTTTAATCCCGTCGAATTCGACGAGATCGATGGATGTGGCCGGGGCGGGTGATTTGGCAGACAGCGTCTGCAAATTTGGACACCGATCTGAATAGCACAGGAAAAACGTGCGCATCGACGCCAGGTTGCGGGCGGAAAAGCCATCACCAAATTCGCTGGCCAGTCGCTCCGCCAACTGCTTGATGACCTCTCTTCCATACGCCGCACGATGCTCGCCTTGCTGCTCATGGTCGACAATGTGCCGGCCGATCTCGAAGTTGGTCCGCACCTGTACCAGGTCCACACCCCGGGCAACCGTCTGCCGCGCTGCAATGACCAGTTCGCGGATGTGCCGGTAGAGATTGTCTTCGCTCTTCGGGGTGACGCCAGAACGTTTCATAGCAGGCTCCGAATACTCGCCAGCACCTCCGCGCTCTCGGCATCCAGCGCGGCGATCTCGTCCATGATTTCCTGAGGGCTGCGGTGAATGACTGCTTCGCCGCCGTTGGGGTTCTTCACCGAGAGGTCGTAGGTCGCGTTATCAATCGTTGCGGCATCGACGCTCCAGCTTTTCGGCGAGTCGGCCTGGGTTTTTTGCAATTCGACAAACTCGGCCAGATCATCGTCGTTGAGCGGGTTGGTCTTGCCCAGGTTGCGGCCGGGGGCGAGCTGGTAGTACCAGACCTTGCGCGTTGGCGTTCCCTTCTCGAAGAACAGCACCACGGTCTTGACGCCCGCGCCCTGAAACGTGCCGCCGGGGCAGTCGAGGACGGTGTGCAGGTTGCACGACTCCAGCAGCAGCTTGCGCAGGCTCACCGAGCTTTGTCCTGCTCCAGCCCGTCGAGGTACTTGAGGAACAGCAGCCAGGATGTCTGCTCGGTGTAATCGAGTTCCGTGGTGCAACCCGCTTCGTTGCGCAGGTCAGCGTCGATATTCTTGAAAGCTTGTTCAAACATGGGCTGGCGGTATTTGAATGGGTATTGCCAAACCCGATACTCTACTGGAAACCCCTTCCCGGACAAAGGCGGATTGTGCCGGCTGCGGTTACCGGCAGACTACACCGCTTCCAGCGGCTGAAAGCAGAACACGAAGCGCCCCTGGTCGATATTCACCGCCAGCGTGCCGCCGCGGTTCTGCGCGTAATCCCAGTAGCCCTTCACCGGGCAGCCTTCGTGACATTCGCTGGCGCCGCGCGGGGATTCCAGGTCGCGTTCGCGGTCGTACCAGGAAAGCAGCATGTTTTCGCCAAGTTCGCGGTCGGCGGTGTCGCGGGCAAGCCGCATGGCGGCGCTGAAATCGGCGGCGGCATTGTCAATGTGGAGCGTTTTCATGGCGTGCGATCCGAATGCGCGAAATTTATTTCTTGCCGCTGGGAGGCGTCAGGTTGGCCATGTAGGAGATGGCGGCCTTCATGTCGGCGTCGCTCAGGTTGTCGAGGCCGCCGCGTGCGGGCATGGAATTGTGTCCACGGATGGAAGACTTGACGAGGTTGTCCAGGCCGCCCTTCAGGCGCGGCACCCACTCGCCCAGATTGCCTGTGCGCGGCGCACCGCCCTGTCCGGTGGAATGGCAGTTTCCGCAACGCGCCTGGACGATCTGCTCGCCGCTCCACTGTTGCGGCGAACTATATGGCGTCTTGGGGTCGGCGGCGGTGCCTTCGCTAACCATGTAGGCGACCGCGCGGCTGATTTCCAGGTCGGTCAGGGTTCCCTGTCCGCCATGGGCGGGCATTTTGCGGACGCCGGTAATCGCGTTGGCGGTCATGGCTTTCAGGCCCTGCGCGGCGTGCTTCGACCATTCGGCCTGGTTGCCGATGCGCGGGGCGCCGTCCTTGCCGGGGCCATGGCAGGTGATGCAGGTGGTTTCGACGACTTCCTTGCCGCTGCGGTCCGGCGTGCTGGTTGCCTGTGCGACCGGCGGAAGGACCAGCAGGGCCGTGGTCAGGATGGAGAGGGCGCCATAGAGGCGAGCATAGGGGCGAGCGGATGAGCGTAGGTTCATGTTGGGTTCTCGGTCTGGTAGTTGGCTTAACCTGAAAGATTTTACACCAATGCGGGGATGATAAAAATCATGCCAGAATTTCGCTTGATGTCCGGCGCGGATCGCTTTTTTGCCGTGCCAGGTCGATGCGTTCCCCCGGAAACCTGGTAGCAAACCCGACAATTCGCTTGAGCAAATCCGACAAGGGATTTTGTGTGATTTTCTAACGCAATGTACGGTAAAGGTTTTTTCTGGTTGTGTGGAGGTGGCACGGGGATTGCAGTAGCTCCCGGCAAGAGTCACCTTTGTCGGAACTGCCGCAATGAGCGCACTGAAAAATCGCATCGAAAGCGTTATGGAAGAACCGGCCTGCGGCAAGAACCAGGCCAAGGACGCCAAAGACCGCAAGAAAGGCTGCGCCAAGCCTTTGACGCCCGGCGCGGCGGCGGGCGGCTGCGCTTTCGACGGCGCCAAGATTTCGTTGCAACCGATCACCGACGTGGCGCACCTGATCCACGGCCCCATCGCCTGCGAGGGCAATTCCTGGGACAACCGCCACGCGCTGTCGTCCGGCCCGCTACTCTATCGCACCGGCTTCACCACCGACATGAACGAGCTGGACGTGATCTACGGCGCGGAGAAAAAGCTCTTCAAGGCGATCCGCGAAATCATCGAGAAGCACGATCCGCCCGCGATCTTCGTCTACCAGACCTGCGTGCCGGCGATGATCGGCGACGACATCGAGGCGGTGTGCCGGGCGGCGCGCGAGAAGTTCGGCAAGCCCGTCGTGCCCATCAACGTGCCGGGCTTCGCCGGCAGCAAGAACCTCGGCGCCAAGCTGGCCGGCGAGGCTCTGCTGGATTACGTGATCGGCACCGAGGAGCCGGAAACCACCACGCCCTACGATATCGTGATCATCGCCGAATTCAACGTGGCCGGCGATTTGTGGGCGGTCAAGCCGCTCTTGGACGAACTGGGCATCCGCATCCTCGCCAACATTTCCGGCGACGCGCGCTACCACGACATCGCCTGCGCCCACCGCGCCAAGGCGGCGATGATGGTGTGTTCGAAAGCGATGATCAACGTGGCGCGCAAACTCGAAGAACGCTGGGGCATCCCCTATTTCGAAGGGTCGTTCTACGGCGTTTCCGACACCAGCGAATCGCTGCGCCAAATCGCCAAGCTGCTGGTGCAGAAAGGCGCGCCGGACGAATTGCTGGCACGCACCGAAGCGCTGATTAAAAGCGAGGAAGCACGCGCCTGGGAACGCCTGGCCCGCTACAAGGAACGTCTCAAAGGAAAACGCGTATTGCTGTTCACCGGCGGAGTGAAATCCTGGTCGGTAGTCTCCGCCCTGCAAGAGGTGGGCATGGTCATCACCGGCACCTCGATGCGCAAATCGACCCAGGAAGACCGCGAGCGCGCCACCGAAATCATGGGCACCGACGCCCACCTGTTCGACGAAATGCCGCCGCGCGAGATGTACAAGCTGCTCAAGGAGGCCCGCGCCGACATCATGCTCTCCGGCGGACGCTCGCAGTTTGTCGCGCTGAAGGCCAAGACGCCCTGGCTGGACATCAACCAGGAGCGCCACGTCGCCTACGCCGGCTACGAAGGCATGGTCAACCTGGTCAAGGAAATCGAGCGGGCGATCTACAACCCGATCTGGGCGCAGGTGAAAAAACCGGCGCCGTGGGACGAATAGGAGAAGGACGATGGCGAGCGTAACCACATCCAGGAAATCCTGCGCGGTCAACCCGCTCAAGATGAGCCAGCCCATCGGCGCGGCGCTGGCCTTCCTCGGGCTGGACAAGTGCATGCCGCTGCTGCACGGTTCGCAGGGTTGCACGGCGTTCGGGCTGGTGCTGTTCGTGCGTCATTTCCGCGAGACCATCCCGCTGCAAACCTCGGCGATGAACGAGGTGACCACCATCCTCGGCGGGCTGGACAACCTCGAACAGGCCATCGTCAACATATACAAGCGCGCCCAGCCGGAAGTGATCGGTATCTGCTCGACGGGGCTGACCGAAACCAAGGGCGACGATGTGGAGGGCTATCTCAAGCTGATCCGCAGCCGCCATCCCGAGATGGCCGACACCGCGCTGGTGTTCGTGCCCACACCCGATTACAGCGGCGCCTTCCAGGACGGCTGGGGCAAGGCGGTGAAGGCCATCGTAGAGGCGCTATGCGAGCCGCGTCCGCGCACCGCCTGGCAGGTCAACGTGCTGCCGGGCTGCCACCTCTCCGTCGCCGACATCGAGGAACTGCGCGAAATCATCGAATCCTTCGGCCTGTTCCCCATCATCGCCCCCGACCTGTCGGGTTCGCTGGACGGCCATATCCCGGAAACTTTCCTGCCCACCACCCTCGGCGGGGCGAAAGCGAGCGACATCCGCGCCATGGGCGGTTCGGCGATCACCCTTGCCATCGGCGAACAGATGCGCGATGCGGCGGAAGCCTTGCAGGCCAGGACCGGCGTGCCCTACCGCCTGTTCGACCGGCTCACCGGGCTGGCGGCCAACGACGAACTCCTGGGTTTCCTCGCCGAAGTGAGCCTCAACGAAGTACCCGCCAAATACCGCCGCCAGCGCAGCCAGCTGGTGGACGCCATGCTGGACGGGCATTTCCATTTCGGCGGCAAAACCGTGGCGCTGGGCGCGGAGCCGGATTTGCTGTGGCAGATCGGCAGCTTCCTCGCCGAAATGGGCTGCGAAATCGCCGCCGCCGTGACCACCACCGCCTCGCCGCTGCTGGAGAAGCTGCCTGCCGCCGAAGTGCTGATCGGCGACCTGGAAGACCTGGAAAACCGCGCCGCCGGCTGCGACCTGCTGATTACCCATTCGCACGGACGCCAGGCCGCCGAGCGGCTGTCCATCCCGTTTTACCGCTACGGCCTGCCGACTTTCGACCGGCTCGGCGCGGCCCACAAGTTGAGCGTCGGCTATCGCGGCACCCGCGACCTGATTTTCGAGATCGGCAACCTGTTTCTCGACCACCTGCCGCATCCCCATCCCGACGAATGGGCGTTGCCGGGAGACCGCCATGAGACGCTTGAAACTCGTCACTGATACCCCCCAAGGAGAACCCGCCATGAAAGTCGCCTTCGCCACCGAAGACATGAAGCACGTCGATGCCCATTTCGGCTGGGCCAGGCACTTCGCCATCCATGAAGTTTCGCCGGGCGGGCACCGTTTCGTCGAAGCCATCCAGTTCGACGGCGACCTCAAGGAAGACGGTTCCGAGGACAAGCTGATGCCGAAGATCGACGCCATCCGCGATTGCGCCATCATCTACGTTGCTGCCATCGGCGGCTCGGCGGCGGCCAAGGTGGTCAACGCCAAGGTGCATCCGGTCAAGGTATTGCAGCCCGAGCCGATTGCGGAACTGCTCGACCGCCTGCAGAAAGTCCTGCAAGGCACCCCGCCGCCCTGGCTGCGCAAGGCGCTGTTGAAAGGCAGCGAACGTAAGTTGAATTTCGACGACAGTGAGGAGGAAGTCAGCCATGTCTGAGGCAATCTTGTTGAAAAAACCGGGGACGGCGTTGCCGGGTTCGCTGTTCGTCGCCGAACTGGTCAAGCAGTGGCGCGCCCAGGATGCCTACGGCGCGTGGGAAGGAAAAAGCGACGCAGAATTGCTCGAACCCTATGTGATCGATAAGGAAAAACGCAAGGAAATTCCCATCATCGGCGACCCCGATCCGGAAATCCTGTGGCGCCTGGAGCTGTTCTACAACGCCGTGGGCCTGGCCATCGAGCGCCAGACCGGCGTGATGGTTTCGCCGATGATGAAGATGAGCCACGAAGGCTTCGGCAAGATGGTGCTGCTCGCCGGGCGTCTGGTTGTCATCAACAAGCAACTGCGCGACGTGCACCGTTTCGGCTTCCTCACCTACGACAAACTCGCCGAGGAAGGCGACAAGTTCGTCCAGGCCGGGGTGGAAATGATCCGCCGGTTTCCCGAGGTGGCGAAATATGGATGACGACGCACTCAAGGCGCAGATCAGGAAACTCAACGCCCAGGCGACCCAGCTCAAGATGGACTTGCACGATTTGTCCGAGGAACTGCCGCTCAACTGGGAAAAAATTCCCGAGGTGGCGGCGCGCACCTTCGAGGCCTACCAAGCGCTGACGGAAGCACGCAAGCAACGGGTCGGCAACTGAATTGTATTTTTCAAGGAGAGCAACATGTCGGTATTTTCCGTAACCCTGCCCAGCGGCATCGAATGGGTGCCGCAGTTCGTCAAGGGCATCAATATCGAAAAATGCATCGGCTGCGGCCGCTGTTTCAAGGTGTGCGGGCGCGATGTCCTGCAACTGATGGGTGTCGACGAGGAAGGCGAATTCATCGCCGTCGATCCCGACGACGATGACGATGACGACGAATACGAAAAAAAGGTCATGGCCGTCGCCAAGGGCGAAAACTGCACCGGCTGCGAAGCCTGCGCCAAGATTTGCCCGAAGAAGTGCTACACCCACGCGCCGATGCCGGTTTGACGTTTCGAAATTGTAGGAGCGACCTCCCGGTCGCGACATTTCGCAAATCGCGACCAGGAGGTCGCTCCTACCAATGCCGGAAACCACGGTTGAATAGATTTTATATTTAGGAGAGAAACATGGATGAAAACGTCGGATACATCAATTTCGCCAGCGCCGAGGATGTCGCGCTGCATGCCCTGAAATTCGCCCGCGATGCGGAAAAAGGTCACCGTCAACTGGTGCAGCTGATCTTCGAATTGATGAAACAGCCCGAGCCCGGCAAGGCCGAACTGGAAAAGCTGCTCAAGCGCTGAACCGGCCGGGATGTAGGCAAGGCGGCAGCGGCCTGCTCAGAGCAGCTCAAGGAATTTTCAACCAGCATCACCATAAGGAGAAAGTCGTGAAGAAGCACAATATCGCAATCGTCGGTCTGGGGCGTGTCGGCTCGGTGTTCCTCAACGAACTGCTGAACGAGAACGTCAGCGGCGTCAAAGTCGTTGCTGCCGTCGAAAAAGCCGAAACGCTGGCCAAGGCAGCCGCCGCCCAATCCCATGTCAAGGTGCTGTCCCTCGATGAACTGGTCGCCGAAGGCGACAAGGTCGACGTGGTGTTCGACTTGAGCGGCGGCACCAACGTCGCCGAGGAACTGCTCGGAAAATACGCCGCTCAGGGCAACCTGCATACCATCGTTGCCCCCGAACGCATGGCGCACCTGATGCTCACCCTGATGGAAAACCAGAGGAGCCTGCCGGACGTTCATCCGCAGCGCTAATCCGCCATCCGCGCAGGCGCGGCCCTTTGGCTGTCCCTGCGCCCCTTGCCGGGAGCCGGAACATGAATCGCCAACAACTGTTGAGCCGTGCCAGCAACGCCACCGCCGTCACCACCCGCGCGCTTGCCTGGGTGATCGGTTCGGAGGAATACCGCCCCGCCATGCTGCGTGCTATCGCCTCGGACGATTTCGAGCGGCTGCTGGCGCGTTATTTTCCGGAAACCGGCGCCGGGTGCATGACCTTGCCCGGCGGCTGCGCCCCGCTGCGCGACGACGAATTCCAGGATCTGCTCGATCTTCTTGTCGAACACCGCCGCGACGGCAGCGACGAAACTCTGTGGCTCGCCAGCGCCGTCGCCGCCGCCTGCCTGGGCGGCAACCATTTGTGGCAAGACCTCGGCCTGGCCAACCGCCAGGAATTGTCCGAGCTGTTGCAAAGCCACTTCCCCCTGCTTTACGCCAGGAACAGCGGCAACATGAAGTGGAAGAAATTCTTCTACAAGCAACTCTGCGAACGCGCCGAGGTGCAAGCCTGCCGCGCCCCGAGTTGCGCGGTGTGCGGCGATTACAAAGATTGCTTCGGCCCGGAAGCTGGGTAAGACCATGATCACCATCAACGACACGACCTTGCGCGACGGCGAACAGACCGCCGGCGTGGCTTTCCGTATCGCGGAAAAGCTGGAAATTGCCCGCGCCCTGGCGCAGGCCGGCGTGCCCGAACTGGAAATCGGCATTCCGGCGATGGGCGCGGCGGAGCGCGAGGATATCCGCGCCGTCGCCGCGTTGCGCCTACCGGCACGCCTGATGGTGTGGGGGCGCATGTGCGGCGAGGATGTCCGTGCCGCCGCGCAGTGCGGGGTGGGCAGGGTCAATTTGTCGATCCCGGTTTCGGACATCCAGATCGCGCACAAATTGCGGCAGAACCGCGCGTGGGTGCTGGATGCCATCCGCCGTTTCGTGCCCGCCGCCCTGGACTTGGGCATGGAGGTCAGCGTCGGCGGCGAAGACGCCTCGCGCGCCGATCTCGAATTCCTGATGCGCGTGATCGAGGCGGCGGAGGAGTCCGGTGCGCGGCGTTTCCGCTTTGCCGATACGCTCGGCGTGCTCGACCCCTTCGCCACCCATGACATGTTGCGCAGCCTGCGCAGCGTCAGCGGCATCGAGCTGGAAATGCACGCCCACGACGATCTCGGCCTGGCGACCGCCAATACCCTGGCGGCGGCGCGTGCCGGCGCGACGCACGTCAACACCACCGTCAACGGGCTGGGCGAGCGCGCCGGCAACGCGCCGCTGGAAGAGGCGGTGATGGCGCTGCACCATCTTTACGGCATGGAAACCGGCGTCGAGACGCAGCGTTTCCCGGAAATCTCCCGTCTCGTCGAGCGCGCCTCGGGGCGTGCGGTGGCGCTCAACAAGAGCATCGTCGGCAACGCGGTGTTCACCCACGAGGCCGGCATCCACGTCGATGGCCTAATCAAGCATCCCGACAACTACCAGGGCTTCGACCCGCGCGAGGTCGGGCGCGGCCACCGCATGGTGCTGGGCAAGCATTCCGGGTGCAGCGCGGTCATCAATGCCTACGCGAAGCTCGGCATTTTGCTCGACAAACTGCGCGCGCGCGCCATCCTGGCACACATCCGGCGCTATGCCGAGGCGCAGAAGCGCGCGCCCGGCGCCGACGAACTGAAACGCTTTTACCTGGAATCGTCCGGCATTTCGCCGGGACGTTCCGAAATCTGAAAGGGGACATCATGAACATGCTGGCTCACGTATTGAAACCGCTTTCCACGGTGGAGGAATTTCTGGATCACTTCGGCATCGACTACCAGCCTCAGGTAGCCGCCGTCAGCCGTCTGCACATCATGCAGCGTTTTCACCAGTATCTGCGCCAGGAACCCGGATTGGCGGAAATGGAGGAAGCGGAGCTGCGCGCGGTATGCCGCAGGTTGTTGACCAGGGCCTACCAGGATTTCGTGCACTCCACGCCGATCAAGGAAAAAGTCTTCAAGGTGCTGCGCAACGCGGAGGGCGTGCAAACCATCTCGCTGGCCGGTTTGCGCTTGAATTTGTAGGGTGGACGGCGCCGGAACCGATACTTCTGCCGGGCATGCCACCAAACCTCGCTCGATCACGTCTTCGCTGAAATTGCCGGCATCATAAAGGGTGGCCTGAATCGGCCCGAGGCGGCCAGTTCGTGCAAGTTTTGCACGAGCGGCTACCGGTCCCTGCAAGAAAGCCCTTTGTGGCAGCTACCGCTCAATCTACCGAGTGGGAATTTCCTTAAAAAAAGGTTCCAGTCGCCGAATTTCCTCATCCCCCATTCCGGCCTCGTACAAAGTTTCCTGCCAGTGTGTTTTCACCATTTCTTGCATGTCCCTGACAATCTCATGGGCCTGGCTGCGCGGCAGGCCAAAAGCAGTGGTATTGCTTACCAGATTGCTGACCGTCCCAGCGGCTGTATCCCCAATGACCAAGGCATGCTGGTGGATGGAGTGAGGGGTCAACACGGGCAATACGTCAAAGGCTTCTGCAAGGCGGTACTGGGTGTTATTCACATGCACCAGGCCATGATTCAGGTCGTGATCGTCAGAGTTGCGCACGGCGCAGTTGAAAACCATGCGCCGGAAAAGCTGTTCACGTTCATCTGAATGACAGCCGTAACGAGTCATCCATGTGGATAGGCGACCATAGGACTCAATGCCATATTTCGTAAAATTTGGGTCCGCGTAAAATACGGTGCGGGCACTGACGTAACCACGGCGAACTACTTGTCCATCCTGTATTTCACGGTCAAACCGTTTCACCAGGCAAACATCTGTGCCATCAACCACCTCCAGGCGGGTCCGGGCGGTATTGATGCCGCACTTTTGGCCCAGAAGCATTGTGGCATGTTCCAGACGCGGAACGCTGACCCAGTGAGGGTCCGCGATGCTCGGAAACTTGGCGATCCACACGCCATCCTGATCCACAACATTGCACTTGGGGCGAGCGCCCCCGGTTCCCGGATGCAAGGCGCACAGCAATTCCGGGGCGGCTTCCTGATCTGCTTCCACAGCTATGGTCGCGGCCAAAAGTTCCGCCAGGGAGAATTCACGGCTGGAAAGTTCGACAGGGGGTTCGTCGGAAGACCGGGAGAACGCCAGGGCACCGGCCCGGCCCGGATCATTGAGCAGCAGATACCCTTCGGGGTCAATTTGTGTTCCGTAAATTCGGTGTATCACCCGCTTGCCCCAGTGATCCGGGCAGGCGTCAAGGGCAACCCCTGGAAACCCTTTGAGGGCAGTGAAAGCATATTCACTGCTATTGAGCGGCAAGGTCACGGGATCGAGCGGGATGGCGTTCGTGCGATCCAGGTAGGACTTGCCATAAACGAATTTACCCACGGAGCCCGCAACCGTACGATTTGCATCGAGCCGACCTGCCACCACAGGGGTCGTGGTGCCGGGCAGGTATATCCAGAGGAAAAGCGCTTCCCGGTCAGAAGTCATTGTTGATCTTTCTGGGGGCATAGACACGCATTTTGTCGGTGCTGAGCGATAGCGTGAGACCATCCCGATCCAGGCCAGGATCGGCAATCAAGGCAATTGCATCAGTAAGGCCAAGGTGCCACAACACCTTGAGAACGATGCCCAGCGATACGCTCAATTCACCCCGTTCCAGCGCCTGAATGGACGAGCGGGATAGTCCGGTTCTACCGGCCAGGTCATGCTGGCTGATCTTCCGCCGAATTCGGGCGGCACGAATGCGGTGGCCTAATTCGTGGGCCAGATCAGACACGGGCTGGTAAACATCATCAATGCGTGTCATGGCAGTCATAGTAAGTTATTGCGCTTGCCATAGCAATCATCGCATACGGGTGCGGCAACAAGCGTGCTGGTGATGGACAGAACCGTTGCGCTTGCGTGTTCGCTGGCCGGAAGGGGGCGGACGCTGCCGAGTGGTGGCGTCCGGTTGAAATTCATTTGATGCTCACCGGCAACAGGCAAGCACTCGGTAACGCGCTTCTGAGTGTTGTTACTGGTTTAATGTGGTGCGAAAGGGGGGACTCGAACCCCCACACCTTGCGGCGCTGGAACCTAAATCCAGTGCGTCTACCAATTCCGCCACTTTCGCAAAAAATCCGGCGCCAAGGATACCACAGCAGCGCGGGCGGCGCGATTCGCTAACGCGGCCACAGCCGCTCCTTGAGGCCCGAGGAACGCGCGCTTTCCCGGCTGACGGCCTGTTCCAGGATAGCCGCTTCTCCCCATAGCTCGACGTGCCGCCGGGCGCGCGTGACGGCGGTGTAGAGCAGCGCCCGGTTGAGCACCGGCGCGGCGGTGTCGGGCAACACCAGCAGCACGTCGTCGAATTCGGAACCCTGGCTCTTGTGCACCGTCATGGCATACACCGTTTCGTGCGGCGGCAGGCGTCCGGGGGCGAAATCGCGCAGCTGGCCTTCCGCGCCCTGAAAGTATACGCGCAGGCCGTCTTCCCCGCCGCTGTCGAAGGCGATGCCGATGTCGCCGTTGAACAGGGCCAGAGGGTAATCGTTGCGCGTCACCATCACCGGACGCCCGTGATACCACGAGCCGCGCGGCGCATTTTCCGTGTCGTTGCGCAGGTTATCTTCCAGCAGCCGGTTGAGTCCTTCCACGCCCGCGCCGCCCTCGCGGTGGGCGCACAACACGCGGAAACGCCCGAACAGCCCGAATAGCGCATCCACCGGCGCGCGCGCGCGCACGGCGGAAAAATAGTCGCGGTAGCCCTGGTGCAGCCGCAGCGCCAGGGCGGCGCCGTGGTCCCGCCAGCCGTCCTCACGCCAGCGCAAATCGGGGGCGGGCGGCGTGCGCAGCAGGGCAAGAACCGCTTCCGCGTCGCCTCGGCGGATGGCTTGCGCCAGCTTGCCGATACCGCTGTCCGCGCCGAAGCGGTAGCTTTTGTGCAGCAGGGCGATGGCGTCGGCGAAGCCGATCTGCGCCGTCCCCGCCCCGGCGCACAGGTCGCCGAACACCGCACCGGCCTCCACCGAGGCGAGCTGGTCGCGGTCGCCCAGCAGTATCAGGCGCGCATGCGGCGGCAAGGCTTCCGCGAGGCGGGACATCAGGGCCAGGTCGATCATCGAGGCCTCGTCCACCACCAGCACGTCGAGCGGCAGGGGGTGGCTGCGGTCGTGGCGAAAGGCGGGGGAATCCGGGCGCGTGCCCAGCAGGCGGTGCAGGGTACCGGCCTGCTCGGGAATCGCCGCCAGGATGGCGGCGTCGAGGCCGAGCTTGCGCTTGGCCTCGCGCACCGCCTCCTGCATGCGCGCCGCCGCCTTGCCGGTGGGGGCGGCCAGGCGGATGACCAGCGCGCCCCGGTAGTGCATTTGCAGGGCGGCCAGCAGGCGCACCACGGTGCTGGTCTTGCCGGTGCCCGGCCCGCCGGAGATCACGCACAGGCGCCGCAACACCGCCTTTTCCGCCGCCGCCCGTTGCCCGTCCGCCGCTACCCCGTTTGCCGGAGGCGCGCCGAACAGGCGGTCGAGATCGGCTTGCAGGCGCGCCGCATCGATGTCGTCGAACGGCGCGGCGGCACGCGCCAGCAGGTCATCGGCGAGTTTGCGCTCGTGGTTCCAGTAGCGCGCCAGATACAGGCGGCGGCGCTCGTCGAGAATCAGCGGGGCGAAATCCCCCGGCCTGCCCACCAGCGCGCTGGCGCGCAGCGCCGCCTCCCACGCCTCCAGTTCCTCATGCGCGGCGTGGGCGGCCAGCTCGATGCACACGTCGCCTTCCAGCATCGCCTCGCTCACCAGCCGCACGGCATGCAGCACGGCTGGCGGCGCGGCGGGGTCGAGCCGTTGCAGGCACAGCGCGAGTTGGCGGCCGAGGGGCGAGGGGGGGCGGGGAGCGGGGGTCATTGCGCGCTCGCGCCGAGGGCTTCGCACCACTCCGGCAGGTCGGCGGCGAGCCACTGGGTGGGAAGGATGGCCATTTCGTCCGGGTCGGAATAGGTCAGCGCCTCCAGCCCCTCGCCCGCGCCGATGGCCTTGCCGTCCGGCGTCAGGCTGATCCAGCCGCTTTCGCAAGGCAACAGGATGCGGCGGCATTGCCCGCTGTCCGCGTCCCACAGGCGCGCCGTTTTGTCATCCGACCCGGTCAACAGGGTTTTCCCGTCCGGCGCCCAGGCCACCGACCAGACCGCGCTGCCATGCCCCTCCAGGCGCCGCAGCTCGCACCCGCTGTCCGCGTCCCACAGGCGCGCCGTATTGTCATCCGAGCCGGTCAACAGGGTTTTCCCGTCCGGCGCCCAGGCCACCGACCAGACCGC
>CAZGOY010000050.1:0-21945 GCA_964527565.1 uncultured Sulfuricella sp. | reverse complement strand
CCATGTACAGCGTTTCAAACAGGGTGGTGCCGCTGTTGTGCGGGAAACAGTCCAGGCCAATGTCGATTTCGCGCAGCAGCTCCCACGGCGGGCTGTGGTAGCCCATCTCCAGCCGATCCGCGGCGATGCCGTGGGCGGAAAACTTCGCTTTCAGGTTTTCTTGCGCGCCGCTTTCCCGGTAGTTCCTGCTGTCCACCAGTAGCCGCGAGTCCGGTACGCGCTTGAGGATTTCCGACCAGGCACGGATGACCCGGTGGTTGAGCCGGATGGCGCGCGTGAGGGTGCCAAAGGTGATATGCCCTTTCTGTTTGGTCGGCAGGGCGCCGGGGGCGCCCATGTTTTCGGCGGGACGGTAGGCGTAGCAAGGCGTTTCCAGCCGCCACGGTTGTTCGCTGAACAGGGCTTCACTGCCGGGGGGGGCGCTGATGTCATCGGTAATCAGGTAGTCGATGGCGCTCAAGCCCGTGGTGTAGCCGTAGCCCAGCCAGCTGGCCTGCACCGGGGCGGGCTTGCGGGCGAAGACGCCCAGACGGTTTTTGTCGGTGTGTCCCGCCAGGTCGATGAGGATGTCTATCCCGTCCGTGCGGATGCGCTCCGCCATGGCATCGTCGCTTAACCCGGTGGTGACCACCCAGTGGTCTACATAGCCTTTGTAGCGCTGCGTTACTTCGTCTTCTCCCACAAGCTCGGCATAGGCGGTCACTTCCACTTGGGCTTTGTCGTGGTGCGCCAGCAGCGGTTCCACAAAATAACGGCACGAGTGATGGCGAAAATCCGGCGAGACGTAGCCGATACGCAAGCGTTTTTCCGGGCGCTTTTCGTTCAGGTGCGGTCGCCATTTTTCCCGGTGAATCTGCCCGTAACGCGCGTCATATTCCCGGTAGGCCTCAAAAATCTCTTCCGCGCTTTTGTCCGGGTGGTAGTTCAGCGCAAACAACAGGTTGCTGTAGCCGTCCGCATAATCGGGAGCCAGCACCAAGGTCCGGCGATAGCTTGCAATGGCTTCGTCCAGCAAACCCAAGTCCAGTTGCAAGGTGCCCAGATTGTTCCAGACCATGGGCAAATCCGGCTTCAGCGCCAGTGCCCGGCGATAGCTTTTCTCTGCTTCCGCCAGTTGCTCCAGGTCCCATAGCACCAATCCCAGATTACAGGCCGCTTCGGCAAAATCCGGCTGGCATCCCAGCGCACGGCGGGCGCTCGCCGCCGCTTCATCCAGGCGTCCGAGCGCGCGCAGCACCGCTGCCAGATTATTGTGCGCCTCGGCGAAATCCGGCTTGACCAGGAGCGCCCGGCGGTAAACCTTTTCTGCTTTTGCAAACTGCCTGGTGTCCTGCAACGCGCAGCCCAGGCAAAGGTATGCCAAAGGAAAATCCGGCACCAATTCCAAGGCACGATGGCAACTCGCCATGGCCGCCTCGGGCTGTCCCAGAGCGCGTAGGACATTTCCAAGGTTGGCGTGGGCCGCCGCATAATCCGGCAAGATTTCCAGCGCCTGACGAAAACAGGCCGCTGCCTCTTCCGGTTTCCCCAGATCGCGCAGGGCATTGCCCAGGTTGTTGTGCGCGGCGGCCAGGCCAGGCGCCAGCGCCACCGCCCGGCGGCAACTGACCACGGCGGCCTCGAATTGCTGTTTTTCCCACAGGAGATTGCCCAGATTGCTGTGGATTTCCGCATCGTCAGGAGATAAGGCGGCGGCCTTGCTCAGGGCGGGCACCCCATCCCTACCCTGCGCGCGCAAGGACAAACCCAGCAACATCCAGACGAACCCCGATCCCGGATAGGAAGCGATCAATTGCCGAGCCATATTTTCCAGCTCGGCATGCCGCCCTGCGTGGAACAGGAAAGCCATCTGCTCACGCTCCGCTTCCGGCGGAAAAACTTCCGCTAGAGCCATGCCGCCGTCAGGTTTACCCTTCCCGGCACGTTTATGCCTGCTGACCATAATATTCTCGTAATCCCCCCGAACAAATCATGTGCACTATATTCTTTTCAGCCACGCGCCCGGCCAATAAGTCACGCATTCCGTGACGTTTCCCTCATTGAAGGGAAATGCCGGCGCCTCGCAAACGAATTCCGGATGCGCCGCAACAAATTCCGCCGCTGCCGCTTTTGGGTTGTTCCATCCCCAGTCCGGCAGGCTGCGCGGTGCGCCGACGAGGTCTCCCATGATGCCGTCGGTGGCGACCATGTAGGAACCTTGGCTCACCAAACCCGCGTAACTTTCGAGTTCGGCCAGCACGTGCGCTTTGGTATGGTTGGAATCCAGCACCACCATGACGGTTTCACCGGGTTTCACCAAGGCGGCGACCCGACCGACGATGGCCGACTCGATCGAACTTCCCTCCACCAGGGTGATGTAGCCGTATAGTTCATGCGACTCGATGGCTCGGCGATTGTGCGGACGAATCTCGATATCCACGCCGACCACCCTGCCCTTGCCCGTCGCCTTGAACAGACTGGCGTAGAAAATCAGCGAACCGCCGTGCGCCACGCCGGTTTCGATCAACACATCGGGCTTCACCCGGTATATCGCCTCCTGGATGCGCAGCATGTCTTCCGGCAGCTGGATCACCGGTCTGCCCATCCAGGTGAAGCTGTAAACGTATTTGTTGTCCCAGCCGCAGCGCAGCCAGGCGCGGGAGATGAGGGAAAACGCCTCGGGGCTGTCCATCGGATAGGACTGCTCGCCTTGCGGCGTTTCCAATATCACCCGGCTGTTTTCCATGTCGATCTTGATCATTTTTCTCTTTTACTCCTATTTCTCTCGTGCTTGCCGGTAAGATACCACCAGTTTTTCCAACCGCTCCATGAGCTGCGTGGCCGTAAAACCAAATTCCTGATGCAAACGCCGGATATTGACGACAGGAAACAAGACCTCCCTCTCCTCCCCGGCAATTTCCACCCTGCACCCCGTCAGCCCTCGGATTCCCTCCACCAATTCGCGATTGCTGGTATTCCTGCCGCTTGCCACGTTGTATATCCGCTGCTTCCCCGAAACGGTAATTTTCGGCAGGATGTCCACGACATCCTCAAGCGCCACATAATCCTTGGCTGAGTCCAAGGCCGTGCCGAGAGTGATAAGCCTATCGTTGGTGGCAGCCCGTATCAGGGAAGGCAGGAAATTTTCCGAATCGTCGTCGCCCCCATAAACGTTGGAAAGGCGCGCGATGCGCACCTGCTCCCGCCCGCTGGCAAGGCATAGGGACTCGCCGGCAAGCTTGGAAAGGTTGTAAAGATCACCCGCCATCAGCGGCGTTTCCTCGTTCCCATTAGCGGCGCCGGCATAAACGCGGGTGGAGGAAAGGTAGAGCAGCGAATCGAAACGGGCTTTCTCCAGCACATCCGCCAGCAGACATACATGGGCGCGCACCGTATCGAACGGTCGGCTGCGGAAATCCGCCGTCAGGCCGATGCAGTAGATCACGTGCCCAAGTTCTTCGGAAAATAAGGTGGTATCGCTTCGTGCGGGAGCGAAACACTCATGACCAGCGCTGCAAAGGTGCGCCAGCAGGTGGCTGCCGATGAAACCACCGGCACCGAGGACGGTGAACTTCATTCGCGGTATCCCATGATTTTCAGGGGATTGCCGACGTTGATCGAGTAGGACTCCACCTCCCCCATCACCAGCGAATGCGCGCCGATCACGCAGCCTTTGCGCAATATCGCGCCATCGAGAATCACGCAGTTGGCACCGATCCACACATCGTCCTCGACCACGATACCCCTCTTGCCCGGCTTGAATCCTTGCTCGACAATCTTTTTCGCACGCGACGCGAATTCGTGGCTGACCGGCGCGAAAGTGCAATTCGCCGCCACCAGCACATCCTCCCCGATATTCACGCCGTTGCCGGAATAGATCACTACGCCGGAATTGATGTAACTGTTCCTGCCGATGCGCACGTCGCCCATCCCGCCCGCCGGTTTGATCTTGACGAAGGAATCGATCATCGCGCCGTCCTCGATGACGATCCGGCTTCCTCGTTGCGAATCCTCGATGTCGGCGAGCCTGGAAATGTGGGCGGTGTCGGAGATGATCAGCATGGCTAGCCAATAAAAGGGTACGAGCGGTCTTTCTCGCTCAACGCCGAAACGGGCAGCGGCCAGGCAATGCCGAACGCGGGGTCGTCCCAGCGCACGCCGCGCGCGCATTCGGGATGATAGGATTCGCTGATCTGGTAAAACACTTCGCTGCCGTCCGCCAGCGTCTGGAAACCGTGGGCCACGCCTTCCGGGACATAAACCATGTGCCGGTTGGCGGCACTCAATTCAAACGCCTGCCAGCGCCCGAACGTGCCCGAATCGGGGCGCAGGTCGAGCACCACGTCGTAAATCGCCCCCGCCGTGCAACGCACCAGCTTGGTTTCCGGATGGGGTGCTGCCTGCCAGTGCATGCCGCGCAGGGTACCGCGCCGCAGGTTGAAGGAGATGCTGCACTGCGCCAGCGCGGGATTCAGGCCATGCCGCGCGAATTCCTCACTGCACCAGCTGCGGGCGAAAAAGCCGCGCTCGTCGGGTTGTGGTTCGATTTCGATCAGTAAGACGCCGGAAATTGCGGAGCCAACAAAACGCATCAGCGCAATCCCAGCCTGCGACAGGACAAACCGGGAATTCCGTGCAGATATTCGTCATTGGTCAACAGGATGGCGCTTCGTGCAAACGCTGTGGCCGCCACAAGCGCGTCAGGAACCTTGATGCGATGGTTGCGCCGTAACTGGATGGCCGTCTCCTTGATGTCATCCTCCAAGCCAATGATAGGCAAGCTGGAAAAAAAGCGTGTCAGCCAAACAACTTGCTTCCCGCTCAATCCGGGAAATCCCCGTAGTTCGATTTCCGTAATGACTGAAATCGCCATCCGTCCATCGGGCAAGCCATCCTTCAACACGCCCTTCTGCAAATAAATCACGGCATTCGTATCCAGAACATAATTGAGCACCGCCATCATTCATTCCATTCACTGCGTTGCGAACGCTGCCATTCCACAGGGTTCCGGACAGGCCAGTCAATGGTTCCGGAAAAAACCATCAGGTCATCAGCGTTTCCGTTTTCTTGCGATGTTTCCCTTTCAGGAAACAACACGATGATCCGCGCCCTGCGGCCAAACGCCTCATGGAATGCGTCCGGCAATTTGCCGTCTGCGGAAATTTCAGTTTCCAGTTCGATGGCATGCAACATGGCGTTCCCCTCCCCAAAACGGCATTTTAATTGACTATCTTACGATTCGATGAATATTGTGGAAATAGCTTACCCCACCACCTCAACCCGTGGAATCGGCACGACGAATTTGCCGCCCCATTGCCGGATGTCGGCCATTTGCTCTATCACTTCGTCCTTGAGGTTCCAGGGCAGGATCAGCAGATAATCGGGGCGGGTTTCCCGGACCTTGCCCGTGTGATGGACCGGAATGTGCGTGCCGGGCAGGAACAAGCCCTGCTTGTGCGGGCTGCGATCCACGGTGTAATCGATGAAGTCGCCGCGTATGCCACAATAGTTGAGTAGGGTATTACCCTTGGCAGGTGCGCCATAACCGACGACCGACTTGCCGGCGCGTTTCGCGGTAATCAGGAAATCCAGCAGGCTACGCTTGGTTTCCTTCACCGCTTCGGCAAAGTCGGCATAAGCTGACAGGCCATCCAGCCCGGACTGGCGCTCCCGTTCCCGCAAGCCGTGCACCGTGGCAGCCACGGGTCTGGCGCCATCCTCAGCGTGGCGTGCGTAGATGCGTAGCGAGCCGCCATGGGTCGGCAGTTCATCCACATCGAACAAAACGAGACCGTGGGCGGCAAAAATCCTTTCGACAGAAAGCAGCGAGAAATACGAAAAATGCTCGTGGTAAATCGTGTCGAACTGCTTGCCCTCCATCAGCCGCAGTAAATGGGGAAATTCCATCGTTACCACCCCGTTCGGCTTGAGCAGTATCTTCAGCCCGGCGACGAAATCGTTGATATCCGGGACATGAGCCAGGACATTGTTGCCCACCAGCAGGTCGGCATGCCGATTTTCACCGGCAAGCGCCACGGCGGCGTCCTTGCCGAAAAACATCACGCGCGTCGGGATGCCGGCCTGCTGCGCCACCGCCGCGACGTTGGCCGCCGGTTCCACACCCAGCACGGGAATCTCCCGCTCCTTGAAATGCCGCAGCAGGTAGCCATCGTTGCTGGCGATTTCCACCACATGGCTGGTGCCGCCCAGTTCCAGGCGTTCTATCATGGCGAGCGCGTAACGCCGCATGTGTTCCACCCAACTATCCGAATAGGAGGAAAAATAGGCGTAATCGCTGAAAATTCGCTGTGGGCTTTCAAACTCTTCCAGCTGCACCAGAAAGCAAGATTCGCAGACAAAAACATGGAGAGGATAGAACGGCTCCATGCGATGCAGTTTCCTGGCACTGAGGTAGGCATTGGAAAAAGGTGACATCCCCAGATCGACAAAAGTATACCTGAGCGGGGTAGCACAGAAACGGCAGTGTCCTTCATTCACGGATTGCTCCCCGATATTGACCCAAAAATTGAATTACCGTCACCAGGTTTTCCATGGCGCCTTTCCTGATGCCCATAATTCTTCAAGCTGATTTTTTTCGCGCAGGGTATCCATTGGCTGCCAAAAACCCTTGTGCATCCAGGCTTCCAGGTTGTCTTCTGCGGCCAGGCGGCGCATGGGCTCCATTTCCCAACTGGTCGCGTCATCGGCGATGTAATCCAGCACCTTGGGCGACAGCACAAAAAATCCGCCGTTGATCCAGCCGCCGTCCCCCTGAGGTTTCTCAAGAAAGCCGCGCACGCTCTTGTCTTCCAGCGCCAATGCGCCGTAACGGCCCGGCGGCTGAACTGCGGTTACCGTAGCGAGCTTGTGATGTTTGGCGTGGAATGCCATCAATTTGCCGATGTTGACGTTTGCCACCCCGTCTCCGTAGGTCAAGCAGAAATCCTCGCTTCCCAGGTAGGCGCCAACCCGCTTGAGGCGCCCTCCGGTCATGGTTTTCTCGCCGGTATCGACCAGCGTCACGCGCCACGGTTCGGCATTATTCTGATGAATTTCCACATTATTTCCCGCCATGTCGAAAGTCACGTCCGACATGTGCAGGTAATAGTTGGCGAAGTATTCCTTGATGAGATACCCCTTGTACCCCAAGCATATTACGAACTCGTTGACCCCGAAAGAGGAATAGATTTTCATGATATGCCAAAGGATGGGCTTGCCGCCGATTTCTATCATCGGCTTGGGCTTGAGCTGCGTTTCCTCGGATATCCGGGTACCGAGTCCACCCGCCAGAATCACCGCTTTCATCGCCCCTCCTCAATCCCCATCCACCGCCACCAACTGCTCAAGAATCAGGCGCACTTCTTCCATCGCCGGAGACAACACCGCGTCGAGGGTGTTCATCTGGATGCCGTGGCGGCTGCTGCCGCGCCCGGCGGCGTAATTGGCCACCACGGCGATGGTGGCGTAACACAGGCCGAGTTCGCGCGCCAACACCGCTTCCGGCATGCCGGTCATGCCCACCATGGTGGCGCCGTCGCGCTCCAACCGGTCGATTTCCGCCGCGGTTTCCAGGCGCGGGCCTTGCATGGCGGCATACACTCCGTTATCGATGAAGCGCACCCCGGCCAAATTGGCCGCCTGCATGGCGCGGTTGCGCATCATCTCGCAGTAGGGGTCCGTAAAATCGATGTGGATCACCTCGGTCTCGCCGCCCTCGTAGTAGGTGGACTTGCGCCCGTGGGTATAGTCGATGATCTGGTGGGGAACCGCAATGGTGCCGGGAGGACAATCGGGATGGATGCCGCCGACGGTGGCCACCGCGATCACGTTTTTCACGCCCTGGGCGTGCAGCGCCCAGATATTGGCGCGGTAATTGACCTCGTGCGGCGGCAGGTGGTGGCCGTAGCCGTGGCGCGCGAGGAACACCACCTCGTGATCCCGAATCCTGCCGAAGGTCAGCGCCCCGGACGGCTCGCCGTAGGGGGTGCGGATGACCTGTCGCTTGATGATTTCGAGGTTGCTCAACTGGGCGCAACCGGTGCCGCCGATAATGCCTAACATGGATTTCATGTCCTTGAGTATTGAATCCCGGCCTTACAAGCGCAAGGCGGTGGTCAGTTCATCGAGATTGACGTTGAAAGCGGATTGCATGACTGCTCCATTGCGGTTGTAAAACGCGGTTTTGCCGTCCTCGCTCACCAGCCACACTTCGAGCGCACCGGACGCCAGGTAAATCTGCACCTTTTCCAGCATTTCCCACTGGCTGTTCGACGGGGAGAGAATCTCCACGCACAACTCGGGCGCTTCGCTGTAGGGGGTCTCGAAGCCGTGTCTTTTCAAAAATTCCGTGGAACACCATGCCACGTCCGGAACCTTGACGCCTTCAGTGGTTTGCACCGAGCATTCGCTGATAACCTGACCAACCGGCATCTGCCGCAGCAGCAAGCTCGACAAATACGCCTGATAAATGCCGTGTCTGTTCGAAGCCGGACTCATCTCAATATTCCCCCAACGGTTCAGTTCGATCTTGTAGGGCAAGTCGCGCAGACTCGGGTCGTTCATCACATCGGTCCATTGCATGGTGTATTCCTTTTTCGCAAAAGCATTTCACGCTCATCATCATAACCCCGGCAGGCTACCCGGCAAGCGCATAAATCGCCGGCAGGTTACGCCAGGCGCCGCGCACGTCCATGCCGAAGCCGAACACGTAACGGTCGGGCAGGGTGATCCCGGAAAAATCGGCGCGGATGGGCTTTTCCCGGCCCAAATCCTTGTCGGCGAAAACCGCGCTGTAAAACGCCGTTGCGCCCATCGCCATCACCTTGTCGCGGATCGCCGCCAGGGTGTGGCCTTCGTCGAGAATATCGTCGAGCACCAGCACCACCCTGCCGGCCACGTGCTCCCTGGGCAGCACTTTCCATTCCAGCTTGCCGCCCTGGGTCGCGCTGCCGTAGCGGCTGGCGTGGATATAGTCGAAATCCAGCGGAAATTCGAGGCGGGTGAGCAAATGCCCGCTGAACACCACGGCGCCGCCCATCACGCTCAACACCAGGGGGTGGCGCGCGCCCAGCGCGGCGGTGATTTCGGTGGCGAGGCGCGCCAGCGCGGTCTCAACCGCCTCTGCCGGACAGATCAGCTCCGCCTCGCGGTATATTTTCCAGGCTTCATCGGCCGTCAGCATCTTCTCCCCTTTCCGTTGATCCACTTTCCAGCAGGGCCAGCAGCCCGGCTTCGTCCAGCACGGCCACGCCCAGTTCCTGCGCCTTTTCGGCCTTGCTGCCGGGTTCCGCGCCTACCACCACGTAAGCCGTTTTTTTCGACACGCTGCCGCTCACCCTGCCGCCGTGCGCCTCGATCAAGGCTTTAGCCTCTTCGCGGCCGAGATTCGGCAAGGTGCCGGTGAGCACAAAGGTCTTGCCGCTCGCTGCACCAGGTGCGGCCTGTGCTTGCCCCGCATGTTCGGCCCAGTTGACGCCGCAACCGCGCAATTGCGCGATGACCTCGCGGTTGTGCGCCTCGGCGAAAAAATCGACGATGGATTGCGCCACCACCGGCCCCACGTCCGGCACCTGGAGCAAAGCTTCGCCAGCGGCGCCCATCAGCGCGTCCAGGCTGCCGAAATGGCGCGCCAGATCCTTCGCCGTGGCTTCGCCCACGTTGCGGATACCCAGGGCATAGATGAAACGCGCCAGCGTCGTAGCCTTGCTCTTCTCCAGCGCCGCCAGCAGGTTGTGTGCCGATTTTTCCGCCATGCGCTCCAGGTTGGCCAGGTTGTCCATGCCGATGCGGTACAAGTCCGCCGGATTCTTCACCAGACCCCGTTCGACCAGTTGATCGACCAGCTTGTCGCCCAAGCCCTCGATGTCCATGGCGCGGCGCCCGGCGAAATGCAACAGGGCCTGCTTGCGCTGCGCCGGGCACACCAGGCCGCCACTGCAACGCGCCGCCGCCTCGTCCTCGGCGCGCGCCACGTGCGAGCCGCACACCGGGCACAGCGCGGGCATGACAAAGGCGCGCGCATCCGGCGGACGCCGCTCGGGCAGCACGCGCACCACTTCGGGAATCACGTCGCCGGCGCGGCGCACGCTGACCGTGTCGCCGATGTGCACGTCCTTGCGCCGCACCTCGTCCTCGTTGTGCAGGGTGGCGTTGGTCACCGTCACGCCGCCGACGAATACCGGCGCGAGCCGCGCCACCGGAGTCAGTGCGCCGGTGCGTCCGACCTGCACGCTGATGTCCTCCACCACCGTCAACGCCTCTTCGGCGGGAAACTTGTGCGCCACGGCGAAACGCGGCGCGCGCGCGACAAAACCCAGTTCTTCCTGGGCGCGCAGGTCATCGACCTTGTAGACCACGCCGTCAATGTCGTAAGGCAGGCTGGGGCGCAGCTCCCCCATGCGGCGGTAATAATCCAGCAGTCCGGCGGCACCGCTTACATGAGCGCGCTCGCGGCACACCGGCAGCCCCCAGCCCTCCAGGCGCGCCATCAGTTCAAAATGACTGCGCGGCAGCGCCATGCCCTCGAATGCGCCGGTGCCGTAGGCGAAAAAGGTCAGGCGGCGCGTAGCGGTGACGCGCGAATCGAGCTGGCGCAGGCTGCCGGCGGCGGCGTTGCGCGGGTTGGCGAATTCCTTTTCGCCCCGCTCGCGCTGGCGCCGGTTCAACTCGGTGAAATCGGCTTTCAGCATCAGCACTTCGCCGCGCACTTCCAGCAGCGGCGGCGCATCCTTGAGGCGCAGGGGCAGCGTGCCGATGGTGCGCACGTTGGCGCTGACATCCTCGCCGGTGTAGCCGTCGCCGCGCGTGGCGGCCCGCGCCAGGATGCCGTTTTCAAAGATCAGACTGATCGCCAGACCGTCGAATTTGGGTTCGACGGCGTAAACGATTTCCGCCACGCCCAATCCCTCGCGGTTGCGCTGGTCGAAAGCGATGACCTCGCTTTCCTCGAAAGCATTGTTGAGCGACAGCATGGGCAGGCGGTGAACGATCTGGGAAAACGCCTTGAGCGGTGCGGCCCCCACCCGTTGCGTCGGCGAATCGGGCGCAGTCAGTGCGGGATATTCCGCTTCCAGGGCCTGCAATTCGCGGAACAGGCGGTCATATTCGGCGTCGGGAATTTCCGGCGCATCGTGGATGTAATAGAGGGTGTTGTGCCGCTCGATCTGGGCGCGCAGGTCGCGCGCGCGCGCGGCGGCCCCGGCGGGCACTGCCATCAGCTGAATAGGCGCAGGGCGCGTTCGCCGCCGGCGGACAGGTTGGCGGCATCCATCTTGGCGTAAATGGTGGCGAGCTGCGCCTTGATCTTGGCGATGCCGACATCCGTCAGCGGACGGCGGTTGTCATCCACCAGGCTACCGCCCAGCGAGCCGGTCATTTGCCGCGCCAGCACCAGCATCTGATCGAAAACGCGCGTGCCGTTGGGGGTTTTCGGTACGTCCAGCAACAGGGTGACGCCGTGCGTGGTCATCTGGCGAATGTTTTCCGGGGTGAACGGCGCGGGCGCGAAATTGGCGAGCGTGAACAGCGTGACCCCATCGTCGTTGGCGTAGTGAAAACTACCGTCCCCTTTCAGTTTCATGCCGGCGGCTTCGGCCAGGGCGCGCACCTTGGTGGCCGGGATGGATTCGCCGCCGGAGGTGACCACGTTGACGCCGATCAGCACGTCGACGGTGGCGCAAAACTCGTCCAACGTGGTGGCACGCATCATGGCCTCGTCGCGATCCGGCAATTCGACGATGGCGGACAGGCTGTCGGCCAGTTTCTGCGCGCGCGCGCAGAAATCCTCCAGTTCGGCGGCAGCGACCGGGCCGTTGCGGTTGACCAGTTGTAACGCCAGCAACAGCTTGGCATAACGGTGCTTGCCGCCGACCACCGGCTCGAGCGCGCCGGTGACGGAATTTTGCCCGAGCAGGCGCACCGGGCGCGGGAAGCCGGCGTCATCCTTAAGACCCGACAGCATATCTGCTGGCAGCGGCTCGGAGGGGAAAATCGCAGCGACGAAATCGACCACTTCGTCGAGCAGCGACAGGGCGGGCGGTCCGGCATCGGCGATGGCGGAAACCGGCGCGGAGACAGCCGATTCCGGCGGCGCCTCTTCCTCGAAACGCAGGATTTCGTTTTCGTTCATGGAAAGGTCGTCCGCTACCCCACCAAGGGCTTCGCCGTCCATGTCCATGCTGGGTTCGCGGCGCGTTTCGCGTGGCGCCTCCCCAGTCTCCCCGTCAAGCAGGATATCCTCCGTGCCACCGTCAAAATCCTGTTCCGCCTGACGGCGGAATTTCTTTTCCTGATAACGGTTGTAGGCGTAAACGCCGATCAGTACCAGAATGCCGGCAATGGCCAGGCTGATGTGCAATTCGCTCATGTTCGTTGTCTTTGCATGCTCGGTGGTTTATCCCAGGCCATTCTACAAGAAGCCCGCCCGCGCCAAAAGGAAAAATCCATGGAACAAAGTGGACTTTGCGGAATGTTTCGTCCCTCAATCAATTCATCGCAGTTTTCCGCAACCCCATACCATGACTTCCTGGCGCACACCCACGTGAATACACCGGCTATCTGGCGGCATCATGACGCTTCAGCGCATGCTTCCATTGCAACAGTTTGGCATCGGCACTGAGCAGCGCGGCGCCTTTGGCTATGGCCGTGGCGACGATCAAACGGTCGGCGGGGTCTTTATGTGGCAGGTCAAGGCGCACCGAAAGCATGGCGATTTCGCCATCGATGGGAAATTCGATCAGACCGGCAGCGAGAAGATCGGCGCGCCACTGGATAGGCGATTGTGGAAGTTGCAAGCGCCCCGCACCGTGGAGCATTTCACATTCCCAGAAACTGATTGCGCTGACCGCCAACGCTTGCGCATCCCACGCAGCTTGCACGATGCGGCGCGCATTCTTGCCCAACGCCGCACCATCCTGATCCATCCATATCAACACATGGGTATCGAGCAGGATCATTTCATCGCATCCCATTCGACATCGACGGGCGACATGATGTCGCCCCTGATTTCGATCAGCCCCTTATGCAGACCGAAAGGGGACTTGGCTCGCATGCCGGCGGGCGGGCGCAACTCGGCTACCGGTTTGCCGTTCTTGGTAATTAGTATTCCCTCGCCGGTGCGGGCGACCTGGTCCATCAGCGCGAGGCATTTTGCCTTGAATTCGGATGCCTGGATGACTTGCATGACGCCTCTCCTTGAATGACCATAGGCATGACCATAGTCATGCTAGGCCAATACGCGAAACAAGACAAGCATCTGTCCGAGTCGCATTATCCCAGATTTTCCATTAACCGCTTTGAGGCGCGAAGTTGATGGTTGGGGGAACTGCATCCTTCATGCGCAGGGCTTCTTCGATATCGACCGCCACGATGCGCGAAACACCCTGCTCCTGCATGGTGACGCCGACCAGTTGCTCGGCCATCTCCATGGTGATCTTGTTGTGGCTGATGTAGATGAACTGGGTGTTCTCCGACATTTTTTTCACCAGGGCGCAGAAACGCTCGGTGTTGCTGTCGTCCAGCGGCGCGTCCACTTCGTCGAGCAGGCAGAACGGCGCGGGGTTGAGCTGGAACAGGGAAAACACCAGCGACAGCGCGGTCAGCGCCTTTTCGCCGCCGGACAGCAAATGGATGGAACTGTTTTTCTTGCCCGGCGGCTGGGCGGTCATCTGCACCCCGGCGTCGAGAATTTCCTCGCCGGTCATCACCAGTTGCGCCTGGCCGCCGCCGAACAGGGTGGGAAAAAGCCGGGAGAGATTGTCGTTGACCTGGTCGAAGGTGGCTTGCAGGCGTTCGCGTGTTTCGCGGTCGATGCGGCGGATCGCGGTTTCCAGGGTTTCCATGGCCTCGTTGAGGTCGGCGGCCTGCGCCTCCAGGTAACTCTGGCGTTCGCGGGCAATTTGCAATTCTTCCAGCGCTGCCAGATTGACCGCGCCGAGCGCGGCGATTTCGCCGTCCAGGCGGGCGATGTCGTTCTGTAGCGCGCCGGCCTTGGCGTTGGCAGCAAGCAAGGGCGCCAGCACCGCCTCGTCCGCCCCGGCCTCATTCAGCTGTTCGCCGAATTGCTCCTGCGCGAGACGTGCCTCCTGCTCCTTGAGGCGCGCTTCGCCCATCTGCTCGCGCAGGGGGTCGAGCCTTTGCTCGTCGAGCATGCGGCGGCCTTCGATGTCGCGCAATTGTGCGGTGATGCCCTCCAGGTTGTTGCGCGCGGCGGCCAGCGCCGTTTCGCGCGCGCTCTGCGCGGCCAGCGCCTGCTGCAATTCGAGTTGCAGCGGTTCATCACCGGCGCCCTGTTGCTCTTCGTGCAACGACTCCAGTTGGGCGAGAAGGTGGCTGCTCTGCTCGGATAAGGTGCGCAGGAAATTTTCCAGCTCCCCCAGCTTGGCGCGGCAGCCGCGCTCGGCGAAATCGGCTTCCTGCAAGGCGCGTTCGGTCTCGCGCACCTGCTCGCGCAGGCGGTTGAGGCGGTTTTCCGTTTCCTGGCGCTCCAGGCGCGCGTCTTCCAGTTGCTCTTCGAGCGCTTCCACCTGCAGGCGCGCCTGTTCCAGGTTTTCTCCGGCAAGGGCGGCCTGTTCGTTTTCCGTTTCAAACTGCTCGGCGATTTCCGCCAGTTCTTCGTCGATTTTCGACGCGCGCTGCGCCACCTGCTCGCCGACCTGGGAAAGCTGCTGCACTTCCAGTTGCAAGCCGTGGCGCTGTTGCTGCAACTCGCCGAGGGTGACGCGCCAGTCGGCCAGCTCGCGTTGCAGGCGGGAAAGCTGCGCTTCCCGCTGCTCCAGTTGCAGCCTGAGACTTTGCGTTTCCTCAACCTGCCGCGCCAGTGCCTCTTCGAGTTGCCCGATCTCGCGCTGGCGCCCCAGCACGCCGTGCAGTTCGCTGTGCGGCGCGTAAAAACTCACCCCGGCACGGCTGACCAAGTGCCCGGCGCGCGAAACCAGCAGCACGCCCGGTGCCAGATCATGGCGCACGGCCAATGCCTGACGCGGGTTTTCACTCACGTACACGTCGCGCAGCCCGTCCGCCAGCCAGGCGGGCAGCGCTTCGCCGCCGCGCCAGGAAACGAAGTGCGCCAGCGGCGTGAGCGTCAAGAACGGCATGGCTGGAGGCGGGGTGTCAACCGCACCGCTTCCGATTGCGCCGTTCCCGTGTAGGAGGGGGCTTGCCCCCGAGCTTTTCTCTTCGGCCACGGAAAAGCTCGGGGGCATACCCTGAAGGGCACAAGAGCCCCCTCCTACCGGGGCCACATCCGCCACCGCCAGCAGCGCGGGCGGCGGCTCATCCAGCCAGGCGGCGGCGTGGTCCAGGCTGTCCACCAGCACCGTGTCGAGGCGCTCGCGCAGGATGCTTTCGAGCGCGTCGTCCCAGCCCTCGCGCACCGTCAGGCTCTGCCACAGGCGCGGCAGGCCGTCGAGTCCCCGCTGTTCCAGCCACGATTGCAATTTGTGGTTGTGGTCGAGACGGTTTTGCATCTGGCGCAATGCCGCCAGCCGGGCCTCGGTGCGCGTCACATGCTCCTGTGCCGCCTGCACGGCGCGGCTGGCCTCGCGCCGTGCCTGTTCGGCATCGGGCACCTGCTCTTCCAGCGCTTCCTGGGTGGCACGCGCGCTTTCCAGGCGCATCGCGGCTTCGGCCAGTTCCTCTTCCTTCTCGCTCAGGGAATCGGCATCGAAGCGCGGCAGCGCGTTGCGTTCCTGCGTGAGCCTGCCGCGCCGCACTTGCAGCGCCTGCAAGGCCCGTTCGGCATGGGCGCGGTGCGTTTCCTCGATCTGCACGGCCTGGCGCGCCGCGCTCAGGGCATGCTGCAACGCTTCATGCTGGCGCTGGCGTTCGCGCCAGCGTTCCTCCGTATCCGGCAGGCTGGCGCTTTCCTGCTCCAGGCGCTCGCGCCGCTCTTCCAGGCGCAGTTGCGACAACTCCTGCTCCTCGCGCCAATACGCCTGGTTGGTCTGCGCCTCCTCGCGCTGCTTGGCGAGCCGCGCTTCCTGCTCGCGCGCGGCGGCGATGCGCCCGGTCAGGCGCTGGCGGTTTTCACGCTGGTGCTGCAAACGCTGCTCGATGCGCACCACTTCGGCATTGGCGCCGTACAACTCACCTTGCGCGGCGTGCAGCACATCGCTGGCGGTATAGTGTGCCTCGCGGGTTTGCTCCAGTTGCGCTTCGGCCTGACGCAGGGCGGCGTTTTGCGCCTCCAGTTCGGTGGCCAGGCGTTGCACCTCGCGCTGCCAGCGTTCGGACTGGATTTGCGCCTCGCGCTTGCGGAACAGGCGGTAGAGATTCTGCGCCAGTTCGTGGCGTTCCTTGAGCTCCAGAAACTGGCGCGCCACCTCGGCCTGCGACTCCAGTTTGAGCAACTGCCCGGCCAGTTCCTGGCGGATGTCGTCGACGCGCAGCAGGTTTTCGCGGGTATCCTTCAGGCGCGATTCAGTCTCGCGGCGGCGTTCCTTGTATCTGGAAACGCCCGCCGCCTCCTCCAGAAATACGCGCAATTCCTCGGGGCGCGCCTCGATGATGCGCGAGATCATGCCCTGCTCGATGATGGCGTAGGCGCGCGCACCCAGCCCGGTGCCCAGGAAGATGTCGGTGATGTCGCGGCGGCGCACGTTCAGGTTGTTGATGTAATAACCGGACTCGCCGCTGCGGTGCAGGACGCGTTTGACCGCGATCTCGGTGTATTGCGACCACTGGCCGGCGGCCTTGCCCAGGCTGTTGTCAAAAACCAGCTCGACGCTGGCGCGCCCCACCGGCTTGCGCGTGCCGGAACCGTTGAAAATCACATCCTGCATGGATTCGCCGCGCAACTGGCGCGCCGAGCTTTCGCCCAGCACCCAGCGCATGGCGTCGATGACGTTGGATTTGCCGCAACCGTTCGGCCCGACCACGCCGACCCGCTGACCGGGGAAGTGGATGGTGGTGGGGTCGACGAAGGTTTTAAAACCGGCGAGTTTGATCTGGGTGAGGCGCAATGGCGGGGAAACCCTGTTTAGCGGGCGGATTCGGGCGCCATATTGAATAGGGCTTGCCACCAGCGCTTGCGGTTGGCGGGCAAGACCCACTTGGGACGCAGTTCTTCCGGCGGGATGCGGCTCATCACCCAGCCCGGCAGAGGCGATTCCTTGCTCGAACCGCACGACGACCCCAGGTGGCCGGGATCGTAGATCTTGATGAAAGCGGGCTGTTCGAGGTTGTCGGCATAGACGATGCCGCAATAGCTTTCGCGGTGTTCGCGGCGCAACAGGGCATCGAGGTTTTCAATGAAACCGCCGACCTGGGCGGCATCGGACGGCGCTTGCGGCAATGCCTCGCCCACCGCGTAAAGATACCAGCCGCCGCCGTGATCGACCTTTCCCCAGAAATCGCTCAACTGCTGCCAGGACATCAGGCTGAACAACAGGCCGTTGAGCTTGTGCTTGAATTCGGATTCCATGGGAATGATGCGCGAAGTCGGCGAAACGGCGCCGGACCCTATTTGGCGACCTGCTTTTCGCGCAGCTCGTCCAGGGTCTTGCAGTCGATGCACTTGGTGGCGGTGGGACGGGCTTCCAGACGCTTCAGGCCGATTTCGACGCCGCAGCCTTCGCAATAGCCGTAGTCGTCGGCCTCGATCTTGGCGATGGTTTCGTCGATTTTCTTGATCAGCTTGCGCTCGCGGTCGCGGTTGCGCAGTTCCAGCGCCATGTCCGATTCCTGGCTGGCGCGGTCGTTAGGGTCAGCGAACAAGGTCGCCTCGTCCTGCATGGTATGGACGGTACGGTCGATGTCCTCGCCAAGTTCCGACTTCCAGTCTTCCAGTATCTGGCGAAAGTGAGCCTTCTGGCGCGCGCTCATGTACTCCTCGTTCTTCTTGGGAACGTAGGGGATAAACTGCTTGTGTAATTCTCCGGGCATGTGACTCGATCCAGTTTTGGCAAAAGCGCTTTAATAGCAGAAATCGAAAGTTGCCGCAAGCTCGCCACCGAAGGGTGTAACGCAACCCCATAACGGGAACGGTGCAGGCGAAAGGGGGATTTCCATTTTGCGGAAAAGGGGACACTTCCATTTGGCGTCGACGGGCAAAATGGGCAAAATCGGGCAATGGCGGCGCAGCAATGATGTCCGGCCTGCCCTTACCGGGCAAGCTGAACTTTTTTGGAGCAATATTCTCTACTGTTCAGGAGACGATGGGTATGAAATTGGTAAATTCAAAAACGGGGCGGCTTGCCGCCGTGCTGGCGTTCATCGCCTTGGCCCTGCCTTGCCAGGCACAGCCGGTACTCGGGCAAAACGATCAGTTGATCCACGACGCTGCCCGCATGGGCGACGGCAAGAGTGTGGCACAGATACTCAAGCAGAACCCGGCGATGCGCGACGCGCGTACCGGCTTGGGCAGCACGCCGCTGCATCTGGCCGCCACCAATCCGAATATCGCCCCCCTCAAGGTATTGCTGGCGGCGGGCGCCAACGTCAACGCCGAAGATGCAGACGGCGCCACTCCGCTCCATATGGCGGCCTACACCAATCGCATCGAAAACGCCAAGGCACTGCTCGAAGCGGGCGCCGACGTTCACGCTCAATCCTCATCAGGCCGCACCGCGCTGATGCTGGCGCGAAAATCGCGCGCCGACGAGATCGCCGGGTTGATCGCCCTGTGGGTGCTGAAAGGATGCAAGGCCGGCGGGAAATGCGAGCAAGCCAGCACCCTGGATATCGGACGCTTGGCGGAATGAAATCATGGACCGGGACGCGGAAATGCTGAAACTTTCCCTATTTGCAGCAGCCCTGCTGGTATTGCCCGGCGCGCAGGCCGCCGAAAGCGGCGGACTGCCCCCTGTCGTGGTATACGGGCCGCAGGTGTGTCTGGCTTGCGCCGAGTGGATCGAGCATCTTCGGGAAAACGGCTTTTCGGCGACCTTCCAGGGCACCGCCGACATGGCGGCCGTCAAGCGCCGACTCAAGGTGCCGGCGGAAGTGGAATCGGTGCTAACCGCTACTGTGGGCAAATACTTCATCGAAGGGCATGTTCCAGCCGGCGACATCAAACTGCTGCTCAAGGAAAAGCCCAAGGCGCGCGGCCTTGCCGTGCCCGGTCTACCGGCCGGTGCGCCGGGTTTCGAATCGACCGAAGTCCACTGCGAAGCCGGCTGCACGGTGCTGGAGTACAACAGCCTGCGCGAGCCGATCCGCGAGGCTTACAACGTCCTGCTGGTCGCGCCCGACGGCAAGACCAGCACCTATGCCCGGCATTGAAGGGCGAAATTCCCGCTCACCCCTTGTACCCCAAAAATTCCGCAAACATCCCCTTGGCCCACTGAATGTCTTCGTCCATCGGGTTGGGGTCGAAGGTCTGCTTGACGCTCTGGGCGATCACGCCGTCGGCGCGGAGTTTGAATTGCGCGTCGATGCGCATCATTTCCTGCGGTTCCATGCTGGTGAGCACGTGGCAGACGCTGTCGGGGAGGAGGGCTGGCGGGATGTTGCCCCCGGCGCGGGCGGCGATTTCGTGGGCGGCGATGCGGCCCAGGCGGGCGGCCAGGTGGCCGCCCTTGGGGTAGCGGCCGAAGAGCGGCGAGACCTGGTCGATCAGGTCGCCGATCAGGAAGATGCGCTCGTCGTCCCTGGCGTGCAGGTGCAGCGGGTCGGGCTCGGCCCAGCCGGTGGGCTTGCCGCTGCTGTCGCGGGCGATCAGGCCGGCTTGCCACACCAGGTCGGCGGCCTGCTGGGGCGGCATGAGGATGGCGTCGTCGAAACGGTAGTCGTCGAATTCGGTGGAGACCACCTTGTTGAACGGATCGACGGATTTCACCCTGGCGTGCGGGACGTAGGCGATCTGCTCGCGGTAGTGTTCGCTGAAGGGGCGGCGGAAAGCCGGCATCAGCGGGTTGGGGTCGAGGAGGATCAGCCTGCCCTTGATCTTGCGGGTCTTGAGCTGCGCGGCGATGACCAGTGCACGCTCGTAGGGCGAGGGCGGACAGCGGTAGGGCAGCAGCGGCAGATTCATGAGCAGGTCGCCGCCCGCGAAATGGTCCAGCTTGGTTTTGAGCGCGTGAAACTCTTCACCCGCCTGATAGGCGCAGGGGAAGTGGTGCCGGGTGTGCTCGATGGCGCGACTGTCGTCGCCGAACCAGGCGGCATAGTCGTAGCGGATGCCGACGGCGAGGATCAGCCAATCGTAGTCCAGCGCGCCCTGCGCGGTGATGACCCGGCGCCGCTCGCGGTCGATGTCGCTTACTGCGGCCTGGATGAAGGTATAGCCGTAGGTCTGCGCGGCCAGGGCGTAGTCGTGGGTGAGGAGCTTTTCGTCCAGCAGGTTCCCCAGCCATTTGTTGCTGAGTGGGCAGGACCAGAAGGAGGGATTGCGTTCCAGCAGGACGACTTCCAGTCCGGGCGCCAAATCACGCAGATGGCGCGCAGCACTCAGTCCGCCCCAGCCGCCGCCGACGATTATCACGCGGCGTCCCTTGGCGGGAGGCAGCAAGCGCGGCAGCGATGCTCTGGTCAGCGGCGCGGCAATACCCGGAAGGATAGCCGCCGCGCCCAACGCGGCAGCGGTGGTGAGGAAGCGGCGGCGGGTGCGGGATTTCATGGCGCGCTCAGTGTGTCCGGCGGACGGTGCCGTTGCGCTCAGGCCTGCGCCACCATCCGGCGGTAGCTGTCCATGCGCCGCGCGCTGATCGTCCCGGCGGCGGCCGCTTCCAGAATGGCGCAGCCGGGTTCGACCAGATGCTTGCAGTTGCTGAAACGGCAATGGCCGATGTGGGGGCGGAATTCGATAAAGGCGTGGACGATGTCGTCGTGGATCAGGTGATGCAGGCCGAATTCCTGCATCCCCGGTGAGTCGATGATGTGGCTGGCGGCATCGAGGTGGTAGAGCTGGGCGTGCGTGGTGGTGTGGCGCCCGGAATTCAGTGCTTGCGAAATCTCCTGGGTGCGCGCCGCCACGTCGGGCAGCAGGGCGTTGACGATGCTCGACTTGCCCATGCCGGATTGTCCCACCAGCACGCTGGTTTCATTTTCCAGGAAGGCTCGTAGCGGGGCGATGTCCTGTTGTGCGGAGAGTTGCAGCAGGGGGTAGCCGAGCTCGCGGTACAGCACCAGTTTTTGCATGGCCTTGTCGCTGGCATCGCGCATGTCGCACTTGTTCAGCACGATCAGCGCCTTGATTTCTGCGGCTTCTGCGGCGATCAGGCAGCGGTTGATGAGTTCCTCGTAAAAGGCCGGTTCGGCGGCCACGACGACGATGATTTGCGTGACGTTGGCGGCAATCAGCTTTTCGCGGAAGGCGTCGGAACGGTACAGCAAGGAACGGCGTGGCGCGGTGGCTTCGATGACGCCCTGGTTCGGGCTGGTCAGCTTGATGGTAACGCGGTCGCCGCAGGCGGCGCCGCTTTTCTTCCCGCGCGTCACGCAGGGGATGCGTTCTCCGTTTGCCAGTTCCACCAGGAGCTGACGCCCGTAGGCGGCGACGATTTGTCCTTGCGGCATTACTTGAAACGGTAAAACTGCTGGTTCAGGTAGGCGCCCACGTGCAATTCGTCTTCAGGGAACCAGCCGGCACCGGCGTTGGCGTTGCAAGTGCTGATCTGAGACTGGAGCTTTTGCGCGCTCTTGATCTTGCGCTCCATGCGGCTGTACAGCGCCGTGCCGTCGCCGCCGACCATGGAAACGTGGCAGGACACGCAGGATTTATCATGCAGGGCTTTGCCGGCCTTGGCGTCACCCTTGGCAAAGGGGGGGGCGGCGTTGGCGGAAGCGGCAAGACAGAACAGCAGGGGCAGGGCGGGCAGGATACGCATGGTGGACTCCTTGGGTGGTTGTGGCAGCCGGGAAGAACCGTTTCGCCGTTGCCGACGGAACTGTGTCCCTCGCGTTCAAGTATAAACGCTCTCGCCGATGGCGTTCACCCATTGCAAGGCTTCCACTTGCGCCTGCATGACGCTGCGGGTGTCCAGCTTGAGCTTGTCGATGATGGCGGGAAGTTCGTCGAGATTTTTCCCT
>CAZGOY010000049.1:0-22706 GCA_964527565.1 uncultured Sulfuricella sp. | reverse complement strand
TTTTGGCTCGGTCGGCCCAGATTTTTAGCTTAACTTAGCGACATGAGGGTCAGACTCGATTGATATCGTCGCCCATAGAGTGAATTGGAAGACATTATGCCGGAAGTGAAACCCCCGCGCTTCCTTGCCGTTAGAGAATCAACCGAGTCTGACCCATTTGGATTGTTAACGATGAGTGGCATCCCCTATTCCCTGCATTGACGAAATATTCCTTCAAGGCTATATTTGCTTCATGAGTTGGGATGTTGAATACACCGATGAATTCGGCGGCTGGTGGCGTAGCCTGTCCGGGGATGAGCAGGTTTCCTTGGCGGCCTCCGTTCGGTTGCTGGAGGAACGCGGGCCGAACCTGGGTTTTCCGCACAGCAGCGGGATCAACGGTTCGAGGCACGGCCATATGCGAGAACTTCGCACCCAGCACGACGGCAGGCCGTTGCGCACGTTGTACGCGTTCGATCCACGGCGTAGCGCAATTTTGCTGATCGGAGGCGACAAGACCGGTGATGGCCGATGGTACGATGTCCACGTTCCCATTGCCGACCAGCTCTACGATGAACACCTGAAGCAACTTCGGAAGGAAGGGCTGATCGATGGCTAGGAAATTTTCTGATTTGCGCGCACAAATGTCGCCCGAAGCGCGCACGCGCGCGGAGTCCAAGGCACGAGCCATGCTGGCCGAGATGCCCCTCAACGAATTGCGCCAGGCGCGCGGCCTGTCGCAGAAGATGCTGGCCGAGGTGCTGCATGTGCAGCAGCCTTCCATTGCCAAGCTCGAAAAGCGTGCCGATATGTATATTTCCACTCTGCGTAGCCACATCGAGGCGATGGGCGGCGAACTGGAGGTCGTGGCGCGCTTCCCCGATGGTGCGGTTAAAATCAGCAACTTTTCCGAATTGGGGAAGGCCAGTGCCGTTTGACAACAACTCCGGGGCAGGTCAGGGTAAATTGGTTCCCGGAGAATGTATCAATTTTCTCGATTCACCCCCTCAACTTTAAATTTACCAATGGAGAAAAACATGACCATCAACCGTATCGTCCGCATCGTCGCCGGCTTTTTCGTGCTGCTCTCGCTCGGCCTCGGCGTGGAAGCCAGCCCGCTGTTCGTCAACGTCAACTTCCTGTGGTTCACCGCCTTCGTCGGCGCCAACCTGTTCCAGAGCGGCTTCACCAACCTGTGCCCGCTGGTCAACATCCTCAAGATGATGGGCTTCAAGGAAGACTGCCAGAGCTGCTGAAAACGCGCAGCGCCATGCCCTGACCTCTTTACAGCCGGTGGCAACTGAAAATCAGGCCGCTTTTGCCGGCGGCGACGCTGGCGTGATAAGCGGCGGCAAGCGGCAGGTCGGCGCAGGTCCAGCCCTCGACGGCTGTTTCAGGCGCTTCCTCCAGCCAGCCGTCGGCGCGGGCGTCCACCCGCACGCGGAAAGTGTTCAGCGGTTGCGCGAGCCCTTGGCCCAGGGCCTTGATGACGGCTTCCTTGCGCACCCAGCAACGGAGGAAAGCTTCCTGCGCCGACGCGGGCGGCTGGGCGCGAATTGCGGCGCATTCGGCGGGATGAAAAATTTCAGCTAGCGAATAGGGGTCGCCGACGGCGGCCGCATGCTCGACGTCAACGCCGACGGCGGTGCCGCGACTCAGTGCCAGCAACACCCAGTCGCCCGCATGAGAAATGCTGAATTCGAGGCCGGAGGACGGATGGGCAGGTTTCCCCCAGGGGTTGACGGCGAATTCCTCCAGGAATGTGGCGCGCCCCAATTGCTGCGCCAGCAGGGTGCGCGCCAGTGCGCGGCCAACCAGGTGCTGCGCGGCATCGCGGCGCCGCTGGAAACGCGCGGCCCTGGCGAGCTCGGCGCCGCTGACATGCGCTCGGGCGGCTTCCAGCCATGCGCCGTCATTGTCGGCCATGTCGAGGATGATGCAAACGACGTGATTGCCGTCAACCGGCGGCAGGGAAAGAGCGAAAGGATTGTGGGCGCACGCGCCGGGTTTATCGACCATCACGAAAGCGTCGCCGGGTACGTTGAGCTCGCGTCCTAATGGATTATTTGGAATCATTTCCGGTAAAGCGGCGCCTCTCCCGGCGGGCGCGTCTTGAAACGCTTGTGCAGCCAGAAATACTGTTCCGGCATTTCGCGCACGCGCGCTTCGATGAATTCGTTCATGCGCAGGGTGTCGCTTTCGATGTCCGTGCCGGGAAAGTCTTCCCAGGGCGGATAGAATTTCAGCACGTAGCCCGCGCCGCCGGGCAACTGGCGCGTGATGCACGGCACCACAAGCGCGCCGGTGGCGCGGGCGAGGCGCGATAGGCCGGTGATGGTGGCGGCGGGCACGCCGAAAAACGGCACGAACAGCGAATCGCGCGCGCCGAAATCCTGGTCCGGCAGGTAATAGAACGGCAGGCCGCCGCGCAGCGCCTTGACCACCGGACGGATGCCGTCCTGGCGCGAAAACAGGGTAGTGTCGCCGAAGCGCGTGCGTCCGTGGCGCAGCAGGCGGTCGAAGCGCGCGTGTTTTTGCCGACTGTAGATGGAGACCAGCGGAAATTCGGTGGTCAGGCGCACGCCGCCCATGTCGAGGCCGACGAAATGCGGCGCCAGCCAGATGGTCGGCTTGCCCGCCGCCGCCTGCCAGTTTTCCAGCCCCTCTATCCGCACCAGGCGCTGCACGCGCGCTTTCGGCGACCACCACAGGATGCCGTATTCGACCAGGCTGCGGCCAAAGGCGCGAAAGTGGCGGCGCAGCAGCGACTCGCGTTCGCGCTCGGTCAATTCGGGAAAGCACAGACGCAGGTTGATGCGCGCCACGCGCCGCCGCTCGCGCCCCAGCGCGTACAGCAGCATGCCCACGCCCTGGCCGAGGGGGGCCAGCAGCGCCAGCGGCAGGAAGTGCAGGAGCCAGGACAGGAACAGAACCAAACGCATGGTTACGGCACCCCGGTGAGGTCGGCGGGCGGGGGTTCGGCGCCGCGCGGGATCTTGTAGCGGTTGTAGCTCCACAGATATTGCGCCGGCAATTTGCGGATCAAATCTTCAATCGCCCGGTTGAGAAAACCCGCAGCCTCGACGGGTTCCGTCGGCCATTCCCCGTCCAGGGGTTCCAGCCACAGCGCATAGCCTTCCCCGCGCGCGAGCCTTTCCGCGTAGGCGAGGATCACCGTCGCGCCGCTGCTGCGCGCCAGTCGCGCCGCCAGCGTCATGGTGTAGGCGGGGCGCCCGAAAAAACGCGCCCACACGCCCTCGCCCTTACCCGGCGTCTGGTCGGGCAGGATGCCCGCTGCCTCGCCGCGTTTCAAGGCCTTCAGCAGCGCTTTGACCCCGCTCAGGTCGGTGGGCGCCAGGGTCACCTGGCCGCGTTGCCGCCCGCATTCCAGAAGAGGCTGCAAGCAGGACAGGCGGGGCGGGCGGTAGAGCACGGTGATGGGATGGTGTGCCGCGTAGTAGAGGCTGGCGATTTCGAAGCAGCCCAGGTGCGGGGTCAGGAAAATGATGCCCTTGCCGCGCGCCAGCGCCGCCTCGACATGCTCCCAGCCGTTGACGCGGCGCATCAGGGAGAGCGCCTCGTCTTGCGGCTTCAACCAGACGGCGGGCAATTCGGCGGCGCCCTTGCCGGCCTCGGCGATGGTCTGGCGCAGCAGGCGGCGGGCTGCCGCATCGGCGCAGACCCCGCTGCGTTCCAGGTTCTCGCGCAGGCGCGCGGCGTAGCGCGGCGAGGCGAAATACACCAGCCAGCCCAGCAGTGCGCCCAGGCGATGCAGCCAGCGCAGCGGCAGCCGGGCAAGCAGTTTCAGCAGAATACCCAAGATATTAGCCAGGAAAATTCAAAAATTTCCGCATTTGGTGGGTAGGAGGGGGCTTGCCCCCGAGGGTTTTGGTTTTTCCGCTGATGAACGAAAAAGCTCGGGGGCAAGCCCCCTCCCACAGGGTTCGGCGACATTTATGGAATATCCAGGTCAGATCGCCAGATTGACCGCTTCGCCCGCCTGCGCGCTGGCATAGCGGTTCAATGCCGCGCTCAGCTCGCTGCCGTCGCGCGTGTTGCGCCACTGCCCTTCCTGCCAGGTGTAATGAAAGCCGCCGGCCTTGGCCGCCAGCCACAGTTCGTGGACGGCGGGCTGCTTGTTGAGAATGATCTGGCTGCCGTTGGGAAAGGTCAGTTGCACCACGCCGCCGTGCACCTCGCAGTCGATATCGACCGCGCAGTCGTCTAGCGCGGCCTCGATGCGCGCCAGGGTGTCGTCCGCCAGGCGGGCGAATTCGCTGTCCGTCATGCTCCATCCTCCAATATAATTGCCCGATTCTTTCACTATTAGGCGTGCCATGCGTTCCATCCATCTACTGGCGTTGCCGGTGCTGCTGCTGGCCTTGTCGGGCTGCGGCCGCAAGGGGCCATTGTACCTGCCCCAGCCGCCGCAACCCAAGACCGAAGCACCGGCGCTTCCGGCTCCCGCTGCCGCACCGGCCCCCACACAGGAAAAACAACCATGAATCCCTTTGCTTTTCGCGACGGCGAACTGCATGCCGAAGACGTGCCCCTGAGCCGTCTCGCCGCGCAGTTCGGCACGCCGCTTTACGTCTATTCCCGCGCCGCGCTCACCGCCGCCTTCCAGGACTTCGACCGCGCCTTCGCCGCGCGCGACCATCTGGTGTGCTATGCCGTCAAGGCCAATTCCAGCCTGGGAATACTCAGCCTCTTTGCGCGCCTGGGCGCCGGGTTCGACATCGTTTCCGGCGGCGAATTGCAGCGCGTGCTGGCGGCGGGCGGCGACCCCGGCAAGGTGGTGTTTTCCGGCGTCGGCAAGAGCGCCGTGGAAATGCGCGCCGCGCTGGAAGCCGGCATTTTATGCTTCAACGTCGAATCGGCGGCGGAGCTGGAGCGCCTCAACCGGGTGGCGGGCGAAATGGGCAAGCGCGCGCCGGTCAGCCTGCGCGTCAACCCGGACGTCGACCCAAAAACCCATCCCTACATCTCCACCGGCCTCAAGGGCAACAAGTTCGGCGTGCCGATTGCCGAAGCGCTGGACCTGTACCGCAAGGCCGCAGTCATGCCGCATCTTGCCGTCAGCGGGCTGGATTGCCACATCGGTTCGCAGATTACCGAGGTTGCGCCCTTCGCCGACGCGCTCGACAAGGTGCTGGCGCTGCTCGATGAGCTGGAGGATGCGGGCATTCCCATCCACCACCTCGACCTGGGCGGCGGGCTGGGCATTTGCTACCGCGACGAAACGCCGCCCCCGGTGGCCGAGTATGCGGCGGCGCTGCTCGCCAAGCTGGGCGGGCGCACGCAGAAACTCCTGGTCGAACCGGGGCGCGCCCTGGTCGGCAACGCCGGTCTGTTGCTGACGCGGGTGGAATACCTCAAGCACGGCGAGGCCAAAAACTTTGCCATCATCGACGCCGCCATGAACGACCTGATGCGCCCCGCGCTCTACGACGCCTGGCACGACATCGTGCCGGTGCGCGAAAGTACCGGCGCGCAGACCGCCTACGAAATCGTCGGTCCGGTGTGTGAAAGCGGCGACTTCCTCGGCCATGAACGTCCGCTGACGCTCAGCGAAGGCGACCTGCTGGCGGTGCTCTCCGCTGGCGCCTACGGCATGAGCATGAGCTCCAACTACAACACCCGCCCCCGTGCTGCGGAAGTGATCGTCGAGGGCGCACAGGCTCATTTGGTGCGCGCGCGGGAAACGGTGGCGGATATTTACCGGCTGGAAAAACCTCTTCCCTGAGTAAGATTGCTCGCGGGTGTCATGCCCCATCGGCGGCCAGCGCCAGCCAGATCAGGCCGAGCAGCCATAGGCCATGGGTGGGCATGTTGACTTTCATTCCCGGAACAAATTGCCGCCATCATCCCAGATTGCCCTTCAGGGCGCGAGACAGGATAAATAAGGCGGCACATGGGTGTAAGATATTTCGCAGGTTGGTTTGTGTCCGGAAATGATTTGCAAGGGTAGGTATGGAAAAACATAAAATTCGGGTGCTGATTGCGGATGATGAGCCGCATATCCGCAGCCTGTTGCGGATTATCGTCACCACGCTGGGGGCCGATGTGGTTGGCGAAGCGGGGGATGGCGAAAGCGCGGTGGCGCTTTTCCGGGAGCTGGCGCCGGATATGCTCCTGCTCGACATCAACATGCCCAAGCTCGACGGCATCAAGGTGCTCAAGCAGGTCATGGCGATCAATCAACGGGCGCTGGTCATCATGCTCACGGCACAAAACACCATGGATGTGGTCAAGGAATGCCTGGATGTCGGCGCGCGCAACTTCATCCTGAAAAACAACAATGCCGAGGATTTGAACAAACTGATCGCGGAAACCTGGAACGAATATGTTGCTGAAATCCGGGCAGGGCATTGATCATGACATGCAAACATTCCAACCCGGCTGGTTATGTTTTCTGCGCAAGCTGCGGTGAAGCGCTTGCGCATGTCCGCTGCCGTTGCGGTTTTGTGTGCGGCGAGAACGACATGTATTGCGGCCAATGCGGCAACCCGCTGGCGCAAACCCGGCCACTATCGGACAAAAGTGCCGTGGCGGGGGTGGATGCAGACAACCGTTTCGACCTTGAGCGCATGGTGGCGTTGGCAGCTGAGGAAAACAAGTACCTGGAAACCTACAAGGCCTATGTCACCCAGGAAGACATTCGCAAGCTGCTGGCCAAGCGGAGGAAAAAATTCTGATGGTTACGCTTACCGATTCGCTGGTCAACCGCATCCAGGAAAAATGCTCTATCCCGCCCGCCGCACTCCAGGGCATGCGCAAGAACGCGGGCAGCAATGCCATCCACTTTGCCCAGTTCGTAATTCAAGATGGCTATCTTGACCGCGATACGGCAGGTGAATTGCTGGCGGAGCAATTGAGCCGCACCTATGTCAATCTGAGCAAAACCCTGTTCCAGCAAGAAATGGTTGACCGTCTTCCCGCCGAGATTGCCACGCGCTACCAGGCCATCCCCTTGTACCAGTTCGGCCCGGCGGTCACGGTAGGCATGGTTGATCCGAACGACGAAAAAGCCGTTACGGCATTGGGCAACTTCCTCATGTCGCCGGTCAGCCCCGTATTCTGCTTCCCCGATGAGCTGGAGTCGGCGATCAAGGTCAATTATCAGACTGCCCGGAATGTCGATATTCTGGTGACCGGCTTTGATCTCAAGCCTTTCATGTCGGGCACGCTGAGCGATGAAAAGCTGGGGCAGCTGATCCAGTCCAAACCCCTGGTGGATATTGCCGACACCATCATTCTGCTGGCGCTGAAGGAGCGCGCTTCGGACATTCATGTCGAGCCGAAGAAGAATGAAGTCGTCATCCGTTTCCGCATTGACGGCAGGCTGGTGGACCGCCTGTTCCTGCCCAAGGAGCTGGCCTTGCCGTTGGTCTCGCGTTACAAGATTACGGCGGAGATGGACATTACCGAGCGCCGTAAGCCGCAGGATGGCCGGGTAACCTTCGAGTTGCCGATGAAGAAGCTGGATTTGCGCGTTTCCAGCCTGCCGGTGATGTATGGCGAAAAAGTGGTGATGCGCATTCTCGGCTCGCTATACAGCAGCGCGGTGCTCAACCTCGACAAGCTGGATTTTTCGCCGGAAGTGCTGCGCCCGCTGAAAGCGACACTGAAACAGCCGCAAGGGATATTGTTCGTCACCGGCCCCACCGGTTCCGGGAAAAGCACCTCGCTGTATGCCGCGCTGAACTTCATCAACACGCCGGACATCAATGTCGTTACCATCGAAGATCCGGTCGAATACGATGTCCCCAGTCTGAATCAGGTGATGGTCAACGACAAGGTCGGGCGCACCTTTCAGTCGGTGCTGCGCGCGGTGTTGCGCCAGGACCCTGACGTGATACTGGTGGGAGAAATCCGCGATGCGGAAACCGCCCGCATCGCCACCCAGGCAGCCCTGACCGGCCACCTGGTGCTATCCACGCTGCACACCAACGACTCCATTCAGGCCACCACACGCCTCATGGAGATGGGGGTGGAGCGCCACATGGTCGGCCCCTCCATCATCGGGGTATTGAGCCAGCGCCTGGTGCGGCGCATCTGCAAGTTTTGCAAGACCGAATATCAGCCGGAACCCGACATCCTGCGCCAATATTTTTTCTGGCCGGAGGGCATGCCATTACCCAGTCTTTTCCGGGGCGAAGGCTGCGAGCGCTGCGGCGGCAGCGGCTACCAATGGCGGCTGGGCATCCACGAGTTTCTACACATCAGCCCGCAGATCCGCGAGGCCATCATGCATGACCGGAAATACAATGAGCTACTCAATCTTGCGGAATCGCAAGGTTTTCGCAACATGCGCTACGACGGTTTCAAGAAGGCCTTGCGGGGGTTGACGACCTTGGACGAAGTGTTGCGCGCCACTTCTGCGGAAGAGGATTGAGCGCCTGTTCTGGGCGCACCTGGCTGGTCAGACTCTGAATTCGGGACACCACGATGAAGCCCTCTTTTCTGGACAAAAACCTTTTGGCCAGGCTGGCGCCCTTTGCTGTTCTGCTGCTCGGCTTGGTCATCACCTTCCTGGTGTGGAACGCTTCCACCCAGGCGGCCCGGAAAATCCAGCAGGACAAATTTGAATTCCGCGTCAACCAGATCGTCGCTGGAATCAGCCAGCGGCTGAAGAGCTACGAACAGGTTCTGCTCGGCGCATCCGGGCTGTTTGCCGCCTCGGTTTCAGTCGAAAGTGAGGAATTCCGCGACTATCTCGCCAAGCTTCGCCTGGGAGATAACTTTCCCGGCATCCAGGGCGTCGGCTTTTCCCTGCGCATTCCCGCTGCGGAAAAACAGCGCCACCTGGAAAAAATCCGCAGCGAAGGCTTCCCCGATTACACTCTGAGGCCGGAGGGGCAACGCGACCCCTACAGTGCCATCGTCTACCTCGAACCCTTCGACTGGCGCAACCAGCGCGCTTTTGGTTTCGACATGTATTCCGAACCGGTGCGCCGGGCGGCGATGGATGCGGCATGGGAAGAAGGCGTTAGCGCCATTTCCGCCAAGGTGAAACTGGTTCAGGAAACCAGCCGGGATGTCCAGTGGGGTTTCCTCATGTATGTTCCGGTGTATCGCAACGGCACGGCGGCGGATAGCGTCGCGGCCCGGCGCGCCAATCTTCTGGGGTGGGCTTACGCGCCTTTCCGCATGAATGATTTCATGCAGGGCATCCTCGGCAGGGAATATGGCGAAGCCCAGCCTTCGCTGCGCCTTGAGGTTTTTGATGGCCAGGTGCCCAGCGACGGGGCGCGCATGTTCGACAGCAATCCGCAATACCTTGGCGGCACCTCTGCGGAAAGTCTCCATACCAACCGCCCGATCAAATTCGGCAAGCATTTCTGGACAGTTGCCGTGCATTCCCTGCCCGGATTTGAAATGCGGGAAACCGGGAGCAGGCTGATGGTCATCGGCTACGCCGGCGCGACCATCAGCCTGCTGATGGCGTTCGCAGTGTGGCTGTTGTTCAGCGGGCGCGCACGCGCCCTGGTGCTGGCGGAAAAAATGGCCGACAAATTCCAGGAAAGCGAATCGCGCAACAGCGCGATTATGGACAATGTGCTGGATGGCGTGATTACCATCAATCCGCAAGGCGCGATCCAATCCTTCAATAAGGCTGCGGAGCGGATATTCGGCTACCCGCCGCTGGAGGTCATCGGCCAAAACGTCAAGATGCTGATGCCGGAACCCTACCACGGCGAGCACGACGGTTACCTGCACAACTATATCTCTACCGGCAACAAGAAAATCATCGGCATCGGCCGCGAGGTGGTGGGTCGGCGCAAGGACGGCACGACTTTTCCCATGGATCTCGCGGTCACGGAAATGCGGCTGGGCGAGCAGCGCGTGTTTGCCGGCATCATCCGTGACATTACCGAGCGCAAGAAATCCCTGTTCGAGGTAGCGCGCTTCAAAAACATCCTCGACAACACCCTCGACATGATCTTCATGTTCGACCCGCACACCCTGTGCTTCGTCTATCTCAACAAGGGCACCGTGGAATCGCTCGGCTATACCCGCGAGGAACTGATCGGCCGTCCGGTCTGGGAAATCAAGCCTCGCATGCCGGAGGCGGTATTCCGTTCTTTAATCGCCCCGCTGTTGCAGGGCGAGAAACCCTGGCTGAATTACGAGACGGTGCATCTGAGCAAGGATGGCACGGAACTGCCGGTGGAGGTATTCCTGCAACTGGTCGAGGAAGAGGAAGGCAAGCGGCTGTTTGTCGCGATCTCGCGCGATTTGACGGAGCGCCGCAAGATCGACAAGCTGAAGAGCGAATTCATTTCCACGGTCAGCCACGAACTGCGCACGCCGCTGACCTCGATCCGCGGTTCGCTCGGCCTGCTGCGCGGCGGAGTAACGGGCGAGTTGCCGCCGCAGATCAAACCGATGATCGAAATCGCCTATAGCAATGCCGAACGTCTGGTGCGCCTGATCAACGATATTCTCGACATGGAGAAAATCGAATCCGGCAAGATGCACTTCGACCTGAAAACGGTTGAATTGTTGCCGCTCATCGAGCAGTCTCTGGCAGCCAATCACGGTTATGGCGAGCAGCATCAGGTGCGTTTTGCGCTGGGCGCCACGCTACCCGGCGCGCGGGTGAATGTGGATACGGATCGCCTGTCCCAGGTGCTGGCCAACCTGCTGTCGAATGCCGCCAAATTCTCCCCGCCCGGCGACGAGGTGACGGTGTCGGTGAAGGAAAGCGGGCCGCTGCTGCGCGTCGAGGTCAGCGATCACGGCTCCGGCATCCCGGAGGAATTCCGCGCGCGGATTTTCCAGAAATTTTCCCAGGCGGATTCCTCCGACACCAAACAGAAGGGCGGCACCGGGCTGGGCTTGAGCATCACCAAGGCCATCGTCGAAAAAATGGGCGGTAATATCGGCTTCGTCAGCGAGGCCGGACGCGGCACCACGTTTTTCTTCGAACTGCCGCGCGCGGCGCAAGCGGAAGGGGGGCCGGGCGAAGCCTCCGCACCGCCGTGCGTGCTGGTTTGCGAAGATGATCCGGCATTTTCCGCACAACTCCGGGAAATGCTGGAGCGGCGCGGTTATCGCGTAGATGTCGCGGGCAGCGCCGAGGAGGCCAAGCAATTTCTGGCGCAGCGCGATTACATCGCCATGACGCTGGACATCATGCTGCCGGGACAAGATGGACTATCACTGATGCGCGAACTGCAAAACACCCCGGCGACCGCCAGCCTGCCGATTGTCATGGTTTCGGCACATGCCAGCATGGAGCGGGAACGCACAGATGATGGCCTGACTGTCCTCGACTGGCTCGACAAGCCGGTGAACCCGGAGCGCCTGTTTGCCGTGTTGCGCGAGCAGTCGCGCCTCGCCGGCCGCCACCCGGCAATTCTGCACGTGGAGGACGACCCGGACATCCGCCAGGTGCTCAAGGCCTTGATCGGCGACAAAGGCGAAGTGGTTTCCGCCAATTCTCTTGCCATGGCCAGGACCCTGCTGGAATCCCGCCATTTCGACCTGATCGTGCTGGATATCGGCTTGCCCGACGGTTCGGGGCTGGATATCCTGCCTTATCTTGCCAAGCGCGAATTATCCATGCCGGTGATACTATTCTCGGCAACGGAGGTTGGTTCTGACGTGGCAAGAGAGGTTGGCGCGGCATTGGTCAAGTCACGAACCAGCAACCAGCAGTTACTGGAAACCATCATGGGGCTGATCGAAAAACATGAACAGCATGAAGAATAAGAACCCTTCGGTATTGGTGGTCGATGATGACAGCATGGTGCGTGAAATGCTGAAAACCATCCTGCGCAGTGACGATTATGAGGTTATCGGTGAAGCGCCCCACGGCGAAGCCGCGCTGGAACAGTGCCGCAAGCATCGTCCGGGGGTAGTGCTGCTTGACATCAATATGCCGGGCATGGACGGACTGGAAGTGCTGCATGCCTTGCGCAAGGAGTTTCCCGGCACCCGGGTCATCATGATCAGCGCGGAGGCAACCACGGCGCGCGTCAAGGAGGCGGTCGCCAGCGGCGCAGTAGGATTCATCGTCAAACCGTTCAATGCCGGACGGGTGTTGGATGACATTGCGGCAGTGCTACGAAAGGGACACACAACATGAGTGATGCGTTGAAACGCATTTTGTATGTCGAGGATGAACCGGACATCCAGGCGGTAGCCAGACTGGCGCTGGAAATGGTCGGCGGTTTCACGCTGGAAGTTTGCAGTTCCGGGAAAGAGGCGCTGGAAAAAACGCCGGGATTCGTCCCCCAGCTTCTCCTGCTCGACGTGATGATGCCCGGCATGGATGGTCCGGCAACGCTGGCCGCCTTGCGCGCGCTACCCGGAACCGCCACGACGCCGGCCATTTTCATGACCGCCAAGGTGCAACCGGGCGAGGTCGCGCAATACCGGGGACAGGGCGCTGTGGACGTCATCCCCAAACCGTTCGATCCGATGACGCTTTCTTCAACCATCGAGGAAATCTGGAAACGCTGCCATGAATGACGCCCAGGAAAAGCTGCAAGCACAGATGCAGGCGTTGCGTGAATCCTATGCCGCGCAACTGCCGGACAAAATCCGCCAGATCGACGAACTCTGGTCGGGTTTGCAGACCCAGTGGGACAACGAGGCTTTCCGCACGCTGCACCGCCAGGTGCACGGACTGACCGGCTCCGGCGCAACTTTCGGCTTTTCCATGCTAAGCGAGGCCGCGCGCACCCTGGAGATTCTGCTCAAGGAACTGATCGCTGCCGGGGATGCGCCGCTTTCTTCCGCCCGCCGCGACGAAGTCACGCTCTATCTGCATGCACTCAAGGAAGCCTCGCTCAAGGCCGACCGGCAAAAGTCCGCGCCAAGCGGAGCAGTGCCCCCCCCTCCCCGATGCGACGCCGGTAACCGCCTGGTCTTTTTAGTGGACGACGACGTTCAATTTGCGGAAAGCCTGAGCTTGCAGATCGGTTATTTCGGTTATGCGATCCGCGTGTTTTCCACGCTGGCGGAAGCCTACCGCACCATCATTCAGTCGCCGCCGGCCATGTTGCTGCTGGACATCGATTTCCCGGAAGACAGCAACGGCGGTTTCACCTTGCTGGAGCAACTTGACCGCGAACTCGGCTTCATCCTGCCAGTCTTCTTCATCTCCGTTCACGATGGGCTGGAATGCCGCCTGAAGGCGGTACGGGCGGGTGGTCGCGCCTATTTCACCAAGCCGCTGGATGTGGCCCGCCTGATCGACAGGCTGGAGGAACAGACCGCCTGCCGCCCGGAAGAGCCTTACCGCGTGCTGATCGTCGACGATTCCGCTTCCCTGGCCGGTTACTACGCCACCATCCTGAAAGGCGCCGGCATGGCGACCGAAACGGTGAGCGACCCGCTACGGGTGATGGAACCCTTGCTGGAATTCGCGCCCGACCTGGTGCTGATGGACGTTTACATGCCGCAGTGCAGCGGGCTGGAACTGGCCACCGTAATCCGCCAGCAGGAACGTTTTGTCGGCATCCCGATCGTTTTCCTGTCAGCAGAGACCGATCTGGACAAGCAACTTGCCGCCATGAACTTGGGGGGCGACGATTTTCTCACCAAGCCGATCCAGCCGGAACATCTGGTGGCCTCGGTCACGGCGCGGGTGCAACGGGCGCGGGTGCTGCGCTCGTTCATGGTGCGCGACAGCCTGACCGGGCTGCTCAACCATACCACCCTCAAGGCGCAACTCGATATGCAAATGGCGCGCGTCAAGCGGCAAGGCGGCAAATTGTCCTTCGCCATGCTGGATATCGATCATTTCAAATTGGTCAACGATACCTACGGCCACCCCACCGGCGACCGGGTGATTCGCAGCCTGTCGCGCCTGTTGCAGCAACGTCTGCGCACCTCGGATGTAGTGGGACGCTACGGCGGTGAAGAATTCGCGGTGATTTTCAGCGATACCGGGGGCGCCGAAGCACTCAAGGTACTCAACGGCATCCGCGAAGATTTCGGGCACATCCGCCACCTGCACGAAAAGGGCGAATTCAGCGTCACCATCAGCGCCGGGGTGGCGGAGTTCCCCGATTTCGATGAATCGGCAGCAATCAACGAGGCTGCCGATAAGGCGCTTTATGAAGCGAAGCACGGCGGCCGCAACCGGGTGGCGCTGGCGCGCCAGCAGTCGCGGCCAACCTGAAACGACGATGCAAGGAGCGACCTCCTGGTCGCGAATTCAGCGGTTCGCGACCAGGAGGTCGCTACATCATGTGATTCTAACTTGACCGGCTACTAGTCGTGTGGTGCAAAATAGTGCCACTACTGTCCGGTTAACCCTCCGCCTGCAACGCTACCCAAGCCTGGCCGAGGCTGATGCCGCCGTCGTTGGGCGGCACCTGGCGTGCTTCCAGCACGGTCAGTCCTTCCTGTCGCAAAAGAGCGCGCAGCCTGCCTGCCAGATTGCGGTTGAGGAAACAGCCGCCGCTCAGGGCCACATCGCTCAGTCTTTGGCATTGCGCTGCCCGGCTTAGCCAGCGCGCCAAGCCCTGCGCCAGGGTGGCGTGAAACAGGGCCGCCCCGCGGCCGACATCCCGTTCGTCCGCCAGCGCTGCCAGCAGCGGCAGGAAATTCAGCGTGCCGTCCGTTTCCAGCCGGTAGCCATCCGCCAGCGGCGGCGCCGTTCCATGCCGTCCGGCCAGGCTTTCCAGCAACATCGCAGCCTGCCCTTCAAACGCCGTCACCGGCAGCAGGCCGAGCAGTCCGGCGGCGGCATCGAACAAGCGCCCGCCGCTGGAAGCGGGCGGCGCGTTGACGTTGCGCGCCAGCATGTGCGCAACCGTGGCGGCGGCGGGAATGGCCGCGAAGCGCCGTTCGATCTCCGCCCCGCGGCCCAGCGCGTGCAGGGCGCTGGCGGCCATGCGCCACGGTTCGCGCGCAACGCGGTCGCCGCCGGGCAGGGGCAGTTCGCTGAGATGGCCGAGGCGCGTAAAACCCGCGCCCGCGAGCAGCAACAGTTCGCCGCCCCAGGCGCGTCCGTCATCGCCCAGGCCGGTGCCGTCCAGAGCCAGGCCGAGCGCGGGGCGCGTGATGCCATGTTCGGCCAGCACCGCCGCAAGATGGGCGTGGTGATGCTGTACAGCCACCAGCGGCAGGCCCTGTTCCGTAGCCAGGGTGGCGGCAAAGCGGCTGCTGAAAAAATCTGGATGCCGGTCGCAGGCGATAATCTGCGGTCGGATTTCCAGCACCTTTTGCAGGTGGGCAACCGCCGCTTCCATGGCGCCACAGGCTGCCGCGTTGTCGAGGTCGCCGACGTGCTGGGAGACGAAGGCTTGGTTGCCGCGCGTCAGGCACACCGTATTCTTGAGCCAGCCGCCGCACGCCAGCACGGACGGCCCGGCATGCGGCAGGCGGATGGCGCGCGGGGTGTAGCCGCGCGCGCGGCGGATGAAATGGCAATGCGCCAGCGCTTCCTCTTCACCGGCGGGCAGGTTGCCGAATGTTGCCCTGTCGTCACAAGCGACGAGGCTGTCGTCGCAGCCCACCAGAATGTCGCGGTCGTGCAGCAGGAAGGCGTCCGCGATGCCGGACAGGCGCGCCAGCGCCTCATTGTTGCCGGTCACCAGCGGTTCGCCGCCGGGATTGGCTGAGGTGCAGACCAGCAGCAGTTCCTGTGCTTGCACCAGCCAGTCCGTGCCTGCCGGGCGTCCGGCGGCTTCGTGGAACAGCAGCGTGTGCAGCGGCGCATAAGGCAGCAGTACGCCCAAGTCGGCGACGCCTTCGGCCACGCCGGGCAGGGCGGCATCGCAGGCGGCGCGCTTGGCGAGCAGCACGATGGGGCGCTCGCGGGCTTGCAGCAGGCTTTCTTCTGCGGGCGTCCAGTGTGCCAGGGCGGCGAGCGAGGTGGGGTTGGCGGCCATCACCGCGAGGGGCTTGGCCTCGCGCTGCTTGCGGCGGCGCAGTTCGGCCACCGCCGCGGCGTTGCGCGCATCGCACATCAGGTGAAAACCGCCCAGCCCCTTGACGGCAAGGATGCGGCCCGCGCGCAGCAGTTCGACGGCGGCGGCGACGGGGTCTTCTCCTGCGCTGGGAATCAGTTCGAGTTTGGGTCCGCAGGCCGGGCAGGCGTTGGGCTGGGCGTGGAAGCGGCGATCCCGCGGATCGTCATACTCCGCGCGGCAGGCGGGACACAGGGTGAAACCCGCCATGCTGGTGTTGGGGCGGTCGTAGGGCAGCCGTGCCGTGATGGTGTAACGCGGGCCGCAATGGGTGCAATTGATGAAAGGGTAGCGGTAACGCCGGTTCGCGGGGTCGAGCAGTTCCGCCAGACATTCCGGGCAGGTGGCGGCGTCCGGGGTGACGGCGGTTCGCGCGCTGCCGCCGCCGCTTGCGAGAATCCGGAAACCGGGAGGGGCGACCAAATCGTCGGGCGCGCCTTCCACCTCGATGTGCTCGACATGCGCCAGCGGGGGGGCCTCGCTTTCCAGCCGGGCCAGCAGCGCGGCGAGGGCTTCCTTGTCGGCACGCACGACAATCTCCACCCCGGCACCGTCGTTGCGCACCCAGCCGTCCAGCTCGAGTTCCCGTGCCAGGCGGTGAACGAAGGGGCGGAAGCCGACGCCCTGAACGACGCCGCGAACACGAATGCAGAAAGGGTGTTTAGCAGGCACCTTTCAGCGCCGCCAGTTCGGCTTCCAGGTCCACGATGCGGCGGTGCAGGCTTTCAACAGCGGCGATTTTGCGCTGGCGCGCCAGGGTCAGGCCATTTTCCAGCCAGGTCAACCACTCATCCACGCCCTCGCCGCTCAGCGCAGAGAGCAGGATCACCTGGATGTTGGGGTTGATGCGCCGCGCGTATTCGAGACACAGCGGCACGTTGAAACTGAGGTAAGGCAAGAGGTCGATCTTGTTGAGCAGCATCAGGTCGGCGGCGGCAAACATGTCGGGGTACTTGAGGGGTTTGTCCTCGCCCTCGGTGACGGAGAGGACCGCCACCTTGTGCGCCTCGCCCAGGTCGAAGGCTGCCGGGCACACCAGGTTGCCGACGTTTTCGATCAGCAGCAGGCTGTCGTCGGCGAGCTCCAGACGTTCGGCGGCATGACCGACCATGTGGGCGTCGAGGTGGCAGCCCTTGCCGGTGTTGATCTGGATCGCCGGAGCACCGGTGGCGCGGATGCGGTCGGCATCCAGCGCGGTCTGCTGGTCGCCCTCGATCACCGCCACCGGGTGTTTGCCCTTCAACTGGGTGATGGTGCGGGTGAGCAGCGCGGTCTTGCCGGAGCCGGGACTGGAAACCAGGTTCAGCGCGAAAATGCCGTGCTCAGTGAAGTGCTTGCGGTTAGCCTCGGCGTATTGATTGTTCTTGGCGAGGATGTCCTGTTCGATCTGCACCATGCGTCCCTGCGACATTCCCGGCGCATGGGCGTGCGCCGCGCCGTGACCGTAATGCAGATCGCCGCCGTGGTCATGGTCATGGTCGTGGTCATGTCCGTGACCATGATCGTGCTCGTGGACATGGCTGTGGAAATGCCCGTCGTGTTCGTGAACATGAGTATGCCCTTCGATGCGGGCTTCGCCCTCGCCGCAGCCGCAAACTGTACACATGATTTTCCTCCTGGATGGTTCGTCTATCCGTTCCCTGAATCCGGGGTGGCCGCAGCCGCCACTTGGCCGGTCTCCCGCCAGACAGCGTACTTCATGTCTTCGACAAGAATGTGCTTGCTGAGCCAGTCGCGCAGGAAGAGTAACACTTCCCGGTTGATTTTTGGACGGAAGCCGTGCAGATACTGCCAGCGGATGTCCTGGATGGTTTCGGTGAACGAGGCGTGTTGCAGTTTGTGGGTGATCAGTTCGTCAAAGGGATAACCGACTTCCTGCAGGAATTGTTCTTCGCGGTTGAAATGGTCGATGGTGTAGTTGATCAATTCGTCGAGCACCGATTCGGCGATGCGCCGGTTGCCGATTTTTTCCGCCGAGGCCAACTGGTTGATCAGGTCGATGAGAACGCGGTGGTCGTTGTCCATGCTGGAAACCTTGACCGACAGCGCTTCCGTCCAGTGGATTAGGGCGACGCCCTGCCGGTATTCCATCACTTTCAAAAAGGCTTCGACGACCAATGGGTCGAACTGAATGCCCGATTTTTCGCGGATGTAAGCGACCGCCTCCTGTTCCGGCCAGGCTTTTTTGTAGGGTCTTGCCGAGGTCAGCGCGTCGAAAACGTCCACCAGGCCGACAATGCGTGCGGACAATGGGATGTCCTGCCCGGCGATGCGCGTCGGGTAGCCCTGGCCGTTGTAGTGCTCGTGGTGGTGCAGGGCGATTTCGCTGGCCAGGCTGAGCAGGTAGTTGTTGCCGTCGAGGATGCGGCTGGCCTTTTCGAGCACCTTTTGCCCCTTCAGGGTGTGGGTTTCGATGGCCTGGCGTTCTTCAGGATCCAGCTTGCCGGGTTTTTTGAGGATGCTCTCGGGAATCGCGACTTTGCCCACGTCGTGGAGAATGCTGGCAGTGCTGATGGCGCGTTCGAATTCCGGGGTGACTTTATCCCGGTAATGCCCCTGCTCGCCCAGCACCTGCACGATCTCGTCGGTCATGATGGCTACGCGCAGGATGTGTTCGCCGGTATCCTGGTCCTTGTGTTCCGCGAGGCTGGCCAGCGCGATGACCATGGCGCGCCCGGTGCGCGCTGCCTGCTTGGCCAGGCTGAGAGAGCGGATCGCGCTGGACACCTTGTCGTTGACGAAGGTCAGGAGCTCTCGCATTTCCGCGTCGATATGCCGTATCGGTTCCACGTAAACCAGGATGGCTAGGTTTTCCGGGTGCGGAAAAAAGAAGGTCACCGAATCTTCGCCGTAATGGTTCGCATGCAGGCGGATGGCATTGCCCAAGCATTCGCGAACCGCTTCGTCATGCAGGATGGTGCCGGCGGCAGAGGCATAACGACCGGCTCCCTGGGCAATCTGGAAAGATTGCATGGCGGCACCGTATTCGGCCATGGTCATGAATGCCGAAACCGGTACTGCCGCCCCCGCCCCCGGCGTATCGCCGACCTTGGCAAGGCAGTACACCAGATTGTCGTATAAGGCTTCGAGCGAACGGGCTTGGTCAATGTCGCGGCAAATTTCCTGTACTTTGCTGAGATAAGAAGGGGTGTGATTCATGGGTTGTCCTGTGGTTCTGCAGTGAGATGGCGTTAACCCGCAAAGATTCAATATGACAGCGATTCTTGCAAAAACTCTGAATTATATGATGGCCCATCTTACCGGTGAATCATGGGAAACGGGGTACATGCGGCAGGGGGTTGGTTAATTCGCGCATCGGGGAACCCCTGATCTGTGCTTGCGTACATACATTGCGCGTGGCTTGGCGCAAACAGAAAAACGCTTGACGTTGGCGACAATAGCCTAATAAAATAGTCGGGTATGTTTTTTCAACCCGGACAATTTGAACAAGGAGTTTTCATGTCCCATTCCTGCGCCAACATCATTTCCCCTGACATGCTTTACCCCTTCGACGCGCGTGGCGTCGCCAAGCGTTTTCGCCACGCCGCCATTTTCGGTGCGCTCGATTCGCTGCACCCCGGCGAAACCATGCGCTTCGTCAACGACCATGATCCCCTGCCGCTACTCGCCCAACTGCAGGACCGTTACGGCGAGGGTGTCGCCATCGCCTACGTGCAACGCGAACCGGGCGGCATCATGATCGACTTCACGCGCCAGTAAGCGCGTGCCCCGGATCGCTCCCGCAGGCATCCTGTTCTGCGCCAGACCGTTATGTTGATTTTCCTGGTAATGACCGCGCTGAGCAGCTTTGCCGCAGCGCTGTTGCTGGGGGTGCTGCTGCCTGTGCCGGCAGCAGCCCATGTTCACTTGGCGCTGGCGGCAGGAGCCCTGCCGCTGATTTTTGCCGCCATGCTGCATTTCGTGCCGGTGCTCACACGCAGCGGCGCACCGTCCACTTGGTTGCACTGGCTGCCTTTGCCGGTCCTGGCTGGCGGCGGACTAATCACGCTGGCCTTTATTTTTTCTTCCCTATTGGCGGCAGGGCGTCATGCCGCCACTTTTCCGACCTTGGTTTCTGCTGTGGCGCTGTTAGTCTGGATGTTGTTGCGCGGACATCGGGCACTGGGTCGGCCGCACCCCGGACTACACTGGTACGCCGCCGCGCTGGCCTGCCTGATTCTTGCCTTGCTGACGGTGTTCGCCATGAGCGTGTGGCCACAGCAATACCAGGCCTGGAAGCGCCTGCATCTGCATCTCAACACACTGGGTCTGGTCGGGCTGACCGCCATCGGTACCGTGCAGGTGCTGTTGCCGACTGCCGTGGGCCGCGCCGACGCACAGGCAGCTAGGCGCTTGCGCAGCGATTGGCCGCTGGCGCTGATCGGCACCCTGCTGGTCGCCGCCGGGTCGGCGAGCACGCTTCACTGGCTGTCCTGGGGCGGCCTGGCGCTGTGGCTGGTGCCGCTGGTTCGCTTGCTGGCGAGTTGGTTCAGGCTGTACCGCGAGGAGATTTTCGCTTGGCACGGTGCGGCGCCCGCGCTGGCCGCCGCACCGTTCGGGCTGGGGGTGGCGCTGCTGGGCGGGGCGCTGCACCCCACCGGGACGGTTTCCGTCGGCGGCGCGGGGCACGCATTCGTGCTGGCATTTCTGCTGCCGTTGGTGACGGGCGCGGTGAGCCAGTTGTTACCGGTATGGTTGCGCCCCGGCGTGCAGACGCCGTGGCACGGGGAAATGCGGTTGCGGCTGGGGCGCTGGGGCGGCGTCCGCGCGCTGTTGTTTCTGGGCGGGGCGCTGCCGGCTACCGCCGACATGCGCCTTGGTTTTGTGCTGGCGGGGGCTGGCTTGGCGCTGTTCATCGCGCAACTGCTCGCCGCGCTGTCAATTGCCACCCGCTTTCGGGTAGAATGACCGGCTTGTTTTGGCTGGGGTTTCTTTTCCGGCTAACCTTTTTCCACTCAAGGAATTCTGATGCTGCACACTGACCTTCCCTTGCTCAAGCTCAAGGGCAAAACCCTGCTTCCCATCGTCCAGGGCGGCATGGGCGTGGGCATTTCCGCGCACAGGCTGGCGGGCGCGGTGGCCAAGGAAGGCGCGGTAGGTACCATCGCCAGCATCGACCTGCGCCGTCATCATCCCGATTTGCTGGAACAGTCGCGCCAGGCAAAAACCAAGGAGGCGATGGATGCCGCCAACCTCACCGCGCTCGACCGCGAGATCAAGGCGGCCAAGAAAATCGCCGCCGGCGAAGGCATGGTCGCGGTAAACGTGATGAAGGCGGTAACCGAGCATGCCAAGCTGGCGCGCCAGTCCTGCGAAAGCGGCGCCGACGCCATCGTCATGGGCGCAGGGCTGCCCTTCGACCTGCCGGAGATGGCGGAAGGTTTTCCCGGCGTGGCCTTGATTCCGATCCTTTCCGATGTACGCGGCGTCAATGTGGTGTTGAAGAAATGGATGCGAAAACACAAGCTGCCGGACGCCATCGTCATTGAGCACCCGCGCTACGCCGGCGGTCACCTCGGCGCGCCCAAGCCGGAAGACATCACCGACCCGCGTTTTGATTTCCCCGGTGTGCTGGAAGGGGTGTTCAAGCTATTTAAAGAATTCGGCATCGAGCGCGAGCGCATTCCGTTGATCCCCGCCGGCGGCATCAATACTTATGAAAAAGTACGGGAACTGTTGTCTCTGGGGGCCAGCGCCGTGCAACTCGGCACGCCCTTCGCCGTCACCGAGGAGGGCGATGCTCATCCCAATTTCAAGAAGGTGCTGGCCGAGGCGCGGCCGGAGGACATCGTCACTTTCATGAGTACGGCCGGTTTGCCCGCACGCGCGGTGCTGACGCCGTGGCTGAAGAATTACCTGAATCGCGAAAGCCGCCTGATGAGTTTTGCCGACCCCTTGCGCTCCAAATGCGCGGCGGTGCTTGACTGCCTTTCAGACTGCGGCCTGCGTGACGGCGTGGCAAAAATGGGGCAATTCTGCATCGACTCGCAACTGGCTGCCGCTATGCGCGGCGACATTGCCAAGGGTTTGTTTTTCCGCGGTTCGGAAAGCCTGCCTTTCGGCACGGCCATCCGTCCGGTACGCGAATTGATCGAGTACCTGCTTACCGGCAGAAAACCGGTGTTCTCCGCCTGAAAATCCGCAGGAGCCGTTGGATAAATCTACTGTGCCCATGGAAACCCGTCACCCTACGCTGCCCCGCCCGGTCGGCAAATTGCTCTCACTGCTGCCGCGCTTTCCCAATTCCTTTGTCTTCGCGCAGACGCTGAATTTGGCTTTGGGGCGCATTCTGCCGCCCGATGCGCTGCAACCCTTGCACGGCAAGCTGGTGTGCATCAGCGTCAAGGATGCCGGTCTGGATTTCCATTTCACGATTGCTGAAAAAGGCTTCGTCGCCGTTACGCCGCAGCAGGAGCCCGATCTCACCTTACGCGCCACCGCCTGGGATTTCTTCACCCTGGCGACGCGCCGGGAGGACCCGGATACCCTGTTTTTCAGCCGCCGCCTGGTAATCGAGGGCGACACCGAGTTGGGTCTCTTTACCAAAAATACGCTGGATGCGCTGGAATTGCCCGTTCCCGATATCGGCGCGCTGGCGCCGGACCGGGTGATCCCAGCCGTAATTTCACGCCTTCTGCAAAACCGCCGCGCGGCAAAAGCACTGTTCCGCTAATTTTACCTTGTCAGATTTCAAGACAAGTTGTTGAAGTCAATGTGTGCATAGATTAGTCCGCGTAGCGCAATCCCCGAAGGGCATTGCGCCGAATGTTTGGGGAGGCCGCAAGGCCGGAG
>CAZGOY010000048.1:0-23028 GCA_964527565.1 uncultured Sulfuricella sp. | reverse complement strand
TTTCGGCGACTATCTCGGCATCGGCGCCGGGGCGCACGGCAAGATCACCCTCCACCCGCAAGGGGTAGACCGTGGTTGTAAAGCCGATGAATCGGCAACAAGCACGCGCCATGACCGCATCCTGCGCCAGGCGCGGCTGCGCGCGCCGCGAGACTATCTGGCGGCGCTGGCGAGCGGCAAGCCGATGGCCGACGAGCACGAAGTGGCGCCGGCCGACCGCAGCTTCGAATTCATGATGAACGCCCTGCGCCTCACCGGGGGCTTCGACCCGGCGCTGTTCGTGGAGCGCACCGGGCTGGCGCTGGCCGCCATCGAAAGCCCCTTGCGGGAAGCCGAACGGCGCGGCCTGCTGGAACGCGGCGAAAGCGTCATCCGCCCCACGGCGCTGGGGCAACGTTTTTTGAACGAACTGCTGCAATTGTTCCTGCCGGAGGAAGCCAGGGAAAAACCCCAGGCTTAAACCAGGTGTTACCTATTGAAAAGTAAAGATTTTCTCAGGCATTTTGCCATCGTCATAAATACTTAACCGTGTTTCTCTAAGCTGACCATTCCGCATTGTCCACACGACAAGGAAGGCCAAAAATGAGAATTCTGATCGCGGAACAAAACCCGATTGGGCGCAATCAGTTGACGCGCATGCTGGAGCTGGACGGTCACGAAGTATTGCAGGCCGGTTCCTGGGGAGAAGCGCTGGCACTGTTTACCGCGCGCCAGCCCGACCTGGTGCTGCTGGAGCCGGTGCTGCCGGACGCCGACGGCCACCATTGCGTGCCTGAGCTCAAGCGCCTGAGCCCCAACCGTTTCGTCCCGGTGATCCTCGTCACCTCGATTTCCGACCATGTCACCCTGTCGCGCTTCGTCGAGAGCGAGGCCGACGATTTCATCGACCCGCCCTACAACCACCTGGTGCTGAAGGCCAAGCTCGCGGGTTTCGAGCGCGTCGACGAACTGTACCGCCGCCTGGAGAAATTCCGCTCGCTGACCGAGCAGGAAATCAAGCTCGCCAAGCACATGTTCGACGCCATCATCAACCGCAAGTCGCAGGAATCCGCCTACATTCACCACTGGTCGCTGGCCGCCGGGCATTTCAGCGGCGACCTGCTGATTTTCGAGCGCACGCCGGACGACACCCTGCACGTCCTGCTCGGCGATTTCACCGGCCACGGGCTGGTGGCGGCGGTGGGCGCCCTGCCGGCCTCGGACATCTTTTTCGCCATGACCAAAAAAGGCTTTCACATTGGCGATATCGCCGCCGAGATCAACCGCAAGCTGCGCCGCCTGCTGCCTACCGGGCAATTCTGTTCCGCCAGCCTGCTGGCCATCTCGCCGCGCGACAACCGCGTGGAAGCGTGGAACGGCGGCCTGCCGCCCATCCTGCTGGTGAACGAAGGCCATGAAATCGTGCACCGGCTGGCCTCGGATAAATTGCCGCTGGGCATTCTGGACGAAGGCGATTTCGATGCCTCGACCACCCGCGTCGCCACGGACGGCGCATGCCACGCCGTGCTCTACAGCGACGGCCTGGTCGAGGCGCAAAATGCCGAGGGCGCGGAATTCGGCGAGCAGGGCATCTGCATCGCCCTGCAAAACGCCGACCCCCAATTTTCATTGATACAAAAGATCAAGGCGGGCGTGATCGCCTTTCTCGGCGGCCTCGAACCGCATGACGACATCTCCTTGTTGTCGGTCAACCTGGAAACCAGCCCATGAATGAACCCGTAAACGTAGAAGGCGTCAGCGCAGCACAACTAGCTGAGTTGATTGAAAACTTTTCCCTGATGGCGCGCAAGGTGCTGGCCGACGAAGCACTATTCCATGCCCTGGTGGAAAAAAACAGCGACAGCCTGCTGGTAGTGGGCCAGGATGGCCGCATACGGTATGCCAACCCCGCAGCGGAAATACTTTTTTACGCCGCCCCCGGCGAGTTAACCGGCAAGCTCTTCGGCCACCCGATCCGCGCGGGAGAAATCAGCGAGATCGACGTGGCGCATTCCAGCCGCCGCAAAACCACGGCGGAGATGCACGCCACCCCGCTGGAATGGAACGGCGAAGCCGCCCACCTGCTATCCCTGCGCGCCATGCAGGAGCGCCGCAACCTCAAGGACACCCTGCACAAGAATACCGACCGCCTGCGCGCGCTCATCAACGCCTCGCCGCTGGCCATCGTGGCGGTGGACATGGGCGGGCGCGTCACCCTGTGGAACCTGGCGGCCACGCGCACTTTCGGCTGGAGCGAGATCGACATGCTCGGCCAGCCCTTGCCGCCCATGACGGCAGGCAGCAAGGAAAGCCTGCAAGGCGTCATCGAGCAGGCGCTGCACGGCACGGTGCTGGCCGGCTTCGAGCTGACCGGCCAGAGCCGCGCCGGCGGCGAAGCGCTCGACCTGCAACTGTGGACGGCACCGTTGCACAACACCCAGCAGATCACCCACGGCGCGCTGATTTTCGCCGCCGACATCACCGAGCGCAAACGCACCGAGGAGCGCCTGCACCAGGTGGCGGGAATCGACCCCACCACGGCCCTGTCCAACCGCGGCCAGTTCCGCGAACGCCTGCGCCAGGCCATCGAGCGGGTGCGCCACGGCGACCAGCCGCCTTTTGCGGTGTTCCACTTCGGCATCGACCGTTTCAAGGCCATCAACCAGTCGCTGGGACACGCGCTGGGCGACCAGTTGCTGCGCGAAGCGGGCCAGCGGCTGAGCGCGGCACTCTACGACACCGACCTGGTGGCGCGCACCGGCGGCGACGAATTTTCCATCCTGTTGCGCGACATCCGTCACGTGCGCGACGGCGCGCATATCGCACAAAAGCTGCTGGACGCCATGGCGCAGGCCACCCTGCTGAGCGGGAGCGAAGTTTTCGCCACCGCCAGCATCGGCATCGCCGTTTACCCGCAGGACGGCATGGATGCCGACACCCTGCTGCACAACGCCGATGTCGCCATGCAACGCGCCAAGGAGCGCGGCGGCAATACCAGCCAGTTTTACACCGAAGACCTCGACCTGCGCGCGCGCGCCCAACTCGATCTGGAAAGCAGCCTGCACCAGGCGCTCGAACGCGACGAATTCCAGCTTTACTACCAGCCGCAGGTGAACCCGCGCAACGGGCGCATCGTCGGTGTGGAAGCCCTGCTGCGCTGGTTTCACCCGGAAAAGGGCAGCATTTCTCCGGCGCAGTTCATCCCGCTGGCGGAGCGCACCGGCATGATCGTGCCCATCGGCGAATGGGTGCTGCGCAGCGCCTGCAACCAGGCGCAACGCTGGATTCGCTCCGGCCTGCCGCCGGTGCGCATGGCCGTCAACCTGTCCGCGCGCCAGCTCGACCATCCGCAACTGCTGCCCGACGTTGCCGCCGCGCTTTGCGAAAGCGGTCTCGATCCCGCCCTGCTGGAACTGGAACTGACCGAATCCATGCTGGTAAAAAACACCGAAGAGATCATCGCCACCCTGATCGGCCTGAAAAAAATGGGCGTGCTGCTGTCCCTCGACGACTTCGGCACCGGCTATTCGGCGCTGAGCTACCTCGCGCGCCTGCCGCTGGACACATTGAAAATCGACCAGTCCTTCGTGCGCGGCATCGAGCAGGTCTCCAGCAACGGCAATATCGCCAGCGCCGTCATTGTCCTAGCGCACAGCCTGGGGCTGAAAACCATCGCCGAGGGCGTCGAAACCCGGGAGCAGGCCGAATTCCTGATCGCCCATGGCGCGGACGAAATCCAGGGCTATTTCTTCAGCAAGCCGCTCCCGGCGGAAGAATGCACCACCTTGCTGACCACCGGCGCCATCCTCCCGGCGCAGTTGAACAGCACCACCCTGCAGCTTTCGCCCGCCGTCTGGCGGCAACGGCGCCTGCCGGGGCTGGCGCTGGAAAGCCGGGCGGCGTAAGCGGCGCGGTTCGCGTGAAACTCAGCGTCCCCGGAGCGGGCTACGGAAGAACGCATTTTCAGCCCGAGATCGGGTCCAGCCAAGGGGATTGCGCCAAGTAGCCGCGCACCGTTTCAGCCAGGCCGTCAGCAAGGCAGTCGAAGCGTTGCACGCCGTCCATGCTTCTCAGCCAGGTCAATTGCCGCTTGGCCAGCTGGCGCGTGGCGGCGAGGCCTTTTTCGCGCAGTCCGCTTTCGTCGATCTCTCCATCCAGGTATTGCCAGGCCTGGCGGTAGCCCACGCAGCGCATGGAAGGCAGCGCGGGGTCGAGGCGGTAGCGCGCGCGCAGGCTGCGCACCTCGTCCAGCAGGCCGGCGGCCAGCATGGCGTCGAAACGCTCGGCGATGCGCCGGTGCAGCACGGCGCGGTCGCTGGGTTCAAGCGCGATCTGAATGATGTGGCAGGGCAGTTCCGCCACGGTGTCGCGTTCGAGCAGGGCCGACATCGGGCGTCCGCTGAGCAGGCACACTTCCAGCGCGCGCTGGATGCGCTGGGCATCCATGGGCTTGAGGCGCGCCGCCGTCGGCGGGTCGAGCCGCGCCAGTTCGGCATGCATTGCCGGCCAGCCCAGGCGCGCGGCCTGCTCGTCGAGTTGCGCGCGCAGTGCGGCATCGGCTTCCGGCAAATCGTTCAGCCCTTGCAGCAGCGCGCGGAAATACAGCATGGTGCCGCCCGTCAGCAGCGGAATCCTGCCGCGCGCGCTGATTTCCGCCATCAGGCGCAGGGCGTCGCGGCGGAACTGGGCGGCGGAATAGCTTTGCGTCGGGTCGATGAGGTCGATCAGGTGGTGCGGCGCCTGTTTCAGGGTGGCAGCGTCCGGCTTGGCGGTGCCGATGTCCATGTCGCGATAGACCAGCGCCGAATCGACGCTGATGATCTCGCACGGCAGGTGGCGCACCAGTTCCACCGCCACCCCGGTCTTGCCGCTGGCGGTGGGGCCCATGAGAAAAATTGCCGGGGGCAGGCTCATCGGGGATTACTTGCCGCGCATGAACAGCGCGTCCAGTTCATTCATGCCGATCTCGCGCCAGGTCGGGCGCCCGTGGTTGCACTGGTCGGCGCGCTCGGCGGCTTCCATTTCGCGCAGCAAGGCGTTCATTTCGGCCAGGCTCAAGGCGCGGTTGGCGCGCACCGAGGCGTGGCAGGCCAGGGTTGCCAGCAAGGCGTTACGCCGTTCGGTGAGCAGGGTGCTGGCGCCGAACTCGCGGATTTCGTGGAGCACGGCGCGCGCCAGCAGCACCGGGTCGCAGCCGCCCAGCAGCACCGGCACGGCGCGCACCGCCAGGGAAGTCGGCGAGAGCACGCCGACTTCCAGGCCAATGGCCGACAGCGCAGCGCCGTTTTCCTCGGCGGCGGCCACTTCCAGGGCGTCGGCGTGAAAACTCACTGGGATCAGCAGCGGCTGCATCGGCAGATCGCGCCCGTCCAGCGCGGTTTTCAGCTTTTCGTAGGTAATCCGCTCGTGGGCGGCGTGCATGTCGACGATCACCAGCCCGCGTTCGTTCTGTGCCAGGATGTAGACGCCGTGCAGTTGCCCCAGTGCATAGCCGAGCGGCGGCAGGGTTTCCGGCTGGCTGGCGGCGGGCGCGGGGGCCTCCGGGCGCCCGAGCTGGCCGAACAGGGTGTGGTAAAGGCTGTCGCGCTCGGCCACGCCCAGCGGCATCGCCATCTGGCGCGGCGGCGCGTAGGCGGCGGACGAGGCTTCCCTGGTTGCGGCGGTTGCGGCGGACGGCGGCGGGGACAGCGCCCGCCGCTGCGCGATGGGGGCGGACAGCGCCTTGTTGAGCGCGTGGAAGATGAAGCGGTGAATGGCCTGGCCGTCGCGGAAACGCACCTCGATCTTGGTCGGGTGGACGTTGACGTCCACCTCTTCCGGCGGCAGTTCCAGGAACAGCACGAAGGCCGGGTGGCGTTCGTGATGCAGGATGTCGCGCCAGGCTTCGCGGATGGCGTGGCTGATGAGGCGGTCGCGCACGAAACGTCCGTTGACGTAGAAATACTGTGCGTCGCGCCCGCCGCGCGTGAAGCCCGGCAGGCTCGCCAGCCCGCGCAGGCGCAGATTGCCGGATTGTTCGTCGAGCTCCACCGAGGCGGCGGAAAATTCCTCGCCCAGTATGCGCCCCACGCGCTGCTCCAGAGGCGAAGCGGGCAATTGCAGGGGCTTACGCGCGTTGTGCTGCAACTGGAAAGCCACGTCGCTGCGACTCAAGGCAACGCGCCGGAACATTTCCTCGCAATGGCCGTATTCGGTGGCTTCGGACTTGAGAAAGCGGCGGCGCGCCGGGGTGTTGAAATACAGTTCCTGCATTTCCACCACCGTTCCCGGCGATGCCGCAGCGGGCTGGATGCCGGAGGGCGTTCCGCCGGCGGCCTCCACTTTCCAGGCATGGCGCTCGCCGCGCCGCCGACTGGTCAGCGCCAGCCGCGACACTGCCGCGATGCTGGCCAGCGCCTCGCCGCGAAACCCCAGGCTGCCGACGCGCTCCAGGTCGTCCAGCGAGCGGATCTTGCTGGTGGCGTGGCGCGCCAGCGCCAGCACCAGTTCCTCCTTTTCGATGCCGATGCCGTCATCCGCCACGCGCAGCAGCTTCACCCCGCCCTGCGCCAGGGTCACGGCGATGGTGCCGGCCTGTGCGTCGAGGCTGTTTTCCAGCAACTCCTTGAGCGCGGAAGCGGGGCGTTCGACCACCTCGCCAGCGGCAATCTGGTCGATGAGCAGGTCGGGCAGAACATGAATGGCAGTCATGCGCGTATTTTAGCCCGGATGGGTGGCAACGGGCGATTTCGGCATTTATCTCTGAAAAGCCATGAAATGGGTTCTTGTGCCGCCGCGTTGCGGGTAAAATCGGGAGCATGGGCGTGGCGGGATGAAATTCCACTGGTCTGGACGTTGAACGGGCACCACGGATACTGACTGTAATACTGCTGGCAGAGAAAATTTAGATGAAATCCTCCGAAATCCGCAAGAAATTCCTTGATTACTTCGCTTCCAAGGGACACCAGGTGGTGCCTTCCAGCCCGCTGGTGCCGGGCAACGATCCCACCCTGCTGTTCACCAACGCGGGCATGGTGCAGTTCAAGGACGTGTTCCTTGGCGCCGACCAGCGCGCCTATTCGCGCGCCGTCAGTTCGCAGCGCTGCGTGCGCGCCGGGGGCAAGCACAACGACCTGGAAAACGTCGGCTACACCGCGCGCCACCACACCTTCTTCGAAATGCTGGGCAACTTCAGCTTCGGCGATTATTTCAAGCGCAACGCCATCGAATACGCCTGGGAATTTCTCACCGTGACGATGAAGATACCCGCCGACAAGCTGACGGTGACGGTCTATCACGAGGACGACGAAGCCCACGACATCTGGGCCAACGAGATCGGCGTGCCTGCGAATCGCATCATCCGCATCGGCGACAACAAGGGCGCCAAGTATGCCAGCGACAATTTCTGGCAAATGGGCGACACCGGCCCGTGCGGCCCCTGCACCGAGATTTTCTACGACCACGGCGCGGAGATTCCCGGCGGCCCGCCCGGCTCGCCCGACGAGGACGGCGACCGCTTCATCGAAATCTGGAACGTGGTGTTCATGCAATTCAACCGCGACGAAGCGGGTACCCTGCACCCGCTGCCCAAGCCCTCGGTGGATACCGGCATGGGGCTGGAACGCATTGCGGCGGTGATGCAGCACGTGCACAGCAACTATGAGATCGACCTGTTCCAGGACCTCATCCAGGCGGCGGCCGGTGCGACCGGCACCGGCGACTTGACCAACAACTCGCTCAAGGTCATCGCCGACCACATCCGCGCCTGTTCCTTCCTGGTGTGCGACGGCGTGATTCCCGGCAACGAGGGGCGCGGCTACGTGCTGCGCCGCATCATCCGCCGCGCCATCCGTCACGGCTACCAGCTGGGGCAGGCCAGGCCGTTCTTCCATCTGCTGGTGGAAGACCTGACCAAGGCGATGGGCGGCGCTTATCCCGAACTGCTCAAGTCCCAGGAACGGATTGCCGCCACGCTCAAGGGCGAGGAGGAGAAATTCGCCGAGACCCTGGAGCACGGCATGGTCATCCTGGAAAACGCGCTGCACGGCGGGGTGCGCACCCTCGACGGCGAAACCGTGTTCAAACTCTACGACACCTTCGGTTTTCCCACCGACCTGACCGCCGACATCGCGCGCGAACGCGGCGTGACGGTCGATTTCGCCGGTTTCGAGGCGGCCATGGAAGCGCAGCGCAACCGCGCCCGCGCCGCCGGCAAGTTTTCCATGAAGGCGGGCGTCGAATACGCCGGCCAAGCCACCGCGTTCACCGGCTATGCCGCCTTGTCCGGCGAAGGCAAGATTCTGGCGCTCTACCGCAACGGCGAGGCGGTTCCGGAGATCCATGCCGGGGACGAGGCCATCGATACGCTGGTGGTGCTCGACCGCACGCCGTTCTATGCCGAATCCGGCGGCCAGGCCGGAGACCGCGGCGAGTTGCGCGCGGCGCAGGGACTGTTCCTGGTGTCCGACGTGCAGAAGATCAAGCCCGAAGTGTTCGGCCACAAGGGCGAACTGGTGTCCGGCAAGCTGGCGCTGGGTGACGCGCTCTCCTGTCAGGTCGACGGCGAAGTGCGCGCCCGCACGGCGTGGAACCATTCCGCCACGCACCTCCTGCACGCCGCGCTGCGCAAGGTGCTGGGCGAGCACGTCACGCAGAAAGGTTCGGCGGTGGACGACAACCGCACGCGCTTCGATTTCTCGCATAACCAGCCGGTCAGCGCGGAAGAGCAGCGCCGCATCGAGCGCCTGGTGAATGCCGAAATCCGCCGCAACCACGCGGTGGAAACGCGCCTGATGAAGCACGACGCCGCAGTCAAGGCCGGGGCGATGGCGCTGTTCGGCGAAAAATACGGGGATGAAGTGCGCGTGGTGGGCATGGGCGATTTTTCCACCGAGCTGTGCGGCGGCACCCACGTCAAGCATAGCGGCGACATCGGGCTGTTCCGCATCGTTTCCGAATCCGGGGTGGCGGCGGGCGTGCGCCGCATCGAGGCGGTCACCGGCGAGATGGCGCTGGACATGACCCAGGCGCAACAGAAGCAGCTCGACGATATCGCCGGGGCGCTCAAGGCGCAGCCGCAGGAAATCGACGGCAAGCTGGCGCAGGTGATGGACAACGTGCGCGCGCTGGAAAAGGAACTGGCCCGCTTGAAGTCCAAGCTGGCCGCCTCGCAGGGCGACGATCTCGCCGCCCAGGCCGTCGGCATCGGCAAAGCCAAAGTGCTGGCCGCCGTGCTGGAAGGCGCGGACGTGCCCACCCTGCGCGAGACCCTCGACAAGCTCAAGGACAAGCTCGGATCGGCGGCCATCGTGCTGGCCTCGGCGGGCGACGGCAAGGTGAGCCTGATCGCCGGGGTGACGCCTGACCTCACGGCCAGGGTCAAGGCCGGCGACCTGGTCAACTTCGTCGCCCAGCAGGTCGGCGGCAAGGGCGGCGGACGCCCCGACATGGCGCAGGCCGGCGGCACGCAGCCTGAGAACCTGCCAACCGCGCTGGCAGGCGTGGCGGAGTGGGTCAATGCGAAGCTGTAAGATTTTTTGAGTGTGTAACCGTACGAAGTATAGTCGCCTAGAAAATTTGGATTAATCGTGGTTATCGATACGACTAGATTATGTCTGAATATTTTTTGCTGGCGAATCACCACTGTTACTGGCACGCCATTTCAGGCTTCACTTGGCCGGATCAAATAGGATGGACTCAAGGGTTGTAAACAATGTAATTATTAATTCACCTGATCTACATGAACATCTAAATCAATTGAAGTAATTGGAAGTTTTTCAGGCTGGCCTCTATTTGTCCTTAATGCATGTCGTCATGCCATGCATCTTTATTTGAAAACTTCTATGTATATGGATGCTCGAATTGCCGATTTTGGGAAATAAACATGAATATTGATGCAGTGGACCTTTTTTGCGGAGCTGGGGGGCTTTCCTATGGTATCCAGCGAGCCGGCATTGATATTCGGGCTGGCATTGACCTTGATCCAGCTTGTGATTACCCGTATACAGCCAACATTAGAGACTCACTATTTATTTTGAAGGATATTTCAACACTTCAGGCTGATGAGGTTTCTAAATTCTATCGACAAAATTCGTTAAAACTTCTTGCAGGGTGTGCACCTTGCCAGCCATTTTCTACGCTCAGAAATGGACATGATCGAAAGAAAAGTGACAAATGGCCCCTCTTGAACGAATTTGGTCGTTTGGTGAAATCTATTCGCCCAGACTTTGTGACCATGGAAAATGTCCCTGCATTAAAGGGGCAAGACATTTTCGATAACTTCATCGAGACACTTACCGAAGCAGAGTATTTCATCAGTGCAAAAATTGTTGATGCTGCTGACTATGGCGTACCTCAACGACGGAAGCGCTTAGTTCTCCTTGCTTCACGAAGGGGGCCTATTCGTCTTTTGTCGCCGGAAGAGCTTGGTTGCAGTCGCAAGACAGTTGCAGATGCTATCGCGAATCTTCCTCCGCTAAATGCTGGTGAAATGGATTCATTGGATTCATTGCATAAAGTGCGATCCCTTTCAGAAATGAATCTCGCCCGTATTCGTGCCTCTAAACCAGGGGGATCATGGAAGGACTGGCCAAGCCATCTTGTTTCACCATGTCATACGAGATTAAAAGGTGAGACCTTCAAAAGCGTATATGCACGTATGGAATGGCAAAAGCCAGCGCCGACGATCACCACCCAGTCGTCCAACTTTGGCACGGGTAGATTTGGGCATCCCGAGCAAGATAGAGGGATTTCGTTGCGTGAGGCGGCAATTTTGCAGTCATTCCCACGAGAATATAAATTTGTTCCAGAAGGTGGAACTGTGGAATTTTCAAAACTTGGCCGTTTAATCGGCAACGCAGTACCTGTGGATTTGGGCTATGCAATAGGTGCTTCAATTATGCTACATGCAAAACTCAACTAAATTGAGAGCGACATGGGAAAACACAATTTTGAATTTCATGTTGACGTCAACGTCATCAACCATTTGGGTGTCGGGCTTTACAGCTCCACCCCAGCCGCTCTTACCGAATTAGTCGCGAATGCATGGGATGCAGATGCGAGTGAGGTACGAATCACCGTCAATTCAAACGCAAGAAGCATCGTGATTGAGGATGACGGGCATGGCATGTCGGTAGCCGATATCAAGGCGAAGTTTCTAAAAGTGGGGTATTCTCGGCGCCAGCAGTCCGGCAAGGGAAACTTAAGCGATTCTGGAACTCGCCGTGTTATGGGCAGAAAAGGCATCGGAAAACTCGCCATGTTTGCACTGGCGAATGAGGTGAAAATCTCTTCGGTAGCCATCGGTAATGAACCCGTCGGCCTATTGGTAAATGTCCCTGAGTTCAAGGAAAGTATTAAAAATAACAAAGGACATCCTCTTGATGAGTTCGAGCCAGCCCCCTTCCCGAAACAGAAGGGAACACGTATTGAGTTGCTGCAAGTTTTCACTGGTCTTAAGACGACGGAAGCGTATCTTCGAGTAAAATTATCCCGTCGTTTCAGCGTGTTAGATGAAGCCCATAAATTCAAAGTGTTCCTCAATGATAAAGAGATCAAAAAAGAGGATCGCGGGTTTTATCCGCATGTTCAATTTTTATGGGCATTTGATGATGAGTCAGTTGCGTCAGTTCAGGCTCTGGCAAAAAATCTAGCTCAATTGCCTAAAGTGGAAACGGATGGTCAAAGCCCACTACCATGCATTGAGATGCTGCCCAATATAATTAAATGCGAGGACGTGGCTTTATCTGTTTCAGGATACGTCGCCAGTGTTTTTCGGCCAAGCCAGCTTGGTGCAAAAGAGGACAGCGCTAATATGCTGTCTATTTTTGCAAATGGTCGTGTTTTTGCAGAGGACGTTTTGACCGAAGCAAACAGCGCGAAGTACTACCAGAATTATTTGGTCGGCGAAATACATGCAAATTTTCTCGATGAAGATAATGTTGACCGTGCTACTGCTAGCCGTGAAGCGATAAAGAAAGACGATCCGAAATATCAGTCTCTAATTGGGTTCGTACGCACCACATTGGAATCAATTGGTGACAAGTGGGACGAGTGGCGTAGTGACTTGGGCCTTGACCAAACCGAACCGCAAAATGCAGTAGTACTCGAATGGATTGCCACGCTTGCCGATAAACGAGATCAAAAGGCTGCAACTAAGCTGATGACATCCATAAAAAATGCGGTAATTCATTCCGACGACGTAAAAAACGACGCGGCCAAACGTGTGCTTTACCGTGGTGCAATTATTGGTTTCGAAAAGCTGAGGCTCAATCATCAGCTTGATAAATTGGCGTCCGTGACAGATATATTGGGCGCCGAGTTTGCGGCTATCTTCGCGAGCTTGGATCACGTCGAGGAATCTGCATATGCCGAAATTACTCGACAACGTCTAGAAATAATTAAAAAATTTGCTGAGATAGCTAACAATCCAGCAACTTTAGAGAAGGTTGCTCAGCAGTATATTTTTGAGCATTTGTGGTTGCTTGACCCAACATGGGATCGCGTCACATCTCGGGCCGAGATGGAGAAAACGCTAACCAAGTACCTTAAAACAGAGCATCCCGATTCGAAGGGGGCTCGGCTGGATATTACTTATCGGGCAAGCTCTGGCAGGCATGTCGTAGTAGAACTGAAGAAGCCGACCAAAACATCCCTTCGTTACTATGATCTTTTTGAACAAGTCTCCAAATACAAAGATGCCGTCGAGTCATATTACAAACTCGAAGAACCAAACAAACCAGTGCCTCCCTTGGATATTTACCTGCTCGTGGCCCAGACACCATCCGGTTATGACGAGTCGAAACGAAAGGCGCTTGCAGAAGTTAATGGGAGATTTATCACTTATTCCCAGCTCATTAATGATGCCAAAAATTCATATCAAACATATTTGGATGTAACAAATGTAACAGGGCCTCTGGAAACGATCCTCAAGAAGCTCTAAGTCACGGTAACCGCTGGGGAATTTTGCCAATGGCCGATTTACTCACACCCATACAACGTAGCTAGGGTGCGGCCAATTATGCAGGAGGATGCATGAGCGTACTCGCGGATCTGGACGACGACACCCAACTGGCGGCGCGGGTCTTCGTCGAGAAAGTGTCGCGCCAATATGACCTGGCCGGTGCAATCCTCTTCGGCAGCCGCGCGCGGCAGAATTTCCTGCCTGACAGCGACGCGGACATCGCGGTATTGCTGCGCGGCGCGCACGGGAAAAGGGTAGACGAGGCGCTCAAATTGGCGGATATCGCGTTCGACGTATTGCTGGAAACAGGGATATTGGTCGAGGCCATTCCCTTCTGGGAAGGCGAGTGGGCGCATCCCGAAACCTTCCGCAACCCCGCGCTGATCGAGAATATCCGGCGCGAAGGCGTGGCCTTGTGACGCCGGACGAATATCTGGTCAAGGGACTCCCGGATTTTACTTGAAAGCCACCCATCCCAGTGGGAGCGGCCTTGGCCGCGAGATTTAGACTTTTGATTTGCCGAACGAAAAAACTCGGGGGCATACCCTGAAGGGCACAAGAGCCCCCTCCCACCGTGAAGGCCACTTTTTTATGAAATGTTCACGCTAACGTCACGGATGAAAAACTGATGTCAAAAAAACTTGCTGCCATTCTCTCCGCATTGCTCTTCTGGGCGCTACCAGCCTTCGCCGAAGACGCCGGGGCGCTCTACCAGCTTTCCACCATCCAGGCATTGATGGCGGGCCATTACGACGGCCTGGCGCCAATCGGCGTGCTGAAAAGACACGGCGACCTGGGGCTGGGCACTTTCGACCGTCTGGATGGCGAAATGGTGGTGCTGGACGGGCAGGTTTACCAGGCTCACGCGGACGGCAGGGTGCGCGTCGCGCCGGACAGCCTGGCGACACCTTTTGCCACGGTGGCGTTCGCCAGGCCGACGATCGTCCGCGAGATCGGCGCCTTCGCTTCGATGGCCGAGCTGGAGCGGACGCTGGACGCGTTGCTGCCTTCTGCCAACCTGTTTTACGCGATTCGGGTGGAGGGACGTTTCGAGCGGCTCAGGGCGCGCAGCGTGCCCGCGCAAACCGCGCCTTATCCCAAGCTCACCGAGGTGGTGAAAACCCAGACGCTGTTCGATTTCCGCGACAGCAGCGGCACGCTGGTGGGTTTTCGTTCGCCGGAATTCGCCAAGGGCATGACGGTGCCGGGTTATCACCTGCATTTCATCGACGCGCCACGCGCCAGGGGCGGCCACCTGCTCGATTGCAGCGCCGCCGGTGCGCGTGTGGAAATCACCGTGCTGCCGCGCTGGACGGTGGATTTGCCGGAGCAGGCAGCGGCGTTGCCGGCCACGGACGACGAAGCGCTGCGCAAGGTGGAAAAATGAGCGGGGATGCCGTTCGCGCGCCTGCCGGGGCGCGTGCATGAGTCTCGCCAAGCTGCCTGAAAAAATCGGCAAGTATCCGATCGTCCGCGAACTCGGGCGCGGTTCGTCCGGTATCGTCTACCTGGCGCAGGACCCCTTCAACGAGCGCGAGGTGGCGCTCAAGCTGGCCAGCCCGGAAAACATCAGCGACCCGGCGGAGGCCAAGCGTTTCCGCAAGCTGTTCCTCAACGAGGCCACGCTCGCGGGCAAGCTCAACCATCCCAACATCGTCGCGGTGTACGACGCGGTGGTCGACGAGGAATGCAGCTACATCGTCATGGAATACGTCCGTGGCGAGACGCTGAAAAAGTTCTGCCGCCCGGAAAGCCTGCTGCCCGTCGAAAAAGTGGTGGCGATGATCTACAAGTGCTGCATGGCGCTGGATTTCGCCCACAAGCATGGCGTCATCCACCGCGATATCAAGCCCGCCAACATCCTGCTGGCGCAGGGCGGCGACATCAAGCTCACCGACTTCGGCGTGGCGCAGATCGCCTCCTCGCAGATGACGCAGATGAGCGGGATGATCGGCTCGCCCGCCTACATGTCGCCCGAACAGGTGCGCGAACAGCGCCTGACCACCCAGACCGACATCTATTCCCTGGGCGTGGTGATGTACGAGATGCTCGCCGGGCGCCTGCCCTACGAAGCCTCCAGCGGCTACGCCATGATGCTGAAAATCATCAACGGCCGCCCGGCGCCGATCAGCGAGTTGCGCCCGGACATTCCCCCGCGCCTCGGCGAAATCGTCGCCCGCGCCATGAACAAGGACCTGGAAGCGCGCTACCAGACCTGGTTCGATTTCGCGCGCGAACTGGCCGACGAATTCATCCAGCTGGAGCGCCTGCGCGAGGACATCGGCGATAAGGAAAAATTCAGCGCCCTGCGCGGCCTGCCGTTTTTCAAGGGGTTTCTCGACGAACAGCTATGGGAAGTGGTGCGCATCAGCGCGTGGGAAATTTTCGCCCCCAACCGCCAGGTGATCCTCGAAGGCGACATCGGGCAGTCGTTCTACATCATCGTGCACGGCAGCGTGAAGGTCATCAAGAACGGGCGCCTGCTCAACACCCTGAAGGCGGGCGACTGCTTCGGGGAAATGTCCTACATCAGCCCGGAACCGACGCGCCGCAACGCCACCATCACCGCCGACAATGCCCTGAACCTGGTGCGCATCCGCGCCGACCTGCTGGAGCAGCTCTCGGAAGGCTGCCAGTTGCGCTTCAACCGCGTGTTCCTGCAAACCCTGGTGGAGCGCTTGTCGCGCACCAATTCGATGCTCGCCGCCAGTGGTCTGCCGCAGGAAACCACGGGCTGAGTTAATCCTGCCGCACGCAATCCACGTAATAGCGCTTCTGGCCGTTCATTTCCTCGCGCACCAGGCCGTGGATGTCGGTTTCGAAGCCGGGGAATTTCTCGTTGAATTCGCGGGCGAATTTCAGGTAGCGCACGATGGTCTTGTTGAAACGCTCGCCGGGGATCAGCAGGGGGATGCCGGGCGGGTAGGGGGTGAGCAGCACGGCGGTGATGCGGTCGGAAAGGTCGTCGATCTCCACGCGCTCGATCTCGCGGTGCGCCATGCGGGCGAAGGCGTCCGCCGGGCGCATGGCGGGCACCATGTCGGAGAGGTACATCTCGGTGGTCAGGCGCGCCACATCGTTGGTGCGATACACGTCATGGATCTGTCCGCACAGGTCGCGCAGGCCGATGCGCTCGTAGCGCGGGTGCTTGGCGACGAATTCCGGCAACACGCGCCATAGCGGCTGGTTCTTGTCGAAGTCGTCCTTGAATTGTTGCAGTTCGGTGACCATGGTGTTCCAGCGGCCCTTGGTGATGCCGATGGTGAACATGATGAAGAACGAGTAGAGGCCGGTTTTCTCGACGATCACGCCGTGCTCGGCGAGGTATTTGGTGAGGATGGCGGCGGGGATGCCCCACTCGGCGAAATCGCCGTCCACATCCAATCCCGGCGTGATAACCGTGGCCTTGATCGGGTCGAGCATGTTGAAGCCCTTGGCGGGCTTGCCGAAGCCGTGCCAGCGTTCCTTGGAACGCAGCACCCAGTCGTTGCGGTCGCCGATGCCTTCTTCGGCCAGTTCGTCCGGGCCCCATACCTTGAACCACCAGTCGGCGCCCCATTCCTCGTCCACCTTGCGCATGGCGCGGCGGAAGTCCAGCGCCTCGCAGATGGATTCGGCTACCAGCGCGGTGCCGCCGGGTTCTTCCATCATCGCCGCGGCCACGTCGCACGAGGCGATGATGGCGTACTGCGGGCTGGTGGAAGTGTGCATGAGGAAGGCTTCGTTGAACACGTCGCGATCGAGCTGGCGCGATTCGGAATTCTGCACCAGTATCTGCGAGGCCTGCGACAGCCCGGCCAGCAGCTTGTGCGTGGACTGCGTGGAAAACAGCATGGATTCCTTGCAGCGCGGGCGGTTCTTGCCGATGGCGTGCATGCCGTCGTAAAACTCGTGGAAGGTGGCGTGCGGCAGCCAGGCTTCGTCGAAGTGCAGGGTGTCGATCTTGCCGTCGAGCATTTCCTTGATTGCCTCGACGTTGTAGAGGATGCCGTCGTAGGTGCTTTGCGTGATGGTCAGCACGCGCGGCTTGGCGTCCGGGTCTTTTTCCAGCACTTCGCGGGCGAAGGGGTTGGCGAGGATTTTCTTCTTGATGTTCTCCCACTCGAATTCGCTTTTCGGGATGGGGCCGATGATGCCGAAGTTGTTGCGGGTCGGCATCAGGAACACCGGGATCGCGCCGGTCATGATGATGGCGTGGAGAATCGACTTGTGGCAGTTGCGGTCCACCACCACGATGTCGCCGGGTGCCACCGTGGAGTGCCACACGATCTTGTTGGAGGTGGAGGTGCCGTTGGTGACGAAATACAGGTGATCGACGTTGAAGATGCGCGCCGCGTTGCGTTCCGAGGCGGCCACCGGGCCGGTGTGGTCGAGCAGTTGGCCGAGTTCTTCCACGGCGTTGCAGACGTCGGCGCGCAACATGTTTTCGCCGAAAAACTGGTGGAACATCTGCCCCACCGGGCTTTTCAGGAAGGCCACGCCGCCCGAGTGGCCGGGGCAGTGCCAGGAATAGGAACCGTCGGAAGCATAGTGCAGGAGCGCGCGGAAAAACGGCGGTGCCAGCGAATCGAGATAGGTGCGCGCTTCGCGCATCACGTTGCGGGCGATGAATTCCGGGGTGTCCTCGAACATGTGGATGAAGCCGTGCAACTCCTTCAGCACATCGTTGGGGATATGGCGCGAGGTGCGCGTTTCACCGTAAAGGAAAATCGGAATGTCGGCGTTGCGGATGCGGATTTCGGTGACGAAGGCGCGCAGTTCGGCAATGGTTTCCTCGCCCCGGTTGACCAGTTCCTCGTCGTCGATCGACAGGATGAATGCTGAGGCGCGACTTTGCTGCTGCGCAAAGGAGGAGAGGTCGCCGTAGCTGGTCACGCCCAGCACTTCCACGCCCTCTTTTTCCAGGGCTTCGGCAAGGGCGCGGATGCCCAGGCCGGAAGTGTTCTCGGAGCGGAAATCTTCGTCGATGATGACGACGGGGAAACGGAAGCGCATTCGGATTTCTCCAGTGATGTGTAGGAGGGGGCTTGCCCCCGAGGTTTTGGCTTTTCCATTGCTGAACGGAAAAGCTCGGGGGCAAGCCCCCTCCTACCGGCAATGATGTTTTTACGAAATTTCCAGGCTACATTTTTGGCAAGGTGACGCCGTGCTGCCCCTGATATTTGCCGCCCCTGTCCTTGTAGGAGGTCTCGCACACTTCGTCGGATTCGAAGAACAGCACCTGCGCCACGCCTTCGTTGGCGTAGATCTTGGCGGGCAGCGGCGTGGTGTTGGAAAACTCCAGGGTAACGTAGCCTTCCCACTCCGGCTCGAACGGCGTCACGTTGACGATGATGCCGCAGCGCGCGTAGGTCGATTTGCCCAGGCAGATGGTCAGCACGTTGCGCGGAATGCGGAAATACTCCACGGTGCGCGCCAGGGCAAAGGAGTTGGGCGGGATGATGCAGATGTCGCCCTTCACGTCGACAAACGAATTCGGGTCGAAATTCTTGGGGTCGACGATGGTGCTGTTCAGGTTGGTGAACAGCTTGAATTCGTCGGAACAGCGGATGTCGTAGCCGTAGCTGGAGGTACCGTAGGAAACGATGCGCTGGCCGTTGGCCTCTTTCACCTGCCCCGGTTCGAACGGCTCGATCATGCCGGTCTGCTCCGCCATGCGGCGGATCCATTTGTCGGATTTGATGCTCATTTTTTCACGAATTCTGAATCACGATGTTGGGGAAGCGGGCGCTGAAGTCCTGCGCCTGCTCCGCCACCTTGACCGCCACGCGGCGCGCGATTTCGCGGTAGATTTCCGCCACGCGGCCTTCCGGGTTGGCCACCACCGGCGGCTTGCCGGCATCGGTCTGCTCGCGGATGGCGATGTCCAGCGGCAGGGCGCCGAGGAATTCCACGCTGTAGTCCTGGCACATGCGCTCACCGCCGCCCTGGCCGAAGATGCGCTCCTCGTGGCCGCACTGGGAGCAGATGTGCAGGCTCATGTTTTCGACGATGCCGATGATCGGGATGCCGACCTTCTCGAACATCTTGAGTCCCTTGCGCGCATCGATCAGCGCCACGTCCTGCGGGGTGGTGACGATCACCGCGCCGGTCACCGGCACTTTTTGCGCCAGGGTCAGCTGTACGTCGCCGGTGCCGGGGGGCAGATCGACGACCAGATAATCCAGGTCCTTCCAGTTGGTCTCGTTGAGCAGTTGCTCCAGCGCCTGGGTGACCATCGGGCCGCGCCACACCATCGGCGTTTCCACGTCGATCAGGAAGCCGATGGACATGGCTTGCAGGCCGTGGCCCATCATCGGCTCCATCTTCTGGCCGTCCTGCGATTCCGGGCGGCCCTCGATGCCCAGCATCAGCGGTTGCGAGGGGCCGTAAATGTCGGCGTCCATGATGCCGACCTTGGCGCCCTCGGCTTGCAGGGCCAGGGCCAGGTTGACGGCGGTGGTGGATTTGCCCACGCCGCCCTTGCCGGAGGCCACGGCGATGATGTTCTTCACGCCGGGGATCAGCTTCACGCCGTGCTGCACGGCGTGGGAGACGATATTGCTGGTGACGTTGACGGTGACGTTGCCGATGCCGGGAAGGGTTTTCAGCTTGTCGGAAACCTGTTGCTGGATGGACGCCATGATGGTCTTGGCCGGGTAACCCAGCACGATGTCGAGCGAGACGTTGGCGCCATCGATCTTGATGTTCTTGGCGGACTTGCCGGCGACGAAATCCTTCTTGGTGTTTGGGTCGATGATTTGTTGCAGTGCTTCAAGCACCTGCTGCTCGGATACGGACATGCTGACTCCTCGGGAAACCTGTTGTGCGCAAAGGCGGAAGTTTAAACAATAATCGGGCCGGGTTCCATGGTTTGTTAAGCGGGTTTGTTCAGCGGTTTGTGCTACGGTTTAGTGCGTGGTTTGTTACAATTCCCGCTTTCCATCGTTCCCTCATTCCTGTCATGACGCGCAAAATCCTCGTCACTTCGGCGCTGCCCTATGCCAACGGCAGCATCCACCTCGGCCACCTGGTGGAATACATCCAGACTGACATCTGGGTACGTTTCCAGAAAATGCAAGGCCACCAATGCCATTACGTGTGCGCCGACGACACCCACGGCACCCCCATCATGCTGCGCGCGCAGAAGGAGGGCATCACGCCGGAACAGCTTATCGAGCGCGTGTGGCACGAGCATTACGGCGATTTTCAGGGTTTTCACATCGGTTTCGACAACTATTATTCGACCAACACCCCGGAAACCCGCCATTACGCCGACGACATCTACCTCAAGTTGAAAGAGCAGGGGCTGATCGAGGTGCGCGCCATCGAGCAGTTCTACGACCCGCTCAAGGAAATGTTCCTGCCTGACCGCTTCATCAAGGGCGAGTGCCCAAAATGCCACGCCAAGGAACAGTACGGCGACTCCTGCGAGGTTTGCGGCGCGGCCTACCAGCCTACGGATTTAATTGATCCGTATTCGGCGGTGTCCGGCGCCAAGCCGGTGAAGAAGCAGTCCGACCACTATTTCTTCAAGCTTTCCGACGAGCGGTGCCGGGATTTTCTTAAAAGCTGGATCAAGCCGCCCCACGTCCAGGCCGAGGCCGCCAACAAGCTCAACGAGTGGCTGGAATCCGGCCTCTCCGACTGGGACATCTCGCGCGACGCCCCCTATTTCGGCTTCGAAATCCCCGGCGCGCCGGGCAAGTTCTACTACGTGTGGCTGGACGCCCCCATCGGCTACATGGGCAGCTTCCGCAACCTGTGCGACAGGCAGGGGCTGGATTTCGATGCCTACTGGGACAGGGAGAAATCCAGGAAGGAAAACACCGAGGTCTACCACTTCATCGGCAAGGACATCCTCTATTTCCACGCCCTGTTCTGGCCCGCCGAACTGGCGCACGCCGGCTACCGTACCCCGACCGGCGTGTTCGCCCACGGCTTCCTCACCGTCAACGGCCAGAAGATGTCCAAGTCGCGCGGCACCTTCATCACGGCGGCGAGCTACCTCAAACACCTCAATCCCGAACACCTGCGCTATTACTTCGCCGCCAAGCTCTCCGCCACCATCGAGGACATCGACTTGAGCCTGGAAGATTTCAGCGCGCGGGTAAACAGCGACCTGATCGGCAAATTCGTCAACATCGCCAGCCGGGCGGCGGGCTTCATCACCAAGCGCTTCGGCGGCAAGCTGGCAGGCGCCCTTCCGGACGCCACGCTGCTCAAGCAGTTGCAGGATGGGTCCGGGGAAATTGCCCGGTTCTACGAAGCGCGCGAGTATGGGCGAGCCCTGCGTGAAGTCATGCGCCTGGCGGATCTGGCCAACCAGTACGTCGATGAGATGAAGCCCTGGGAACTGGCCAAGCAGGAAGGCCAGGAAGCCAGACTGCACGAGGTGTGCACGGTGAGCATCAACCTGTTCCGCCTGCTCGCCCTTTACCTCAAGCCGGTGCTGCCCAGGCTGGCGGCGGACGTGGAGGCGTTCCTGAATATTTCGCCGTTGCAGTGGGCTGACGCGCAGTCCCTGCTGCTCGACCACGCCATCAACCCCTACCAGCATCTGATGACCCGTATCGACCCGAAACAGGTGGAAGCCATGATCGAAGACAACCAGGAAAGTCTCGCCCCGCAGCCGGAGCAGCATTCCCAGGCGCGCCACGCCGAGAAGCAACAGCATGCCGTCCAGCCCATCGCCGAAACCATCAGCATCGACGATTTCTCCAAAATTGACCTGCGCATCGCCCGCATCGCCAACGCCGAGCACGTCGAGGGCGCGGAAAAGCTCCTCAAGCTCACGCTGGACATCGGCGAGGAAACCCCGCGCACCGTGTTCGCCGGCATCAAGTCGGCCTACGACCCGGAAAAGCTCAAGGGCCGCATGACCGTGATGGTGGCGAATCTCGCGCCGCGCAAGATGAAGTTCGGCCTCTCGGAAGGCATGGTGCTGGCGGCCTCCGGCGAGGCGCCGGGGCTGTTCATCCTCAGCCCGGATGAGGGAGCGCAGCCGGGGATGCGGGTCAAGTAAGGGATAGGTTTCTAAAAAAAGGGGACAGATTTATTGACAATTAAAAAAAAAGGGGACAGATTTATTTTCCGCTCCCTTGCCTCCTTTACTGGCCGTCCTGGTCCGCGCGTTTCTATGCGCCGCCCGACAATCTTCTCAACCTGTTCCGCAAATCTGGAGTTCCCGGTAATCGGTCGCGCACCGCGTACTACCACAAAGGTTCACCCCGCACAGTCTCGAATCAGTTCCTCTATGGTGGAGGGTACCTCGCCACGTTCCAGCATGGCGCGAAAGCGCACGTATACATCGGTCTTGGCTCCAACCTTGCGCAGTGTGTCCTCGTCGTTTAGCCAGACATAAACAATCAGTGGTAGTGGCGACGAGGCAAAGCGGAAGAACAACCGATAGCGCTGAGGCATGCCTTTTTTGACGCGCTTCCAGTGTGCATAGTCTTCACCGAGCGTATGTCCAAGGCGAAAAACCGGATTGGCTGGATTGGCGGGAACAGTCTCATTGATGGCCTTGAAAACCGAGGCCAACAATTTGGTTTGGGGGTGCTGCTTGTAGCCCACCGGATCGCTGGCAAACAACGACGCTACCGCCTCTTCCAATGCGTTGAGCCGTTCGGCAAACAAGCGATGGCGGTAAAGGTGCCAGCCGTTTCGTATCATGGCCGATTCAGTCGGTTTCTACGCCGACTACAAGGCTGGCGATTCGATCCATCTGCGCGGTGTCGAGCGGCGCGATATTTTCGGGATGATCGAGCATGTCCTTCTCGATGAAACGAAGGAAGGCGAGCATCACCGTGTCTTCGGATTCATCGGGGGTTTTAGTTTGATATGGCTTGGCCGACACCAGCATGTGACCATCGGCAACGATAGTGGCTCGGATGTCCCCGGAGAATTCGGGGTGCAGTTTGAACAAGGCAGAATCGAAGCGAATGCCCGTCGAATTGCCGATGGCGGTCACCTTGCCGGAATAGGTTTCTGGATTCATTTTGCGCCCCAATGTATTTACCGAAGTAATTACATTCTTGCATTTTTTCCTTAATGGGCGCAAGTGCATCATGGAAAAAAGGGGACAGATTTATTTTCCACGCTCACTTGCCTCCTTTACAGGCCGTCCC
>CAZGOY010000047.1:0-24004 GCA_964527565.1 uncultured Sulfuricella sp. | reverse complement strand
TTATATCAAATAGTTACTTGGTAGTTCGCCCTTCTTATGCAAAATTCAGGTTAGCGACATGACTGACTGACACCTTGTCGGTGCAGGTGGAAAGAACGCTATCGAAAAACCTCTCTTGTCAACACGAGGGCAAGTTCATGCAGGTGAAAACCAGCGGAACCGGACTGGGGATGCGGGGCGCCAAGGTCACCCTGTTTGAGCGCTTTGACGGCACTCAGGAGCTGCGCTGGCGCAAACGCAAGCTCGTCTATACGGTGTTGAGCAAAGCGCAGCGGCAGGCGCAGGAGGCGGATAGCAAAATGCTCAACGCGCGGGTGGACAAGGCGCCGGTGAAGCATGACGCGACAAGCCCCAAGGCGCATAAACCCGCACCCAATCATCCATGGAAAAAATACCCCTTCGGCAAGCCCGCCACCGAAGGGTGTAACGCAAACCCATAACCGGGACTGCGCAGGTGAAAGGGACATTTCTACTTTGCAGAAAAGGGGACACTTCTATTTAGCGTTGACATATTCATGATGGGTAGGCTCCCCCCCATCTTTTTCCTTATCAACCTCGATGCCCTTCGGAAAAACCCAGCACATGACCAGGTCACCCGTGGTGGCGTCCTTGTGGTGCCAACCGCCTGCTTTCCGCGTTGCCGCCATTGTTACCCCGCCCATTCTGGCTTCTTTACGAATGAAGTTCGGCAATTCGTCGGCGTGATGTTCAAGAATGGTGCCAATATCTATGGGGCAACTTGAAAACAAGCGGGTGCAATTTGCCGTGGTTTTTGGCAATCGGTGAATCGTGGAATTGCTGGGGGTTGTTATTTCTGAGTGCCCCGCCAGTGTCCCACGGCGGAAGCAAAAAAGGGGCTGCATTTCTGCAACCACTTGAATTTGTTGGTGGTGATAGGTGGACTTGAACCACCGACCCCAGCATTATGAGTGCTGTGCTCTAACCAACTGAGCTATATCACCGGAAAAAGCTGCCCTGTTTACAACAGTTCCGCCGAGGGCCGAGGCGGAAAGTCGCGTATTTTCCCCATTCACGAACTGCCTGTCAACTGCGGCAACGCCGCTGCGCCTCTTGTGACCACGCCTTTGCGGCCCGCTGTCGAACCGGTATTGTGGTTTTCCACAATACTCAAGCCGTATTTTGGCGGCTACATTCAGCGAACCTGGGAGGCGCTGCCGTCCGGGTTCATTCTGGAAAATTTAGGAGGCGTCCATGAATCTGCACAAATTATCAATAAAGTTTCCGTCCCTGCTGGCAGCCCTGCTGTCCACGGGACTTTTTCTTGGGGGGCAGGCCGCGCAGGCGCAGGCGCCCATCGTCATCAAATTCAGCCACGTCGTTGCCACGGAAACGCCGAAGGGCAAGGGCGCCGAGCATTTCAAGAAGCTGGCGGAAGAGCGCACCCAGGGCCGGGTGAAGGTCGAGGTCTATCCCAACAGCACTCTCTACAAGGACAAGGAGGAGATGGAAGCACTACAGCTCGGCGCCGTCCACATGCTGGCGCCTTCGCTGGCCAAGTTTGGTCCGCTCGGCGTCAAGGAATTCGAGGTCTTCGACCTGCCCTATATTTTCGATAGCTACCAGGATTTGCACAAGGTGACCGAGGGGCCGGTCGGCAAGTCTTTGCTGAAGAAACTCGAAGGCAAGGGCATTCTCGGGCTGGCTTACTGGGACAACGGCTTTAAGGTGATGAGCGCCAACAAGCCGTTGCGCAATCCAGAAGACTTTCGCGGCCTGAAGCTGCGCATCCAATCGTCCAATGTGCTCGATGCCCAAATGCGCGCACTCGGCGCCTTGCCGCAGAAGATGGCCTTCTCCGAAGTGTATCAAGCCCTGCAAACCGGTGTGGTGGACGGCACCGAGAATCCGCCGTCGAATCTCTACACCCAGAAGATGCACGAGGTGCAAAAGTACGTCGCGCTGTCCAATCACGGCTATCTCGGCTACGCGGTAATCGTCAACAAGAAATTCTGGGATGGCCTGCCCACCGACCTCCGCGCCACGCTGGAAGGCGCCATGGCCGAGGCGACCCGCTACGCCAACGAGATCGCCAAGAAAGACAACGACGATGCGCTGGACGCCGTGCGCAGGTCCGGCAAAAGCGAAATCATTCCGCTGACGGACGCACAGAAGATGGCGTGGAAGAAAGCGCTGGTCAAGGTGCATGATCAGATGGCCAGCCGTGTCGGCCAGGACCTGATCCACTCGATTTACAAGGAAACCGGTTTCGACCCCGGCAAGTAGCAGGCAACGCAGTAACGCAGTCATGATGCGGGAGCAGCAGGCTCCCGCGTTTTTCGGGGATTACGTCATGAAAATCCTGGATCGTTTTGAGGAAGCGCTCATCACCTTCCTGATCGGCGCAGCAACGCTGGTCATCTTTGTTTCCGTGCTGCACCGCTACGCCTCGGGACTGGCCATTCCCGGCGTGCAGGACTGGCTGATCGGCCTCAACCTGAGCTGGGCGCAGGAACTGTGCATCATCATGTTCGTGTGGATGGCGAAATTCGGCGCCGCCTACGGCGTGCGCACCGGCATCCATGTCGGCGTGGATGTCCTCGTCAATCGCCTGGAAGACGTTAATCGCGCCCGCTTTATCATATTCGGGCTGCTGGCCGGCGCCCTGTTCACCGGCATTGTGGGCACCCTGGGGGCGCATTTTGTCTGGGAAAATGGCGCCAATTACAGCATATACAAAGCGCTGGGCATCCCCCTCGGCGATCTCTATGAAGGCCCCACCACTCCCGACCTGGAATGGCCGACCTGGGTCGTCTATTCCGCCATTCCTTTCGGCTCCTACCTGATGTGTTTCCGTTTCTTGCAGGTTACCGCCCGGTTCATGCGAAGCGGCGAATTGCCGCAGCACGACCATGGGCATGTCGAGGGCATCGACGAGGAGCACATGCCGGTGGACGTCAACCCCTACAACATGGACGACAATCTCCATCCGCATGACATCCGGCACCATCCCCACGGCGGGAGCGCCGGGAAAGGAGCGGGTAAATGAGCGCCCTCATCATTTTTGCCATTCTCGCCCTGCTGATGCTGACCGGCATGCCGGTATCCATATCGCTCGGCCTCACGGTGCTGCTGTTTCTTTTCGGCTTCACCGATGTGCCGCTCGAATCGGTGGCGCTGAAACTGTTTACCGGCATCGAGAAATTCGAGATCATGGCGATCCCGTTCTTCATCCTGGCCGGCAACTTTCTCACCCACGGCGGCGTGGCGCGGCGCATGATCGACTTCGCCACCTCGATGGTCGGCCACCTGCGCGGCGGGCTGGGCCTCAGCTCGGTGTTCGCCTGCGCGCTGTTTGCTGCGGTTTCCGGCTCTTCTCCGGCCACCGTGGTCGCCATCGGCTCGATCATGCTGCCGGCCATGGTGCGGGCCGGTTACCCCAAGGCTTTCGGCGTCGGCGTGATCGCCTCATCCGGTGGTATGGGCATCCTGATTCCGCCCTCCATCGTCATGGTGATGTACGCGGTGTCCACCAACAGTTCGATCGGCGCGCTGTTCATGGCGGGCGTGATCCCCGGCCTGCTGCTCGCCCTGTTCCTCGGCTTCACCACTTGGTACCGGGCGCGGCGCGGCAACTTTCCACGCGAGCGGGCACGCTCCTGGAAGGAGCGCGGACAGGCCTTGCGCCAGTCGGTGTGGGGGCTGCTGCTGATCGCCGTCGTCATGGGCGGAATCTACAGCGGCCTGTTCACCCCCACCGAGGCGGCGGCAATGAGCGCGGTATACGCCTTCGTCATCGCGGTGTTCGTCTACAAGGACCTCAAGCTTTCCAACGTGCCGAAGGTGCTGCTCAACTCCGCCAACATGAGCGCGATGCTGCTCTACATCATCACCAATGCGGTGCTGTTTTCCTTCATCCTGACCAGCGAACAGATTCCGCAAGGCATCGCGCAATGGCTGCTCGATTCCGGCATCGGCGTAATCGGCTTCCTCATCGCGGTCAACATTCTGCTGCTCATCATGGGCAGCTTCATGGAGCCTTCGTCGATCATCCTCATCACCGCGCCGATCCTCTTCCCCATCGCCATGAAGCTGGGCATCGACCCGATACACTTCGGCGTGATGATTACCGTGAACATGGAAATCGGCATGATTACGCCGCCGGTCGGTCTCAACCTGTACGTCGCCAGCGGCATCGGCAAGATGGGCCTGACCGAGACCTCGAAGGCGGTCTGGCCGTGGCTGCTGACCATGCTGGTGTTCCTGATGCTGATTACCTACGTGCCGGCGCTGTCGCTGTGGCTGCCGAGGATGATGGGGATGATTTAGGAGGCGGAATCGCGGGCCGATATGGAATACAATTGGCGGGTGGCCGCGAGGCCGCCGATTTCGCCAACTTTAAATGACCCCGCAGGAACCCATGACCCCCGCCTCCCCCATGATTCCCATGACTCCGCAGGAAATCGTCCACGAGCTGGACAAGCACATCATCGGCCAGCAGGCCGCCAAGAAGGCCGTTGCGGTGGCCTTGCGCAACCGCTGGCGGCGCCAGCAGGTAGCCGAGCCGCTGCGCCAGGAAATCACCCCGAAAAACATTTTGATGATCGGCCCCACCGGGGTAGGCAAGACCGAAATCGCGCGCCGCCTGGCCAGGCTCGCCAACGCGCCGTTCATCAAGGTGGAAGCGACCAAATTCACCGAAGTCGGCTACGTCGGGCGCGATGTCGACGCCATCATCCGCGATCTGGCGGAAATGTCGATCAAGCAGGCGCGCGAACAGGAAACCCGCAAGGTGCACCATCGCGCCTCGGAACTGGCCGAGGAGCGCGTGCTCGACGCCCTGCTGCCACCGGCGCGCGACGGCGGCTGGAACGCGGAACCGGAGCACGCCGAGGAAAATGCAACGCGCCAGAAATTCCGCAAGATGCTGCGCGAAGGCAAGCTCGACGACAAGGAGATCGACATCGAAGTGGCGGCGCCACAGGCGCACATGGAAATTCTCGCCCCGCCGGGCATGGAAGACATGACCTCGCAAATCCAGAGCATGTTCCAGAACATGGGCGGCAAGCGCACGCGCACGCGCAAGCTGAAAATCCGCGAAGCGATGAAGCTGCTGACCGAGGAAGAGGCCGCCAGTCTCATCAACGACGAGGAACTGAAAATCCGCGCGGTCGCCAACGTCGAGCAGAACGGCATCGTCTTCCTCGACGAAATCGACAAGATCGCCAGCCGCTCGGAAACCTCCGGCGCCGACGTATCGCGCCAGGGCGTGCAGCGCGACCTGCTGCCGCTGGTGGAGGGCACCACCGTCAGCACCAAGTACGGCATGATCAAGACCGACCACATCCTGTTCATTTGCAGCGGCGCCTTCCACTACGCCAAGCCCTCCGACCTGATTCCCGAGCTGCAGGGGCGCCTGCCCATCCGCGTGGAACTGGATTCCCTCTCCGTTGCCGATTTCGAGCAGATCCTCACCAACACCGACGCTTGCCTGACGCGCCAGTACCAGGCCTTGCTGGAAACCGAGGAAGTGCAGCTGGACTTCCGCCCGGACGCCGTGCGGCGGCTGGCCGAAATTGCCTTCGAGGTCAACGAAAGGACTGAAAATATCGGTGCGCGCCGCCTTTATACGGTGATGGAGCGCCTGCTGGAAGAAATTTCCTTCGAGGCCGGGCGTTTCGGCGGCGAAGCGGTGATTATCGATGCGCCTTACGTCGACCTGCGCCTCAAGGAACTGGCCAAGAGTGAGGACCTGGCGCGCTACGTGCTGTAGATTCCGACGTTCTTTACGATGATCTACTGGGAAAAACACGATTACGAGCGCAATCGCCACTGCTGGTGCCACGTCACCCTGGGCCGCGACCTGCTCGGCGACCTGATCCTCAGCCGCCGCTGGGGACGCATGGGGCAGCGCGGCTACCGCGAGCGCAAGCAACCGGTGAATGACGCTGGCGACCTGCATCGTCACCTGTTGAACGTCGGCAAAAAATGCGCGGCGCTGGGCTACACCGTCAAAGGCGTGGGCGGCGATCCGGCCTGACGGGCGCCTGTGTTTCCGATGGATTTTCTTTTCCCTTACCTTGTCACCGGTGCCGTTGCCGGATTTCTTGCCGGGCTGCTGGGCGTGGGCGGCGGGCTGGTGATCGTGCCGGTGCTGGCGCTGGTTTTTGCTGCGCAGGGCTTTCCCGCCGCGCACGTCATGCATTTCGCCCTCGGCACTTCGCTGGCCAGCATCCTGTTCACCTCGCTGTCCAGCGTGCGCGCCCACCATGCCCACGGCGCGGTGGAGTGGGCTGCGGTGCGCGCCATTTCGCCCGGCATCGTCACCGGCACCCTGCTGGGCACCTGGCTGGCGGCACAGTTGCCCACGCCGTTTCTCAAGGCGTTCTTCATCGTGTTCATCTATTACGTCGCCGTCCAGATGCTGCTCAACATCAAGCCCAAACCGTCGCGCCAGTTGCCGGGAGCAGGCGGCCTGTTTGCGGCGGGCGGGGTGATCGGCGGCGTATCCAGCCTGGTCGGCATCGGCGGCGGCACCCTGTCGGTGCCGTTCCTTACCTGGTGCAACATTTCCCTGCACCGGGCCATCGCCACCTCGGCGGCCATCGGCTTCCCCATTGCCGCCGCCGGGGCGCTAGGCTTTCTACTCAACGGGCTGGCGGCGGAGAACCTGCCGCCTTGGTCGTTGGGCTATATTTCGCTGCCTGCGCTGGGCGGGCTGGCGCTGTCCAGCGTCCTGACCGCGCCGCTGGGTGCGCGCGTGGCGCACCGCTTGCCGGTGGCGAAGCTGAAAAGGGTTTTCGCCATCCTCCTGCTGGCGCTGGGCACGCGCATGCTAATGAGCTTGTAGGAGGGGCCTTGGCCCCGAGATTTTGACTTTCTCGCGACTGAACGGAAAAGCTCGGGGCCAAGGCCCCTCCTACCGGCAAGGCGGCTTTTTTTATGAAATGCTTGGTGTGGGATAAACAGGGAATATCATAGGGTTATGGCAACTTACGCAATCGGCGACATCCAGGGCTGCTTTTCCGCAGTCCAGCGGCTGCTGGGGGAGATCGCCTTCGACCCGGCGCACGACCGGCTGTGGCTGGTGGGCGACCTGGTCAACCGCGGGCCGGATTCGCTGGCGGTGCTGCGCTGGGCGAAAGGTCTGGGCGAGACTGCGGTGGTGGTGCTGGGCAACCACGACCTGCATCTGCTGGCGGTGGCCCACGGCTTCGTCAAGCCGCACAAGAAGGACACCATCGCGCAGGTGCTGGAAGCGCCGGATCGCGACGAACTGCTCGACTGGCTGCGCCACCAGCGCCTGTTTTACCGCGAGGGCGAATTCGCCCTGGTGCATGCCGGGCTGTTGCCGCAATGGACGGTGAAAAAAGCCGCTAAGCTGGCCGCTGAGGTCGAGGAAGAATTGCGCGGCAAGCGCTACCTGCGCTTTTTCGAGCGCATGTACGGCAACGAGCCGCATGCCTGGAGCAACGACCTGCACGGCATGGACCGGCTGCGCACCATCACCAACGCCATGACGCGCCTGCGCTTCTGCACGCCGCGCGGGGAAATGGAATTCACCCACAAGGGGCCGCCGCAGATTGCCCCCGAGGGCTGCGTGCCGTGGTATGCGGTGGAGGACCGCGCCAGCCGCGACGTCACGGTCATTTTCGGGCACTGGTCGGCGCTCGGCCTGGCGGTGCAGCCGAACCTGCTGGCTCTCGATACCGGCTGTTTGTGGGGCGGCTGCCTGACGGCGGTGCGCCTGGAAGACCGCCAGATTTTCCACATTTCGTGCCGCGACGAACCGGGAACCCAGCACTGGTAGGGGGCGAAGCTTTGTCAGAAGCCCTGCATCAGGAAATCGATTGCCGCAATGATTTCACCGCGCTGGGAGGAAAGGCTGCCAATCGGCGCGAGCATCATGTTCGCGGGAACCGCTGCCATGAATTGCGTGGTCATAACCAGCGTTTCCCCCATGATTTCAAAACAAGGGTTGAGGGTTCGCGCGGGCCTCGGCGCGAGCGCCAAGGGCAGCAATGGTACAACGACTCGCGTATTGAGTTGGCTGAGCAAATCCGCCTGAACATCCAGAAGGCAGCCCGTTCCACCGGGGTTTTTGCACACGTCGAAACGGGCCATCAGAAGCTCCGGTAGGGTGCCAGCGGCAAGCCGTTCTGTTCGACAAAGGCGTTCGAGCTTTCCAGAGCGGCGCGGTTTTCCTCCAGCCACAGTGCCGCCCGCCGTTCGGCAATCGCGTGCGTCAGACCCTGCTCGGCGGCGCGCGAGATATTGACTTCGAGTTTCCGGGCCTCGGCCAGCAAATGCGTGCTGATGGAAACATTGGTGGCGCGGCGGGGGGCTGCTGTTGTCTGCGGGTTTGCCATCATCCTGGTTTTCCGGGAAGCTTGATAAGGCTGCACTATAAAATGCGCACGCTTGATGCGCAACCCACTGAACGCGCGTGTGTTCGCCCTTAGCGCGGAAGCGTTGGGGCGGCGAGATTTTCCAGCATGTTCATCCCCCACGCCACGCCGAAGCCGGTGACGTCCGAGGCCACCGCGCCGAGGCCGCCTTTGCAGCGGCTGGCGGACAGGTCCATGTGCAGCCAGGGTGTTTCGTTGATGAAGCGCATCAGGAAGCGTGCCGCCAGGATGTGGTCGGCTTCGCCTTCCAGAGAGCATTGTTTGATGTCGGCGATGTCGCTGTCCAAGGCTTCTTCGTAGTCGGCGTCGAGCGGAAAGGCGCTGACGCGCTCGCCGCTGGCACGACCGGCCGCCACCGCCTGCGCGGCCAGTTCCTCACGGTTGCTGAAAATGCCGCTGTAGCGCTCGCCCAGCGCGGTCGCCATGCTGCCGGTGAGGGTGGCGAAGTCGATCATCAGGCCGGGTTTTTCGCGTGCGGCCAGCGCCAAGGTGTCGGCCAGCACCATGCGCCCTTCGGCGTCGGTGTGGATGATTTCGATGGTGGTGCCGTCGAGCGCGGCGACCACGTCGTTCTGCTTGTAAGCGTGCGGGCTGATGTGGTTTTGCGCGATGGCCAGCCACACGTCGAGGTTTACCGCCAGGGCGGACTGGCTGGCCGCGTGCAGCAGGCCGAGGCACACCGCCGAGCCGTTCATGTCCTCGTGCATGCCGTGCATGTAGCGGGCGGGTTTCAAATTGTGGCCGCCGGTATCGAAGCAGATGCCCTTGCCGATCAGCGCGATGTTCTGCTGTGCGCCCTTGGGGCGGTAGCGCAGGTGGACGATGGCGGCGTCTTCCGGGTCGCTGCCTTGCGCCACCGCGACGAAGGCGCCGGCGCCCAGCTTGCGCAGGCGCTTCATGTCGAATTCCTCGTGCTGCCAGCCGTGCTCCCCGGCCAAGGCGCGGATGCGTTCGCGGTACAGCGCGGGCGTCAGTTCGTTGGCGGGCAGCACGGTCAGTTCGCGCGCCAGCCGGTTGCCGGCGGCCACGGCGCGCTGGCGTTCCCAGCCATCCTCGGCGCGGTGCCCGAACAGCGCCAGCGTCTTCAGCGGCTTGCGCTCGTCCTTTTTCTTGCGCTGCGGCAGCAGCACGCTGTTGAACAGCGCGACGCGGATCGCGCATTCCGCCTCGATGGCGCGTTGTGTTTCGTCGCCGCACACGGCGACGGCAAGCTGTTTCGGGTGTTCGGCCAGCAGCGGCTGCATGGCCTTGCGTATCGCGGTGTGGCGCTCGAAGGCGGATTTTTGCGCGTCCAGCATCACCCATGAGGCCATGCCGCCGTGCGGCAGGTCGCCGGACACCGGGGTTTTCGCCAACTCCGCCGCTTTCATGCCGCGCCGTGCCAACAGCCCGCTCAGCGTTTCCAGTCCGGGGAGGTCTTCCGGCAGCGATTTGGCGGCGGGCATCACCACCAGGACGTGCGTGGTCTTCATCAAGGCGCCCGCATCGATGGGGGATTGGGATTGCGTGATCTTGGGGAGCATGATCGGTTCCTGAAGGAAATATTCTCGCTAAAGAATGACTTGTGTGCCCAACTCGACCACGCGATTGGGAGGCAGCTTGAAAAAATGGGTGACGCTGCCGGCGTTACGGAACATGCTGACGAAGAGCTTTTCCCGCCACAGGGACATTTCCGAACCGACGCGCGGAATCAGGGTTTCGCGCCCGATGAAGAAGGAGGTGTCCATCATGTCCAGCGCCAGCCCGTGTTGCGCGCACAAAGCCAGATCGCGCGGCAAATCGGGGCTTTCCATGAAACCGTAGCTCAGTGAGACGCGGTAAAACTCGAATGGCAGCATCTCGACGCTTACCCGCTCCGCCTGGGGCACATAGGGAATATCCCTGACGGTCACGGTGGCGAGCACCACTTTCTCGTGCAATACCTTGTTGTGCTTGAGGTTATGCAACAAGGCATGGGGCACGCCGTGCGGGTTGGGTGTCATGAAAATGGAAACGCCGGCAACGCGGGCGGAATGCCCGAGCGCGATGCTCTCGATGAATGGGTCCAGCGCGATGGCGTCGCCTTCCATGCGTTTGTTGAGCAGGCTGCGGCCGCGCTTCCAGGTGGTCATCAACGTGAAGATGATGACGCCGACAACCAGCGGAAACCAGCCCCCATTGGGGATTTTCAGCATGCTGGCAAACAGGAAGGTCAATTCAACCGCCAGGAACAGCCCGAACAAAGTCACGGCCCGTATCCAGCCCCAGCCCCACACGCGGGCAATGACGATGGTCGCCAGGATCGAGGCGATGACCATGTCGCCGGTTACGGCAATGCCATAGACCGCCGCAAGATTGTTGGAAGACTGATAGCCCAGAACCAGCAGCATCACCGCCACCATCAACCCCCAATTGACGCCGGGCAGGTAAATCTGCCCCTGCGTCAGCTCCGAGGTATGCTGCACTTCCACGCGTGGCAGAAAGCCCAACTGCATGGCTTGGCGCGTGACGGAAAATACGCCGCTGATCACCGCCTGCGAAGCAATGACCGTGGATATCATGGCTAGCGCAATGAGTGGATACAGCGCCCATGCCGGGGCGGCATGATAAAACGGGTTGTGGATGGTTTCCGGGCGCGCGAGGATCAGCGCGCCCTGCCCGAAATAGTTCAATACCAACGCCGGCAACACCAAGCCGAACCAGGCGGTCTGCATCGGCTTCCGACCGAAATGGCCCATATCAGCATAGAGCGCTTCCGAGCCGGTGATCGCCAAAACCACCGCGCCCATGGCGACCAGGGCGATGCCGCTGTTGTCGATGAGAAAGCCGATGCCGTACAGCGGGTTGAGCGCTTTCAATACCTGCGGTGCCGCCACGATGTTGTACAGACCGAGCAGCGCCAGGGTGGAAAACCACACCAGCATCACCGGCCCAAATAGCGCGCCGACACGGGAGGTGCCGTGGCGCTGCATGAGAAACAGCCCAAAAATGACCACTAGCGTGATGGGGATGATGAAGGGCTTGAGAGCGGGTGTTGCCACCTCCAGCCCCTCAACGGCGGAGAGCACGGAAATCGCCGGGGTGATCGCACCATCGGCATAGAAAATGGCCGCACCGAGAATTCCTGTCAACATGATGAAACGCTGGCGGCGCGGGTGTTCGCTGGAGCCTTGCAGCGCCAGAGCGATCAGCGCCATGATGCCGCCCTCGCCGCGATTGTCGGCGCGCAGCATGAATACGATGTATTTGATCGACACTATCACGATCAGCGACCACAGAATCAGGGAAAGTATGCCAAATACATTTTCTGGGGAAAGTGGTATGGGGTGTTTGCCGGCAAACACTTCCTTCATGGTGTACAGCGGGCTGGTGCCGATGTCGCCATACACCACCCCTAGGGCGGCCAGCGTGAGCGCACGCAGATGGGAGGGAGTGCCTGTTTCAGTCGTAGTGTGCATGTAATGGTTTCAGGAGACTCGCGGCATTTAGTTTTCACCTTTTTTGGCGAAACGGATGCCCAATTGCTTCAGCTTGCGATACAGGTGGGTGCGTTCCAGCCCGGCGAGGTCGGCGACGCGGCTCATGTTGCTGCCCGCCTTGCGGATCTGGTGTTCGAAGTAGACGCGCTCGAATTCGTCGCGCGCCTCGCGTAGCGGCAAATCGAGCGACAGCGCCTGCTTGCCCGCGCTGGAGGATTCCGTGCCGAAGGGCGACAACGCGCGTTCGGCTTCGCGCTGGGAAATCTCTTCTTCCAGCGAGGTCAGCGCCAGGGTTTTCACTACATTGCTCAACTGCGTCAGGTGGCCCGGCCAATTGTGGTTGCGCAATGCTTCCAGCGCCGCCGCGCTGAAACGGCGCGGCGGCGCTTCTCCTTCCGCAGCCAGCTTGGCGAGCATGCGGTTCGCCAGTCCGGGAATGTCCTCGCGGTGCTCGTGCAGCGATGGCACCATCAGGGTGACGCGGCTGAGGCTCTGAAACAGCAGCGGGTCAAAAGTGCCGTTTTCTACCGCCTGCGGCAAGGTTTTCGAGGTGGCGCAAATCAGGCGGGCCGCATATTTTTCCAGCTTGGCCAACATCAACAGCAACCCTTTTTGCTCCAGCCGCCCCATTTCGGCCACATCGCGCAGATAGAGCACCCCGTCGCGCGCCTGTTCAAGAATATCCAACGGGCATTCTGCCAGATCGGAAAAGCTGCTCAGCGCCACCCACGGCGTGTTTGGCTGGTGCAGGAAACGCGCGCAGATTTCCAGCGCGACGGCATCTTCCCCGCTCAACATCAGCGGCGCGTGGCTGCGGGCGACCATCTCCAGGCGCTTTTTCAGTTCGCTGGCCAGTACGCCGCTCCCCAAGTCCTCCAGAGACCCGGAGCAATGCGTGCGGTTGCCGTTCTTTTTGAGCGCACGCTCGATGGTGCCCAGCAGCTTTTGCAGGGCAATGGGCTTTTCCAGGAAATCAAAGGCGCCGATACGCGTGGCTTCCACTGCGGTATCAATGGTGCCATGGCCGGACATCATCACCACCGGCATGGTCAGCAAGCCGTTGCTGGCCCACTCGCGCAGCAGGGTGACGCCGTCGGTATCCGGCATCCAGATGTCGAGTAGCACCAGATCAGGGGTTTTCTGGTTGCGGAAAGCCCGCGCCTGCTCGGCGTTCTCCGCCAGCTTCACCTGGTAGCCTTCGTCATCCAGGATTTCCAGCAGCAACTCGCGAATGCCGACCTCGTCATCAACCACCAGGATTTGTGTCATCTCAGCCACGACGCGCCTCCGAGGGTGGGAAAAGTACGGCGATGGATGCCCCGTGCGCCAAATTCTCTATCTGCATCTCTCCATTGTGCTCTTCTACAATTTTCTTCACAATCGCCAGACCTAGGCCGGTTCCCTTCGGCTTGGTCGTCACGTAAGGCTCGAACAGGCGCGGCATCAGGTGCTCGGGAAAACCGCCGCCGTTGTCGCGAATCACCAAGCGTACCGCACCATTTTCACTACCGGTTTGCAGAATGATTTCCGGCTGCGCCACTTCCGCCACCGCATCCTGGGCATTGCGCAGCAGGTTATGAATAACCTGGCGCAACAGGGTCATGTCTCCCTCGATTTCCGGTAACTCCGGCGCCAGTTGGGCGTCGATGCGACAGGCGGAATTTTCATACAATGCCAATACTTCCTGCACCAGTTCGTTGAGCTTCAGCCTTTGCAGATTCAGTTTCGGGGTGCGCGCGTACTCGCTGAACGCATCAACCATGTTTTTCAGGGCGGCGACCTGATTGACGATGGTGCTGGTAGCACGCCGCAACATGTCGGCGTCGGCATTATCCAACTTTTCCGCCAGTTTGTGTTCCAGGCGCTCGGCGGAGAGCTGGATCGGCGTCAGCGGATTTTTGATTTCATGCGCCAGGCGCCGCGCCACCTCGCCCCACGCCGCATCGCGCTGCGCTTGCAGCAGGCGGGTTATGTCATCGAACACCACGATGGCGCCGCTGCCCACCGCCACCGGCAGGCGGGTACCGCGCACCAGCAGCACTTGCTTGCCGGAGCGTCCGGTGAATTCGATCTGGCTTTGCCATTCGCGGTCGCCGTTCTCATCAAACCGATGCGCGATTTCTGCGGCAAAGCTGCTGACACCCGGCTCCTGCTCCTCTCCGTCTACCAGGCCGCGCCGCCGGAAGGAGGGAAAGTCCACCCCGAGTATCAGCGCCGCTGCTGGATTGACGGTACGCAGGGCGAATTTGTCGTCGAACGCCAGCACCCCGCTGGAAAGGTGCGCGAGTATGCTCTCCAGGTAGACCTTGGCGGTTTCCAGTTGCTGCTGGTTGAATTCAACCACGGCGCGGGCATCGGCAAGCTGGCGTGTCATGCTATTGAAAGACTGCATGAGGATGCCGAGTTCGTCACGGCTGTGCATCTCAGGCATTTCGCTGAAATCGCCCGAGGCCACCGCGCGCGTGCCCTTGGCCAGTATGCCCAGTGGCGCAGACAGGCGCGCCGAGAGCAGAAAGGCGAGGGCGATGGCGGACAGCAGCGACAACATCAGGGTCAGCGTCAACGTCATCCCGTAGATGCGTTTCAGCCCCTGGCGCGAGAGGATCAGCTCCTGATAGTCACGGTAGATTTCCTGCACGATTCCCGCATCATGCGCCAGTTGCGCCGGTACCGGTTGCATCAGTTGCAGGATGCGCACATCCTCGCTCAGGGTGAGCACGTTCACCGGGACGATGACGCGCAAGTACAAGCCCTTGCCGCTTATGCTCTCGATAGCGGCGAACGGCTGTTGTTGCCGCACCTGGCGCAGAATGCCGGAACTCGGCCTTTCCGTCAGCAGGCTGGCGGCTTCGTTGCCGGAAAACGCGATCAGTGTGCCGCGCGCGTTGTACAGTGCCGTCTCCTGCACGCCATTCTGTTCGCGCAAGGTATTGAGGCTGGTTAAGTGCGCGCTGACCGGCTGATCGGAAAGGGTCAGCGCCATGTTTTCCCCCTTTTTGGTAAGATCGCGCAGCAGGTTGTCAAGCGCGCTGCGCCCGAGGTTCAAGCCCCCCTCCAGCGCGTTGTCAACGCGCACATCGAACCAGGATTCGATACTTTTGGTCAGGAACTGCACCGACACGCCATATACCAGCATGCCCGGCAATACCGCCATCAGCGCGAACAGCATCACTAAGCGCAAGGTCAACCGGGAACCGAACATGCGCGCCTTCAACTTGCGCCGCAAAATCCATAACTGGTAGCCGATCAGCCCAGCCAGGCAGATTGCCAGCACGATGTTGAGCGCCAGCAGCAGCGTATAGTTTTCGGTAAAGGCGGTGCTGTTGGCGCTGGCCTTGGAGAGCAGGTAAAGCAGGACCCCGCCCAGGCTGATGCACAGGATAATGACGTATTGCAAAAGCTTCATGGTCGCCCGGCTTAGGAAGGGTAATTCCAGCGGCGCCAGCCGGAATCGAGATTCCATTCCCCGGCAGCCAGGGCGTTAACCTGTAGAGGTTTGGGCAATTGCGACAGGTCCAGGCGAAAACGCAATGCCGCAACGTAAGTCTGCTTGTCCTTGAGCTGGCTGCGCTTGGCCACCGGCCAGTCGCGCAGACGCCCCAACTCCTGGCGCACCTCATTAAGTGCCGGAAAATTGCGCAACTGGTTGTTGATGCTGAGCTGGTACTGGCGCGTCAGGGCATGATAGCTCAGGCGAATGTTTTGCTGGGCTGCGGAAACCGTTTCGTCCAGCCAGTACCAGCGCGGGCGCCGCAGTTCAAATTCCGCCAGGAAATGCAGCGGCACCCCCTTGTTCAAAGCCTCTTCCTGGGTGGCGTTGAAGCTGACATTGAGTTCGGCATTCAGCACCAAGGCGTCTTCCGTCAACTCCAACTCGGCGCTTTCGATTTCTATCCCTTCGGCTTGGGCAGGTGCACTCAGGCCCAAGCAGAGCGCCAGCCCCAGTATTCCGCTAATTTTTTTCCAATAGCGCATAGAAAAACCCATCATGACGATCATCCGGTATCAGTTGCCCCTGGTTTATTTTCACGTCGCGCTGCTCCGGCAAGGGCAGGTGGCGCGCATCAGGGTGGCGATTGAGAAAGCTTTCGATTTGCTGTTGATTTTCTTCGGAAAATATCGAGCAAGTCACATACAATAATTTACCGCCGGGGGCTACCAAACGCCACAGCGCATTCAGGATACGCTCTTGCTGTCCGGCGAATGCGGCAATATCGCCGGGGCGGCGCAACCATTTTATGTCTGGGTGACGACGCACCACGCCTGAGGCGCTGCACGGCACGTCCGCCAAAATGCGCTGGAAAGGTTGCCCATCCCACCAGGCCTCTGGTGTAGCAGCATCACCGCAACGACAATCGGCCTGCAGACCGAGACGACGCAGACTATCCCCAACTTTTTCCAGGCGGGCTGGGTCATGGTCCAGGGCGGTCAGATGCACGTTGGCCAACTCCAGCAGATGCGCGCTCTTGCCGCCGGGTGCGGCGCAAGCGTCCAGTACGCGCATGTCGGCGGAAGCGTCCAGCCAGGGGGCCGCCAGCTGCGCGCCGGCATCCTGCACCGAAACCAGGCCATCGGCGAATCCGGGCAATTTTGCCACTGCCACCGGCTGGTGCAAGCGCAGGGCGGCGTCTCCCACCAGATCGGCCTCTATGTCGTGCTGCCGCAGTAGCGCCAAGTAGGCGCTCACCTCGCAACGGCGCCGGTTGACCCGCAAGGTCATGGGCGGATGACTGTTGTTGGCTGCGAGTATGGATTGCCAATCATCGGGGTACTGTAAGCGCAATTTGTCGATCCACCACTGTGGATGAGAGTAGCGGGCCGGTTCGCCGGCTTGCTCGACGGCGAGCAGCAAGTCTTCGCGGCGGCGCAGAAAATTCCGCAACACGGCGTTGACCAATCCCTTGGCCCAAGCCTTGTCCATTGCCTGGACTGCCCGGACGGCTTGATCGACCACGGTAGGCGGCGCAGTCTTGCGGCTTTCGAGCTGGTGCAGCGCGACCAGCAGCAGGCATTTCACCGCATCGTCGGCGAGAGGCTTTTGCAGCAATTGATCGAGCAGGGCGGTATAGCGCCCGTAATGGCGCAATACGCCAAAACTCAAGTCCTGAATGGCGGCGCGTTGTTGCGCGGTGAGGGCCGCTTGGCGCGCCGCCTGCGTCTGCAGGACCTGGTCGAGATTGCGCCCTGCCAGCGTCTGGCTCACGGCTTGCGCGGCGAAACGCAGGGCCTCAAGCAAAACGTTCGCCTGCCGTCAGTGGATGACCGGCAAGAAACTGGGCTGCCGACAGACGTTTGCCGCCCGCTTTCTGAATTTCCGTCAGCAACAACGCCCCCACCCCACAGGCCACCAGGATGCCCTGCTTGTCCGCCCGTAAAATTTCTCCAGGCTGGCCGCATCCATTGCGGGGCGAAGCCTGCCAGACGCGCCACAGCTCACCGGCATGGTGGAAATGCGCCACCGGAAATGGGTTGTAAGCACGTACTGACAGCGCCAGCCCGGCGGCGTCTTGCTGCCAGTCGATTCTGCCTTCTTCTTTAGTCAGTTTGGCGGCATAGCTTGCCAGCATTTCGGCCTGGGGCTCTGGATGCAGGCTCCCTTGTTCCAGTTGTGCCAAGGCCGTCACGATACTGGCCGCACCCAGCACCGCCAGTTTGTCGTGAAGGGATTGCGCGCTATCGTCCGCCGCGATGGGCAGCGGCGCCTTTAGCAACATGGCACCGGTATCCAGTCCGGCGTCCATCTGCATGATGGTGATACCCGTCTCCCGGTCACCGGCCAGGATTGCGCGCTGTATTGGCGCCGCCCCTCGCCAGCGAGGCAGCAGGGAGGCGTGGATGTTGAGACAGCCGAGTCGGGGAAGAGCCAGCACTTGCGGCGGCAGGATCAGCCCGTAGGCTGCTACCACCATGACGTCGGCTGCGGCCGCAAGAATTGCGTGTTGCGCCTCGGGGGTTTTCAGGGTGAGGGGTTGTGCGACCGGCATGCCGAATTTGAGCGCCTGTGTTTTTACCGCGCTGGCGAACAGCTTCATCCCCCGCCCGGCTGGGCGATCAGGCTGAGTAAGCACCAACTGTATTTGATGTCCGGCCTCGCTGAGCGCAAGCAGCGCACTGGCGGCAAATTCGGGGGTCCCGGCAAAAACGATTTTCATGGGAATACCCGGTTACATGGTTTCACGTTGCTGTTTCTTGAGTTTGTTTCTGATGCGTGTCTGCTTGAGTTGCGACAGGTATTCGATAAATACCCGGCCTTGCAGGTGATCCATCTCGTGCTGGATGCACACGGCCAGCAAGCCGTCCGCTTCCAGGGTGATTGCGGCACCTTCCAGGTTCAGCGCCTGTACCGTTACGCGCTCGGCGCGACGCACGGTTTCATAAATCCCCGGTACCGACAGGCAGCCCTCTTCGTGTTCTTCGGTGCCGCTACTGGCAATTATTCTGGGATTGACCAGTGTGATGAGGTGGTCGTGATTTTCCGAAACGTCCATCACGATCACTTGTTTGTGAACGTTCACTTGGGTTGCTGCCAGCCCAACGCCTGGAGCGGCATACATGGTTTCAGCCATGTTGCGCGCGAGAACCCGTATGCCGTCATCCACCTGCTGAACGGGTGCCGCTACCGTGTGAAGGCGCTGATCTGGGTAGTGGAGGATACTGAGAATTGCCATAAATACTTGCTTGTTTAAAGAATTAGATGCAGAATTTAATCCGACTTATGAGCCGTATAGTGGCGGCTCCAGACGCCTGCGGTGAGGCCATCATGCGTAACCTGATTATATCCCTGATTATACTTTTCGGCGCGAGTCCCCTGGCTTTCGGGGGCGAGGTGCTTTTGCAGGAAAATCCCCCGGAAAGGCATGTTGTGGTCAAGGGCGATACACTGTGGAGTATCGCCGGACGCTTCCTCAATGAACCCTGGCGCTGGCCGGAAATCTGGAATCTCAACCGCGAGCAAATCAGGAACCCGCATCTTATTTATCCCGGCGACATCATTCACCTAGTCGTGATGGATGGAAAGCCGCGCCTGCAAATCGTCGGCAAGCAGGCAAGCGAACTGGAAACCGTGCGCCTCAGCCCTTATGTGCGTAGCGAGGCGCTTGAAGCACAGGCCATTCCCAGCATTTCCCCGGCCATCATCACTCCTTTCCTTGCCCGTCCCTTGCTGGTCGAGCAAAGCGCTTTGGAAAGTGCGCCCCGCATCCTGCGGACCGAGGAGGGCCGCGTGATGGTCGGCATGGGGGAAACTGCTTATGTACGCGACCTGAAGCAGGAGCACGGCATCTTCTGGAATGTCTATCGCCCTGGGAAAATCCTGATCGACCCGGAAACCAAGGAGTCGCTGGGGCAGGAAGCGGAATTTCTGGGCAAGGCCAAGGTCGTTCGTTTCGGTGACCCGGCGACTATCATGGTGACGCGTTCAGTTCTTGAAATCTACGCTAACGACCGTCTGATTCCCGAAACCGAAGCCCCCATCAACGCTTATGTTCCACACGCCCCTGACTTCGACGTCGCAGGAAGAATCGTATCGATTTACGGTGGCGCAGCTGAAGCCGGACAGAATGCCGTTGTTACCATCAATAAAGGAGAACGTGACGGTATGGAAATCGGTCATGTCCTGGCTATTTACCGGAGTGGCGCCAATGTTCCCGTAACCGCCGCCAATGGTGACAAAGTTTCTCTCAAGCTACCGGACGAGCGTTCCGGCCTGCTTTTTGTTTTTCGTACCTTCGACAAGCTTTCTTACGCGCTGGTAGTGCAGACCAGCCGCCCGGTGCATGCGCTGGATTCCGTGCGCACACCCTGATCTGCCTGCAACGACCTTGGACGCTGTCACGATATGCCGCTTGAGCGCGACCATGCGGGCTGGATAGCTCTCAACCTGATACCTGGTCTCGGCGGCGAAAGTTTCCGGCGGCTGCTGTCTGCTTTTGGTGAGCCGGATAATATTTTTGCCGCCGGCTATTCTGCACTGAATGGCGTTGTCAAGCCCGCTGTCGCCCGCCAGATCTGCAATGGGCCAGACGACTCGCTGATTGCACCGACGCTGGAATGGCTGGAGCACCCCACCAACCATCTGGTGACCTTGGCTGACGCCGATTATCCTTCCCTGCTGCTGCAAACGCCTGACGCTCCACCGCTGTTCTACTTAAAGGGGCGGCGTGAATTGCTGAAATCAAATTTTCTCGCCGTGGTCGGCAGCCGTAACGCTTCTTCACAAGGCATGCTTAATGCAGAATCTTTTGCCCGCAGCCTCAGTGATAACGGCTTTTGCATCGTCAGCGGAATGGCGGCCGGCATTGATGCAGCAGCGCATCAAGGCGGCCTGGCGGGAACCGCTTCCAGTTTGGCGGTAGTCGGTACCGGCTTGGACAGCGTTTATCCCGCCAGCAACCACCGGTTAGCCCACGAACTGGCCGAGTCAGGCGCGCTCCTTTCCGAGTTTCCGCTTGGCACCCCAGCCAAGGCCCAGAATTTCCCACGCCGTAACCGCATCATCAGTGGCGTTGCTTTGGGTTGCCTGGTTGTCGAGGCCGCGTTGCGCAGTGGGTCGCTGATTACCGCGCGCTTGGCCGCCGAACAGGGACGCGAAGTGTTTGCTATTCCCGGTTCGATCCATTCCCCCCTTTCCCGGGGATGCCACGCCCTTATCAAACAAGGAGTCAAACTGGTTGAATGTGCCGAGGACATTTTCGGTGAATTGCGTCATACCGCGACACTCCCCTTGAGAACGGCCGCCACGGGAGGCGCTGCCGCTGCCTTTCAACCCTTGCTCGACTTCATGGGTTTCGAACCCGTTGATATCGATTCTTTGGTTACGCGTAGCGGCTTGACGAGCAACAGGGTTTGCGCCATGCTGTTGCACATGGAGCTAGACGGCTACGTCGCCACCTTGCCGGGCGGCATGTATCAGCGCCTTTGCTAACTTCGAGATACCCAATGTTCGATATCCTGGTTTACCTGTTTGAAAATTATTTTGAAATGAACGCTTATCCCGACGAAGGTACTTTGACCCGGGAATTGAGTGCGGCGGGTTTCGACCATAATGAGATTTCTCAAGCGCTTTCCTGGTTCCATGGTCTGGAAAGCCTTTCCTCAGACAGTTACGCCGAGTCGCTGGCAACTTGCCGTTCCTTGCGTTGCTATACGGACGCTGAATTTATGAGAATCGGGGTGGCCGGCGTTGGGCTTTTGATTTTCCTGGAAAGCTCTGGGGTACTCAATCCCATGCAACGCGAATGGGTGATCGAACGCGCTTTCGCCGTCGATGATAGTGAGCTTTCCATCGATCAGGTCAAATGGATTATTCTTTTTGTCCTGTGGGAACAAAATGAATCACAACAATTCTTCTTTGTCGAAGACTTGCTGTTCAGTAACGGCGATTCCACGCCGCACTGAGTTTTTATCTCTTCTTTGCATTCCGCATTTATCAACCTGACCTAATCGGAAACCCCTTAAGGGCGCGCATGTCTTCCAGCCTACTTATTGTTGAATCGCCTTCCAAGGCAAAAACGCTAAAGAAATACCTTGGCGCGGATTATGAAATCCTTGCTTCGTATGGTCATGTGCGTGATCTGGTACCCAAGCAAGGGGCCGTAGATACCGCAAACCAGTTTGCCATGAAATACCAGTTGATCGAGCGCAATGCCAAGCACGTCGATGCCATAGCCAAGGCGGTCAAGGATGTTGATTGCATCCTGCTGGCGACCGACCCGGACCGCGAGGGGGAAGCCATTGCCTGGCATCTTGCGGAAATTCTCAAATCACGCAAGTTGATCGGCAAAAAGTTGCTCAAGCGCGTGGTCTTCCATGAAATCACCAAGTCCGCCGTGCAGGAAGCCATCGAAAACCCGCGCGACATTTCCATGGACATGGTTAATGCCCAGCAGGCGCGACGCGCTTTGGATTACCTGGTCGGCTTTAATCTGTCGCCACTGCTGTGGCGCAAAATCCGCCGCGGCCTGTCTGCTGGAAGAGTGCAAAGCCCGGCATTGCGGATGATTGTAGAGCGTGAAGCGGAAATTCAGGCTTTCAAGACCCAGGAATACTGGAGCATTCACTTTGACAGCCATAAAGCAAAATCCAAATTTACCGCAAAGTTATTCCAGTTTTCCGGGGAAAAGCTTAATCAGTTCAGCATTCCTTCGGACGAGCGTCATGCTGAAATTCTCACTGCCCTAAGAGGTGGAAGCGATCAGGCCACCGTGGTGCAGGTTGACAAAAAGCGCAAGCAGCGTTCGCCCACCGCACCATTTACCACCTCCACTTTGCAACAGGAAGCGGTCCGAAAGTTGGGATTTACTACTGATCGCGCCATGAAGGTTGCCCAGCAACTCTACGAAGGTATCGACATCGGTGGCGGTGCAGTTGGTTTGATTACTTACATGCGTACTGACGCGGTTAATCTGGCCAATGAGGCGGTTGCTGAAATCCGTGACTACATCAGTACCCATTTTTCCGGGGATTACCTACCCAAGGCGCCGGTACTGTACAAGAACAAATCCAAGAATGCCCAGGAGGCCCACGAGGCCATCCGCCCCACATCGATTGCACGCACTCCAGAGAGCGTGCGTGGGTACCTTACGGCCGATCAGGCAAAGCTCTATGAAATGATCTGGAAGCGTGCGCTCGCTTGCCAGATGAACCCCGCAAAATATGACACCGTAAGCCTGGATTTGAGTGTGGGCGGCGAAGGAAACCTGTTTCGCGCCAGCGGCCAGACCTTGGTTTTTCCCGGATTTATCGCGGTCTACCGCGAGGATGAAGACGATCAGGAAGAAGAGGGCGAAGTTAAATTGCCGCCGATGGAAGTAGGAGAAAAAATTCCCCTCGACCGGCTTTATGGTGAACAACATTTTACTCAGCCGCCGCCGCGCTACACTGAAGCCAGCCTGGTGAAATCCCTGGAAGAACATGGCATTGGACGTCCATCCACCTATGCCAGCATTATTTCCACATTACAGGCTCGAGAGTATGTCCTCATGGACAAGAAGCGCTTCATGCCGACCGACGTGGGGCAGGTCGTCAGCAAGTTTCTTACCGAGCACTTCACGCGTTATGTCGATTATGATTTCACTGCAAAGCTGGAAGATCAACTGGATTTCATCGCCAGCGGCAAACAGGAATGGATCCCTGTGCTGGAGGAATTCTGGAAGAAATTCAATGAGCAGATTGAGGAAAAGAAAAACGTCGATCGCAAGGACGTAACGCAGGAAAAGCTGGACGAGGCCTGCCCCAAGTGCGGCAAGCACCTGACCCTTCGTTTGGGAAAGCGCGGCAAGTTCGTCGGCTGTTCCGCTTATCCGGAATGTGATTACACCCGCAACCTTGACGGGGAAGTGAAGCCCGATGAGCCGGTCGTCGTCGAAGGCCGTGTTTGTCCCAAGTGCGAAAGCCCCTTGCATATCAAGTCCGGCCCCTACGGGAAATTCATCGGCTGCTCGGGCTATCCCAAGTGCAAGTTCATCGAGCCTCTGGAAAAACCCAAGGACACCGGGGTCGTTTGCCCAGAATGCAAGAAGGGCAGCCTGATCGAACGCAAGAGCCGTTACGGGAAACTGTTTTATTCCTGCAATACTTATCCCGATTGCAAATATGCAACCTGGAACCCCCCGATCAACGAGCCTTGCCCAAAGTGCAACTGGCCCATCCTGACCATCAAAACCACCAAGCGCCGCGGCGTCGAGAAGGTATGTCCGCAAAAGGAATGCGGCTTCGTCGAACAGATTGAGCCGCCTCAGCAGTAACTCGTTAACTATAAAGCATAAATAAAGGCACCTTGGGGTGCCTTTATTTTTTCAGCTTCGTTATCGCTTTGTAGCGATTACACTAAACTGCAGGTGGCTGCTTATCGGCCATTGCTGCCGGTGACTTCCGCGATGAAAAATGGCCGCTTCTGATTACAGATCGGCCATTTGCATTTTTCGTGGGGAAACTACAAGGCTGGGTCGGGTTCCGGCCCAAAGCGAAAATTGCCCACCAGAAGAAGCGGACGTTCAGTAACGTACAAGCTCTCCGGCTGCGATGGAGCGTAGCGGAATTGCCGTTCGGTGCAACACCTCGTTATGCGAGCGCATTGAAGCTCTTTGAGGTTTACGGCAAGGCTGGTAGGCCCAGCTCCTTGAGAAAGGCTGTCAATCAGCGCGCAAATTTGACCACCCAACAGCGTCCAATTTTGACCAG
>CAZGOY010000046.1:0-24271 GCA_964527565.1 uncultured Sulfuricella sp. | reverse complement strand
CATTTCGCCGAAGACATGATGTGGCACTATTTCCAGCATTGCTGCGAAGAGTTGAAGATCAGCCGCGACCAGTTTCTCGGGCTGGGGCGCGGCCCGGACAGTCCGGATTTCAACATGACCAATCTGGCGATACGCGGCTCGCGCCGCCAGAATGGCGTATCACGCATCCACGGCAGTGTCTCCTCGCAGATTTGCGGCAACCTGTGGCAACAGATCGCCCCCGAGGAAAATCCCCTGAGCTACGTGACCAACGGCGTGCATGTGCCGACTTTTCTGGCGCAGGAGTGGATCGACCTGTTCGACAACTATTTTGGCTACGAATGGCGCCATCGCATGTCCGACGCCGAATATTGGGCGCAGCACATCGAGGACATCCCCGATCACCTGTTCTGGAGCGTGCGCCAGTCGCTCAAGTCGCAGATGTTGCAATTGCTGCGTTTCCGCATCAGCCAGCAGCATTTCCGCAACCACGGCAGCGAGGCGCATCTCGACCGTCTGCTCAAGCACGTCGACAGCTACGACCCCAACGTGCTGACCATCGGCTTCGCGCGCCGCTTCGCCACCTACAAGCGCGCCGCGCTGCTGTTCGAAGATCAGGATGCGCTGCGCCAGTTGCTTTCCGACAACGACCGTCCGGTGCTGTTCATTTTCGCCGGCAAGGCGCATCCCGCCGACCGCCCTGGCCAGGATTTGATTCGCCGCATTCACGCGCTGGCCCATCAACCGGAATTCGAAGGCAAGGTGTTGCTGGTGGAAGGCTACGATCTCGGCCTGGCGCGCCGCCTGGTGGCGGGGGTGGACGTGTGGCTCAACAACCCGATTTATCCGCTGGAAGCGAGCGGCACCTCCGGCATGAAGGCCGCCATCAACGGCGCCATCAACCTTTCGGTGCTGGACGGCTGGTGGGGCGAGGGCTACGACGGCACCAACGGCTGGGCGATCAAGCCGTCACCGAGCTACGTCGACGACGGACGGCGCAACCGGGAGGATGGTCAGGAACTTTACGAGATACTGCGCAACCGCGTCTTCCCCCTGTATTACCACCGCGGCAAGATGGGCTATTCCGCCGACTGGGTCAAAAAGGCCAAGCGTTCCATCGCCACCGTTTTGCCGCAGTACAATTCCAGCCGCATGGTGGGGGAATACGTGTCGCGCTTTTATCTGCCGGCCAGCAAGCAAGGCGTGCTCTACACCCAGAACAATTACGAAAACGCCAGGCAGTTGGCGGCCTGGAAAGGAAAAATCCGCGCCGCCTGGCCGAATATTTCCCTGCACCGTCTGGACGAGCCGAAAAAGCATATCCGCTTCGGTGACAGCGTGCGCCTGGAAGTGGCGGTACGCCTGGACGGGTTGGAGGCGGAAGACGTGGTGGTGGAATTACTGATTCGCCGCCCGGCGAAGAAGGATGGCGGCAATTTCCAGCATTTCAGCTTCGCCAAGCAGCGCATCATCGCGGAAACCGGCGAATGCCACTTCACCCTCGATCTGGCGCCGGATATGTGCGGCAGGCTGGATTACAAGGTGCGCATCTACCCGCATCACCCCCTGCTCACCCATCCGCTGGAGATGGGGCTGATGTTGTGGCTGTGAACGCGGGGGGCGTTCAGGCTGCCGTCTGATTTCTATCCTTGCGCAGTGTACATCCGGCGCAGGAAGTCATCCACGTCGGTTACCGCCAGGGACGGCGGCATGCGGTGCCGTCGCATCGTCTCGCCGACCAGTTCAGCGGCGGCTTCATGAAGTGCCGGTAGGACGGGGTTCCATTCCACCCGCATCACTTCCTGGCCGTAATCCCCGCCCTTATCCGCCATGCAGGTTTTCTCGGCCATACCCGTTTCCATCGTTATTGTCGTCAACATGATGCGTCTCCTGGCTCGCGTTCAAATCCCAACGCCTATGTTATTCGTATCGGCGCGGCTGCCTGAAAGTTGATGTTTGCCCGCTAATTTGATTGGCGGGCGATTTGCAGCATCACCTGCAAGGCATCATGCATGAATCGTTCCAGCAAGGGGACAAAATAGGGTAGGGAAGCTGCCAGCACGACGAAACCCGCCAGCAGGGTGATGGGGAAGCCGACCGCGAAAATGTTCAGTTGCGGCGCTGCGCGCGTCATGATGCCGATGGAAATGTTGGTGATCAGCAGTGCGGCGATAACCGGCAGGGATAGCATGACCCCGCCGAGGAAAATTTGTCCGCCCCAACCGGCCAGCACCCGCAGGCCACTGGCGGACATTGGTTGCGCGGCTATCGGCAGCGCCCGGAAACTTTCCACGACTGCCTCGATCATCAGGATGTGGCCGTTCATGGCGAGAAACATCAATAGCATAAGCACGCCCAGAAATGATCCCATAACCGGGGTCTGCGCGGAGTTCTGCGGATCGAAAAATGTGGCGAAACCCAGCCCCATCTGCAAGCCGATGATGCTACCGGCCATTTCCACCGCGTTGAGGACGATGCGCATGACCAGTCCCATGGCCAGGCCGATGACGACCTGCTGGGCGAGGATTAGCAGGCCCATGGCGGAGCCGGGATCGACGCGGGGAATGTTGTCCAGAGTGGGTGCCACGATGACCGTGACGACAAAGGCCAGCCCGATTTTTACCCGCATGGGCACGCCGCGCGCACCCAGCACCGGTGCACTGGTAATGAGTGCCAGAATACGGAAAAAGGGGAAGAAGAACAGTGCCATCCAGGCATTCAACTGGATGGAGGTGAAGGTAATCATGGCGCGCGCGGAAAGCGTTAACCTGCGAGGCCGGGGATGCTTGAAAACAGCCGCCGCGTGTAGTCCATCATCATGTTCACCATCCATGGTCCGGCTACCGCCAGCACGATGAACATCACCAGCAGCTTGGGGATGAAGGACAGCGTCATTTCATTGATCTGCGTGGCGGCCTGAAACACGCTCACCAACAGGCCTACCGCCAGCGCGGTCAGCAACAGCGGGGCGGAAACCAGAATGGTGATTTCGAGGGCATGACGGCCTATGGTCATGACGCTTTCCGGGGTCATGTCTGGCCTCCTATGTATAAAAGCTTTGTACCAGCGAGCCGATCAACAGGTTCCAGCCGTCCACCAGCACAAACAGCATGAGTTTGAACGGCAGGGAAATGGTCATCGGCGAGAGCATCATCATACCCATGGACATCAGTACGCTCGCCACGACCATGTCGATGATGAGGAAGGGGATGAAGATGACGAAGCCGATCTGGAAGGCGGTTTTGAGTTCGCTGATGACGTAGGAAGGAATCAACACCTTCATCGGCACGGCATCCGGGCTTTGCAAGGGCTCACTGTTGGACAGGCGCACGAACAGGGCCAGGTCTTCCTGACGAGTCTGGCGCAGCATGAAGGTTTTCAGGGGCACGGCACCCTTTTCGACGGCTTGCACGAAATCCAGCTTTTGCTCGACGAATGGCTGGTAGGCTTCGACATAAATACGATCCAGCACCGGCGACATGACGAAGAAAGTGAGGAACAGCGATAAGCCCAGTAACACCTGGTTGGGAGGGGCCTGCATGGTACCTATGGCCTGGCGCAGCAGGGACAGCACGATGACGATGCGGATGAACGAAGTCATCATCAGGATGGCCGCTGGCAGAAAGGTCAGCGCCGTCATGAACAACAGCGTCTGGATGGTCAGGGTGTAGGTTTGTCCGCCGCCGGGGCCGGGCGCGCTGGTAAACGCCGGCAGGCCGGGGGCGGCAGCCGCGGCCAGTAAGGGGGTAATTAGAAGCACGATGCCGACCAGTAGTGGCGGTATGCTTGTCGATGACCGGTTGGTGCGCATGGTGGTGAGTGGCGGGGGATGAAATGCGCGATAGCGCCTATTTTCTGGAATGTTTGCGCATGGCTTGCGCGATGCTCGCGGCAAATCCTGGTTCCGTCGCAGAGGTGGCGGTCGCGGGTATGTCCGCCGGGCGCGGCAAGCTATGCAGCGCATTTACCTGCCCCGGCGCCACGCCCAGCACCAGCCAGGTTTCGCCGATTTCCACCAGCACCAGGCGCTCGCGCTGCCCCAAGGCGATGCCGCCAATGACGCGGACTGCACCGCCCACGGCCTGCTGCCCGAAGGAAAAACGCCGTAGCAGCCACGCGGTAGCAGCAACCGCCGCCAGCACGACAAGCAAACCGAGGAAAACCTGCACCATGCCGCCAAGGGAAAGAGGGGAGTCCGGCGGGGCTGGGATAGTTTGGGCGGCCACCTGCTGCGCCACAGCGTGCCACGGCTGAAGGAAAGCGATCAGCGCCGTCGGCGCCGCACCATTGCGCAAGATCATCGGTGCAGTTTGCGCAGGCGTTCGGTGGGGGTGATGATGTCGGTCAGGCGGATACCGAACTTGTCGTTGACCACAACCACCTCGCCCTGAGCAATGAGGCAGCCGTTTACCAATACGTCCATGGGTTCGCCTGCCAAACCGTCGAGTTCCACCACTGAACCTTGTGCCAATTGCAGCAGGCTGCGAATGGCGATCTTGGTGCGCCCCAGTTCCACCGTCAGGTTGACCGGGATGTCGAGGATCATGTCCAGATTGTTGGATACCCCAGACGGGACGGCATTGGGAACCAACTGCTCAAAAACGTTTTTTTGCACGGCGGCGGGCTTGCCAGCCGGTGCCGCATCCACGGTCTTTTGTTCCGCCATGGCGGCGGCCCAGTCGTCGGCAGCACTCTCCGCAGGGGCAGCGGTCTCCTGCTCCGCCATGGCGGCAGCCCAATCATCCGCAGCAGATGCTTCCGGAGGCGCCGCAGTTTCCTGTTCCGCCAGCGCCGCCGCCCAATCGTCGGTGGCGTCTGCGGATTCCTTGACTTCTTCTTCAGCCATGATGGTCGTCTCCCTGTACCGAATCTTCATCCAGTCCGGCCAGGATTTTATTTACTTTCAATGCGTATTGACCGTTCAGGATGCCGTACTTGCATTCCAGCACGGGAATGCCATCCACTTCGGCAATCACCGCCTCGGGAATATCCAGCGAGATGACATCGCCGATCTTCATGTTGACGATTTGCCCGAGAGTGACGGGCGCGGAACCCAGATTGGCCACCAGGTCGACTTCCGCTATCTGTACCTGCTTGGTGAGCAGTTTCGCCCAGCGTTCATCGACTTCGAGCCGTTCGCCCTGCATGGTGCTATACAGCAGGTCGCGTATCGGTTCGATCATAGCATAGGGCATGCAGATGTGAAAATCGCCGCCCCCGGCACCCAATTCAATATTGAAGGTGGTCACCACCACTACTTCGCTGGGGGTGGCGATGTTGGCAAACTGGGTATTCATTTCCGAGCGGATGTACTCGAATTCCACCGGATAAATCGGCTCCCAGGATTTCTGGTATTCCGAAAAAGCGACGTCGAGCAGACGCTGGATGATGCGTTGTTCCGTGGGCGTAAAATCACGTCCTTCGACGCGCATATGAAAACGGCCATCGCCACCGAACAGGTTGTCGACCACCAGGAAGACGAAATTGGGGTCGAAAATGAACAGGGAGGTACCGCGTAGCGGCTTGACATGCACCAGGTTGAGGTTGGTCGGTACCACCAGATTGCGGATGAACTCGCTGTATTTCAGCACCCGGACCGGGCCGACGGAAATTTCCGCATTGCGCCGCATGAAATTGAACAGGCCGATACGGAACAGTCGTGCGAAACGCTCGTTGATGATTTCCAGCGTGGGCATGCGCCCGCGCACGATGCGTTCCTGCTTGCCCAGGTTGTAGGCGCGCACCTCGCCACTCTCCGGTGCCTCGTCCGGCGATTCATCCGCTTCGCCGGTTACGCCCTTCAGGAGAGCATCGACTTCTTCCTGGGAAAGAATGTCATCCGCCACTTGATTTGTCCCTAACCCTTATGCCACAAAATTCTTCGCGATCCGCATTACTGGATGACGAATTCGGTAAACAGCCCATCCGTTGCACCCTTCTCGCCTTCCTTGAGGTTTAACGGGGCATTGACGGTATTGACGATGTCGGTGCTCAGTTTTTTCTTGCCTTCCAGCGTGGCCAAGTCTTCGACAGTCTTGCTGGAGATGAGCATCAGTACGCCGTTGAGAATTTCCGGCATGCGTTGCTTGATCCGCTCGGCGGTAGCCTGATCCACTACCCTGACGTCGGCGGCAAGCATGAGGAAGTGCGGCTCGCCATCCGTGGATGGCAGGTTGTAGGTTTTTCTGTCAAGCGATACGTAGACCGGCGGTGCGCCGGGATCTTCTTTTTTTGCGGTGTCCGGCGATTTTTTGGACGAGCCGGCCAGAAGGAACCACGCGGCACCACCGATGCCGCCGATCAGCAATACGGCAATCAGCGCCAGGATGACCAGCTTGGTTTTTTTGGGCTTGCCGCTTGCGCCGTCCGCCGTTTTTTCTTCTACTTTTGCTTTGTCTTTGGCCATGTCCGCTCCAATAGCGCATCCTAACTCTGATCGTTGTTATACTAAAAATCTTAGTAGAAAACAAGTGTTTTTAGTCGAAACCTTATGTTCTTTATTAAAGTCCATGCAGGAACGCAACAGAATGTGTTGACCTTGAAATTCGAGTAAAACGAAAAGGCGCCCTGACGGCGCCCTTTTGGTCAGCTTGTGTCGTGTGGTGTCAAACGAACATGTCGACCAGCCCTTTGCCGGATCCACCAGAGCCAAGCGTTTGGCCGCCGACTCCTTCACCCATATCCAGCATATCGCCTTCATCCTGCGCGCCATTCCCCCGACTGTTGCGCGCATTTTCGGCGGATGCTTGCTGTTGTTGCTGGAATGATTCTGCGCCAACCGAGGTGTTGCCCAGCATGATGCCGTTGTCGGCCAGCATTTCACGCAAGCGCGGCATGGCCGATTCTATCGCCTCACGCACAGCCGGGTGGTGCGACACGAAGGACACGCTGGCTTGGTCGTTATTCATGGTCAGGCGTACTTCCAGCGGCCCAAGATGCGGCGGGTCCAGGCGTAGCTCCGCCACTTGGCTACCCTGCCCGCTCATCCACACCATCTTATTCCCCAGGGATTCACTCCATGCCGGGGAATTAACCGGAACGGAGATTTCCATGGCGGTGGTCTGTAGCGGGCCGCTGCTTGCCTGAACCGACGGCATGGCAGTAGGTATCACAATGGCTGCCTGGGCGTTCCCGGCGCTGGGCGGCGTATCGAGAAAAACTTGCTGGCGCTCCATTGAGCCGACGGACTGGATGGATGCATCCGACGCCGACAGGTTTTTGCCGCCGGCGGCAAAATCTTCCCCGCGTGGTTGCACGCTGCTGCGGGCGGAGCGTTGGTCGTCATCCCTGTCTTGTCCGGCATTACGGGGCTGGTCGATAGTGAAGCGCGCCGTCTTCGTGTCGGCATCCTCCCCCAACGGTAATTTCCTGCCGTCGGCGGCCAGATCATCCGCTGCCACCGGTAATTTCCTGCCGTCGGCGGCCAGATCATCCGCTGCCACCGGTAATTCTTTTCCCTCAATGTCGGGTCCGCCTGCCTCCAGTGACAGCGAATCACGGGGCTCTCCCGAGACGGCAATACCGGAAGCTTGTTGCGGCATGAACGCCGCTACGTTGATGCCGGCCGCCGCCAGCAAGTCAGCCAGAATATCCTGCGTCGGCAGGATTTCGTCCGTCCGTTCCGTGATGTCACCATGCCGACGGTTTATGTCGGCAACCAGGGCGGCAAGATCCATACCGTTACCGCTTACGCTCCGTCCTTTGAGTTGACCTGCGAGTATGGCGCCGAACAGGCTGCCGGACCCCGCCGTTACATCTCCCGCGCCGCCCCCGCCCGCCATCGCGTCAGAGGAAGCCGTCGAAGCCACCATTCCCGGCGCCGTGGGCGCACTTGATATTCCTTGCATTTTGATTCTCCCGTGGGAAACAAACTTTCATCCCATGAGCAGCAATTAATGTGCCACCTTATTCGTCAGGCAGTTTTTCATCGGGTCGCAGCATCCGTCCGGCAAATTCATCCTGCTCTTTCTGTTCCTTCTTGGCTTCGCGCTTGATTTCACTCGTTGCATGACGTTGCGACAGGGTGTCGTATGCTTTCAGCTGGCGCTGGCGTTCCAGCCATTCGCGCCGCCCACCTTCCCAGTGACGCTGGCACTTGGCCACTTCCTCGCCTTGCAGGGTGATCGCCTGGTCCAGCTTGTCCATGAACAACTGGAATTCGCGCCAGGCAGCCATCTGCATTCCCTGTTGCGTATTCTGCGTCAGGCGCTGGTGGTATTCCTCGCGGTAGCTCGCCAGCTGGCTCAGCTTGAGTTCGGCCTCCTGCCATTTCACTTTGAGTTGCTGCAATTTGCGTCCGGCATTGTCGCTGTGCTCATGCGCCAGATCAAGCAGGGGTTGCAGGGGGAAACGTTGCGCCATGAAGGAATCTCAAGCCGTCAGGCAAGCAGTTCCGCCAGTTGTCGGCGGCAACCGGAATAGTCCTCGCGCTGGTTGATGCCTTGCTGCAGAAAGGCTTCCAGTTTCGGATACATGTCGATGGCCTTGTCGAGCAGGGGGTCGCTGCCGCGCACATAGGCGCCGACGTTGATCAGGTCGCGGTTGCGCTGGTAGCGCGAATACAACAGCTTGAAGCGCCGCACCAGATCCAGTTCTTCCTGGGGAATCAGTTCGGTGATGGCGCGGCTGATGGAAGCCTCGATGTCGATGGCCGGATAATGTCCCTGGTCGGACAGGGCGCGCGACAGCACTACGTGGCCGTCCAGAATCGCTCGCGCACTGTCGGCGATGGGATCCTGCTGGTCGTCGCCTTCGGTCAGCACCGTATAAAAGGCGGTAATCGATCCGCCGACGCTGGGGGGGCCATTGCCGGCGCGTTCCACCAGTTGCGGCAGCTTGGCGAATACCGAAGGCGGGTAGCCCTTGGTGGCGGGCGGTTCGCCGATGGCCAGGGCGATTTCACGCTGCGCCATAGCATAGCGGGTAAGCGAATCCATGATGAGCAGGACGCTTTTTCCCTGGTCACGGAAATATTCGGCAATCGCCGTGGCATAGGCCGCGCCGTGCAAGCGTTGCAGCGGCGGCGTATCGGCGGGCGCGGCGACCACCACCGAGCGTGCCAGGCCTTCTTCGCCAAGAATATTTTCGATGAATTCCTTAACTTCACGCCCGCGTTCACCGATCAGTCCGACGACGATGACGTCGGCGCTGGTGTAGCGCGCCATCATGCCGAGCAGGATGCTTTTGCCAACGCCGCTGCCGGCGAACAGGCCCATGCGCTGGCCGCGCCCGACGGTAAGCAGGGCGTTGATGGCGCGCACACCGACATCCAGCACGTCGCGGATCGGCGCGCGGTTGAGCGGATTGTAGGGGCGGCTTTGCAGAGGCACGCGCTGCGCGACATGGAGCGAGCCGAGCATGTCAAGCGGGCGTCCGGTGCCATCGAGGATACGCCCCAGCAATTCGTCGCCGACCGGCACTTGGCGCACCCGGTCTTCGGAGCGGCGATGGGGGAAAAACGGCTGGTGGATGTGGGGGATGTGCTGTTTTTCCGGCTCTGCGGGCACCACCCGTGCGCCGGGAACCAGTCCATAGACATCGGAGGAGGGCATCAGGAACAGTTTGTCGCCGGAAAAGCCAACCACTTCGGCATCGACATCGTGCCCATCCGGCAGAGTGACCACGCAACTGCTGCCCACTGCCAGGCGAATGCCCACCGCCTCCATGACCAGTCCGGCGACTCGCGTCAGTTTTCCGGTTACCTGCCAGGGATGGGCCGTCGCCACGGCTTCGGTGCAGTTGCGTAAAAAACCCTTCCAGCGGGTTGTCGGCGTGCTTTCCTGATCTTCTGCCGGACTGAATGGGGCTAGTTCAGCCATGCGTCGTCGCGCCCCAGAGCGGCGATCACCTTGTGCCAGCGCCCCGCCAGCGTGGCGTCGATTTCGCTGGCTTCCGTTTTGATGTGGCAGCCGCCTCGCTCAATATGGTTGTTGCCAACGATGCGGCAATGTGTTTGAGCCAGTTCGTCCTCCATGTGCGAACGTACCAGTTCGGCGTCATCCGGGTGCAGGATGAGCTGGGCGTGGTGGCTGGGTTGCGGCAGTCCCGCGAGCGCCTCGTGGATGACCGGTAGAAGTGCTTCAGGGCGAAAATCAAGGGCGTTGCGCGTGATTTGCCGGGCAATCGACAATGACAAAGCGAGCATGTCCGCGCTCATTTGCTCGTCAAATCCGGCAAGGGCTTCCTCAAGTGCGATCATGAGTTGCGCCAAGCGCGCGGTTTCGTCGAGCAGCCGTGTTTTGCCCGCCTCATATCCTTCATGCCAGCCTGTGTCGTACCCCTTGTCGTAGCCCTCCTGGCGTCCGGCTGTCAGCCCTTCTTCGCGTCCAGCCGCCCACCCTTCTGCGTGCCCGGACGCCAGCCCATCCTCGTGTGCCTGCTGCTGTATCTGTTCGATTTCCCCGGCGGTCGGCCAAGTCAGGTGAGACATTTCCTGTTCGTCTGATGCGGCTGGTGGCGCCTCCGGTTCGTGTTCTTCGAAGGAATCCATCTCCCAGCGCCGGTAGCTGCCCGATAGCTCGCGAGGAATGACGCGGTCAGACAAAGGAATCTTCTCCCTTGCCGCCGAGCACGATCTGGCCTTCGTCGGCGAGGCGGCGTACCACCTGGAGAATGCCCTTTTGCTCCTGTTCCACTTCCGACAGACGCACCGGCCCCTTGGATTCCAGGTCGTCGCGTAGCATCTCGGCAGCGCGCGAGGACATATTCTTGAAAATCTTTTCGCGCAGATCCTGATTCGCACCCTTTAGCGCGATCACCAGCGATTCCGACTGTACTTCGCGCAGCAACAACTGGATGCCGCGGTCGTCGATATCCATCAGGTTTTCGAAGACGAACATTTCATCCTGGATTTTCTGGGCCAGTTCAGGGTCGTAGTCGCGCACGCTGGCGATGACCGAGGTTTCCAGCTGGGTGCCCATGTAGTTGAGAATTTCGGCAGCGGTCTTGACGCCGCCCATCACCGTCTTCTGGATATTCTTCGAACCGGCCAGCAGTTTGGTCAGCACGTCGTTGAGTTCGGCCAGGGCCGCCGGCTGTACGCCGTCCAGCGTGGCGATGCGCAACATCACATCGTTGCGTAGGCGTTCGGGAAAAAATTTCATGATGTCGCCGACCGAATCCGCTTCCAGATGCACCAGAATGGTGGCGATGATCTGTGGATGCTCGTTCTTGATAAGTTCGGCTACCGCGCTGCCTTCCATATACTTTAGCGCTTCGATGCCGCTGGTGTCGCCGCCGCGCAGGATGCGGTCGAGCAGGCCTGCCGCCTTATCGCTGCCCAGTGCCTTGGTCAGTACGGAACGGATGTATTCGTCGGATGCCATGCCGAGTGACGTTCTTTCGCGCGTGCTGTCACAAAATTCCTGCAACACCGCAGCGATCTTGTCTTTGGTGGCGCCGCCCAGGCTGGCCATGGCCGTACCCAGACGTTGAACCTCCTTGGGGTTCAGGTACTTGAATACTTCCGCAGCCTCTTCTTCGCCCAGGGTGAGCAGGAGGATAGCGCTTTTTTGCAAACCTTCGTCAACGTCAGCTGCCACCTAGCCACTCCTTCACCACGCTGGCCACGATGCGTGGCTCAGCCTTCGCCAATTCCTTGGCAACCCGCAAATTGTCCTCGTAGGAATTCTGCGCATGTTTGGCCTGTTGCTCTTCATCCGACAAGGTCTCTCCCTCTCCTTCTTCAGACCCGGCTTCCGGCTCGGGAGGCGGAGGGGGCGGTGGCGCAAATATCTCGCGCAGGGGGGGCAGAAACACCTTGAAAAAGAGCAACAGCACAACCAGGACAATCAGCAGGTTGCGTCCCAGTTCCTTGCCCAGCGCGATCATTTCCGGGTCTTTCCACAGCGGTATTACGGGTTCTTCGGCAACGCTGAAGGAGGCGTTCATCACGTTTGCCGAATCGCCGCGCTGGGCGTTGAAGCCCATCGCTTCGCGCACCAAGTTGTTGATCTGCGCCATCTCCTGGGCAGAGAGCGGCTTCGCCGTCACCTTGCCTTCCTTGTCGGTGACCTTGCGGTAGTTCACCACCACTGCCGCCGTCAGGCGCTTGATGCCACCCACCGGTTGGCGCACCACGCGGACGGTCTTGTCGACCTCGTAATTGATGGTTGATTCCTTGTGGTTGCTTCCCGTTGTCTCACCCACAGCCTCGGCGGCTGGCACCCCGGCTGGTGCGATGATCGGCGCGGTGGCGGCGCCGGGTGGCTGGTTGGACAGGGCGCCCGGCACGCCGGCGGCAGGCTGACCCGCACCCCCGCTGGTTTCGCTGGTTTGCTGGCTGCGTATCGCGGCTTCATCCGGGCTGGGGTTGGGCTTGTAGGTTTCGGCGGTCTGTTCGGACTGTGAAAAATCCACGTCCGCCGTTACCCGTGCGCGCACGTTTTCTTCGCCGACTATGGGGGTCAGGATTTCTTCGATGCGCTTGGCGAGACTTTCTTCGAGCTGGCGCAGGTATTCCAGTTGCGTCGGGTTGAGCCCGGCATGCAAGGTTCCCTCCGGCGGACCACTCAACAGGTTGCCGCTTTGATCGAGTATGGTGACGTTCTTGATCGGCAACTCGGCGACGCTGCTGGAAATCAGGTGGCGGATACCACTTACCTGTGCAGCATCCAGCACCCTGCCGGCATGCAGCGTTACCAAAACGGAAGCGGTCGGTTTTTGTTGTTCACGCACGAACACCGATTGTTTGGGAAAGGCTAAATGGACGCGCGCCGACTGGATCGAGGAAATGGCCTGGATGGTGCGCGTCAATTCCCCTTCCATGGCACGGTGGTAGTTGGTTTGCTCGCCGAATTGGCTGGTGCCGAGTTTCTGCGAGTCCATCAACTCGTAGCCTACCACGCTGCCCTTGGGCAGCCCCTGCCCGGCCAGGCGCAGGCGTACTTCATAAACTTGGCTGGCCGGCACCAGGACGGCGCCGCCGCCTTCGGCCATCTTGTAGGGGACGTTCATCTGCTGCAGCGCAGTGATGATGGGGCCGCCGTCACGGTCAGAGAGGTTGCTGTACAGCACGCGGTATTCCGGCGGCTGCGACATCCACAACCAGCCGCCGATGAGCAGGGCAATGACAAATGCCATCCCGAACATGATGCCCAACTTCTGATTGTTGGACAGTTGGGCGAATTTCTCCTGCAACCGGGCAATTTGTGCCTGCTGAGGTGCCAATGCCATAAAAGCGCCTTGTTCCCGGAGAAATGGTAGAGGGGTTAAATATTAAACGTTGCGAATAATACCCCAGTTGGCACGGTTTTCCCAAACCGGCGGCTAGTTACGCCGTTATGCGGGCTGCCTGCTAGGCAGGTCGGCATTACACCTGCGTGTTCATGATTTCCTGGTAAGCCGTCACCAGCTTGTTGCGTACCTGGACCATGGTTTGAAAGGAGACGCTGGCCTTTTGCAGGGACAGCATGACATCCTGAATATTGGCGTTGGGGTCGCCCAATTCGAAAGCCTTGGCCAGGTCGTTGGCTTGTTTTTGCGCGGTGCTGACGTTGTCCAGCGAATTTTTCAGCGCGGCGGCAAAATCCTGTCCTTCCGGCAAGGCTGCCGGTTCGGTGCCACCCGCCGCGCCCATTGAGGCGGCACGTAGCTGCCCCAGTAATTGGTCTATGCCTTGTGCATTCATTGTTTTATCTCCATCACTGCCGGACCCGTTTTTCCCAAGTTTGGGTTATTGGAGTACGCAGCATTTTCCGTGCCATGGTTTCCGAAAAGTCAGGGTGCTTCCTCTGCGTCTTCTTCGCGATACTGGTGCAGTTTGTAACGCAGGGTACGCTCGCTTATTCCCAGCTTTTCAGCCGCCAGTTTGCGTGACCCCTTGACGGCGAGCAGCGTTTCCATGATATGCGTTTTTTCCAGGGATTTCATGTCCATGTCGCCGCGCGCTCCGGCAGAACTTGCCGCAGGCGGCAAAGCTTGCTGTGGCAGCAGGAGATGCTCGACTTCTATGTTCGCGCCCGGCGCCAGGATCATGGCGCGTTGCACCACATTTTCCAGTTCGCGGATGTTGCCTGGCCAGTTGTGGCGCTCCAGGCATTTTTCCGCATCCGGCGACAGCTTCATGCCATGTCTGCCGATGCGCGTCGCCAGACGCTCGAGAAAGCTGCACGCCAGAGCGACTATATCCAATGGGCGTTCGCGCAAGGGCGGCAGTTCGAGCGGGAAGACATTGAGGCGGTAATAGAGGTCTTCACGAAATTCATTTTTTGCCACCGCCGCTGTCATGTCGCGGTTGGAGGTGGCGATCACGCGAATGTCGAGCGGAATCGTGCGGCGCCCGCCGACCCGCTCCACTTCGCGTTCCTGCAATACGCGCAGGAATTTGGCCTGTAGCGGCAGGGGCATTTCCGTGACTTCGTCCAGCAACAGCGTGCCTTCCTGAGCCTGCTCAAACTTGCCTGGTTGCGTCTGGGTCGCGCCGGTAAAAGCACCCTTTTCGAAACCAAACAGTGTCGATTCAAGAAGGTTTTCGGGAATTGCCGCGCAGTTGATGGCAACGAAAGGCTTTTCGGCACGCGAAGAGTTGCGATGAATGAAGCGCGCCACCACCTCCTTGCCGGTGCCGCTTTCGCCGGTCAACAGTACGGTGGCATCCGTCACCGCTACGCGTCGCGCCAGATTGAGCACTTCTACCATGCGCGGGTCCTGGGCCACCACTTCGCCGACCTCTCCCGACAAGGAAGGCAACATGTAGCGCGCCACCTCGGCCAGCAGGCGATCCGGCTCGAACGGCTTGGTCAGGTAATGGCATGCACCGGCGCGCATCGCCTCCACGGCCTTGTCGATCACGCCATAAGCGGTCATCAGCAGTACCGGGATATGGGGGTGCGCCGCCTTGATTTCGCGCAACAGCGTATGTCCGTCCATCGGTTGCATCTGAACGTCGCTGACCACCAGCCCAATGGGTTGCTGGTGCAACACTTTCAGCGCGGCATCGCCGTCACCCGCGCCGATGGCCTGATAACCGGCCAGTTCAACGGTGTCGCACAATGCTTCGCGCAAATCGGCATCGTCTTCGACGATCAATATCGGCAATGCTTTCATGGGGAAACTCAGGCTGAATTGGCGTCATGCTAGCACAGATGACCGCTATTTTCCCCTGCTGCAAAGCCTTTGAATGGGGGTTGGGGGCGTTCTACACAGTTTCTGTGGATAACCCTGTGTATAACTTGGTGGCACCGAGGCTAAGCGCCTTCCCCGCAAGGGAAAATATACCCGCGCCATTTTTTTGACCAGGTGTTATTCCCTTAATAATCAATGTGTTGAATTGTTATTGCTTGCTATCATGGGGTTAGGAAGGGGGGCGTGACAAACGCTTGACAATTGTGAATCAATTCATCCGTGAAAAATGTCAATGTCATTATTCTGGTGCCGGACCGGGGTTAATAGGCCACCAAAACAAGCCGGGTTCCCGTTATGCGGTCATGCCAGAACTGGCGGTCACGGTCGAAGAAGGCCCAGGCTATCCCAAAGCCCAGCAGGGATATGCCGAGCAATGCAAGCAGGTAGCGCAGTGTGGCCTGCGCAGGGGTAATGTTGCCACCATCGTGGCGTTCCACCCGCAGATGCCAGGTTTTCATTGGCAAGGTTTGTCCACCGCGTAGCCAGAAACTGATGAAGTAGGCACCGGCTACCAGCACTAGATACGCCTGAAAGGCGAAACGAAACAGTCCTGATTGCGCGTTGTGCGTGGCAAAGGCGAATACGAAGCCGGCAATGAACAGGAGCGCCGACAGCAGAATGGCTTCGTAGAACATGCTGGCAAGGCGGCGTGCTATGCCGGGACAAGGGAATGCGACTACATGGGCCATCGTATACTTTCCACAGGTCCCGTCTGACCGTCTTCTGGCGGCATGGGCGCGGTGTTTCTGTTGCGCAGTTCTTCGCGCTCCTCACGCGACAGGTGCTGATATTCCTGCCAGCGTTTACGGATTTTTTCACGTTTTTCCGGCGGCAATTGGCGCAATTTCTGATATTTTTCCCGTGCTACTTCGCGCTCCTGAATAGAAAGCTGCGCCCATTCCTTGAGGCGCGAGCGGATACGCCCCTGTTCCTGCGAGGTCATTTTCGGATAGCGCTTGGCAATGCCCAACAGTTTGGTGCGCTGGGCCGTCGGCAGGGTGTCCCACTCAGCGGCAAGCGGTGCAAGAATTTGTTTCTGGCTGGGGGCGAGTTCAAGCCAAGCTTGCGGCGGCAACTGAATCGCCGCATCGGCCATGCAAGGTGCAAGCAGGCACAGCGCAAGCGCTAGGGTTGTTGTGCCGAATCTTCCAGCCATGTATCGAATCCGTCATCAAGGTAAGCGTTGACCGGCAAATCTTCCGCCAGCAGGAAAGCATCAATTTCGCTGGCGCTGTTCGGCGGCTGGTAATGATAGGTCTGCCAGTAGTTGACCAGTAGCAGACCAAAAACCAACGCTGCTAGTGGAACCCAGGCGCGGGTGAAGGGCTGATAGCCACTGCTCGTCCAGACGCTACCGCCGCCCGTTAGAGCCAGATCAGCGACCGGTTGCGCGGTCGGGCGGTGCGCCGCCAGTGCTTTCTCGCGTGCAGATTTGAGGCGCGACAACACATCGCCTTGAATCTGCGTCAGGCCGAAATCGAGATGCTGCGTGATCTTTTTTGCCAGGTATCGTTCGTTCATGGCTCAACCCCCCTGGATTTCAAAAAAGCTGCCAGTGCATGGGTGGCACGGAAGCAATGAGTTTTGACGCTGCCCTCGGAACATCCCATCGCAACGGCGGTTTCGGCAACATCCAAATTGTCCCAGTAACGCATCAAAAAGGCTTCCCGTTGACGCGCGGGGAGATTCTGCACCCCTTCCTCAATCAGCGTGGCAAGTCGCGACCGTTCCAGTCGACGGTGAGGCGTGTCGAACGGATTCGTCTCTTCATCGACTTCCAGGGTTTCCAGCGGATCGTAATCGTCATTTTCGCTTCCCTGTTTTCCGGATAACGCTGAGATTAGCGTAGTCCATGTGGAACGCACTTTCTGGCGGCGAAAATGGTCGTGAATGGTGTTTTGCAGGATACGGTGAAACAGCATGGGGTATTCCTCCACCGGCCTGTCAGGATATTTTTCGGCCAGTTTCATCATTGAATCCTGCGTGATGTCCAGCGCTGCATGATCGTCGCGCACGGCAAAGGCCGCGTGCTTGAAGGCACGGCGCTCGATTCCGGCGAGAAAATGGGAGAGCTCCTGATGTGTGGCCAGAGTGGGTTGCCTCGATTCCGTCCTGTCCCCCGCATATTACCAAACAATGAATTTTTTTCGCAGCAGCGGGCTTCCCCTTGACCAAACCGGCGGCAACCATTACTGTTTCAGCCTTTTCCCGAAAAAACATCTGTGGCGAGGTCTGTTTAAAAATATGGAATTGACAGGCGCAGAAATTCTGGTGCGCTGCCTGGCGGAAGAGAGCGTGGAGTTCGTCTTCGGTTATCCCGGTGGGGCAGTGCTCAATATTTACGACGAAATATACAAGCAAAAGAAATTCAAGCATGTGCTGGTGCGCCACGAGCAGGCAGCAGTGCATGCGGCGGATGGCTATGCGCGCGCAACGGGGCGGGTTGGCGTGGCGCTGGTGACGTCCGGCCCCGGAGCGACCAACGCGGTAACCGGCATCGCCACGGCCTACATGGATTCCATCCCCCTGGTGGTGATTTCCGGCCAAGTGCCGACGCCGGCCATCGGCATGGATGCTTTCCAGGAAGTGGACATGGTCGGCATCACCCGTCCGTGCGTGAAACACAATTTTCTGGTCAAGGATGCCGCCGACCTTGCCCTGACCATGAAAAAGGCCTTCTATATTGCCGCTACGGGGCGGCCCGGCCCGGTGGTGGTGGATATACCCAAGGACGTGACGCAATTCAAGGCGGAATTCGATTATCCGAAGACCGTCAAACTGCGTTCCTACAACCCCACCACCAAAGGTCACACCGGCCAGATCAAGCGCGCCGTGCAGATGTTGCTGGAGGCCAAGCGCCCGATGATCTATACCGGTGGTGGCGCGGTACAGAGCGATGCAGCACCGGAACTTGCACAACTGACGCGCCTGCTGGGCTTCCCCTGCACCAGCACGCTGATGGGGCTGGGCGGCTATCCGGCCAGCGACCCGCAATTCCTCGGCATGTTGGGCATGCACGGTACTTACGAGTCCAACATGGCGATGCAGCACAGCGACGTGCTGGTGGCCATCGGCGCGCGTTTCGATGACCGTGTCATCGGCAACCCCGCGCACTTCGAGCAGGGCGAGCGCAAGATCATCCATATCGATATTGATCCGGCCTCCATCGCCAAGCGCGTCAAGGTCGATGTGCCGATCGTCGGCAATGTGCGCGACGTGCTGAAGGACATGATCAAGCTGATCCAGGCCAGCAAGGAGCGGCCCGACCCGACCGCCCTCAAGACCTGGTGGACGCAGATCGAGCTGTGGCGCGCGCACAACCCGCCGCGCTACGACCGCGACAGCGCCATCATCAAGCCTCAGTACGTGATCGAGAAGCTGTACGAGATCACTCAGGGTGATGCCATCGTTTGTTCCGATGTCGGTCAGCACCAGATGTGGGCGGCGCAGTTTTACAAGTTCGACAAGCCGCGCCGCTGGATCAACTCCGGCGGTTTGGGCACCATGGGTTTCGGTCTGCCTTCCGCGATGGGCGCCCAGCTTGCCCATCCGAACGCCACGGTGGCCTGCGTCACCGGCGAGGGTAGCATCCAGATGAACATCCAGGAGCTGTCCACCTGCAAGCAGTTCAACATACCGATCAAGATCGTCCTGCTCAACAATCGCGTGCTCGGCATGGTGCGCCAGTGGCAGGAATTCTTCTATGGCGAGCGCTATTCCCAGTCCTACATGGAAGCCTTGCCGGATTTCATCAAGCTGGCAGAAGCCTACGGCCATATCGGCATGACTATCGAAAAACCGGGCGACGTCGAGGGCGTCCTCAAGGAAGCATTTAGTCCGGCCCTGAAGGAGCGCCTGGTGTTCATGAACTTCATCACCGACCAGGCAGAGAACGTCTATCCCATGATCCCCGCCGGCAAGGGGCTCAATGAAATGATTCTGGTGTAACCATGCGGCATATCATCTCTCTACTGATGGAAAACGAGTCGGGCGCATTGTCCCGCGTTGCCGGGCTGTTTTCGGCGCGCGCCTACAATATCGAATCACTCACCGTGGCGCCCACCGAGGATGCTACGCTGTCGCGCATGACCATCGTCACGCGCGGTTCCGACGACGTGATCGAGCAGATCACCAAGCAGCTCAACAAGCTGATCGACGTGGTCAAAGTGGTGGACTTGTCCGAGGCCGGCCACATCGAACGCGAGCTGATGCTGGTCAAGGTGCGTGCCGAAGGCGAATGGCGCGAGGAAATGAAGCGCATGTCGGATATTTTCCGCGGGCGCATCATCGACGTTACCGACAAGACCTACACCATCGAACTGACCGGCGCCGGCTACAAGCTGGACGCCTTTCTCGAAGCGCTGGACAAAAGCGCCATCCTTGAAACCGTGCGCACCGGCGCATCCGGCATTGGGCGCGGCGACAGAATTTTGAAAATTTAATTGATTTGAAAGGAAAGAAATGAAAGTTTACTACGACAAGGACGCCGACCTCTCCATCATCAAGGGCAAGAAAGTAACCATCGTCGGTTACGGCTCGCAAGGCCATGCCCACGCAAACAACCTCAAGGACTCCGGCTGCAAGGTCACCATCGGCCTGCGCAAGGACGGCGCTTCCTGGGCCAAGGCGGAAAAGGCCGGTCTCAAGGTCGAGGAAGTTGCCAAGGCGGTCAAGACTGCCGACGTGGTGATGATCCTGGTACCGGACGAGCAGCAGCCCAGCGTGTATTACGGCGAAATCGAGCCCAACATCAAGAAGGGCGCCGTGCTGGCCTTCGCCCACGGCTTCAACATCCACTATAACCAGATCGTGCCGCGCGCCGACCTGGACGTGATCATGGTTGCCCCTAAGGGCCCCGGCCATACCGTGCGTTCCGAGTACCTCAAGGGCGGCGGCGTGCCTTCCCTGATCGCGGTGTACCAGGACAAGTCCGGCAAGGCCAAGGACATCGCCCTTTCCTACGCAGCGGCCAACGGCGGCACCAAGGGTGGCGTGATCGAAACCAACTTCCGCGAAGAAACCGAAACCGACCTGTTCGGCGAACAGGCCGTGCTGTGCGGCGGTTGCGTGGAACTGGTGAAGGCCGGTTTTGAAACCCTGACGGATGCCGGTTACGCTCCGGAAATGGCCTACTTCGAGTGCCTGCACGAGCTCAAGCTGATCGTCGACCTGATGTACGAAGGCGGCATCGCCAACATGAACTACTCCATCTCCAACAACGCCGAATACGGCGAATACGTCACCGGCCCCAAGGTGATCAACGACGAATCGCGCTGGGCGATGAAGGAAGCCCTGGAAAACATCCAGAACGGCGAGTACGCCAAGCGTTTCATCCTGGAAGGCAAGACCAACTATCCGGAAATGACCGCCCGTCGCCGCCTCAACGCCGAGCACCAGATCGAAGTGGTGGGCGGCAAGCTGCGCGCCATGATGCCGTGGATCGCCAAAAACAAGCTGGTCGATCAGACGAAGAACTAATACGTAGGGTGGGTTAAGCGCGTAGCGTCGTAACCCACCAAGGTCGGCGGGTTATGCTTTGTTCTCGTGCTCTTAATAACCCGCCCTACATGATTCCTCATAATGTGCATCGGCGTAGCCCCCCCCAAATTGACTGATTATCCTCATCCCATTATTGCCCGCGAAGGTTGGCCGTTCCTGGCCGGTGCCGTGGCGGCCTCCGTGCTGGCCACGCTGTTCGGCGGTTGGCTGTGGGCCTTGCCGCTTTGGCTGATCAGCGTATTCGTGTTGCAGTTTTTCCGTGACCCGGCGCGTTCCGCGCCGCAAGGCGACAAACTGGTGCTGGCGCCGGCCGACGGGCGCATCGTGGCGGTCGAACACACGCTGGACCCCTATCTGAACCGCGAGGCGCAAAAGGTCAGCGTGTTCATGAACGTCTTCAACGTGCACTCCAACCGCAGCCCGATACAAGGCGTGGTTACCGGCGTGCAGTATTTTCCAGGCAAGTTCGTCAACGCCGACCTCGACAAGGCTTCCAGTGAAAACGAGCGCAACGCCGTGATGCTGAAAACCAGCGATGGTCAGGAACTGACTTTCGTTCAGGTCGCCGGGCTGATCGCCAGACGCATCCTGTGCTACGTCAAGCCGGGCGAGACCTTGCAACCCGGCCAGCGCTACGGATTCATCCGCTTCGGTTCGCGTGTCGATGTCTATCTGCCGCTCACCGCAGCCATCAAGGTGACACTCGGCGACAGGGTGCGCGCCGGCGAGACGGTTCTGGCAGAAATGCCATAACGCAATGGCCGCCCCTTACGACCGCAAACCGCTTCTTGATCCCAGCACCCGGCGGCGCGGCATTTACATTCTGCCGAACCTTTTTACCACGGCAGCGTTGTTTGCCGGTTTCTTCGCCATCGTTCAGGCGATGAACGGCAATTTCGAGCAGTCAGCGGTGGCGATTTTCGTGGCCATGGTGATGGACGGGCTGGATGGCCGCGTGGCGCGCATGACGCGCACCCAGAGCGCCTTTGGCGCGGAATACGATTCCCTTTCCGACATGGTGTCGTTCGGCGTCGCCCCGGCATTGGTGGTGTACGTGTGGGCATTGAAGGGCATGGGCAAGCTGGGCTGGATCGCCGCCTTCGTCTATTGCGCCGCTGCCGCCTTGCGTCTGGCGCGCTTCAATACCCAACTGGAAGTGGCGGACAAACGCTATTTTCAGGGCTTACCCAGCCCGGCAGCGGCAGCCCTGCTGGCCGGTTTGGTGTGGGTGATGCACGACCACCATATCAGCGGCGAAAGTGTGCGCTGGCTGGTGTGGTTCGTTACGCTATTCGCCGGCCTATCGATGGTCAGCAACCTGCGCTATTACAGCGGCAAGGACATCAACCTGCGCCGTAGCGTGCCTTTCATGGCCTTGCTGCTGCTGGTGCTGTTCTTTATCCTGATTTCCCTCGACCCGCCGCAGGTGCTGTGCGGCCTGTTCGTCATCTATGCCCTGTCCGGCTATGTTCTGGCCTTGTGGAATTTGCGTAAACCCAACGCACGCAAGCCGCCGCCGGAAGAACAGGCACCCTGATCCGCTACGCGCATTTGGCGGGAATTGCCGTTTGGATCAAGGAATACAAAAATGCGAGCGACTACAATGCCGCATTCTGGCGTAATGGAGATGAAAAGCATGAAACTCATGAAATACCTGGTTCCCCTATTGTGCGTTCTGGTCAGCCTGCAAGCGGCGCACGCCAACGATATCGCCGACGCGGGAAGGGCGGAAATCCGCGAACTGGGGCGGATCAACGGCCATGCCCTGGCATGCGGCCAGCATGATTCCGCCGCACGCATCAAGGCATTGATGATTGCACACGCACCCAAAACCCGCGACTATGGCTCGACGTTCGAGGACGCCACCAACCAAGCCTTCCTGGAACAATCCAAGGAAGCGGGCGGCTGCCAAGCGGGGGCGGTGTTGACCTTGCAGGCGCAAGACGTGTCGCAGCGCCTGCGGGCGCTCTTTCCGGCGCAGCCGGAGCAGAAATAGGGAATGGCCATGAAAAACTGGAGCCTGGCTCTACTGGCGCTGATGTTTCTCGCGGCGCAGCCTGCGTGCGCCGCGCCGCCTGCCGCGCACGGGCAGCCCGAGGAGGCTGAAGTCGTCGAGATCAATTCCCGCTACCTGTTGATGGATGCCAAGGGGCGGGCGATTACCAACGAGGATTTCCCCGGACGTTTTCAGTTGATCGCCTTCGGCTATACCTTCTGTCCAGACATCTGCCCCACCACGCTGGCGGAAATGGCGCTGGTGATGGACAAGCTGGGCGAGCGCGCCAAGCGCCTGCAACCCATCTTCGTCACCGTGGATCCCGAGCGCGACACCCCGGAAGTGCTGAAACGCTATACTACGTTTTTCCATCCGGCTATCATCGGGTTGACCGGCTCCCCGCAACTGGTGCGCCGCGTGGCCGACCATTTCAAGGTGCGTTACGAAAAACACCTGGAACCGGGCGCCTCGGCGGACAAGTATTCGGTCGATCATTCCGCAGGCATGTACCTGCTGGGGCCGGACGGGCGCTTTCTGCTCAAGTTCGCCTACGCCGTGCCACCGCAGGAAATCGCCGAACGCATCGGCGCCCTGATGGACGGCGGACGCTGAGAATCCCACTCCATCCCTTGCGGCAAAACTGGAGGGCAGGCCATGGAAATCAAGCACGTAGGTTGGGCACCCGTGCCCAACAAATTCCACGCACGCCAATAAAACCAAAAGCGTCGGGCACAGCGTGCCCGACCTACGGTGCTATTTCCGGTGCGTCCAGTAGTCAGGGCGCCGCCTGTGATGTGCCACGGCAAGAATTCGAAGCTCCTCTGCGACAACCTGATAGATGATGCTGTATGGGAACCGGCGCAGGGTGTATCGCAGGCAAGTGCCACGAAATACAGTACCAAGCAGAGGATTGGACAGAACGAGATTGGCCGTTCGCTCAAACTCTGCCACAAATGCAAGGCCAAGTGACACGTTGGCCTTCAGCGAATAGAATGCAGCCGCGTCATGCAGTTCGGCGAGCGCCGGTGACGAGACAACAAGTTTCACTTCAGTGCCGCACGGACTTGCGCAAGTGCGACAGCAATTGGAACAGTCTGTGCCGCGCCACTTTCAATATCGGCAATTCTGCTCTCGATTTCAAAAGCCCATGCCTCCTCAATCTCGGCATCTTCATCAAGGCTGGCAAGCAATAGCTGGGCGAAAGCCGCGCGTTCACCGGTCGTTAGTTTTAGCGCCTCGGTTTCGAGCATTTCAAGTTGATTTCCCATACATTGACGCCTCCGTGGAAGTTGTGAAAATTATACCGCGAGTTCGGCGCCGAGCGATGAATAGACCCAGGATGCAGGGGGCAAGGCCAAGCCATATCAGGTGCGGCAAGTGGTGCAAATGATAGACAAATTGGCGGGGCAGGCCATGGAAATCAAGTGACGAAATACCATGGAGGCTTCCCCCGGCGGGCGAAACTGTCGCAACTGTCAGCGCCGCTGTCGAAATAAAACCCTGTTTCCCCCATTGTCAAAAAGAGGGAAGCGTTATACGCTTACCCCGCTAACGCCCCCCATGGGAATAAAAACCGCAACCGCCAAAAATGCTTGACATGAGCCACCCCATCGCCAATCTTTTTGCCGAGCCGAGCCGAGCCGAGCCGAGCCGAGCCGAGCCGAGCCGAGCCGA
>CAZGOY010000045.1:2125-24507 GCA_964527565.1 uncultured Sulfuricella sp. | reverse complement strand
TTTACGAGGTGACTGAACCTCGGTATGCCCTACTCTGCTTTGCAACCCACGTCGAAACCAGGTCGCCCCCATGGAACACTACAGTAGATGAACTTTCATGGAGAAAGTTCAACTGGGATTGTAACAGACAAGCACGGCCGCCGGTCAAAGGTAGTTGAGCGCCTCCAGGGGCGCATTGATGGCGCCGTTTGCCTGCCAGTCGTGCGGACGATCTGATTCATCAAGATAGCCGTACATGGCCACCAAAGCCGACATGCCTGCCGCACGGGCGGCGGCAATGTCGCGCTCGGCATCTCCGATATACAGGCATCTTCCAGGCTCTTGCCCCGCTTGGCGCGCGGCGTGGAACAAGGGCTCGGGGTGCGGCTTGGCGTTGGAGCAAGTGTCGCCGCTGACAATGCAGGCGGCGCGCTGGCTCAAGCCCAGCATTTCCATCAAGGGGTCGGTATAACGTGCCGGTTTGTTGGTAACCACGCCCCAAGTGATATTGCGCTGCTCCAATCCGTCCAGCAGTTCTCCGATACCGGGAAACAAGGTCGTGTGATGACACAGATGGCGTTCGTAAAAAACCAGGAATTCCAGGCGCGCCGCACCGAAATCAGGATGAGTCGGCGTCATCCCAAGACCGATTTCGAGCAAGCCGCGGGCGCCGTGCGATGCATGGGGACGAATCGTTTCCTGAGGCAATGGCGCCAAGCCGCGCTGGCCGCGCAGGAGGTTGAGGGCGTATCCCAGGTCCGGCGCCGTGTCGGCCAGCGTGCCGTCGAGGTCGAAAAATACCGCTTTAACCATTGCGCCGACAGCGAATCAGGTAGTTGACGCTGGCGTCATCACCGAGAGAATATGCCTTTGAAAAAGGGTTGTAGCTCATGCCGGTGATGCCTTCCACGGACAGACCGGCGGAACGGCAATATCCGCTCAATTCGGAAGGCTTGAGAAATTTTTCATAGTCATGCGTACCTTGCGGCAGGAGCTTGAGCAGATATTCGGCACCCACAATGGCGTACAGATAGGATTTGACGTTGCGGTTGAGCGTGGAGAAGAACACTTGGCCGCCCGGCTTGACCAGTGCGGCGCAGGCCCGCACAACGCTCGCGGGTTCGGGTACGTGCTCAAGCATTTCCATGCAGGTAACGATGTCATAATGGCCGGGCTGCTCCCTGGCAACATCTTCCACGGCGATCAGACGGTAATCGACTTGAGCGCCGCTTTCCAGCAAGTGCAGCCTAGCCACCTTGAGCGCCTTGTCTCCGAGGTCGATGCCGGTCACCTGCGCGCCGCGCTGCGCCATGCTCTCCGCCAGGATGCCGCCGCCGCAACCGACATCCAGCACGCTTTTTCCTGCCAGCCCCGCATGTTGATCGACATAATCCAGGCGCAGGGGGTTGATGTCGTGCAGCGGTTTGAATTCACTGTTGGGGTCCCACCACTTGTGGGCGAGTTCGCTGAATTTGTCCAATTCCTGTTGGTCGGCGTTGAGAGCTTGCATCACTTTCCTTGACTGATTTTTTTTTGCCAGAAGGCGGCCTTGGCCACCAGTTCGCGCTGGTCGAGACGGGTCAGGCGACGCTCGTCGAGCAGCAATTCACCATTAACCCAGACATGGCTGACGTGCTCGCGCCCGGCAGCGTAGGCCAAGTGCGAAATCACATCATAACACGGTGCGGTTTCCAGTTCGGACAGCCGGAGCGCGACAACATCCGCCGCTTTTCCAGGCAGCAGCGAGCCGATTTCCCCATCCAGGCCAAGGGCGCGGGCGCCATTGAGCGTCGCCATTTGCAGCACCTGATGGGCAGGCAACACCCGTGCATCGTTGTTGATTCCTTTCGCCAGCAATGCCGCCAGACGCATTTCACTGAACAGGTCGAGACGGTTGTTGCTGGCTGCGCCATCGCTGCCCAGCCCGATGTTGACGCCTTGCCGCCACAGCGATGAAATCGGGGGAACGCCGTTTGCAAGCTTCATGTTGGAAGTCGGACAATGCGCCACGTGGCAGCCTTGTGCCGCCAGCAGAGCAACCTCATCCGGGTCGAGGTGCACCGCGTGCACCGCGATCAGATTGGGGCCGAGCAGCCCCAAATGATGGAGGCGCTGTATCGGGCGCTGATGATGCTCAGTCAGACTTTGCGCAATTTCATCGTGGGTTTCGTGCAGATGCAGGTGAATGTTCAGGTTGAGTTGTTCCGCATAGGTGAGGACTGCGGAAAACGTCGCGTCACTCACCGTGTAGGGTGCGTGCGGAGCCAGGCTGGTGGAAATCAGCGGCTCATCCATGATTTCATCGCGGAATTCCAACCCCTTGCTGAGGTAATCGTCGGCGTCGGTGGCATAACTGGTGGGGAATTCCAGCACGATCATACCAATGGCGGCGCGCATACCGGCTGCCAAAACCGCGTGGGCGATGGCGCGCGGATAAAAGTACATTTCGTTGAAGCAGGTAATGCCGCTGCGCAACATTTCCGCACATGCCAGCAAGGTGCCGTCGCGCACGAAATCCGGAGAAACAAACTTTCCTTCCACCGGCCAGATGTGGTGGTTGAGCCATTCCATCAACGGCAAGTCATCCGCCAGACCACGCAACAAATTCATCGGTGCGTGGGTATGCAGGTTGACCAATCCTGGAATCAGGACATGATCTTCCAAACGGAGGTGATGGCGCGCCGGGTACTTGAGATGTGCCTCGGCACTGGGCAGCAGCGCCACGATGCGGCCCGCATCGATAGCCAGACTGTGATGCGAGAGTACCTGACGTTCCGGCTCGACTGGAACGATCCAGCGGGCGTCAATCAGGGTATCGATAATGTGAGGGGGATAATGGGTCATTGCGGCAATTTAGCGCACAAAAAAGCCCCGCACAATGGCGGGGCTGATTTTTGCGGTGAAGGGAATTATTTCTTCACAGGAACCTGGACTTCCGGCTCGACAGTCACGCGGCGATCCGGTTGCAGACAGGCTTTCAGCTTCTTGGCAGGCATCCTGCGGCAATCGGCCTTGGTGTTGGCATCGGGATTCGGCTCGGATTCACCCTTGCCGACGGTACGGATGCGCTCGGCAGCCACACCTTGCTTGACCAGATAAGCCTTCACTGCATTAGCGCGGCGCTCGGAGAGCTTCTGGTTGTACTTGGCGGAACCGATGCGGTCGGTATGGCCGGTAACCAGCAGCACTTCAACTTCGGGGTGAGCCTTCATGCCGGCGACGATCTTCTCGTCCAGCAGTTGCTGGCCTTCAGGCTTGACTGCGGCCTTGTCGAAATCAAACAGCGTTTCCGCCTTGAAATCGGCCTTCACGGCAGGCTTGTCCGGACCAGCCACCGGTGCCGGTGCAGGTGTCGGCGCCGGGGCGGGCGCGACAACAGGTGCGGCCTTCTTCGGTTCTTCCTTCTTCACCAGATCGGGATCGCATTCGACGATTGCCATGGCAGGCGTCCAATAGCCGGTGCGCCAGCACTGACCGTAGTTGTTCTTGACGAGCGCATTGCGTGAATCGATCAGGTAACCTTCCTTCTCGACGGGGTGTGCGACGGCGCTACCCATGCCCAATGCGGCAACCAGGGTGGCAACGCCAAGCGTAATATTTTTTGCAGGCGTGATTTTCATATATTTTTCTCCATTGTGTTTTACGTACAAAATGATGCGCGAAACCACCAACATTGCACCGAAGTGATTTCAACCAGCTTCACGCCCTAATTCTACACAAATCCCCACACATTTGAAATGTGATTTTCGCGGCTTGTCAAGGAAGCAGATCAAGAATTACAAAACCGCTCAGACGAGTGTGGCTTATGCCGAAGCCGGCATGTTAGAATTGGCGTTTTTATGTATGCCTAACGCCAACAGGCTGGTTGAACCTCAATAATTCCGCATACACATGGACCAATTCGCCAAAGAAACCCTCCCCGTCAGCCTCGAAGAAGAAATGCGCCGCTCCTATCTCGATTACGCCATGAGCGTGATCGTCGGGCGCGCCTTGCCGGATGTGCGTGACGGGCTGAAGCCGGTACACCGGCGCGTGCTGTTTGCCATGCACGAACTGTCCAACGACTGGAACAAGGCCTACAAAAAATCGGCGCGTATCGTCGGCGACGTCATCGGTAAATACCACCCGCACGGCGACACCGCAGTCTATGACACCATCGTGCGCATGGCGCAGGATTTCAGCCTGCGCTACCCGCTGGTCGATGGTCAGGGAAACTTCGGCTCGGTTGACGGCGACAATGCCGCTGCGATGCGTTATACCGAAATCCGCATGTCGCGCATTGCTCACGAATTGCTGGCGGACATCGACAAGGAAACCGTCGATTTCGGCCCCAACTACGATGGCTCCGAGCACGAACCGCTGATCCTGCCGTCGCGCCTGCCCAACCTGTTGGTCAACGGCAGTTCCGGCATCGCCGTGGGCATGGCGACCAACATTCCGCCGCATAATCTCAATGAAGTCATTGATGCCTGCCAGAAACTGCTGGCTGAGCCGGATACCGGCATCGAAGAACTGATCGAGATCGTTCCAGCGCCGGACTTCCCCACCGCCGCCATCATTTACGGCACGGTCGGCGTCAAGGAAGGCTACCGCACCGGGCGCGGACGAGTGGTCATGCGTGCCCGCGCACATTTCGAGGACATCGACAAGAACGGCACCCGGCAGGCCATCATCGTTGACGAATTGCCCTATCAGGTCAACAAGAAACACTTGCTGGAAAAAATCGCCGAACTGGTGCGCGAAAAGCGTCTTGAGGGCATTTCCGAGCTGCGCGACGAATCGGACAAATCCGGCATGCGCATGGTGATCGAACTCAAGCGTGGCGAAAACCCCGAAGTCATCCTCAACAACCTGTACAAGCTGACCCAGTTGCAGGATACCTTTGGCATGAACATGGTGGCGCTGGTCGATGGCCAGCCGCGCCTGCTCAATCTCAAGCAGATGCTCGACGCTTTCCTGCGTCACCGCCGCGAAGTGGTCACACGGCGCACGGTATTCGAACTCAAAAAGGCGCGGGACCGCGGCCATATCCTGGAAGGATTGGCGGTCGCGCTCTCCAATGTCGACGAAGTGATCGCGCTCATCAAGGCTGCACCCACTCCGGCGGTTGCCAGGGAAGGGCTGATGGGGCGCCAATGGCGTTCGCCGCTGGTGGAAGAGATGCTCAAGCGCACCGCCGCCGACGCCTCGCGGCCCTTGGGGCTGGCGCCGGAATTCGGCTTGCAGGCGCAAGGCTACCGGCTCTCGGAGACACAGGCACAGGCCATTCTGGAATTGCGCCTGCAACGCCTCACCGGGCTGGAACAGGACAAAATCGTCACGGAATACCGGGAAGTGATGGAGAAAATCGCCGACCTGCTGGACATTCTCGCCAAACCGGCACGCGTTACCGAAATCATCGCCACGGAACTGGCTGCCATCAAGCTGCAATTCGGTGACAAGCGCCGCAGTGAAATCGTCGCCAACGCGCAGGATCTGAGCCTGGAAGACCTGATTGCACCGCAGGACGTGGTGGTCACGCTATCGCATACCGGCTACATCAAATCCCAGCCGCTGGAAGACTACCGCGCCCAGAAGCGCGGCGGGCGCGGCAAGCAGGCAACTGCGACCAAGGAAGACGATTTCATCGAAAAGCTCTTTGTCGCCAACACCCACGACTACATCCTGTGCTTCTCCAACCGGGGCCGGGTTTACTGGATCAAGGTTTACGAAGTGCCGCAAGGCAGCCGCGGCGCGCGTGGCAAGCCGATCGTCAACGTACTGCAACTGGAAGAAGGCGAAAAGATCAACGCCATCCTGCCGGTCAAGGAGTTCGACGAGAATCATTTCATTTTCATGGCGACTTCCAACGGCATCGTCAAAAAGACCCCGCTTTCGGACTTCTCGCGTCCCACGCGCCGCGGCATCATCGCGGTCAATCTCGACGAGGGCGATTTCCTCATCGGCGTAGCCGTCACCGATGGCCAGCATGACGTCATGCTGTTTTCCGACGGCGGCAAGGCCGTGCGCTTCGACGAAAACGATGTGCGCCCGATGGGCCGCGTCTCGCGCGGGGTGATTGGCATGCGCCTGGCGCAAGGGCAAAAGGTGATTTCCATGCTGGTGGCGGGCGACGAACAGCTGACCGTGCTGACCGCTACCGAAAACGGTTTCGGCAAACGCTCGCCGATCGAGGAATACACCCGTCATGGGCGCGGCACCCAGGGCATGATCGCGATCCAGACCAGCGACCGCAACGGCAAGGTGGTCGCCGCCACCCTGGTGGACGAGGAAGATGAAATCATGCTGATTACCAACGACGGCGTACTGATCCGTACCCGCGTCAGGGAAATCCGCATCATGGGGCGTGCCACCCAGGGCGTCACCCTCATCAACGTCGATGAAGGCGGCAAGCTGGTCGGCCTGGAACGCATCGTCGAGGCTGACAACGACGAAGCCGGAATCGAAATCGATAGCGAAACCGCCGACTGAAAAGCCACGACCATGGAACGCATACACAACTTCAGCGCTGGTCCCGCCATGCTGCCGCAGGAGGTGCTGGCGCAGGCGCGCGACGAATTGCTCAACTGGCAGGGCTGCGGCATGTCGGTGATGGAAATGAGCCATCGCGGCAAGGAATTCATGGGCATCCTGGCCCAGGCCGAAGCCGACCTGCGCGAGCTGATGGACATCCCGGCCAACTACAAGGTGTTGTTCCTGCAAGGCGGAGCCACGCTGCAATTTGCCCAGATTCCGCTTAACCTGCTTGGCGGACGTTCCGCCGATTATCTGGTCAGCGGCGCCTGGTCGAAAAAAGCCTTCAAGGAAGCGCAAAAAGTCGGCCGGGCACGGCTCGCCGGTTCCACTGAAAGCAATAAGTTCACGCGCTGGTTCCAGGACGGCGAATGCGAACTCGATGCCAACGCCGCCTATCTGCACGTGTGTACCAACGAGACCATCCACGGCGTCGAGGTGCAGGATGACGCCAGCCTGCCGGACTGCGTACCGCTGGTGGCGGATATGTCTTCGCACATCCTGTCGCGCCCCATCGACGTTTCGCGTTATGCCCTGATCTACGCCGGGGCGCAGAAAAACATCGGCCCTGCCGGCGTCACGCTGGTCATCGTGCGCGACGACCTGATCGGCCATGCTCCGGGAAACCTTCCGACCCTGCTCGATTACGCCGTGCAGGCTGAAAATATTTCGATGCTCAACACCCCGCCAACTTATGCCATCTATGTCGCCGGACTGGTGTTCCGCTGGCTAAAGCGTCAAGGCGGACTGTCAGGCGTCGAAAAATGCAACATTGAAAAAGCGGCGCTGTTGTATCAGACCATTGATGCCAGCCAGCTCTACCGCAACCCGGTCGAGTCTGCCTGCCGCTCGCGCATGAATATTCCCTTTACCCTGACCCGGCAAGGCCTGGATGAAATCTTCATCAGCGAAGCGAAAAAGCGCGGCATCGTACAAATCAAGGGCCATAGTTCCGTGGGTGGCATGCGCGCCTCGATCTACAACGCCATACCGCTTGAAAGCGTGAAGGTGTTGACGGATTTCATGCAGGATTTTGAGCGCCAACATGGCTGACGAACTCGCCCAACACCGTGCCGCCATCGACGCCATCGACGGCGAAATACTGAAGCTCGTCAACGCCCGCGCCAGCCATGCCCAGGCCATCGGCGCCCTCAAGGGCGGCCAGTTGATCTACCGTGCGGAGCGCGAAGCCCAGGTGTTGCGCCGCGTCAAGGAAAACAACCCCGGCCCGCTGGCGGATGAATCGGTGGCACGGCTATTCCGTGAAATCATGTCGGCCTGCCTGGCCCTGGAAAAACCGCTTTCCATCGGATTTCTCGGCCCATTGGGTTCTTTTTCGCAAGCAGCCGCCATCAAGCATTTCGGTCATGCCGCGCTGACCCAGGCCTGCCCCTCCATTGACGAGGTATTCCGTCAGGTTGAGGCCGGAATAACCGATTACGGCGTCGTGCCGGTGGAAAACTCCACCGGCGGCGCGGTCGGCACCACGCTCGACCTGCTCCTGGCCTCGCCACTCAAGGTATGCGGTGAAGTGGACCTGCGCGTCCACCAGTTCCTGTTGCGCAAGTCCGGCTTAACGGACAAGCCCGTCAGGGTCTATTCCCACACCCAATCCTTTGCCCAATGCCATGAGTGGCTGAACCAGAATCTGCCCGGCATCGAACGGCGCACCGTGGCGAGCAACAGCGAGGCCGCCCGGCTGGCGGCGGAAGACCCTACGGCGGCAGCCATTGCCGGAGAAATGGCGGGCGAGCTTTACGGCCTGGACATAATGGCCAGGAATATCGAAGACCAGCCCAACAACACCACGCGTTTTCTGGTCATCGGCAACCATGATGCCGCCCCCTCCGGCAAGGACAAGACCTCGCTGGTGCTGTCCGCGAAGAACCGGCCCGGCGCCATGTTCGACCTGCTCGCACCGCTGGCCGACAACCAGGTGAGCATGAGCAAGCTGGAATCGCGCCCCTCGCGCACCGGCTTGTGGGAATACATGTTCTACGTTGATATCGACGGCCACCGCCTAGACGAGAAAATCGCCAAGGCACTCCAGGAACTGTCGGAACGCGCCGCCTTCCTCAAGGTGCTGGGATCGTATCCGGCAGCCGTGCTATAACCCCAGGAACAACAACATGGACAAGAAACTGAAAATCAAATCCACCGCTGCCGCGCCCGATCTTGACTGGAGCCAGGTGCGCGAGACCATCCTGATGCTCGGCCTGGCCATCGGACAGATCGAGGTGGCGATGCGTGACAGCAACGATTCGGTCTCGGTGCTGACCAGTTCGTTCACCACCATGTTCGATTCGATGCAGGCTATCGGCAATGCGGCGCGTAATCTGCCGGACACCCCGGCCAGCCATGACACCCGCGACATTATCGAATACAACAGTGCTTTCGTCACCGAACACGTGCAACAAGCCATCGTCGCCTTCCAGTTCTACGACCGTCTGGTGCAGCGCATGGATCACGTATGCCGCAGCATCGACAGTCTGGCCGACCTGATCTCGGACAAAGGACGCTTGTTCCAGCCCGCCGAATGGGTGGCCATCCAGCAGAAAATCCGCTCCAAATACACCATGGAATCCGAGCGCGTCATGTTCGATGCCATGCTGAACGGCGCCAGCATCGCCGAGGCCTTGGCGCTATGCCGGGAAAATGTGGCCCTGGACAAGCCGGTTGGCGACGACATCGAGTTGTTTTGAAATCCCGAACTGGAACGACACATGGATTTGTGTGAACTTTCCCCCGGCTTTGTGCGCGCTATCGCGCCCTACCCGCCCGGCAAGCCGATCTCCGAGTTGGCGCGCGAAATGGGGCTGGACGAAAGCGCTATCGTCAAGCTGGCTTCCAATGAAAATCCGCTGGGCGCCAGCCCGCGCGTATTGGCGGCGATGGAAAATGTTTTCATGGAAATCGCCCGTTACCCGGACGGCAATGGATTCGCGCTGAAAAATGCACTGGCACAGCGTTTCGGCCTGGGGATCAACCAGATCGTGCTGGGCAACGGTTCCAACGACGTGCTGGAACTGGTGGCGCGCGCCTTCCTCACCCAAGGCACCTCGGCAGTCTATGCGCAGCATGCCTTTGCCGTCTATCCGCTGGTGACGCAGGCGACCGGCGCACGCGGCATCGAAGCGCCGGCGCGGGATTTCGGACATGACCCGCAAGCCCTGCTGGAAGCCATCGACAGCGACACCCGCGTGCTGTTCATCGCCAACCCCAACAATCCCACCGGCACGCTGATGAATCCGGACGAACTGTTCGGCCTGATCGAGCGCGTGCCGGGAAACGTCATCGTGGTGCTTGACGAAGCCTATACGGAATACCTGCCGCCGGAACTTTGCTCCGATAGCTTCGCTTGGCTCAAGCGCTTTCCCAACCTGATCGTTACGCGGACTTTTTCCAAGGCCTACGGCCTTGCCGGGCTGCGCGTCGGCTATGCGGCGGCCCACCCCCAGGCGGCCGACCTGCTCAACCGCGTGCGCCAGCCCTTCAACGTCAACAGCCTGGCACAGGCCGCCGCCATTGCAGCCATGGAAGATCAAGCCTTTCTCGCCGATTGTCTGGAAATCAACCGCAAGGGCATGGCGCAGATCACCGCCGGTCTGACACGCCTCAATCTCGACTACATTCCCTCGTTCGGCAATTTCCTCGCCTTCCGCATCGGCAATGCCACCGCCATGTATCAAAGCCTACTCAGGAAGGGCGTGATCGTACGCCCCATCGGCAACTACGGCATGCCTGAACATTTGCGCGTTTCCATCGGCCTGGAAGAGGAAAACCGCACTTTCCTGCAGGCGCTGGAAAGCTTGATGTAAGCCATAGCGGACAAGGTTTTGGCGTGGCCCGCCAAGCGACCGACAAAGATTCAACAATTATTTTTTAAATACTGGAGTCAGCATGATTATCGTAATGAGTTCCGGCGCCACCGATCAGCAGATCGACGGCGTCGTCAGAAAAATCAAGGAAGCCGGACTGGACGTCAACATCTCGCGCGGCACCGAACGCACCGTCATCGGCGCCATTGGCGACGAACGCAAGCTGGAGCCGGAATATTTCGATGCCCTGCCCGGCGTCGAACAGTCCATGCACATCGTCAAGCCCTACAAGATCGTCGGGCGCGAATGGCACAAGGAAGACAGCATTATCGACATCAAGGGCATTCCGCTGGGCGGCAAGCAGGTGCAGATCATCGCCGGCCCCTGCTCGGTGGAAACCCCGGAACAGATGGAAAAGGCCGCGCAGGGCGTGGTCGATGCCGGCTGCCGCATGATGCGCGGCGGCGCCTTCAAGCCGCGCACCAGCCCCTACGCTTTCCAGGGCCACGGCGCCGAAGGTCTGGCGATGTTTCGCAAGGCCGCCGACCAGCACAACCTGCCCATCGTCACCGAACTGATGGACGTGCGTACCATCGATTCCTTCCTGGAATACGGCGTGGACGTCATCCAGATCGGTACGCGCAACATGCAGAATTTCGATCTGCTCAAGGAAGTCGGCAAGCTGAACATCCCCGTGGTTCTGAAACGCGGCATGTCGGCGACGATTTCCGAATGGCTGATGTCCGCCGAATATATCGCCGCCGGGGGCAACCACAACATCATCTTCTGCGAACGCGGCATCCGCTCCTACGAAACCTATTACCGCAACGTGCTGGATGTAACCGCCATTCCTGTGCTGAAAAAGGAAACTCACCTGCCGGTGATCGTCGATCCCTCCCATGCCGGCGGCAAGGCCTGGATGGTGCCTGCCCTGTCGCGCGCCGCCATCGCGGCGGGTGCCGACGGGCTGCTGGTGGAAATGCACCCCAGCCCGTGCGAAGCTTGGTGCGACGCCGACCAGGCGCTGACGCCGGTTGAGTTGAAGGCCCTGATGGGCACGCTGGGCGCGATTGCCGGCGCCATCGGGCGGACAATTTAACTCACCGGTTTGCCGCCCTCATGACCACCCCGCTCATCGGCAAACTGGCAATTTTCGGCGTCGGACTGATCGGCGGCTCGTTCGCGCTGGCCTTGCGCGAAGCGGGTGCCGTCGGTGAAATCGTCGGGGTCGGGCGCAGCGCGGAGAATCTGCGCGCCGCGCTCGATCTGCGCGTCATCGACCGCATTGCCGCCGATGCCGCCGATGCCCTCTCCGGCGCCGACCTGGTTGTACTGGCGATTCCCGTCGGCCAGATGGCTGCCGTGATGCGGCAAATTGCCCCGCATCTTTCCCCGCAAACCGCCATCACCGATGTCGGCAGCACCAAGCAGGACGTGGTGGCGCTGGCGCGCAGCGAACTGAGCGCGCATCTTGCCGCCTTCGTCCCCGGCCACCCGATTGCCGGGGCGGAAAACAGCGGGGTCACGGCCGCCCGCGCCGATCTTTTCCGCAACCGGAATACCGTTCTCACGCCACTAGCGGAGAACGACCCGGCCATGGTGCAAAAAATTGCCGCCGCCTGGCAGGCTTGTGGTGCGCAAGTCGCACGGATGAGCGCCGCCGAACACGATGCCATTTTTGCCGCCGTCAGCCATTTGCCGCATTTGCTGGCTTTCGCACTGGTTGACGACATCGCCGCCAAACCCAATGCGGCCGAGCTTTTTCGCTATGCCGCCAGCGGGTTCCGTGATTTCACGCGCATTGCTGCCAGCTCCCCGGAGATGTGGCGCGACATTTGCCTCGCCAACCGCACGGCACTACTGGCCGAACTCGGCGCCTACCAGGAACAACTGGCGCGCCTGCGCACCCTGCTGGAAGACCGCGACGGCGCCTCACTGGAGCAGGTGTTCCAGCAGGCGCGGCAGGCGCGGCGGCAGTGGTCATCCGACAGAAATCTGTAAGCTATTCATGAAACTGGCGCTAAAAATCGATGTCGACACCTACCGCGGCACACGCGAAGGCGTTCCGCGCCTGGTCGAACTGCTGCAACAGCAACAGGCCGGTGCAACATTCCTTTTTAACCTGGGTGCCGACCGTAGCGGACGCATCGTCAACCAGCTATTTCGCCGGGGTTTCATGCGCAAATCGCCGCGTATCACGCGCCTTGAGCAATATGGCCTGAAAACCCTGCTCTACGGCACCCTGTTGCCCGCGCCGGACATCGGCAAGCGGTGCGCCGCCATCATGCGCATGGTGCGCGACAACGGTTTCGAGACCGGCATCCACTGCATCGACCGACTCGCTTGGCAGGATGGCGCGGCAACAGGCGATGCGAAATGGACGGCACGACAGTTAAAGCGCGCCGACGAACGCTTCCAGGAAATCTTCGGAGAAAAGGCCAGAACACACGGCGCCGCCGCCTGGCAAACCAATATCCATGCCCTGCGCCTGGAACAGCAAAACGGGATGGATTATGCTTCCGACACGCGCGGCACCCATCCCTACATTCCGGTGTGGCGCGCGGAAATCATCGCCTGCCCGCAATTGCCCACCACCCTGCCGACGCTGGATGAACTGATCGGCATCAATGGCATCAACACCGGCAACGTGGCGCAACACCTGCTGTCCCTGACCGGCAACCCGCCACCCGCCGGCCACGTCTATACCCTGCGCGCGGAACTGGAAGGCATGCAATTCGCCGCCGTATTCGAGGCCCTGCTGGTCGGCTGGAAGGAACAGGGTTACGAACTGGTTTCGCTGGCCCGCTACCAGGAAGACCTCGACCGCGACACCCTGCCGCGCCACGAGATCGTCATGGGAGAAATTCCGGGCTTGGCGAAGGAAGTCGCCTTGCAAGGTGAGGAATTCCTCTCACAATGAGCGCCTGATGACTGGAGAAAATCCGACGTGAAACCGGAAGAACTGCGATCCCGCTTCATGGCCGCCGAAACCTCGGTGGAGGAAGCCGCCGTATTCGATACCGCCGTCGCAGAATTGCGGCGCGTGGATGAAATCGCTCGCAAGGCGGGCATCAAGACCGGAAATTTTCCCTTCGACGTCAAACAACTGCGCAATCGTTTCCTCAACGCCGCCTCGCCGGTCGATCAGGCCATCGCTTTCGACAGCATCGTTTTTGAAATCGAGCAACTGGCGCAGAAACTGCCGGAATCGGCGATCAAATCCGCCGTTTCGCCCGGCCAGCCCCTGCCGCAGACGCAAAACCCGCATGAACTCAAGCGTTACCTGGAAACCCTGGCGGGCGAGCGCGACCTGTATCGCAACAAGGTCGAAGAAGCGATTGCCGAGCACGGCAAACTGAAACGCCTGCTGGAAGACCTCACCCGCGACCGTGTCGCCTCGCTGACGCAAGTGGTCCAGGAGAGCAAGGCCAAGAATGAACTAAAACAGGAAATCACCCAGCTCAAATCGCGCCCCGCCCTGGAACGCCAGCAACTGGAGCGCCTGAGCAACGACCACGAGCAGATCAAGCGTGCGGCCCTCGCCACCCAACAGGAACGCGACCAGCTCAAACAACAGACACAACAACTCACCGGGGAAATCGAACAGTTCCGCACCCTCATCGACCAGCTCTCGGAAAAACACCACTCGGTAAAATCGGAACAGGAAAAACTGCTGGACGAGAACTACACCCTCAAAAGCGGCATGTTCAAAATGGCCCTCGACCAGTTGGAAAATATGGAAATCCGGCTGGCGCAGATGAAAAAGCGAAGATAAAAAGCGGCGCTCACACGATTGGCGGCCCGCTATTTTGCCGACATTTCAACAGCCGACTTACCGGCTCTCAGAATACACCCCGCCAGCCCCCAGAATGGATGCACGGGTTTCTTTTCTTCGAGATAGAACTTGCTTATACAGTAGGTTCCTTTGATGCGTCCCAAAGTGTAGTCCGCACTGATTCCCAAAGGATGTCTGCGGTAGCTCGTCAACGGCAAATCCAGATAAGAAAGCCCTTCTGGATAGAGATACGCCACCTTCAACCACAGCCCGTAATCTTCGACAGTCAAGGGATCTTCGTCAAAGCGCATATGGTCCAAGACCGTTTTATCCAGCAAGACGGAGGAAAGCACGATCTGGTTTGAAAGCAAGAGGAATTTCACCCCGTACCGAGCAAGCCGTTTTCTGAAAAATCGAACTACCCCGGACATGCGAGGCATCAAAACCGTGCCCCGCCCATCAATGATCCGATTGTCGGTAAACGACATCACCTTGCCTGTAGCCAGGGCGGCAAGCTGCTTTTCGATTTTATCCGGGTTCCATAAATCATCCGCGTCGATAAAGGCCACATAGTCCCCGCAGGCACGCTCTATTCCCCTGTTTCTTGGATGTGCGGGCCCACCGCTGTTGCGGCCCGTACGGAACAGCCGGATACGCTCATCCGCGCTGGCCAGTTCGCGGATGACATTGGCGCTTCCATCCGTCGAGCAGTCATCCACAATGACGATGTCAAGATTGGTATGGCTTTGGCGAAGTACCGACAAAATTGAATCCCGAACATAGGGCTCGGCGTTGTACACCGCCATTACCACCGAGACGGTAATATCCCTGTCAGGAAGCATTTGAGATTCCATCTCCAGCCTCGATTATGCGGTTTCCCGGTTTTTTCGTCTTCCAACAGCCGTGTTTCATGTCCGTGCGCGTCGTATTCTGCACCTTCATCCCCTCGTAGCTGAGGGGCCTGATTGTGCAATATTTCGCGGGGATAAACCAGCATGACGACCACCTGTCCATCTGCCAACCGTCACCGCTGTGTACGGCTGACGTTTATTGCCAATTCGGGTTTTTTATTAATGTCTTTGCAGGTAAACTGGGCTGACACTCGTTCTTGAAAATTGGAGCAAACACTATGAGCGGATGGGTTAAATCCACCCTGAGCACATTCGATCTGGAACGGCTTATTCTGCGTCTCCTGAACAGCGTCGAGGTCTTTTCCGGTTTTACCCAGTCGGATTTGATTGACCTGCTGGGCAATACTGAAAAATGTGTTTTCAATCCCCATGAAACGATTCTTACCGAAGGCAGCAGCGGAAACTTCATGTACGTCATCATTGATGGCGAGGTGGAAATCCGCAAGAGGCTTGAAGTCGGCGGAGAGAAAGTCCTGACCAAACTCGGTGCCGGCAGCTGCTTTGGCGAAATGGCGCTGGTGGACAGCGATGTGCGCTCCGCCAGTGTGCGTTCCGTGTCGCGTTGCATTTTGCTGCGGCTTTCGGAAAACGATTTCTGGAAGAACCCTTCCGCCAGCACCCGGTTTTACCGCAACATCGCGCGCTTGCTCTCGCGCCGCCTGCGTGACACCAACGCCATGATCGCCCTGGCATTTCTTGAATCTTCTCCACCTGATGAGCCATGCCCCGCATTCGACCCCGCAGCTACCCACCGCAATATTACGATGCGTTGAGCAATGCGGGGCTGCCCTCCGTGCTGGCGCGCATTTACGCGGCACGTGGGGTTGATTCCGCAAGCCAGCTTGAATACGGACTGGCCGGGATGTTGGCGTTCGATACGCTGAAAAATGCCCCGGATATGGCGTGCCGTCTGGCTGACGCCATTGCTGCCGGAAAACGCCTGCTGGTCGTCGCCGACTACGATTCCGACGGTGCCACGGCCTGTGCCGTCGCGGTGCGGGCGTTGCGCGAATTGGGTGCCGAGGTCGATTACCTGGTTCCCAAGCGCTTTGAATACGGCTATGGCCTGACGCCGGAAATTGCCCGCCTCGCCGCCCAGCGTCACCCGGACATCCTGATTACGGTAGATAACGGCATCGCCAGTGTGGAAGGCATCGAAACGGCCCGGCTGTTGGGCATGGAGACCCTGGTGACGGACCATCATTTGCCGGGCGACGCATTGCCGCCAGCTGCCTGCATCGTCAACCCCAATCAGGCCGGATGCGAATTTCCCGGCAAGCACCTGGCCGGTGTCGGCGTCATCTTCTACGTCATGCTGGCGCTACGCGCAGAGCTGCGAAAGCGCGGCGCTTTTGCCGACAGGGCGGAACCCCATCTCGCCAAGCTGCTCGACCTGGTTGCGTTGGGCACGGTGGCCGATGTGGTCAGGCTCGAAGGATATAACCGCATTCTCGTGCATCAGGGGCTGAAACGTATCCGCGCCGGACAGGCTTGCGCCGGCATCCGTGCCCTACTCCACGTTGCCCGCCGCGACCCGGCGCGCACCACCGCTTCAGACCTGGGATTTGCCGTTGGCCCGCGCCTGAATGCAGCCGGACGTCTCGACGACATGGCGCTGGGTATCGAATGCCTGCTGTGCGACGATGAAACCCGTGCGCTGACAATGGCGCAACAACTCGATGATCTCAACCGCGAACGGCGCGAAATCGAGGCCGAGATGAAAGCCGCTGCCGAATTGAAAATGCTGGACACCCTGTGCGATGGCGAGATGGCGCAGCACCGCTATTCCCTGTGTCTGCACGATGTCGGCTGGCACCCAGGAATCGTCGGCATCCTGGCCGCGCGTCTCAAAGAGCGTTTTCACCGCCCGGTGATCGTTTTCGCCCCCGGCAATGACGGCGAGCTGAAGGGTTCCGGGCGCGCCATCCGCAGCCTGCATTTACGCGATGCGCTTGATCTGCTGGCCAAGCGGCACCCCGGCCTGTTGCAAAGTTTTGGCGGCCACGCGGCGGCCTGCGGACTCACCATTGAGGGCACGCGGCTCGATGAATTCTCCGATGCTTTTGAAGCGGTGACGCAGTTTCTGCTGTCTCCCGACGATCTCGAACCCGTCAGCGAAACCGACGGCGAACTGACCCCCCAGGAGGCCACGCTGGAACTGGCGCAGCGCCTGCGCCAGGAAGTTTGGGGGCAGGGTTTTCCCGCCCCGCTGTTCAGTGGCCGCTTCATGGTGGAAAACCAGCGCGTGGTCGGCGAGAAACACTTGCGCCTGCGGCTTTCCCGGCCAGGAATCCGCCACGATGCCATTCTTTTTTCCCGCACTGAGCCATTGCCGGAAGACATTCACGCCGTTTACCGCCTGGATGTCAACGAGTACAACGGCGCACAGACCTTGCAGCTGGTCATCGAATATTGGGAACCGGCATGACGCCCATTTATCCCGCTACGGAAACTCACCGCCTGGAACAAGGCGCCGCGAGTCTCGCGGAAAATGAGCTGCTTGCCGTGCTCGGGCTGGATGCGCCTACCCTGCTACCGCCGGGAGGAAGCCTGCTCGACCGCAGCGTTGCACGTGCCTTGCCCCGGCGCCCATACAACTGCCACAAAGGGCTGACTGGCAGCGTCGGCATCCTGGGCGGCGCCGACGGCATGGTCGGTGCCGCCCTGCTGGCGGGGCGGGCAGCGCTCAAATGCGGTGCCGGACGGGTCTATCTCGGCTTGCTTGCGGAGCAGGCTCCCGCAGTTGATTTCGCGCAACCCGAGTTGATGCTGGGCGCGCCCGAAACGCTGCTTGCCCACCCCGCACTGAACTGCCTGGCAGTCGGTCCCGGCCTGGGGCGGTCGGCATATGCCGCCACCCTGCTGGAGCGCATGCTGCCCGCCGACATTCCCTTGCTGCTGGATGCCGATGCCCTCAATCTGGTCGCCGCCAGCCCAGCGCTGCAAACCCTGTTGAAAAATCGCCCGACCCCCGCCCTGCTCACCCCCCATCCGGCTGAAGCCGCCCGCCTGCTCGCCTGCAACACCAGCGAAGTACAGAATGACCGCATCGCTGCCGCCCTCGCATTGTCCGTGCGCTTCAACTGCCTGGTGGCGCTCAAGGGGGTGGGCAGCCTTTGCGCCACTCCGGATGGCCGCTGGTTCGTCAACCCGACCGGCAATCCCGGCATGAGCAGCGCCGGCATGGGCGATGTGTTGAGCGGTATTGTTGCAGCGCTGCTCGCCCAGCGCGTGGCGCCGCTGGAAGCGCTGTTGCTGGCCATTTACCTGCACGGCGCCGCCGCCGATGCGCTGGTGAAACAGGGCAGCGGCCCGCTGGGTCTGACAGCTTCCGAAGTCGGGGACATGGCGCGAACGCTGCTCAACCGCTGGGTTTATCAAGATCAGGGAGTCATGCAATGAAGTTGATCCGTCTGTCGGCACTGTTATTTGCCCTGCTGTGCGCCTTTTCCGTCCACGCCGGTGAACTCAAGGTGGCCGCCGCCGCCGACCTGAGATACGCCATGGCAGAAATCGTGGAAGCGTTCCGGGCAACTCACCCATCAGACAAGGTGGAAGTCATCTATGGTTCTTCCGGCAAATTTCATACCCAGATACAGAACGGCGCCCCTTTTGACCTGTATTTCTCCGCCGACATCGCTTATCCGCGCGAACTGGAAAAGAAAGGCCTGACGGCGGGAAGCACCCGCCCCTATGCCATCGGGCGCATCGTCCTGTGGAGCCTCAAGCCGGAACTGGCGAAAACACCGTTGAAAGACCTGCCCTCCGCGCCGATCCGCAAATTTGCCATCGCCAATCCGCAGCATGCGCCCTATGGCCTGCGCGCCAAGGAGTCTTTGATACATCAGGGCGTTTGGGAATCCTTGCAGGCAAAACTGGTGCTGGGTGAGAATATCGCCCACACTGCCCAGTTCGTCGATTCCGGCGCGGCGGAAGCGGGCATCGTCGCCCTGGCGCTGGTACTGTCCCCCACCATGCAGGGCAAGGGCGCCTGGACGCTGATCCCTGCTGAGTGGCACGAACCGCTGGAGCAAGGCTTTGCCGTCACCAAGCGCGCCGCCAACAACCCCTTGGCTGCCCGCTTCGCGGATTACATGACAAGCGGGCCGGCGCGTGCCGTGATGCGGCGTTACGGTTTCACACTTCCCGGTGAGGATGGAAAATAAGCATGTCCGACGCCGATTTCCTGGCACTTAAAACCACGCTGGCGCTGTCCGCCGTCACCACCTTGCTGCTGCTGCTGATCGGCACGCCATTGGCGTGGTGGCTGGCGCGCACGCGCGCGCGCTTCGCGGTGGCAATTGAAGCTGTGGTGGCGCTGCCGCTGGTGCTGCCGCCCACGGTGCTGGGTTTTTACATGCTGGTGGCGCTGGGGCCGCACGGGCCTCTCGGCAGCACCTTGGAGGGCATGGGGATCGGCCACCTGGCTTTTACCTTCAGCGGCCTGGTGCTGGCTTCGGCGCTGTATTCGCTGCCCTTCATGGTGCAACCGCTGAAGGACGCCTTCGCCGCCGTGGGCAGGCGCATGACCGAAGCGGCAGCCACTCTGCGCGCCGGGCCGTGGGACAGCTTCTTCAGTATCGTTGCCCCGCTTTCCAAGCGCGGATTTCTTACCGCCATCACGCTGACTTTTGCCCACACCGTGGGTGAATTCGGCGTGGTGTTGATGGTTGGCGGCAACATTCCGGGCGAGACGCGCGTGCTCTCCATCGCCATCTACGATCACGCCGAGGCGATGGACTATGCCAGCGCCCACGTGCTTGCGGGGGGGCTGCTGGCAGCATCATTCCTGCTACTGCTGACCGTGTATTTTCTCAACCGGCGTTACCTGGTGGTGCATCCATGACATCGCACCACATCCGCGCCCGTTTCAAACTTGAGCGGTGCGGCTTTAAGCTCGATGTTGATCTGGAACTGCCCGGTCACGGCGTCACCGCATTGTTCGGCCATTCCGGCTCCGGCAAGACCACGCTGCTGCGGCTTATCGCCGGACTGGAGCACGCGCCGGATGGGCGGCTGCTGGTCAACGGGGAAACCTGGCAAGACGGAAGCCTGTTCCTGCCCACGCACCGGCGCCCTCTGGGCTACGTATTCCAGGAAGCCAGCCTGTTCCCGCACCTTAGCGCGCGCGGCAATCTGGAATACGGCATGAAGCGCGCCGCCGAGCCGCTGGCGCGCGCCGCCCTCGACCACATCATCGAACTGCTGGGCATCGGCCACTTGCTGGAACGCAAGCCGGACAAACTCTCCGGCGGCGAGCGCCAGCGCGTGGCCATCGCCCGCGCACTGGCGGTGAAACCCCGGCTGTTGATGATGGACGAACCGCTGGCGGCACTCGACCACCAGCGCAAGGCGGAAATTTTGCCCTACCTGGAACGCTTGCACCGCGAGCTTTCCATCCCGGTGCTCTACGTCAGCCATTCCCCGGACGAAGTGGCGCGGCTGGCGGACACCGTGGTATTGCTGGATGAAGGGCGGGTCACGGCCATGGGACCGGTGGCGGAAATCATGGCGCGCCTTGATTTGCCCTTGGCCCACGGCGGTGATGCAGGCGTCATGGTAGAAAGCATCATCGGCGCACACGATAGCGACTTCGCGCTGACGCGGCTGGATTTTGCCGGCGGTCATTTATGGCTGCCCCGCCACGCAAGCTCTGTCGGCTCACCCGTCAGGGCGCGTATTCTGGCGCGGGATGTCAGCCTGGCGCTGAGCGAGCCGCATGAAACCAGCATCCTCAACATACTCCCGGCGGAAGTCGTGGAAACAGCCCCGGAAGGCGATGGGCGCACTCAGGTGCGCTTGAGCCTGAAAGGCATCCCGCTACTGGCACAGGTTTCCTGCAAATCTGCGGCATTGCTGGCACTGGTCCCCGGACGGCGGGTTTTTGCCCAGATCAAGGCGGTATCCATTCTTTGAGCAAGGGAGTGCCTGATTTCCTTTCATATTGACTGACTGGTAGTGCCCCCGCTGTCGAGACGGCGCGTTCTATTACCAACCGCAACACCCGTGAAATCAGGTCAGCTTCAAGCCACATCCGCTACAAAATTTGGCATCGGGTGCAATTGCACTACCGCCCATTTGACCCGTATTTCTCCGCTGACATCACCTATTCACGCAAACTGGAAATGAGGTTGCGCTGCCGGGGGGGGGGGGGGAAAATCCTTGCCTGGGATATACGCATAATGCAAATTGGAGGGGTAGCGGCACACTACGGATTAATTGGAAAGGGATTAATAATGCCTAATAATGACATCGTCAGCGGCACCAACATTACCGATGCTGGCAACACCACCAGTACCGCTCATCAGTTGACGGGCAATAGCACGATTACCGGATCGGTGGGCGGCACAGACGCAGACGACTACTACAAATTCACGGCGGCCACTTCTGGTACGGCAAATTTTGCCCTGACGGGGCTGGCGGGCGATCTGGACTTGCGGCTGTACAACAGTACAGGAACAGCGCTACGATCATCGGTGAATGGCAGCTCCAACAGCGAAAGCTTCAGTTACACCGTCGCGTCCGGGCAGACCTATTACCTGCGGGTCGATCCGTACAACACCTCTGCATCAAACTACAACCTGAACGTGACCCTGCCAGCCGGATCAACGACGCCAGCCGACACCACCGCGCCCACACTCACGAGCCGCAATCCCGCCGACGAAGCCACCAACGTCGCCGCCAGCAGCAATATCGTGCTGACCTTCAACGAGGCAGTACGCGCCGGCACGGGCAACATCACCATCACGAACCTCACCGCCGGCGGCAGTCGCACCATCGCAGTCACCGATACCAGCCAGGTGAGCTTCTCCGGCAGCACCATGACCATCAACCCGAGCGCCGACCTGAGCGCGGGTAATCGCTTCGAGGTCACTTTCGCCTCGGGTGTGGTCAAGGATACGGCCGGCAATAACTATGCTGGTTTGACGGCGGGTGGACTGAATTTCAGTACGGCTGCCGCAACAACCACGCCACCAACGACCGGTAGCGATATTGCCAATTCGACAGCCACAACTGCCACTCTGGCCTTGAACAGCAGCAATGGCAGCACCATCGACACGGCGGGCGACCAGGACTGGTTCCGTATTTCCCTCACCGCCGGCACCACCTACACCTTCCGCCAGGACAAGACCAGCGGGTCGAACCTCGACTCTTACCTGCGCATCTTCAACTCCAGCAGCACGCAGGTTGCCTATAATGACGATAGTGGTGGAAATGGCAACTCCCTGATCACCTACACCCCCACCAGTTCCGGCACCTACTACGTTGCCGCCGGCGGCTACAGCAGTTCGACCGGGGCCTATTCGCTGTCGGCAACCGCTTCGGGGTCCACGCCAGCCGACACCACCGCGCCCACACTCACGAGCCGCAATCCCGCCGACGAAG
>CAZGOY010000045.1:0-2025 GCA_964527565.1 uncultured Sulfuricella sp. | reverse complement strand
CCACCAATGTCGCCGCCAGCAGCAATATCGTGCTGACCTTCAACGAGGCGGTGCGCGCCGGCTCGGGCAATATCCGCATCAACAATCTGACGTTAGGCGGCGGGCGCGATATTGATGTGACGGGTAGCCAAGTGATTTTTGATAGCACCGGAAGGGTTATGACGATCAACCCAGATAGTGATTTGTCTTGGGGCAGCCGCTTCGAGGTCACGTTTGGGGGCGGGGTAGTCAGAGACACTGCTGGCAACAGCTTTGCTGGATTGACTGCCGGACAATTGAACTTTTCAACGCGCGCTCCAGCGACAACGCTTTCAATTGCCTCCAACAGCGCGAGCAAGGCGGAAGGAAACAATGGCGTAGCAACACCCTTTACCTTTAGTGTGACGAGGTCTGGTGATTTGAGTATTGCCTCGACAGTTAACTGGGAAACATGGGCTGGCACAGCGCGTGCTGCTGACGGGGATTTTGTTAACGATGCAAGCCACCCCTTGAGCGGCATATTGAATTTTGCGGCAAATGTGAGCACCCAGAGCATTACGGTTTATGTTCGCGGCGACAATACATACGAGAACAACGGAGCGGCAGAAAGTTTCTCAGTTCAGTTATCCGCACCATCGGCGGGGACGACCATATCCGCTACCAACGCTGTGGGCATCATCCTCAACGATGATGCAGCCAATCGTGCCCCGGTGCTTGCCAATGCACTCGCCAACCAAAGCATGCAAGAAGGCAGAAGTTCTTCCTTTGCGTTCTCGTCCACCACATTCACCGATCCGGACAACAATGCGTTGAGCTATTCTGCCAGCCTGAGCAACGGCATCGCCCTACCCACTTGGCTGACCTTCAACCCAACCACCCGCACCTTTAGCGGTATTGCCCCAACTGGCAGCCCTGACTATACGGTTCGCGTTACAGCCACTGATCCTGGTGGGTTGTCGGCCAGCGGCACCTTCTCGATTGCTACGACGGCAGCCGTTACAACCGCGCCTGAAGTGGCAGTCTTTGGTGGCTACGTCCGCACAGAGATCGTAGATGGCGACACAGCACCGACGGCCACGGACAACACCAATTTTGGCAGTGCCACCCTAGCTGGCAGCGCGGTCTCGAAAACCTTCTACGTCCACAATACCGGCAATGCTACGCTGACCACCTCCGGACTCAGCGTGCCGACCGGTTTTACCATTATCGAGCCACTTGCCGGCACCATCGCCGCCGGTGGTTCCGACAGTTTCACCGTGCGCCTGGATACCACCACCGCTGGGACCAAGAGCGGCCAGATCAGCTTTACCACCAACGACAGCAACGAGAACCCCTATAACTTCGCCATCAGCGGTACGGTAACCGATACCACCGCCCCGACCCTGACCAGCCGCAGCCCGGCCGACGAAGCCACCAACGTGGCCGCCAACAGCAACATCGTGCTCACCTTCAACGAAGCGGTGCGCGCCGGCTCGGGCAATATCACCATCACCAACCTGACCGCCAGCGGCAGCCGCACCATCGCCGTCACCGACACCAGCCAAGTCAGCTTCTCCGGCAGCACCATGACCATCAATCCCGCCCATGATTTGCTAAATAATTGGGCCGACTGGACCGTACCTAGTGCAAGTACGTATATCCCCCCCATCATCGACTCGGTTAACAACTTACCCAGCCAACCGGCCGCTAACCAGTTCATGGTCACATTCGGTTCCGGCGTGGTCAAGGATGCGGTTGACAACAACTTTTCCGGCCTAAATAGCGGAGCACTTAACTTTACGTCCAGGGACGTCAACTTGTATTGGTGCACTCGTGATTTGCAAGCGTCTGGGCTTGGTAACCACCATTTCTTGTGGATAGATGGCGATGCAACTGCAATACGTGACGAAGTCAATTTTATTGGCGGCCCCCTAGGTACGACGACTGGACGATGGGGGTACACCTTAGGCGCGACAAATGGTGATGGCGCCTTAGGTGCTACAGATAATAAGGGTTGAACTAAACCGCTATCGCGGTGGCCCCCATACCCACCGCCCTCTCTTCATC